>JAWKTM010000020.1:0-109532 GCA_041399085.1 Pirellulaceae bacterium
CGGTTGCGTGGCGGCAAGGTGGCACTGTTTTTGATTGGAAACGCAAGACACGCTCATTGTGGAGCAACGGGCACTACTGATCGCAGTTCGGCGACCGGGTTGCTGTTTCCATTGCTTTGGGGCTGCGGCTATAATCATCAACCGACGTTGATGGATTCGCGAGCTAGGACGGTACACACGACGGTTGATGAAGGGCGATGGCATGCTGACGGTAACTACGAACCCGCGGACTGGATCGAATGGCGCTTCGAGCGGGGCGGATTTTGGTCGGCGGGATTTTCTGCGGATCGGGGCTTTGTCGCTGGGGTCGTTGACGCTGGCCGATTTGGTGGCGGCGCGAGCGGTGGCGGGCGAGGACTTTGTGCGGGATCGGTCCGTGGTGTTGCTGTATCTGTCGGGCGGAGCCAGTCATATCGAGACGTTCGATCCGAAGCTGACCGCGCCGCCCGAGATTCGCAGCATGACGGGCGAAGCGGCGACGCCGATCCCCGGAGTTACGTTCGGCGGCACGTTTCCTCAGTTGGCGCGGCTGGCCGATCGGATGGCGGTCGTGCGTTCGTTTCATCATGGCGTGGGCGATCATGTGAAGGCTCACGTGCATGTGTTGACGGGCGGCACCGATCCCGACGGCGCGGGGAATCGTGGCTTCAGCATGGGGTCGGCTTTCGCTCGGCTGCGCGGAGCGAATCATCCGGCCAGCGGCTTGCCGACCTTCACCGTGGTGACTTCGCCCGAAGTGGACGGCCAGTATCGCAACGAGCAGGGGCGGCTGCTGAAGGGTTCGCAGCCCGGTTCGCTGGGGTTGTCTTACGCTCCGTTTCACCACACGGGCGAAGACGACGACGCCGGTTCGCGACGCTCGCGCGGCAACAAAGGTGGTTCGCTGGCGGCGGACATGCAATTGAGTCTGCCGGCGGATCGATTCGACGACCGCCGTTCGCTGCTGCGGGAGCTAGACAATCTGAATCGGCAGATCGACGCTCGTGGCGGTTTGGCCGGCGTCGACAAGCTGAACGAGCAGGCGGCCAATTTGGTGTTGGGCGGCGCGGCCGCGGCCTTTGACGTGAAGGGCGAAGACCCGCGGTTGCTGCAGCGGTACGACACCAGCCACATTCGCATCGGCCACAAGGTGTTTCGTCCGTCGACGCTCGGGCGGCAGATGCTGTTGGCTCGGCGGTTGTGCGAGGCGGGGTGCGGTTTCGTGACGGTTCACAGCGCCGGTTGGGATATGCACGCCGACGGCAACAATCCGGGGATTGTTAAAGGCATGGAGATGCTGGGCCGCTCGGTCGACAAGGCGGTCAGCGCGTTTCTGGAAGACGTGCGGCAACGCGGGCTGAGCGACAAAATTCTGCTGGTGATTACGGGCGATTTCGGTCGCACGCCGAAGGTGAACAGCCGGGGAGGTCGCGATCACTGGTCGCGTCTGGGTACACTGGCATTTGCCGGTGGCGGATTGAACATGGGCCAAGTGGTTGGCCAATCCGCTCGCGGCGCCGACGTGCCGGCGACCGAGCCGTATACGACTTCGCATTTGATGGCGACCGTGATGCATTCGCTGTTTGACTTGGGCAAGCTGCGTTTGGCGTCGGGCGTGCCTCGCGAAGTGAAGCAGGCTTTTGAATCGGCCGCTCCGATTACGGAGTTGGTGGTTTAAGCGGAACGGCGCGAGACGTCCGGTATCGCGAAACCGGAGGGCTTGCGCCCTGCCGCTTGTGTGTGATTCGCGAAACCGGAGGGCTTGCGCCCTGCCGCTTGTATGCGATTTGTGAAACCGGAGGGCTTGCGCCCTGCCGCTTGTATGCGATTTGTGAAACCGGAGGGCTTGCGCCCTGCCGCTTGTGTGTGATTCGATAGCTTGTTTGCGGACTGGTCTTGAGACGCCGGCGCCGATTCCGCTTTGCTTTGTTCCGAGTGATTGCCCGTGCGTGCTTCCACGATTGAGCTTTGGCTGCTGACGGCCTCATTTCTCCTGGCGACCGGTTCCGTGCGGGCCGCCGATCGCGATCCAGCGGCTGCGGCGTTTCGCGACCGAGTCGCACCGATTCTGGAACGGCGTTGTTGGAGTTGCCATAACGACCAGGATCGCAAAGGCGGTTTGTCGCTGGAAACAGGCCAGTCGCTCGCGAAGGGTGGCGACAGCGGCGAAGTGGTTGTGGCGGGCGAGCCGGAATCGAGTTACTTGCTGGACCTGATCACTTCGGTCGATGGCCAAGCCGAGATGCCGAAGGAAGCCGAGCCGCTCTCGGCCGCCGAAGTCGCGACGATCCGCGACTGGATCGCGAGCGGCGCCGTTTGGCCGGCGGACTTTCGTTTACAAGAGCCGACGGTTTCCGATACGGATTGGTGGTCGTGGCGCGAGTTGACTCGGCCCGAGCCGCCGTCGCTTTCGCCGGACGATGCGGCGTGGGTGCGAACGCCGATCGACGCGTTCGTGGTGACCAAGCTGCGCGAGAAGGGGCTGAGCCCGTCGCCCGCGGCCGAGCGGCGCGCGTTGATTCGGCGGCTGTCGTTCGACTTGATCGGGCTGCCGCCGACGCCGGACGAGGTCGAGGCGTTCGTCGAAGACCGCGACCCGCGGGCTTACGAGCGGCTGGTCGACCGGTTGCTCGAATCGCCTCGGTACGGCGAACGCTGGGCGCGGCATTGGCTCGACGTGGCTCACTACGGCGACACGCACGGCTACGACAAGGACAAACCGCGGCCGAACGCTTGGCCGTATCGCGACTACGTGATTCGTTCGTTCAACGACGACAAACGTTACAGCCAATTCGTGCGCGAGCAGATCGCTGGCGACGTGCTGTTTCCGGCGAGTCCCGACGGTTTGATCGCCACGGGTTTTATCGCTTGCGGGCCGTGGGATTTCATTAGCCACGTGGAAGTGCCCGAGGCGAAGATCGACGGGCAGATCGCTCGCAGCTTGGATCGCGACGACATGGTTCGCGTGGCGATGGAGACGTTTAACAGTGTCACGATCGGCTGTGCTCGCTGTCATAACCACAAATTCGATCCGGTGACGCAGCACGATTATTACGCGTTGCAGGCGGTGTTCGCGGCGGTCGACCGAGCGGATCAGGCTTACGATCCCGATCCGCAAGTGCATCAACAACGACGCGAATTGTTGCGGCGGCAGTTTGAATTGGAGAACGAGCGACGCGCATTCGACGCGGAGATTCAGCGGTTGGCGGGCGACGAATTGAAGTCGCTGGACCAGAAGATCTCGCAACTGGAATCGAGCACACAGGGCAACGAACGGCCCGAGTTCGGCTGGCACAGCGGGATCGAGCCGCGCGACTCGGCGGTGAAGTGGGTGCAAGTCGACTTGGGGCGAACCGTGAAGCTGGATCGAGTCGCGATCGTCGGCTGTCACGATACGTTTAACAACATCGGCGCGGGGTTCGGTTTTCCCGTGCGATTTCGCGTGGAGTTGTCGGACGATGCGACGTTCGGCGGCGAGTCGCGCGTGCTGCTGGATCGGACGAACGCGGATGTGCCGAACCCGGGCGTCGAGCCGCAAGTGATCTCGGCCGACGGCGCGGCGGGGCGTTATGTGCGAGTGACCGCCACTCGATTGTCGCCTCGGCAAAACGATTTCATTTTCGCGTTGGGCGAACTTCAGGCGTTCGACGAACGAGGGAGCAACGTGGCGCTCAACGCCGCGGTGACTTCGCTCGATTCGATCGAAGCGCCCGTGCGTTGGGCCCGAAAGAATTTGACCGACGGCTATCACTACGGCATGGGACGCAGCGACGAGGCGAAGCAGCAATTGGCCACGATGCGCCGCGAGCGCGAGTCGCTCGTGGCGAACGCTCTTGTGCCAGAACGCCGAGCTCGTCGTGCCAAGGTGGAAGCCGAGCTGACGGATATCGACGCGCGGTTGAAGCAGCTCCCCGCGCCGTCGCTGGTCTATTCGGCGGCGACTCAGTTCAAGCCGCAAGGGAATTTCAAACCGACGGGCGGCCAGGCGCGCGAGATTCGGTTGCTGCGGCGCGGCAATGTGGTGATGCCGGACGAAGTCGTCGAGCCGGATCGTTGGCCGCGATGCCGACGCTGGCCGATCATTTTCAATTGTCTGGCGACGGCAATGAAGGCGAACGGCGCGCGCGCTGGCGAATTGGTTGACCGACGTGCGGAATCCGTTGACTTGGCGAACGATCGTGAATCGCGTGTGGCTGTATCACTTCGGCCGCGGATTGGTCGATACGCCCAACGATTTCGGGCGAATGGGACAGATGCCGACGCATCCCGAGTTGCTGGACTGGATGGCGGTCGAGTTTCGCGACGGCGAGCAATCGCCGAAGCAGTTGCATCGGTTGATTTGGTAACAGCCGCCACGTATCGGCAAAGCTCGGTGGATCGCGATGAATGTTCCTCGGTGGATGCCGACAACTGCTGGCTCTGGCGAATGAACCGCCGGCGGCTGGATGCCGAATCGATTCGCGACGCCGTGCTGCTCGTGAGCGGCTCGTTGGACACGAAGATGTACGGCCCGGGCTTTCAAGATTTCGTGATCGAAAAGCCCGAGCATTCGCCCCACTATCAATATCACTTGCACGATCCGACCGACCCACGAACGCATCGGCGGTCGATCTACCGTTTCATCGTGAGATCGCAGCAACAGCCGTTCATGACGACGTTGGACTGTGCCGACCCGTCGATGCAGGAAAAGCGAAACGAGACGGTCACGCCGCTGCAATCGCTGGCGATGCTGAACAACAAGTTCATGGTGGCGATGGCCGAACGATTCGCCGGGCGACTGGCGGCGGAGGCGTGACGGAGCTGGACGAGCAAGTCCGTTTGGGTTTGCGGCAGACGATGAGTCGCCCGGCCAGCGACGCGGAAGTGCGTGAGTTCACCGAGTTCGCTCGCCAACACGGATTGCCAAACGCCTGCCGCGTGATGCTGAACTTAAATGAGTCTGTATTTCTGGACTAAGTGCCCGCCCACGAATCAACAACCATGCAGCGGCACGCGAGCCGTCCGGTAACGCGAAACCGAGGGCTGCGCCCTACCGCCCGATGGTGGGTTCCATGCAAGCGGCACGCGAGCCGTCCGGCAACAACAACCATCCAAACCGTCCGGTGCCAAACTGAGGTCGCGGCCCTACCGCTCCGATGGTGGGTTATTCGCGGACGGGGCCAATGATGCGTCGCTCTGGGCTGCTGGCGATTCGACCGCGGCCGGAGTTGCCGTTTGTTCGGCGGCCGCGGCGAGGATTTCCGCCGTGACGACTTGAGCTGGATTGCGGCTCCGCCACAGCGACAACGCACGGCCAGCGTGCGTCAGATACGTGTAGTAGTCCAGCGTCTCTTGCTCGCTGAGTTCGTCGATCGTGCGGACCAGCCACTGTCCGGCGGCGGCCAACACGTGACGCGGCGGGTGCAATTCTTCGGGTGCGAGCGACCACCATTCCAGCGCGTGGCCCGTCGCGAGAATGCGTTCGGCGATGCGGTCGCCTTCGCGTTCAGTTGGCGTCGGGCTCTCGGGCGTTTGCAGCGGCCAGCCGTCGTTCCAGAACCCCTCGGGATGTTGATGCTGAACCAGCAACTGCGTGGCGTTGGCCAGAAACTCCATGATCTCTTCGCGCGTGGCCGGCTCCAGAATCGAAATCTGATCGTCGATCCGCAGAAACATTACCAGCGTGTGCAAGCGATGATTGCCGAAGCAAACGCCGCGCGGCAGCCGCTCGCGCATGATTCGCTGCGCCACCAAGTCGAACGTCATCTGCTGGCCCTCGGTCGTCGTCCAGCTTCGTTCGGGCGGCAGGAACAGCGCGTAGGTCAACGCCGACCATTCGTACTCGATCTGATTGATGCTGAATTCACGCAGCGATTGCTCGACCAATTCGCGAAACGTCGTTTCCCGCGTGGGCAACACGACCGGATGATCCAGCGGCGTGCCGACCTCGGCCAAGCAAGCCATCGTGTGATCGACGTGCGAGCTAGTGCGGTTGCCTTGCTGTGTGCGGACGCTGACACCCGGTCGGTCGTCAAGCAGCAGCGGCGGTTCGTCCTCGCCGTAGACCTTGGCGAACTCGCCGTGATTCAGCAGCAACCGCCGCATCCCGTAGCCCGAGAAGTACGCCGGATCATCGCCGAAGTCCGCTCCCAGCGTCCAGAAACGCAGCGCATGGTCGACGTGGTTGATTTTGGTTTTCTCGGACTCGAAGCGCGGCCGCAGTTTCGTCAACACGCGGTCGAGCTGCTCGTCGGTGATGACCACGTTGTAGTCGTAAGTCGGCTCGACCGTGAGCGGCTCGTCGCGCAACGTCGGCAATGCCCGCGTGGCGGTCAGCGCCTGAGCTCGATACGCTCCGGCCGCGACGACCACGCACAGCAGCACGGCATGAACCATTAAGAACAGGCGATTAGTGAGCATCGCGTGGATCCTTGAACCGAATGTTTTTGTAAGTGTCGCAGGCGGCGGGCGGTGTGACTAATTGCTGGATTCAGCCGCGGCCGGATCGGCGGCCGCATCGTCCGACGGTTCCGTCGGTTCGGCAGCGTCGGCGGCTGATTCGGACGCCGTCGCGACAGTGGGCTCGCGACGGACCAAGACCAACGCCATCTCATCTTCGTGGACGATCTCCCAAGCCGAACTGCGTCGAGCCGAGCGAGCCAGCGTCGCTTGCTTGTCCTTGTCGACGATCATCGCCTTGGTGTTGTAACGATCCAGTGCGTTGGTCCAGCCGCTAACTCCCGCGCTGACCGCTTGATAGTCTCGCCATACCTGCCGCGGCGCGAGATGCAAATTCGTGGTCATGAACGGCCGCAAACCTTCGGGCCCGTCCCACACTAGCCAATCGCCCCACCATTGCGGACAGAATGTGAGTCCGGCTGGCGTCGGATTCTCGCGCAAATAAGCGGTCAGTTCGTGCGGCGTATCGTTGTCGTAGAGCAACTGAGGCTGACGCGGTTCGTCGCCCACAACCGGACGGCCGATCGGGGACAAAGCGAACACGATCCAAACCAGCAACAAACCAATCAACGTGTAATTAAACGTCCGGCCGCGTCGCATGCCGAACTGTTCTTGCGGCGCCTCGTCCAATTCCAGCGGAACTTCCCATTCGCGCCACCGAGCTGGCACGAAACGATTCCACAGGTCCGTGAGATGCGGAACGATCACATATACAAACGACATGGCGTACCAAGACATCATGCGGACGCCGGTGATCGCGGCCAACGTGAACAGCCCCAGCAGCAACACGTCGGCGGCACGAACTCGTTGGCGGCTGTGTCGCAACACCACCAGCAGCACCACCCACGACAGCGCGAACTCACGTCCGCCAACGCCCAAGATCGTCAACGGCCGCCATTCCAGCACGTCCTTCAGGTTCTCGTTGTTCGCAAACCACAGCGTGTAAAGCAACAAATCGAGGCCGTAAGGATTCAGCAATGTCGCGGCAACGCCCAATTCCAACAGATACAGGCGACGTCGCACTGCTTTGTCTGCCAGCGATCGGACGAAATCACGAGTGTGCCAAAGTGAATCGATCAACGCACCGGCGAACATGCAAAACAACAACGCCAATCCGCATACGAACGAACCATGTAGATTCGCCCACACGGCCATCAACACGGGCACGGCAATCCACGGCAGCCACGTGCCGCGCGATTTCGCGTCGCCACGATCGTCGTCCGAATTCGTCGCGTTGGCTCGAGCTCGATTCTGTTCGCTGGCGAATACCCACAGCAACAAGGCGAAACACAGAACGCCGAAGTTCTCCGGCCGGATCGTGCCTAGCCGACTGAGTCCGACGATCAGAATGCCCAGCAGGCCGAGCAGCATCACACCGATGCGATGCGACTGGAGCCAGAAAACCCGCGTCATCACGGCCAGCGACGCGATGCTGACCAGCGCGAACAGCGTCGAAAGCGCCTCGGGCCCGCCCGCTTGTTCCGCCGCCGCGAAAATCACTTGCGACAACCACGCGGAATCGACCACTCGCATTCCCTCGGCCAACGGCAACACCGGATCGGCAGTGGGCAAAGCGCGGTGTTCCAAAATCCACTGGCCGTAAGCCACGTGTCCCCAAAGATCCGTGGCTCGCAGCGGCATGTAGTTGAACGTCATGAACAGCACGCCGAACACCGCCACGACGCCCAGATGGATCGGCGCAAGCGCCCACTCCGGCCCCAATTTGGGCTCCAGCACGATTTCATTCGTGGCTGGTGATTCGATTTGTTGTTCTTCTTCGAGTTCAGTCGATGCCATACCAATTTTCCCCCAGTGCCCGCCGGTTTGTCCCATCTTAATTGAATGGGGGCATTCGTCGAGGAATTTGAGACGAAGAAGCGCAATTAGGCTTCAGCGGAAAGAGATCACCAGTCCGCCGAGTCGAGCTCGTCTAGTAACTGGTCCAGACGAGCCTCCATCGCATCGTCGTCATCATTGTCCGATTTCGGCGCCTCGGCCGATGGTGGCGACGCACTCGGTTGGGGTTCCGGCGATGGCGGCTCCGCCGTTTGAGGATTGGGGGCAAGCGGAACAACCGGCGCGGTTGGAGCGGAAGGGCGCTCTGTCGCGGGCTTGGCCAATCCGCCAAGTGCCAGCGAAACGGTTTGCACCGAAGCTTCCTCGCGAATCCGGTTGATTTCGTCCAGCACCGCGTCGGCGCTGTCGGCCTCCGCGAGATTCAGGCAGAAGATGAACCGCTGAGCTTGTGGGCCGGACGCCGCCGAATCAACCGTCGCGGCCGGATTGTGCGTCGGGACAAGTCGATGTCGACCCGGCCGCCCGGCGATGCCGCGCGACTTCAGTGCCGCGAAAGCTTCGGGCTCCGGGGACCAATTTAACAACACCATGTCTCCCTTCACCCCCTCCAGACACAACAACCCCGTGCTGCCAGGCTCCAAGTGCTCCAAATGCGGCACGAGCGAGACATCAATTCCCCGCTCGAACAGCAACCGCGTCGCCAATTCCTCCTCGAAATCCCGCCGAGCAGGATCGCTATTGGGCGATTGCGAAATGATGACAACAATCCGGCGAGCCATAGGGAACGGTGGGCTTTACGTAGGCGGGGAAGGTGGGCGGGATGAAACCGACGGACGAGCGGCGGATTCCGAGGGAAGCTCCCACCTTACTTGGCCACTGTTCCGCGTCCAAGTCCCGCGAGTGGCCGCATACGCGACGCGTTGACCTTGCGATGCTCGCTTCCTACCGATACGACACGCATGACGGAACAACCGTCACAATCGGCAAAGTCAGCTCAAGTTTCCAGTTCGGCTTTGTCGATAACCTGAGTCGATACGGTGGCGCTGCGCCCGCAAGGGCCCCCGGATTCACGCGAGAGGCAACGATGGCAAGCGAAATTGAAATCCGACCGAACGGCGAGCAGAGCGGCGGGTCATTGAGCGACTGGGTGGCCGACTGGGGCGCCGTCGTGATGAACGCCATTGTCGGCATCGGCGAGCTTGCCATCTTCACTTGGCAAACATTGACCTGGATGGTCGCTCGAATGCCGCGTCGCGAGACGCTGCTTCCGAACTTCTACCAAGTCGGCGTGCTCAGCCTGCCCGTCGTGGCGTTGACCGGTACGTTTATCGGCATGGTGTTGGCCGTACAAAGCTACTTCCAGTTCAGTCAGATTGGATTGGAAAGCCGGCTCGGCGCGGTCATCAACATGACATTGGTCCGCGAGCTTGGCCCGGTGCTGGCCGCAACGATGTTGGCCGGACGAGTCGGCAGCGCGATGGCGGCCGAATTAGGCACGATGCGAGTGACCGAACAAATCGACGCGCTCGACAGCATGGGGGCGAACCCAATCTATTATCTCGTCGTGCCGCGGTTCTTGGCGTCCGTGTTCCTGATCCCCACGTTGACCGTCATGGCCGACTTTATGGGAGTGGTCGGCGGCTACTTTTATAGTTGTGTGATTCTCGGTATCGATCATTACAGCTACTGGCACAACTCGAAAGAGTTCGTCGGCGGCTATGATCTGTTCACGGGCATTTTCAAAAGCGTGTTTTTCGGAGCAGCCATTGCGATTGTGAGCTGTCACCGTGGCTTCAGTTGCACTGCCGGCGCGGAGGGCGTTGGCCGAGCTGCCACGGCCGCGTTTGTGTATTCCTTCGTGCTAATTCTCGTCCTGGATCTGTTTCTGGGGATTCTGCTCGACACAATTTATATGTCCCTGTGGCCACATGGAGCAAAGTTGTTCTAATGGCCGAAGAAACACGTCCCGGCGAAACGCTGATCGAAGTTGACCACGTACATGTCCGCTTTGGACGTCAGCATGTGCTGCGCGACATTCATCTCACGATTCCGCGCGGACAAACGCTGGCGATCATCGGCGAAAGCGGCTGCGGCAAGACCGTTTTGCTAAAGACACTAATTGGCCTGGTGCATCCCACCGAGGGCGAAGTACGTTTCGACGGACGCAATCTCACAAAGCTAAATGACAAGGAATTACAACGACAACGGATTCGCTTCGGATTTGTATTTCAGGGAGCGGCCCTGTTTGACAGTATGACCGTGGTTCAAAACGTGGCCTTTCCGTTGCGTCAACATTCGCGGCGGGCGCGAGGCGGAAGTTCAGGAACTGTCTTGGCTCGATTGGCGGAAGTGGGCCTGCCCGACAATGTTGTGCGAAAGAAGCCGGCACAATTATCCGGCGGCATGCGTAAACGTGTAGGCTTGGCTCGAGCCCTCATCATGAATCCAGAAGTCGTCCTGTACGACGAACCCACAACCGGTCTGGACCCAATTGTGAGCGACGTGATTAACGAGCTGATTCTACACACTCGACGGCGATACCCGGTCACCAGCATTATCGTGACGCATGACATGCGCACGGCTCGAAAGGTGGCCGATCGAGTCGTCATGGTATACCCCGTTCCGCGATTGGGAAGCCACGAGTCACAAGTAATTTTTGACGGGCCGCCTAGCGAACTGGATCGTACGGACGACAAACGCGTGTCGCAGTTCGTGCGTGGAGAAGCTGGTGAACGGCTAATGGAATTGCGACAAGCGGTTGCTCAACGATAGGTTTCCTTGGATGACGTTTCATGGATGAACGAGTCATTCAATTTCGTGTTGGCGTGGTCGTGTTAGCCGCCGGGCTAATCACGGGCATCTCTAGTATTTTGTCTTTGGGACCATCCTCAATTTGACGAGGCTATGGCCTTACACACATCAAATTTCTGCAAGCGCCAGAGTGGCTGTCGACACGCCTGGTCCGAAAGAGCGGCGTTCCGATCGGGAAAGTGACGAAGGTCGAGTTGCTGGACGAGGGCGGCGTTCTGCCGACGCTGCGCATCGAAGACCAATATCGATTACGACTGAATGAAAAGCCAAGGATCGGCGTAGTACTTCACTCAGACCGAGACGCGTCGCTGGAATTCATCCGGCGTAATCGAGAAGACCTAATTCGTATGAGTTCTGACCAGCTCAAAGGCAACAAGAACGGCGAACTGGATGACAGCGAAGATCTGGCTTCACAACAGTTGCTGTTAAGATGGCGACTATCTGCAAAAATGGCCAAGTGCTAGTGATCCGGGCTGGAAGTCCTTGTGAACTTGGAAGATGACATGTCTTCTGCTTTCACATCAATTCAACGAGCCGGTGACAATGTGGCTCGTACCGTCGACAATCTCAATGGCGCACTGGGCAACAATGACGAACAGATTCGCCGAATCGTCGACAAGACCGAGATGGCCCTGGACAATTTCAATCGCACCATGAACTCGCTGAACGAAGTTGTCGGTGACCCGGAACTCAAAGACAAACTCCGCCGTTCCTTGGATGACTTGCCTGAAGTCTTCAACGACGCGCGGGCGACCCTCGCCAAGGCCAATGAAACTCTAGAACGGTTTCAGCGTGTGAGCGACGCGGCGGAAGCCAATCTCACGAACTTGCAAGGACTCACCGAACCTTTGGGCGAAAGCGGCCCACGCATCGTAGCGGATCTACAATCCGGCGCGGAGAATCTTAACGTCTTGCTCTCCCAATTGGCCGACTTCAGCGAAACGCTGGGCAACAACGACGGCACGATCGGACGGCTAATGCGTGACGACGAGTTCTACCGCAAGTTAGTTCGAGTCGTGGACAATGTGGAAGATATCACTGTCCGCATCCAACCTATTATGGACGACGTGCGAGTCTTCACGGACAAGATCGCCCGCGATCCAAGGCAACTCGGAGTTAAAGGCGCCTTAGACAACCGCCCCAGCGGCACGGGATTTAAGGGCTTGCCGTAAGAATACCAGCAAGTTGGCTCCTGTACGGAGCCGTTGGTTTTACCGAAGTTGTCGCGCGTCGTCGCGCTCGAAGAGTCTAGTTGCGTTGGGATTCCTTCGAGAGAATTTCTTCCCTGCCAGTTGACATTGATTGTGCAAAGGGACAGTTAACGGCCGTTCTGTTTGTTGGAGCATCCTTCGCAATCGGAGTACGGTTACCTATGTCAGACGTTGCACATGACTACGAATCTGGACCAACAACCTGTCCAACTCCTAAGGTCATTAAAAGCATCAAACAGCAGATTCGAGCAAACCATGCCTTTATCGTGCGCGGCGACATTCTGATTGGCGACGGCGATGGGCTTGTCGCTTCCGATTCCGTTCGGCCGTTGGGGTTCAACGACGGTTTGGTTTATCCGGTCGAGGCGGGGCCTCACTAATGTCGGCGACGCGGGGGCGGTCGCCCATGCGTCAGCACTCAGCGCATCAACGGCAAAACGTAAAATGCATGCGTTGGCGCTGTTGGTTGACTTCAGTGACAATCGCGGACATCGGCCGGCCGCCGAGTTTCAGAAGCTGCTTTTCGACTCGTCGAATCCGAACTCCATGGCTTCCTATTATCAGGAAATGTCGCGTGGAAGCTTGAGCGTTGACGGCGAGGTGGTGGGATACATTCGCGCTCCGAAGCCGTACAGCTATTACACGAACGGGCAGAGCGGAACTGGCGGAGCATTTCCGCGAAACACGCCCGGCCTGCTAACGGATGCGCTGAAGAAGTTCTGTAAGACCGACAATTTGAAACGGTTTGATACGGACGGCGACGGATTCGTGGATGGTATTTTCTTGATCCACGCCGGAGGCGGCGCGGAAGCCGAGCCGGATCCCAATAAGCGTCGCGATATGATCTGGTCCCATAAGTGGGTCTTGCCAACACTTTTCATAAATAGCGGCGTTCAGGTCTTTGCTTACTCGACCGAGCCAGAAGATGGACGCGTCGGCGTTTTCGCCCATGAATTCGGACACGTTCTCGGGTTGCCCGATTTGTATGACAGCACCTATCGGTCGCGTGGAATTGGCGATTGGTGTTTGATGGCCGGCGGATCATGGGGTGGCGGAGGCGACCAACCATGTCGCATGTCCGCATGGTGCTTGTCCGAATTAGGTTGGCTGAAACCGACGAATGTGAAATCGGCTCGCACTCTGAAGCTCGATACACTTGAGAAGTCGGCGAAGGGAGCTTATCGACTGTGGACAAAAGGTAAGTCCGGGCCCGAGTATTTTCTAATCGAAAATCGGCAGCAAGTCGGGCGGGACATTTCATTGCCTGGCTCTGGCTTGGCCGTTTGGCACATTGACGAGAGCCAGTCTGGCAACACCAATCCGTTGTCTTATCGCGTCGCCCTCGTTCAAGCCGATGGGAAACGCGACTTGGAATTCGACCGTAACGGTGGCGACGCGGGGGACCTATTTCCTGGCAAGAATAACGTGACTTCGCTAAGCGATTCGACCAATCCCTCCACGAAATCGAACCTGGGGTCGGCAACCGGTGTGGCGCTGTCTTCCATTCGCGAAAACAACGGAGTTATAACAGCCAAGGTGAAAGTCTAGGCGGCTCGTTCGATGACTAGGAACGGTCTGGCGGGTGCGAGTCGCGAGCGCCGACTTGTTCCCATGCTTCAAGAATAGCGCGTTCGCCGAAGGGACCGCCCGCCAATCGCGCAGTCGCTTGTACGAGTTCCCCAACGTTTAAGCGGTCCGGCTCCGAGGCGAAGAAACGCATCACGGAGCCCGATTTCGGTCGCAGAAAATCTTGATCGGCTTGCGGCGAGACATTCGCTTCCACTTCAATATCCACTTCCGCGCCCCAGCCATCGGGCTGGGGCCGGATTTCGCGGATCGTACCGCGCAGCTTCGTCTGATTTGGCTTGGTATTCATCCACTCCCTCCCGGTGTAAAGTCTCCCATCTCGCCGTCTGCCAATTCTAGGCACGACGGCAATGTCTCGGCAAATTATATCGCTGGTCGCTAGAAGCGACTCGCTAGATCGCTCGCAGTAGACGAGTGGTTCTCGCCGACGGGAGCCATTCGTTTCGGAGTACGAATACCGTGACACTGACTACGGGTACGGCAGTGCTCACGGACACAAATCAGACCGAAGGCGCTTGGCGCGTTGAAAGTGCGAACCGACAAACGCTAAATGTCATAATACAAGCAAAACTCATACGGGTGCGGACGCAGTCGAATGGCGTCGGCTTCGTTTTTTCGCTTATAGTCGATCCAGGTATCGATCACATCCTGGGTGAACACGTCGCCGCGAAGCAGGAATTCGTGATCGGCTCGCAATGCGTCGAGTGCTTCGTCCAACGAACCGGGAGTCTTTGGAATCTCGGCCGCTTCTTCGGGCGGCAGGTCGTAGATGTCCTTGTCCAGCGGTTCGCCGGGGTGAATCTTGTTCTGAATGCCGTCGATCACCGCCATGAGCAAGGCGGAGAACGCCAAATATGGATTGCAGCTCGGATCGGGGCAACGGAACTCGACACGTTTCGCCTTCGGACTGGGACTGTACATCGGGATGCGGCACGAAGCCGAACGGTTGCGTTGCGAATAGGCCAAGTTCACTGGCGCTTCGTATCCCGGCACCAATCGCTTGTAGCTGTTCGTCGTGGGATTCGAAAACGCCAACACGGCCGGCGCATGCTTCAGAATGCCGCCGATCGCGTACAAAGCCATCTCGCTCAGCCCCGCGTAGCCGCTGCCGGCAAACAATGGCTCGCCATCCTTCCACAACGACACATGCGTGTGCATACCACTGCCATTGTCGCTGAACAATGGTTTGGGCATGAACGTCACCGTCTTATTATGACGCTTTGCCACGTTCTTAATAATGTATTTGTATAACAGCAACGCGTCCGCCATCTTCACCATCTCGTTGAAACGCAGGTCAATTTCGCATTGACCGGCCGTGGCGACTTCGTGATGCTGGGCCTCGACATCCAGGCCGCAGTCGATCATCGTCTGCATCATTTCGTTGCGGATGTCCATCATTTGGTCTGCGGGCGGCACTGGAAAGTATCCTTCCTTGAACCGCAACTTATAGCCCAAGTTCGGGCCTTCACCCTCGGCGCGAGTATCCTTGCCGCGATTCCATTGCCCTTCGATGCTGTCGACGAAGTAATAACCCATATTCGCCTGTTGCTCGAAACGCACATCGTCGAAGATGAAAAACTCCGCCTCGGGACCATAGTAAGCCGTATCGGCGATGCCGGTGCTCTTCAGATAGTTCACAGCCTTGCGGGCGATGTTGCGCGGATCGCGGCTGTAATCTTCGCGCGTGATCGGATCCTGAATGTTGCAGATCATGCACAGCGTTGGGAGCTGCGTGAACGGATCCAAGAACGCGGTGTCGGGCTGCGGCACAACCAGCATGTCGCTCTCGTTGATCGCCTGCCAACCGCGGATGCTGGAGCCATCGAAGCCGAGACCGTCTTCGAATAGGTCCTCCTCCAATTTGTTGACGGGGATCGTGAAGTGTTGCCAGAGGCCGGGGAAGTCCATGAATCGTAGATCCACGGCCTTCACGTCGTTTTCGCGGCACATGGCCAAAACTTCTCGGGGTGTCATGACAGCATTCCCTTTCATGGAACAGACGGGAGGTAGCGTGCGTTGCCTATCTTCGACCGCCTAGCAACGCGGAAAACTCTGGGTGTCCGTGCGACATGATAGGCGTCACCGCCTGCTGGCGAAAGTTAGCGGCGCATCGTGACGGCGCAACGATCAATCGAAGCCGTGTGAAGAGCGCCCGAGCGATTCATTCACGCGGCGAATTCTCTCTTTCTCCGAGAAAACGTCTCGCGGGCATCATGTTTGCCGCCTCCGTTGTGTCGTCGCATCCGCAGAGATGTCGACGATTCACAATTCGTACATGCAGAAAGAGGAGACGAAACATGCGAGCAGCAATCCATCGGAGAGAGCGTCTCTCCCAAACAGCCCGACTCGCGCTGGCGACGTTGATTGGAATCAGCGCGGCAACGCTTTCGACGGCGCAAGCTCAACAGTCGCAACCACGGAACGACGTCACGACGCGTCCGGATGGCCAAGCCATGAACCGGCAGATGCTGCGAATTCCAGGCGACGCGGCGATGATTGGCATACAGGCCATGGCGCCGCAAGAGGTCCGCGTGGGCGAGCGATTTCACTACGAAGTCGCCGTCAAGAATCTGACCGACAACGTGGTCTTGCACAACATCAAGCTGAAGCAGGACTCGGGGCAAGGATTCCAAATCGAAAAGGCGAATCTGGAGTCCTCCGCCAAACCGCAAGGCGACGAGCAGCAGCGCGACTCCCAAGCGAACGACGCGCGAAACTCCTCGAATCGGCAACGGCGTCAAGACCAAGCGGCTTCGTCAGACCAAGACCAAAGCGATCGGAACGCCAAGAACGCGCGTGGAGCACGGCAGTTCGCCGAAGCTCGATCCGAAGGCTACGAATCCGACGATTCGCGGAAAAAGTCCGGGAAAGGCGGCCAGAGCAACAGCGGGCAAGCCAAGAACGAATGGACGATCGACAAGCTGATGCCGGGCGAGACGCGCGTGCTTCACGTACAAGCCGCCGCGGATCAGGAAGGCCAAACACGTGCTTGCTTGGCCGTCACGTCTTATCAACCGTCGCTGTGCTTGATGATGAAAGTGGTCAAGCCGGAGTTGGAGTTGGTCAAGCAGGCGCCGGACACGGCCACGTTGTGCCGAACCATCGAAGTCGAGTATTTCGTGAAGAACGAGGGCTCGGGCCCGACCGACTCCTTCGTAATTCGCGATGAACTGGCCGACGGTCTGCAAACGACTAACGGCGACAAGAACCTGGAATTCAAAGTCGATCCGCTTGAGCCGAACGAGACGAAGAAGTTTGTCGCGACGCTCACGGCCATTAAGTCCGGCAGCTTTTCTAGCCGCGCGGTCGCCGAGCGCGAAAATGGCGAACAAGTTCGGTCGAATCAAACGACTACGCAAGTGCGTCAGGCCGATCTTCGCGTTGCCATCAATGGACCGGAAGTCGAATACATTCGTCGACCGGTAACTTACCAGATTCGTGTCACGAACAGCGGCGATGCCCCCGCGCCGAACACGCAACTCGTGATGCACTATCCAGACGATGTGCGTTTGGCACGCGTTGGTGATCCGCGCCGTCAAATGGACGATTCGCAAGGCAACCAACAACAAAGCCGCTCGAACCGGTCTAATGAGGCCCGACGTAACGCGGCGAATAACGACAGCGACGAGCGTGTGAGTCGGCAAGCGCCGGAACCTGCCGCCGCGAGGGACTCGCAACGTAGTCAGCAGTCGAACGACGACGCCGACAACGAGTCGACCAGCAATCAGCGTTCGAATGAGAACGCTAACAATGCGAGCGATCAAGGCTCGCAGGCTAACAATCAGGAACAGTCGTTTGCGGAGACTCATGCTTCTCGCGATTGGCAACTTGGCACGCTGGAGCCCGGTGAAACAGTGACGTTGAATGTCACGGTTCGGGGCAGCGAAGCTCAGATGCTGAAGCAGAAAGTGGTAGCCACATTCGATTGTGACGCGGATCATGGGAAAGCGAAAACGCAGGCCGTGGCGATGGCGGAAACCGAGTTGATCGCTTTGCCAGCGTTGCTGTTGACCGTGGTCGACAATCACGATCCGGTCGCTCAGGACGACGAGGTCGTGTATTCGATCGTCGTTGTCAACCAAGGCGATGCCCCGGATCATCAAGTAAAGGTGACGGCTGAGTTGCCGCAGGCCCTGGAATTTGTGGACGCCGAAGGTCCGACCAAGGCGCAGCAGTCCGGTCGCAGTCTGGACTTCGGCCCGATCGAGCAGTTGGACGCTGGCGAGCGAGCGACTTGGCAGGTTCGCGCGAAGGCGAAACCGAACAAGGGTGATATCTTGTTCCAAGCCAGCTTGAAGAGCGATGGCCTGAGCCGCACGGCTCGCGCCGAGGAACCGACTCAGTTGTTCACTCGCTAAGAGTTGAACCTGAACCACTTATGGGTGATATGGTTCACCTCAACACAATCCAGTTCAATATGGTAAGGAGTATTAAGATGACACACACTTGGAAATGGCTCGGTGCATTAGTATGTGCCGTCGCGTTATTAGGATGTAACAATGACGCGGACGACTACGATACGACCGGAACGACAACGACGCCGGATACGGATACGGGAGTCATGGAGGAGGATACGGACATCGACGGCGTGTTGATCGTGCCCGAAGTGACGCCCGACACGGATACGACGCCGCCGGCCAACACCGGGACGGCGCCCAATGGTGTTCAGCCTAACGGGACTGCGCCCAATACCGGCACGACCGATACGGGCGCCTCGGATACCGGTTCCGCGACGGACACTGGTTCCACGACGGGCGATCAAGGTTCGGGCAATGCAACGGACGAGGCGTTGCCGGTCGAGGATGAACCGGCCGTCCGCGAGGAGCCGACTACCGGTTTGCCGGAGACCAGCGGCGACGAGAAGTCGAACCCGTAGTCGGGGCGTGACAAGCCGCTGCTGAGCTGTCGCAAGACACCAGCCAGCCGACACGATGTGTTCGTCAGCGAATTTGCTCAACGCTAGTTCGCGGACGTTCGCATCGTGTTTTTCTTGCGCGTGTAGCGGAATGCCGAGGCCGAATCTGCGATCGACCGCTGAAGTTTGCCCTTTTGTACGACCGATGCTCCTGCACGTCGCAAAGAGAGCGGGATGAAATGTCCGTTGTAGGGTTTGGTGGTGTAGGTGCACGCTAGCGAGACGAATAAATTGGCTCATGAGCCGTCTAAATGCGGCAATTGATGGTTCAAAACGTAACTCCGCGCCGTCAACGGCTGACACGACTTGTCGATGTGACGTGCACTGACGCGTCATGCGACAACATTACCGAGTTGAGTTGCGGCATTAGCATCCCGCGTTTGCGCATTGACGAGTCGAACGTCAACACTGTCGCATTAGACGACAACATTACCGAGTCGTGTTTGCGCATTGACGAGTCGCATTTGCGCATCGACGAGTCGTGCTGCGCATTGACGAGTCGCATTTGGCATCGACGCCCCGAACGTCAACACTGTCGCATTAGACGACAACATTACCGAGTTGAGTTTGCGGCATTGACGAGTCGTGTTTGCGCATCGACGAGGCGAGTCGGTGCATTTCTAGCAGAAGTTGCCGCTGGAAAGCTTCGCGGGAGAATCGAGGGGTTCGGATGCCGCTGGTTTCGGCGAGGTCGGGAGACCTTCGCCGAGCGTGCCGGGAGACGTTCGCCGAGCGCGTCCGGAGACCGTCGCCGAGCCGATGCTAAGTCGTCCTCGTACTCAGCGAAGCGGTACTCGCACACGTACTCGCGACCCGGCTGAGAGATGAGGAGACCTTCGGTCGGTGGTTTCGGCGAGGTCGGGAGACCTTCGCCGAGCGCGCCGGGAGACCTTCGCCGAGAGCGTGCTATGTCGTACTCGCAAAGCGGTACTCGTACACGCTCGCGACCCGAGAGAGGTCAGGAGACCTTCGGTGGTTTCACGGCGAGGTCGGAGACCTACGCCGAGCGCGTCGGGGGCCGCTGCTTCGACCCCAGGCACGTGCGACTCAGGCAAACGCTCGCGATTTCAGGCACGCGGCGAACTCTATGGTGGGTCCAGGCCGCCGGGCGTGAACGGATTGCAGCGGATGATTCGCCAGATGCCTTTCAATGTGCCGCGCCAAGGGCCGTGCTTTTGAACAGCTTGGATAAAGTAGTTGCTGCACGACGGCGTGAAACGACAATGGCCGCCCAGAAACGGGCCGAGCGTCACTTGATACCCACGCACCGCGACGATCAGCAGCCAGCTTGGCAGATCGCGCTTCAGCCAAAGCCAAGCCCGCATCAGGAGACTCCCGGCGATTCGGGCGGCGCGATTCGTTTGGCCAGTCGGCGACACAGCGTTCGCAGCGAGCGATCGATGGCGGACCCGGTGGGCGTGGCTCCGCGCCGCGGCCGGACAATCAAATCCAGATGTTGTGGCAATTCATGCTTCGCTCGCCGAAATGATTCGCGGATCAGCCGCTTCCAACGATTTCTCACCACGGCATTGCCCACTTTCCGAGACATCGACAGCCCCAATCGCGGGCGTCCGAATGTGTTCGCGGCGGCGTTGACGACCAGCACGTCGTCGGCCGCGTAATGTTTGCCGCCAAAGACTCGGTTGAAATCGATCTGACTACGAAGTCGCTGCGAACGTGGGAGTCGCTGATCCAGCGCGGCGGCGTTTCGCTCAATGTCTTGCTCGGAGTTGCCCGCGGGCTTATTCGATTTCATCGCCATGCGTTCTAGCCGAAGCATCGGGATCGTCCAGTTTCACGAGCGGTTTGGCGGCCCAGTCGTCCGCGTCCAGCGGCGGGCGTCGGTCGCGCGGCGTGCGAATCAACCGGCGAGTCATCCGCCCGGCCAGCCATGCGAACAGCAACAAACCGGCTCCCAAGATGATGATAAACAGCAGCAACAGAATGACGCGCGCACGCATCATGGGCTCCAGCCGCTCGATCAGACGCCGAGGCTGCTCCGCCGATTGAGCCCAAATCGGCGCGGCCTGGATCACGTTGCCCGCCGTGGCTTCCGTCAGCAACTCCAACGCACGGCCGGCTTGCGACAACGTTCGGCCTACCATCGCAAATCGCCGCGCGGTTGCTGCGCGTTCCGCTCGTTGAACTCCCGCAGCAACTCCTGGCTCCGCTCGTCCAATTCGGCTGGCATCACGATTCGCATTTCCGCATACAAATCGCCGGGCGGCGAACTTTGCACGCCGTGCCCTTTCACTCGCAATCGTTTGCCGGAAGAAGTTCCGGGCGGAATCGTCAGCGTGATGGTTCCCTTCGGCGTCGGCACGTCGACCTTCGCACCCAAAGCCGCTTCGGCCACCGTGATCGGCACCGGGATCGTCAGGTCGGCGCCTTGACGCGTGATCGTGGCGTGCGGTTTCACTTGCACCGTAATCAAGATATCGCCGGGCGTGCCGCCGCCGGGACTTGGTTCGCCCTGGCCTCGCACGCGGATCTTCTTGCCGCTTTCGATGCCGGCGGGAATCTTTACAGAGATCGACTCGGTTTTGCCCGACGGTCGACGAACGGTCAACCGCGTCTCGCCGCCGGTCACCGCCGTTTGGAATGGCACTTCGATCGAATGTTGCAAGTCGGCTCCACGCATCGGCGGCCGACGACGCTGGCGGCCTTGGCCCGCCGAGCCCGCGCCGGCGGCTCCGCCCAAAATCTGCTCGAAAAAATCGGGAAAGCCGCCTTCAAAGCCGCGTTCGCCGCGTTGGCCGAAGAGCTGGCTGAAGTCAACTTCCTCGAACCCCGGCGCCGCGCCCGAATAATTCCATTGCGGTCCGCCCGGCCCGGCCGATTCAAACGAGCTGCCGTAGCGATCGTACATCTCGCGTTTTTGCGCGTCGTTCAGCACTTCGTAAGCCTGCTGAATCTTTTGAAACTTCTCCTTGGCGGTTTTGTCGTCCGGGTTCATGTCCGGATGATATTTCCGAGCCAGTTCGCGATACGCTTTTTGGATCTGCTTCGGAGTCGCATCGCGAGGCACACCCAAGGTTTTGTAAAAGTCTTCCGCCATGCGTGTTGTCGTGGTGTCGAAGTGGATTGCGTGCGATCGCGGTTGGAAAGTCGGCGGCCGCGTGAGTTCCGCGTGGTTCGCCTTATTCTAAGAACCACTTCCCGAAACCGACAAGCGACTGGGGGCGATCGTTGGTCGGCTTATCAGAACTCTTGCCGCTCGATGTAGAAGCAGGCGATTCCGAGGACCACGACGATAAACGCCGCACCGCTCCAGACCGGAGCCCACGGTTCGAGCTGCTGGCGTTTGCTTTGGGCGTCGCCGCTGACAAACGGCAAGTCGACCGTGGTTTCGTCCGTCAGCAGATACTGGATCGTGTTGTTCAGTTCGGCCGGCTTCGGAAACACCGTGTAGATCGGCATCAATATCCATTCATAGATCCATTCGATGCGCGAAACGTTGGGCCGCCAAGATTGTTGCCGCGCGAAGTTTTTCGCATCGTAGGACGCCACGCGCGTGCCGTGGCTGGCGACCAGCAACTGGCCCGAGCGGTCGAAGACGGCGGCCGACACATCGCCTTGACCGTCGACGCGTGGTCGCGTCGCATGGCCGCCTTGCACGTCCAGCATCCACACTTGGCCGTCCTGATAGACAATCGCCACTTGATTGCCATCGGGCGAAGCGGAAAGAAATCGAGGTTTTGACCTTTCCACGGGCTGCAATTCCGTGCGTGGTTCCAGCGTCTCTTCGTTTAACAACAACAGTTTGCCATCGGTGCGAGCGACTACGACCGTTTCGCCGGCATAGGCGAGCACCACGTTGTCGTTCTCCTCGCTGGGAAGTTCGCGCGACACCAGATTTTCATAACGACCTTTTTCGCCACGTCGCAAGACATCCACAATGCCCTCATGGTAGATCGCTAGGTTGCCCGACGCAGGTTCACGAGCGGCCGCGGCCGGCGAATTGAGGTTCATCGACGCCGGACCAACTCGTTCGAACTCGGGACCGCTGGCCATCGGCAATTGAAATCCAAACAGACTCACACCGGGCGAATCGTCATCCGGCAACCGATCCAAGCGAAACACGCCTTCGTCGCCGATCGCGAGCAACTTGCCGTCGGCGTCTTGCAACAATGCGAAGGTGCCGCGTGGCAAGGACGGCCCATCCGTTCGCTGCCAACCATTGTCGCGCACGGCGACTTGCAGATTGGATCCCATCATTACCATGCCGCCGAACCCCGCGTTGCGCAATCGCGCCGCCATCAGCCGATCGCCTTCCGAGTCATACACCGGTCCCAGCGTTCGCACACCTCCCGGCGGACCATTGTTAAGGAAGATATCATCCCAGTCTCGCCGCTCTTCGTTCCATTGTTTTGTCACGCCCCGTTCATCCACCGCGATCAACGTATCGCCGGCCTCCACCAGATTCACGATCCGCAACGGTTCGACGAAGAAGGATTCAATGATCCCCTTGCTCGTATTTAGTGCATTGCAAAAGAAACGAAAAGGCAATCGTTAGAACGACCGCCACCACCGCGTTTCGCCAAATCGCGCCAATCAATGCGGACACGACGTAATAGATCACAAACAAAGACAAGAAGATTCCGGAATGCACTTCAGCATCCCTTGATTCCAAATCCCGAATCGCCAGCCGGCAATGATCCACAAACCGACGACCAGGTAAGTGACGCAGACAAACACAAAGGCGCAACCGCCCAACACCCGCGTGACATACAGCAGCGACCGAGAGACAGGCTTGCTGAGCAATAAATGCAGCGAACCCGGCTGGAACATTTGTGGAATGATAGGGGCCGTGACCAAGATACCGGCGATCAGCGCGACCCAACCCAATAACAGATTCATTAAGAGCGTGAGAGCGACGCGTTCGATGAGGCTATCCATCTGCGACTTCGTGAGCGGTAGGCCAGGCGTCATGTCGAGCATCGCGTAGGTAATAATGATCGATTCCCGCGGCCGCGATTGCAGTTGATCGCGATAGTTGGCTTCCAAAAGCAGGCGATTGCGGCGAGCGAGTTCGAGATCGCTGAGACTATCGGCCTCACGATCGAGCAACTCGCGCAGCTCGCTTCTTATCGTGGCATCTTCCCACGAGTCGGCATCATATAGGTCGCGTCGGTGGACCAACTTGTTTAACTGTTCGGTCAGCAGTTGTGCCGTGCGAAATCGTTCCCGGCCACGGACTTCACGCGTCACGAGACTTGTCAATTCCTCTTGCGCCGGTTGGTCGAACAACGACCAAATCCGATGGCCGGGCGAAGGTTCGTCCGCCTCGAACTCGCGTCGCAGATTTTGCACAAAGCGTTTAGCGTCTCGAAACTCGAACGTGGAAAACTCGGTCACCAAATCCATTCGGTAGCCAAGCGGCGCGAGCGACAGCAGAACGAGGGTGATCAGTACTAACAAAACCCAGAGCACGCGAGACACGAGGGCTTCGCGGAAGGCGTCTCGCAGAATTGTCCAATAAGGTCGCATCAATGGGGCTCGTGTTGCTTCGCGTATGGGATCTAAGTGAGAGCGGGACCGCCGAAAGCGATCGACAGTCGCGATGTTAGGAAGTCGACTCAGCGTTATTGCCTAACAGATTCAAGAATGCGTCTTCCAGCGTAACTCGTCGGCGATGAATGGCGACGATGCTGATTTGACGCTGACGCAGGCGATCGATCAGAGAATCCACGGCCGTTTGGTCATTGGCAAATACCGTCAAGCGCCAATTGCCATTGGCCGCCTGTTGAAAGCTGCGAATGGCATCCGCCGAGATCAACTCGCGAATCGTCGATTCGTCGCCGATCAACTCCAATTCCAGTTCCAATTCGCGCGAAGTATGGGCCGCCAGTTCATCGACGCTGCCGATTCCACGCAACTGGCCTTTGTCCAAAATCGCCACGCGATCGCAGACCAATTCGACTTCTTGCAGCAGGTGGCTGTTCAGGAAGATCGTCTTGCCTTCGCGTTTGAGCGTTTGCAACACCGACCGCATTTGGGCTCGCGCGACCGGATCGAGTCCATCGGTCGGCTCGTCCAGGATCAGCATGTCCGGGTCGTGCAGCAACGCTTGGGCCAGTCCCAATCGCTGTAACATGCCCTTCGAGTATTTGCGAATCGGATCGCGTTCGCGTCCGGCCAGGCCGACGATCTTCAGCAACTCGTCACGACGTCGCCGCACTTGTCCCGGCGACAACCCGCTCAGGCCACCGTAATACTCGAGGGCCGAAACGCCCGTGTGATGACGCGGGATGACGAGATGTTCGGGCAGATAGCCGATGCGTCGTCGGCTAGCGCGATTTCCGGCGCGGCGTCCAAATACTTGCGCGACGCCTTCGCTCTTGCGAATGATGCCGAGCAGAATCTTGACGAACGTCGTCTTTCCGGCACCGTTCGGTCCCAGCAGGCCGAAGATTTCCCCCGCGGCAACTTGCAGCGAGATCCCCTTCAACGCCTCGAATTGCCGGCTCACCAGCCAGCCATCGCGATATCGCTTGCGAAGCCCGTCGACTTCGATTGCAGTGGTTGTCATAGAAATGTTTTCGAAATCGACCGAAGCGGAAAAAGAACATAAGCGGTTAGACGCTGGGGTGTTTCGACTGCGCCCAACAGATTTTGGAACTTGCCGTCAATTGTGACCTCACATTGCCTGTGATCGTGGCAAGGCGACTGACGGCACGAAGACGCTACGTTTCGGGGCCAAGCCAGATCGCCCGGAAAGTCATACCCGCGTCGTTCCGAAATGGTTGTCGCAAAAAGGAATCGAAGTTTAAGGCCACTATTTCTCGCTTTGCTGCCGTGTTGCGAGCCGCTGCTGGAGTTCGCGCAATTGCCGTTCGAGTTGTTCACGCGTCATTTCAAACAATTCGTTTTCTGACGACTCGGAGTCGCCCAGCATCGACTGCAGCATTTGAATTTTGCCGGCAACAAGGCCTTTTTCCAAACCAAGTCGCTCGAATGACGTGACATAGGTCATCCCGTGTTTCCTTTCAAAATCTTCGAATTCGATTGCGAACCTAATATCAAGATCGGGAGGCAAGCTCATCATCCAATCAATCAAGCGGAATAGCTCGCGGATTTGTGGCGAAGGCTTTCCGCTTTGATGCAAACGTCGAAATAATTGCATCTTGTAGTCGAATCGATCCAGCGGTTGATCTCGCGTCCGCAATGCTCCGAGATGTGCCAGAATCAAAGTTGCAAAGGGATTTGCGGAATTGTCGAGCTCCGACGATCGGGACTCAAAGTCAAGCAACTTGACAACAGGGAACTGAAACTCGACTTTGCACCCCAATACATCTTGACGCAGTGAGTTTGGCCGCCAGTGGGGGTCGTCGTCGCCGAGAACCGCCAAGCTTACGACAGGCTTATTGTACTTGTCCTTGATGCGATAAAAATAGACAAACATCCGTTCGGCAAATCCCGAGACGGCCTGACTTTGAATCTCCGAATGAATCAGAATCCACTCGTTCTGACCTGATTGCAGGCGAACTTCGACCAATTTGTCGACAAACCGCGTCCCGACCCCAGCGACCGGAGCAATCTGCTGCAACTCTTTGTCTAGCATTTTCGGCGGGGCACTCCAATCAATCGCCTCGTGTATGGCAGGGAAGCAGATTCGCAAGAACGGTTCAAAGAACGCATCCCAGGCTTCTTTCCATGGAGAGTCATAGTTGTCCTTTCGCATGGTGCAATTGGCTCCCGTCGGAAGTTCCTTGTCTGAATTTGTTGGGAGCGTTCCGAAGTGATTACGCTTCAGGCTCTTGGACCGAATTAAGGTGTGACGACAGCTAATTGGCTGCGATTCCAGTTGCCTGGCTCTCAACAGCCGCATTTATCAGGGCCAACACTTCGTGATCCGCTGGATAATCCGAGGGGAGAAATGCACGTAGCGGTATGGGGACTTCATCCATGCGATAGGCCGTGCCCGGCCGATGGACTCCGTAGATTGCCGTGGTGAATTGAACGGCGGTAGTCGGGAGCGGCGACTGCGTGGGGTAATCCAGGGCGACCACGGGAATCGTTTGCAAGTGGGCTTGGGCTTTTGGCGAAAAGTCGGCCACGCCCTCGGCGCCTACCAGCAGGCATGCGTCAACCTCGCCACGTTCCAGCAGATCGTTCGCCGAGTACTCGCCGGGATTGAAACGCGGATAGCCGCGCGACAAATTCACGCTAAAGGGAAAGCCTGTCTGCCAGCAGAGCACACTGTCCGCGCCGGTCACGTCGCCAGGGATTCGCATGCGTTTGGCGCTGAATCGAGCATGCGCGTTCACATCCGTCACCAGTCTCAACAGCGCTTCCACATTTCGATGTCCCGTGCGAGCGCGGGCGAGGCCGAGCCCAAAGAACACGACGCCGTAACGACATGTGGTCATGCGATTCGCCAGGTCGCGCAACGGGTCGAGCGGAATGCCGACCGAGTTTTCAATGGCAATTGGCTGTCCTTGCACCAAACATCGCAGCGTCCAAATCGCTTCGAAATCCAGTTCGCCATTTATGGGAAGAAACAGATCGGCGGAGCGAGCCGTAGGCGTTTCTCGCTCGTCGATGACCACGATCGTTCGATCCTCTCGACCAGAGATGAACATTCCGGCGGCTTCGCCCGAATATCGCTGCAGGTGCCGCGGATGGCTTGTCAGCGGATCGGCTTTCCAAAAGATCACCAGATCGGATCGATTCTTCACTTCGCCGAGCGAACAGGTCGATTCGCCGACTTCTTGGATCGCCATGATCGATGGCGCGTGGCACTGCGAGGCAGTGGTATCGATGTAGGCTTGCAACCGGTCGGCCAACCGCACGGCGGCGCGTTGCCCCGGCGTGCTGCTACGCGACAGGCCGTAGATCAACGGGGCTCGTGCGGTCGAGAGTATCTTCGCCGCGGTCGCCGTTGCCGCTTCGAGCGTTGTCGCATGACCTTCGATCGAGGCGACGGGCGGTTGGCATTTGCCCAGTGATTGAAACCAAGGATCGGCCAACGGGCACGGCGGTTCGATGGCCGTCACGGATTGGCCGCAAACCGACACGCGAAGATCGTCGCAGACACAACCGCACAGCGTGCAGGCAATGTCGTGAAACTCGCGGTTCTCAAGCGTGGCGGGCATCGGCGGTTGGTCGGAGCGGGGAGGACTTCGTCGGACTCTCACCGACCGATTATGACTTTGAAGGGTTCCCGCCGGTACCCGGTGTGGAAAGAGTGCCTGGGCGAGTCACATCGTCCGCGGTTTGCTAAGGTAAAGCAACTGGCCGCCCGCTCGCACGTTTCGAGAACGGATATGAACCTGCCGCTGCGCGATTACACGTTTCTGGGAACGACCCAGAGTCTTTGCCCCGAGTGTCTGGAACTGACACCAACGAAGATCATCGTTCGCGGCGGCAGAGTGTACTTTCGCAAACGTTGCTCGACGCATGGCGAACGCGAGGATTTTGTTTGTTCGGACGTTGCCTACTACGACCAACTCGATTATTCGCTGCCCGCAAAACTGCCTCGCGAGGTCGGCGTCGAGCCGCGACTGGGGTGTCCCTATGATTGTGGCCTCTGCACGGAACACGAACAGCACACCTGTATTGGATTAGTAGAGATCACATCGTCGTGTAATCTCACGTGTCCTATGTGCTTTGCTTCGAGCGCGCCCGGCGGGCAGCATTTGTCGTTGGAGGATTGCCATCGCGCGATTGACCGATTGGTGGAAGTCGAAGGACGGCCGGAGGTCTTGCAGTTATCTGGCGGCGAGCCGACGGTTCACCCCGGTTTCTCCGACATTCTGGAATACGTCGTCGCACAGCCGATCGACTATGTGATGATTAACACGAACGGCATTCGTTTCGCGACCGACACGCGGTTGTTGGAGCAAATTGCCACTTACCGAAATCGCGTTGAGATTTTCTTCCAAATGGACGGACTTCGCGATGAGGTGAACTTGTCACTTCGAGGCGAACCCCTGCTAGAGACCAAGTTGGCAGCCCTGGAAGCCCTAGGAAAGCACGACATCCATGTGACGCTGGCCGTTACTTTGCAAGGCGGCATCAACGACGACCAATTGGGGCCGCTTGTCCAGTTCGCGGTGGAACGACCTTGGATCACCGGTATCAACTTTCAGCCGGCAACGTATTCAGGCCGCCACGTCTTGCCCGAACAGTTAGAAAGACGGATGACTTTTCCCGACGTAATTAAGGGTATCGAGGAACAGACCAATCGTATGTTCGCCGCGACGGATTTTATGCCGCTGCCATGTGCTCATCCCAACTGCCATAGCATTAGCTACGCGTATCGCGATGGAGAACGGGTGACACCTTTGCTGAGGTTTATTGATGCGAGGAACAACCTCGATATGTTGGCCAACGGAGTGGTCTTCACAAGACCCCAAGCGCGAAACGTATTGTTGCAGTATCTTGGCCGACAAGGCTGTTGCGGCGGAAGTTGCGGCCCGGACGATGCGTCGCCTGGTGCGAACCCGGCGAATGGCTGCGAGACGTCGGCGCAGACCAACGCATCTATTCTCCCCATTGTTGGAACGCCAAACTCGACCGAAGCCAGCGCTGCGGATTTCTTTGCTCGCGCCGCGGCTCAACAATTGGGTGCTCGCGACATCTTCCGCATAACTATCACTTCATTCCTAGACGCCTATAATTTCGATCTACGGCGGCTGATGAAGTGGTGCACGCATCACGTCTTGCCGAGCGGCCATGTCATTCCGTTTTGCGCCTACAACGTGCTCTATCGCGACGGGCACGTGCGCCTGCCAGATCTCAGGTCGGCGAGCGAGTTTGCCGCGAGATATTGATCCGGCTGTTCGTCATACGGAGGCGATGACTTGAGACTTGGTGTCACGTCCGCGCTGGGCGGGACTTATCCAAAGTTCGCCAAATCAGCGATGAATTCTGGAATGTCCGTCTCATCCCCAGAAAGGACGTAGTGATAACTTCCCGGCCCACCGACTTCGTGCAGCGTTGCCAAGATGTTCCGGATCCGGTCGCGTGAATCGTAAGGCCCTTGAACGTAGTAAGGCTTGCCGTTTTTCCCAAATTCGAACTCGTCCTGGCATTCGGACGAATCCACGTCGCCGAAAATGGGCGTTAGCTTCGCATAATCCGCATGGGGAGGCAGCCCCCAAGAACCCGCGTACTCGACTGCTTGTTCGACCAGCTTGCGAACGTAGGGAGCCGTCGTTCTTTCAAGACGCATTTGCTCGTCGACCTGCTCCAGAAACTCCCGGTATTCGCCGGGCGATGCAATTCGGCCAAAGCAATCTTTGACTCCCAAACAAGCCGTATCGACCAAAAACGTCGCAAAAGCAATGGATCCGTCCGGCAATTTTCGACTCAGCAGGACTTGGCCCATCTGCTTACTGTCCAAATCCTTCGCAACCAAACTATCGAGGATAGGATGAGTCGCGGCTCGCTGCATTCGAATTTCCAACCCTTCGTTCTTTCGTTTCACGAGTTGGCGATGGACTTCGTTGCGTTTGGCTTTCTTTTTGGCCAACTTGGCTTGGCGGCGTTTTTGATCTTGAGCCATAACATCCTCCCTAACGTTGTCTCCGTCAGTTACCACTAACCGTACGTAGGCTTCAAATCACTCGACGATCTTACCACGCAACTCGATATCGTCCCATTGGCTCGTGTCGTCGAACGAGCCAAGGCCAATGCGTCCCCACGTGAAATGTTTGTCCTCGGCCAACATTACGGGTTCGTCCATGTTGTCAAAGTAAACCGCGATCGTGCCATCGGCCGTTTTGCGGATGATGCGTACCTTATGCCAAGCGTCATCCCAATTCGTGCCCGAAGTCGATTTACGTGAAATCTTGGTTCGGGGAGCTTCGTTCACGATGAAAATCTGATTGGCGTGATCGTCGGCCTGTTTTCCGAGATGCACGTAATAGAAGTGCGCCGGGTTTTGGTAGCCGAACGCCAGGCAGGCGTCGCGGTGTCCGTAGTCGGGGTGCGTGCTGCGAACCTTGGCCGTCAGAACAAAATCGCCGACCTTTACGTCCTTCAGCAGCGACAAGTTATAAGGGCTGCGGTGCGGCGGTTCGTACTTGCTTCGTTTCACGTGCTGGTCATATACATGATTGCCGTCGTCGGTCTTCGTTACCTTCCACGCCGCTGGGTCGGTTGGCTCCCAGCGTTCGGCGCCGTTTTCGAAGTCATCGCGAAAAATCACAGGCAGTTCTTCGGCCGCGGAGGCAGCCATTCCACTGGAAAAACAACTTCCCACCAGGGCCATGAGAACAGACACGCCCCAATCACGAAGTCCGCGCAGGTGAAACGACATTTCGATTGAGCTCCTGTTGGTTAACGTGCGCGATTGCTAGGCCAAAGATTGAAGTCTCACCGACTGATCCAGCATCGCAACGCGCGCACTATGAGTATGAATCGAGATTCGGCGGTATCACGACTACGAACCGGCTCCGCACCAAGCTCGGACTCGATGACAGCCATTCCTAGCGAGATCGACTTAGCCGTTCTGGCCATCGTCGGGAAAACCCTTCATGGAATCGATCACCCACGGCAGCCAAAACAGGCACGGCCCGGTGGTGAAGAACAAGACAATCATCACGATCACGCCGGTTTGATTCAGACCAAGAAAAACCGCTTTGTCTTTTGGCATTGGAAATCTCCCTTCGATCGAACGAACTGCAAAGTGGCTCTGAGACGGCGCTCTTCGCCGGTGCCGTGAACCTATGCCACTCAAGTGCCGAAGTCAACTCACGCGAATAGGGAATAACCTCGTGTCCTTCGCGAGAACGGGGTATCCAATCCGCATTGAACGGGAGACCGTTCGACGCAACTCGCCGAAAGCTTCGACCTGTCACGATGCGGGGCAAGTTGTTTTCGCCGTTGCCCAACGGCTTTCAACTTGCTCGATTTTTCGTTTCGAGAAAATCCCTCCCAACTGGCGCAAATTGACTGGAGCGATCGCTTGACACGGACGATGAGATGAGTAAGATGCCGGTAGTTAGAAACTTCTGTAAAGCATGCAAGTGCTGTCGTGCCCTCGGCTGTGGCCGTTGGGTAAGTCCTCGGTAAGAAACGTTTGGGGTCACTGGCCGACTTTGGTCGCTGGCCAGCTCTTGAACGAGGATTTGACTTCTCGGGTTTCGTCGCTTGACGTACCTCGCTTGTTCAACGTCTCGCCCACCGGATAGGTTCGCTCTGCCCAGCGGCGAATGATTTTTTGGCGAGGGTCCGAGAAGTGCTATCGATGCATTGGCAGCGCCGGAGATGGATAACGGCCGGCTGTGACGGCTCCCTGGCGACAGAAGCGGACTCTACGAAAACCACCGCGTTGGCCCAATGAATGTGGCCCCGGCGCGGAACTTGGTTGCTTTCTCTTTACGGAAAAACGGTTTCGTTTGATTCCGGTCGGTTGGTACCGAGCGTGCAACGACCGAACACTACGCAAATTGGTTGGCCGCCTCGCGGATTCCGCTACGAATCCATTTCGCGGTCATGGTCACGTCGGAATGTGTCTCTGGGTGAATTATGGCGAAGAAAAAAAGGTTCCGGGGAAATAAGCCAAACAGCAATGCACCGGCTCAGAATGGTCGACCGCGACGACGACGACGATCGGGCGGGCGAGGACCAGGGCCAGGCGGGCCGGGCAATGCGCAAGGCCCAATGAACGAAGCTCCGGAGAATCCAGACGCCCCATTGGAAGAAGGCGTCGGGCTGCTGGAGATGCATCCCAATGGATACGGTTTCCTTCGTTCGCCGGACAACAACTACTCCCGCGAGCGTTCCGATCCCTTCGTGCCCGGCACGATGATCGAGAAATACGGCTTGCGTCAGGGCGTGATGATTCGCGGCATGGTGCAAGGCGCTCGGCGGCAACAGGGGCCGCGTCTTCGCGAAATCCTTGATGTGGACGGGATGCCGCCAGACGAATACTCGAACATCAAGAGCTTCGATGAGCTAACTCCGATCAATCCCGAACAATGGTTGAGGTTGGAGACCGGCCCACAGCCGCTCACCACGCGTGTGATGGATTTGCTGACGCCGCTGGGGCGAGGCCAGCGAGCTTTGGTGGTTGCGCCGCCGCGTACCGGCAAGACAATTTTGATGCAGCACGTGGCTCACGGAGTTGCCACGAATTATCCGAATGTCAAGCTGATCGTGCTGTTGATCGACGAGCGTCCGGAAGAAGTCACGGACATGCGGCGCAATGTGAACGGCGAGGTGATTGCCAGCAGCTTGGACCAAGACGTGGAAAGTCACGTGCGGCTGTCGCAATTGGTCATCGATCGCTGCAAGCGGCTGGCGGAAATGGGACAAGACGTGTTCTTGTTGCTGGACTCGATTACGCGGTTAGCTCGGGCTTTCAACAAATGGGTCGGCAACACGGGACGCACGATGTCCGGCGGTGTTGATATCAAAGCGATGGACGTGCCGAAGAAGTTGTTTGCCACGGCCCGAGCGTTTGAGGAAGGTGGTTCGCTGACGATTGTCGGGACGGCGTTAATCGATACCGGCAGCCGTATGGACGAGCTGATCTTCCAGGAGTTTAAAGGCACCGGCAACATGGAATTGGTGCTCGACCGCAAGCTGTCGGATCGTCGAGTCTACCCGGCGATCGACATCACGCAGTCCGGCACGCGCCGTGAAGAACTGCTGTTGGACCACGAGACTTTGCATGCCGTGAACATGCTGCGTCGCACGCTGACGTCGATGCACCATGTGGATGCGATGGAACAGCTAACTAAGCAACTCGGCCGCTTCAAGACCAACGCCGAGTTCATCAAGCTGATTAGCGGCGCTGCCGTATAGCTAACGAGCGCGAGTCCGCGCGGACGCAACTTCAAACGACCCTCGGTCACGCACTACAATGCGATGGCTTGACCGTGTTCGTTTGGAGAGCGTCGCATGCCGCTGGGAATCAAAGCCACCGTCGACTTTGCGTTCGATCTTCGGCTCGCCGCGGAACTCTGGCTTTGATCGGACTGCTCAACGCGATTCTGTCGTTCGAGCGGCCGATCGTGAAGGTCAGGATTCTGAACCGTTCAGTTACAAAGAGTTCGCCAAACGCAAACTCATCGTGCTCGACGCGTTGCCGCGACTCGGACGGCGGGGTTGAACGTCGAAATGCAAATCACCGTCAAGCCGGGTGCTGGAGCGGCCGCCACTACGCTTGCAGCATGTACGTCGATCAGCTCGAAGCTGGGAATTATGCCTTGGCCAATCCGGCCATTTCGATTTGCTTGTTGAACCAGCGGCTGTTTCCGGACACAGCAGGCCCATCATCGGTTCCGCATGATCGACCTGAAAGCGGGCGGGAGTTGCCGAACGCCATCGAAGTACACGGTGGAACTGACGAAGTACAATTTGGACGAAGCCACAATCAGCCGCGAGCAAGCTGGAGCAGTGGTTTTCCTGCTGCTGAACGCCCACCAATACGACTCGAAGCGGCTGAAGCAACTGCTGCCGCACCGGGAATTCCACCAAGCCATTCACGCTGAAATCATCGCTGGCAAACCAAGGATCGAAAAATGTACGACCAACGCGAACGTGAACTCCGCGACTACGAATGGACTCTGGCCAGCGTCCGCGAAGAAGCCCACAGGCTGGGTCGCGAGCAGGGACGCCACATGCGTCGCTTGGCAAAATCCAGCTATCCAGAGTTGTTGGGGGATTCTCCCATGGACGACGAAGCGTCGCGCGGCATGTCTTCCTGAACTCTCCGCGATGTTCGCCTTACAAGACGCATGCGAAACCGCGATGCCTAGGTGAAGCCACCGACTACATCCGCACCCGGCGGGTTGCGGATGATAAGTCGATCATTCTTGAACCCGAGCTAATTCAACTCGCACGCCTCTTCCCAGTGCTCGTACAACGTGTGCAACTGTTGTTGGCGATTTTCCAAATCCGCGGCCAATTGCTTCACGCGTTGGCCGTCACGCAGCACATCGGGCGTTGCCATTTGCGAATGGATTTCGGCGATCGCGTCTTCGCAAGCCGCGATGTCCGCCTCAAGATCGGCGACCTTGCGATACGGAAACTTGCGTTTGCGTTTCGTTGACTTGTCGGATTTCGGCTTCGCTTCAGACGGCGAACCGCCGCTCGATTTCGACTTATCGCCCGCCGATCTATCCGCGATGGCCGCTGACGTGTCGGCGGCGATTCCCTGCTGAACCAAATGGCGATAGGTCGAATAATTGCCGTCGATCACGCGAAACCGATCCGGCTCGACGATCAACAAATGATCGGCCACTTCGTTCAGAAAGTACCGATCGTGGCTCACGAACAACACGGTGCCGTCGAACTGCTTCAGCGCCGCTTCCAGCGACTGCCGAGCCCACAAGTCCAAATGGTTGGTCGGTTCGTCCAAAATCAAAACGTTCGCGTCCGCGGCAGACAACATCGCGAGCGCCGCTCGGTTTCGCTCGCCGCCGCTGAGGCTGCCCACTCGCTGAAAAACCATGTCGCCGGTCAGGCCGAACCGAGCCAGCAGATCGCGTCGCTGCGATTCGATGAACTCCTTGTGCGAGGGCCGAATCGCGTCGACCACTTGTTCGTCCGGGTTCAAGCACCGTAGCTGTTGATCGAAATAGCCGAGCTTGACGCCCGAGCCAATCGACACGCGTCCGTCGTCGGCCTGCTGTTCGCCGACCAAACACCGCAGCAACGTTGTCTTGCCCGTCCCGTTCGGACCGAAGATCCCCCAGCGTTCGCCTCGCAGAATATCGAACGTCAGATTGCGAAACAGCGGGCGATCGTAGGCTTTCGACAGCCGCTCGACACGCATCACGATATCGCCGGTTCGCGTGGCCGGCGGAAAACCCATCGGCGGCGCGGCGATCTCACGAGGCGGCGCGACCAACTCGATCCGTTCCAGCTTCCGTTCGCGATCCTTGGCCTGGGCGTGCTTCTGGCCGTACTGATTGCGGCGGACGAAATCTTCCATCTTGGCGATTTCCGTCTGCTGACGTTCGTAAGTGCGACGCTGCACTTCCAGTCGCTCGGTCTTCTGCTGGCGATACGCCGAGTAGTTCCCCGGATACGAATCGACCGTCCCCTGGTACAGCTCCAACGTGCGATCGGTCACCTTATCCAGGAAGAACCGATCGTGGCTAACCAGCAACACCGCGCTGTTGGCCGACGCCAAGAAATTCTCCAGCCACTCGGTCGCCGCGATATCCAAATGGTTCGACGGTTCGTCGAGCAGCATCAAGTCGCAATCTTCCAGCAGCAGCTTGGCCAGCAACAACCGATTTTGCTGCCCGCCGCTCAACTGCCGCACCGGCTGATGAAACGTATCGTGCGAGAAGCCGAGGCCGGTCAAGACGCGCTCGATCTTGTGATCGACGTGATATCCGTCCCGCCGATGAAGCTCGTGTTGCAGCCGGTCGAAGCGAGCTCCCAGTCGTTGGCGTTCGGCGTCGCTTGTCGTCTGACCGATCTGCTCGGCCAGTCGCTCGGTCTCCTCGCTCATCGCGATCAACTCGCGCAGCGCCTGCCGAGCTTCCGACCACACGGTCGTCGATTCGGCGAAATCGGGCTGTTGTTCCAGCATGCCGATTCGAGCCGACGCATGCCGTTCGACGGTCCCGGCGTCCGGCTCCAGCTTGCCGGTCAAGATATTCAGCAGCGTGGTCTTGCCGGCTCCGTTCGGTCCGACCAGCGACACTTTCTCGCCTGGCCGAATCTCGAACGTCACGCCATCGAGCACCGGCTCGGGTCCGTAATATTTCCGAATGTTGGCAACGTTGAGGAGAATCATGCGGGCGATTTTAAGCCGGGGCGGCGAATCCGTCACGGCGCGGTAGAGCCACGCCATGGCGCGAATAAAAGCGGCACGGCGCAAATATAAGCGGCACGGCGCGAGCCGTCCGGTGTCGCACAACCAACTTGCCATCGGCGTCTCATCCGCCCGTTGGTGCGTGCGTCCTTCCGACCTTGCGCCCTTGCGCCTTCGCGTCTTTGCGTTTCACTGTTCCCAACGTCCGCCGAAATAAAGCACGACGTGCGAGCGACTGAATCGACAAACTCACTGGCTTGCGCCGCGTGCTGGTATCCGTTCACCCGCCGCTCGCCGCGAGCGGATTCGCAACTATCGCCGGCGGATTCGTTCGGAGAATTCGGGATCGTCGACGTAGGTGCGGGCCAAGTAATTGATCTGAGCTTCGCGACGCAAATCGGCGAACGGCCGCGATGTGTCGAGCAGCCCGAGGTCATACGCCATCTGGTCCGCGTAGCCGGGCAGCAGCAACCGCAGGTCGGCCAGCGGCACTCGGTTCGGCCGCACGCGATTCACGTGCATGACGATGTTCGACGTGCAGTTGTTGGTCAGCGAATCGTAGAACTCGGGCTGCCGCGCCAATTGGTTGGCTCGCCGCAGAATGTCGACCAAGATTTCGCGGCTCTGCTCGGGCGTGGCGTTCGTGCGGTACAAAAATACGTCGACATCGCGCACCTGCGTCCGCAGCCGAATCAAGTCTCGCTCGTCGCCGATGACGTACATCAATTCGTATTGCCGAGCGGAACCGGCCAGCGGCGAGTACGCCTCGCCCTTCTCCAACCGGGCTTCGACCGACACCACCACGTGGCCGGACTGGCCGAAGTCGAAGCTGAGCATCGTGTGAGCCAGCGTCGGGGCTTCCTTGAACGGCACGACGATGAAGTCCACGCCGCGCAGCTCGGCCAGTTGAAACGATTTGTCGTAATGATCGACCTCGTAGTCGTCTTCGGTCACATACGAGCAGTTGCGAATGTTCCGAATCGTCACTTGGTCACGCTGGATCGACGCCGTGGACAGCACGGCCAGGTCGTCTCGCCACGGTCGATCGTTGGACGGAGCCAGTGCGGCTTCGACCGGCCCGCCGCCGCGTCGCAGGGATTCGGGCAGCGACAACGAGCCCATCGCGCAGCCGCCCGCGCCGAGGCATACGAGTGCCATCGCGCCGAGCCAGAATGGGTGCGACGAGTGTCCGACCATCGATTGGTTGCGTGATACGCGGGGAACGTGCGTGAAACGCGGAGATAAGCGGCGGCAGTTGATAGCGGCCACTGGATTTTGTGACAAGATGAGTCGCCGGGGATTCGCAGCGGCTGCGGCAGGTGTTTTTCTTGGCGAGCGAGCGGTTTCTCGGGGCGGTTGGTTTGACGTAAGTTGCGTACTGGCAGTTTTAGGCCATCCGGCCGAGCCACTTTGGCATTCGGCCGCACGGAATTGGCATTCGACCACGCAGAAATGGTACGTGCCCGACCGCGCAAAACGGCATCCGGTCGCGCGAAACGGCATCCGGCCGTGCGGAAACGGCATCCGACCGCCGCGCCAGAAACGGCATCCGGCCGTGCAGAAACGGCATCCGATCGCGCAGAAACGGCATCCGGTCGCGCAGAAATGGTATCCGACCGCGCAGAAATGGTATCGGTCGCGCCGAAACGGCATCCGGTCGCGCAGAAATGGCATCCGGCCACGCGAAAATGGCATCCGGCCACTCGAAAGCAGTCGGGTGGCACGCCCAGAGTCTTCGATGGGCGTGGCTGACTCGCAAGAAACGTTTCCTCCACGTCGCGCGCCACAACTCGCCACGCCCACCGCTCGCTATGGGCGTGCCACCCAACCGCACGCACTGCAGGAGACCTTCGGTCGGCGGTTTCGGCGAGGTCGGGAGACCTGCGCCGAGCCGCTTCGCTTCACGCTCCGCCCTTCACCCTTCACCCTTCACCCTTCACTCTTCACTCTTCACTCTTCACTCTTCACTCTCCGCCCTTCCTTTCCGTTTCGCGCGTTGGCCGAAACTCGGCAACGCTGGCTTCCGCAAGCCAGAGTTTTTATAGTCAGGAAACATCGGAACGCGGCCGAAGGCTGGCTCACCACTCTCCACCAACGAGCGGATCATGATCGACGAACGACGAACGGATCGACGTGACTTTTTGCGAATCGCCACGCAAGCCGGTGCGGCAGCCGGACTGGGGGCTTGTCTGAACGGCTCGGCCGGATCGCCTTGGGCGACCGTCGCGCGGGCCAACGACGCCGAGGTTTTTCGTCCGGCGAAGACAGCCGACAACTGCATCTTCCTGTGGCTCGGTGGCGGAGCTTGCCATGTCGACACGTTCGATCCGAAACGCAAGGGAGACGCGGCGGCGAAGAAGGCCGGCTCTTATTACGACGCGATCGACACGGCCGTGCCCGACGTGCAGGTTTGCGAACACTTGCCCCGCTTGGCCAAGCAGATGGAGCGCTGCGTATTGATGCGGTCCGTGCATCACGACGTGATCGACGAACACGCCGCCGCGGTCAATCGCGTGCATGTCGGCCGGCCGCCGACCGGAACGACGTTGTATCCGTCGATCGGTTCCGTGATGTCACACGAGCTGGGGGCGGATGGCGAAGGCGTCCCGGCCTATGTGGTGATGGGCTATCCGAGTGCGAGCCGCGGGCCGGGGTTTCTCGGCGCTCGGCACAGCTATGTGTACTTGACCGACACCGATGCGGGACCGGCCGGACTTCAACGCCCCGACGGGCTCGGGCCGGCGCGGATCGAACGGCGTGAAGCGTTGCTGGCCGAGCTGCGTGAACGTTACCGCAAGTCGAACTCGGGCGACCGCGCGATCGAGGCTTATATCGACACGAGCGTCGAGGCGATGAAGCTGGCCGGCCCGAAGTTTATGAGCGTCTTCGATCTGAAGAACGAAGCGGACTCGTTGCGCGAGGCGTATGGCGGCGAGTTCGGTCAGCGCTGTCTGCTGGCTCGGCGGCTGGTTGAATCGGGCGTACGGTTTGTCGAAGTGTCCTTCAACTTGAATTTCATCAACGGCACCGGCTGGGACACGCACAACGACGGCCAGCGAAACCAACACATTCTCATTGATCAACTGGATCAAGCGATGTCGACGATGATCGCCGACTTGGAGCGACGCGGCCGCTTGGATCGGACATTGATTGTGGTGGCGACGGAGTTCGGTCGGCCGCCGGAGTTCGATGGCGGCGGCGGTCGCGGGCATTACAGCAAAGCGTTCAGCATGGTGCTGGCTGGCGGCGGCTTGCGCACCGGCCAAGCGATCGGCACGACCGACGAACTGGGCAAGACGATCCTCGACTCGCCCGTTTCGATCCCCGATTTTCACGCCACGATCTACGCGGCCATGGGAATCGATCCGAGCAAAGAGCTTTACGACGGAGATCGCCCGGTGCCGATCACCGATCGCGGCACGCCGGTTCGCCGGGCGTTCGCGTGATTTCGGCGTTCCGCGTGATGCGGTCGCGTCCGCTCGACAGCGACTCGCCGTGCGAACTTCAAGAAACGCGATATTCAAGAAACGCGATCCTCAAGAAACGAACGAGCGGAACGACCTCGTGCTAGACGCGATCGTTCCGGCTCGTTGCCGCTGGTTTTCGCACTGGCTATCGACCAGCGTTACCCTTCCGCCCCTTAAGGAGCGTCCGCGTCATTGTCCTCATCCGGGACGTTGATATCAACATCCGGCACCGTCACGGTTCGCTCTTCGGTCTGAACATCCACATCCGGCACGGTCATCTGCCGCTCTTCCGTATGCACGTCGACATCGGGCGTCTGCACGTCGACGTCCGGCATGCGTCCCGGTTCGGTCTGCACGTCCACATCCGGCGCCTTGCCGGGATCCTTCACGTCCACGTCGCAGCCGGCTAACACGAATCCCAGAAAGGTCGCGGCCAGTAGGCTCACAAAGTTCCGCCAAATCATCTCGTTCTCCTCTTTGCAAATCTCAGTCTCGGACTCTAAAGCGAAAGCCCGACAACGATTCGCCTGTCGGGCTGTCGATTCGACTGGTTGTCGTAGAGACGCAATCAGCGTGCCTTTCGGCCACGAGCCGATTGACGGCGGCGAGCGGGCGGTTGGGCGCGAGTCGCACGAATTCGAGCGGCTTTGCCGAGCGGCGTTTTCGAGCGGCTGCTACTTGCGAAAGTGAACTTCGCACGCCCCGTCGTCGCACGAGTCGGTTCGGCCGAAGCGATAGCGTTGCTTGGCAACTTGACGATAGCCCCAACGCCAGACGGGCAGCGAGCCGGGAATATGCAGCAGCGGGGCGAGCGGCCAGAGTCGCGGCAAATGACGCGTGAGATAGCGAAACGCCGCCGCTCCGCCGTAGTAGTTGCCGGCTTGGTCGACCAGCACCATCTCGTCCATCAGCCGCTGGTACGTGAGCTCGGGAAATCGCCGCTGCACTTCGGCGTCGTGCAGCGACAGAAACGCCAGCCGGCCGGCTCGATCCCAACGATGCAGCCGCTGGACCTGCTTCGTGCAGAATTTGCAGTGTCCGTCGTAGATCACGATATCGGCCTGGGGGCGATCGTCGGGCGTCGGCAGCGGTCCGTTGGCGTTCATATCGAATCCGTGGGTGAGCCGAGCGGGTAAAAAGTTTGCCCGGATTAGGAGTTTCGACAAAGTATCTCTATAATATGCGTCGAGTTTCGACGAATAAGCCGCCGGGCTGAAACGTTTGGCCGTATGGTTTCGCGGACATGATTTAGGGAGTCGACCATGGAAGAGCTTCGCCGACAAGTGACGCGCGCTCGCAGACGCCTGATTCTTCAGCAATTCATCGACTTTTTCGTGTGGACGCTGTTCGCCGGCCTGTTGGTCGCGGTGATCGGTGTGGCCATTCCCAAGATTTGGCCGATCAACGTCGACGCTTATGTCTGGGCCGGTAGCTGGATCGCCGGCGGCATTTTGGGCGCTGCCGCGTTGGCCGGAATTCTGACTTACGCCGTGCGCCGGAAGGCGATCGACGCGGCAATCGAAATCGACCGCCGCTACGGCTTGAAGGAACGCATCTCCAGCACGCTTTCGCTGGCTCCGCAGGATTTGGAGAGCGAAGTCGGACGGGCGTTGGTGGATGATGCTTCGCGACGCGTGGCGAAGATTGACGTGCGAGAGCGTTTCGGGCTGAACATGAATTGGCGAGCCGCGTTGCCTTTGGTGCCGGCGTTGTTCGTGTTCGGTCTGGCAATCCTGGACAACGCCACGCAACGCTCGACGGCGAAGGCAGCGGAAAGCAAGACGGCCGACCAAGAGCAAGTTCGGAAGGCGAACGAGGAGCTGAAGAAGCGAATCCAGCAGAAACGCAAGCAACTTGAATCCGACAAGAACGTGAAGGACGCCGAACTGGAGATGCTGCTGAAGAAGCTCGAAGCTGGCATCGAAAAGATCAACGCTTCGGAGGACTTGGATCGCAAGCAGGCGATGGTCGAGCTGAACGACCTGAAGAAAGAGATCGAAGAGCGGCGAAAGCAACTCGGCGACTCGGACGAAATGAAAAAGCAGTTCAATCAGCTCAAGGACCTGAAAACCGGCCCGGCTGACAAGATCGCCAAGGCCATGAAGGACGGCGACTTCAAGGAAGCCATGAACCAGCTTAAGCAGTTGTCGGACAAGCTGGCAAACGATGAGCTGACCGAGGAAGAGAAGAAGCAGTTGGCCGAACAGGTCGGCGAAATGAAGGACAAGCTTCAAGAGATGGTGAAGGCTCACGAGCAAGCCAAACAGGAATTGCAGGAGCAGATTCGACAAGCGGAGCAGCAAGGCAACAAGGCGCAAGCCGAAAAGCTGAAGCAGAAGTTGCAACAAATGCAGGCTCAAGATCAGCAAATGCAGCAGTTACAGGATATGGCCCAGAAACTGGGCGAATGCCAGCAGTGCATGAAACAAGGCGACGGCAAGGGCGCGGCGGCTCAACTGGCCGAGATGATGAATGACCTGCAAGAGATGCAGGCTGACCTGGACCAGCTCGAATCGCTGGACGAGTTGATGGACCAGATCGCCGACGCTAAGAATTCGATGAATTGCGACAAGTGCGGTGGCACCGGCTGTGAAGCATGCATGGGCAACGGCATGGGCCAATTCGGAATGAGCCAACAACAAGGTTTCGGCAACGGCCTTGGCGCTGGGCAGGGTCAAGGTGATCGTCCCGAAGAGGAGACCGATACCGGCGCTTACGATTCGCAAGTTCGCGCGAAGCCGAAAGCGGGCGAAGCCGTCATGACGGGCGTCGCGGACGGTCCGAATCGCAAGGGCTTGTCGCGTGAGGCGGTGAAGCAGGAAATGGAAAGCTCGTTGCGGGAAGACTCTGACCCGTTGAGCAATCAACCGCTGCCTCGCACCCAGCGTGAACACGCGAAGGAATACTTCGAGCGATTCCGCAAGGGCGGGGCCTAATCGCTCGGGTGCATCGCAAGCTTTGCGACAACTTATTTGACCGATACGGAGCCGCGATCGCGCATCGCGGCTCCGTTCGTTTCTTGTTCGGATACCCGGTTGTTGGCTGGTGGAAGCGCCTCGCCCGAAGCGAGATTTGACAGTCCGCCAGGCCAAGAAATAGCGAAGGCTCGGACCTCACTGGAGATCCGAGCCCCGCATTACTCGTATCGCTGGATCGAAAGGAGATCCATACGAGCTGGTGGCTGCCGGTAGGACAACCCGCCAGCCGTCACTAGACGGTGCCACCTCCAAGGCTAGTAAGAGCACACTTCACTAGATCACCTCCTTTCCACTAGAAACCGCTCGCTAAGATTGCGATAGCCAAGAGGCAATCCCGCGAGTCAAACTAGTCCATCGCGCCGCGTCAGCGCGAACCTACTTTCATTTAGACTTCCACGATGGATTCTGGCAAGACCGTTTCTTGCTTGGTCCGGGAATTTCCGCGAAATTCTCGACGTCTTCACATCACCGGCGATTGTTTCGCAACGCAAGACAGGTGGTTGTATCAGCCGATTGGGTTCGCACTCACGCCGAAGAATTCTTAGTTGCGTTCGGGGTTGGCGATGCAGAAAAGATGTTTCTCACCGCGAATGAACAACTCGCCGTCGCTAATCGCCGCCGAAGAATAACAGTCCTCGCCCAATGGATTCTCCGCCAGGACTTTCAATTCAGCGCCGGGGCGAACGACCTTTGTCAGGCCGTCGTCGGCGATGAAGTACACCAAGCCATTGGCGGTCAGCAACGACGTGCTGAAATGTTTGCCGAGTCGTTCTTGCCACAACCGTTCGCCCGTCTCGGCACGAAAGCAATTCGCCGTGCCGCGGTCATCGGCCACCATCAAATAGCCGTCCACGACCACGGGCGACGGAACGTAGCACTTGGCGTTGTTCGCTTCCCAAGCCACGTGCGTCGCCGTCACATCGCCGCTGCCGTCCGGGCGAATTCCCATCACGTGATACGTGGGAAATCCGGCTGTCATGTAAAACATTTGCCCGTCGTAAACCATCGAGGCCACAAACTGCTCGGTCGGGCCGTCGATGTACCAGTGTCGCGATCCGTCCGTCGGATTGAGGCTAACGATGCTCTTGCTGCCCGAGAAAACCATCTGCGTGCGGCCGTCTACGTCGCGAATGATCGGCGTTACATAGCTGCGCGTCTTGTGTTCGCGCGGCGTCTTCCAGACAACTTCGCCGTTCGTGCGATTCAGCGCCACGACATACGAGTCGCCATCGTGGTCGCCGTTCACAATCACCAAATCTTGGAACAGCACGGGGCTCGAACAAAAACCGTGAGCACTGATAAACCCGCCGGGACGCACGATCCACTTTTGCCGTCCCTCGAAATCGTAGGCCGCCACAACCATCTGGCCGGGAGTGATCGGACGCGGCTTGCCCACGTTCGGCGCGGGTATCGTGCTTCCGTCGACTTCCAAGAATGCGACATAAACGAGTTCGCCATCCGTCGCCGGCGTACCCGATGCGTAGCTGTTCAGCGCGTGTTTCGTCTCCAGCGGTGACTTGACGACGGTCCGTTGCCAAAGCTCGCGGCCGGACTTGCGATCCAAGCAGATCAGAACGCGTTCTTCCGAATCGGTCAGGCAACTCACGACGAACAGCCGATCGCCCCACACGATCGGCGAAGCGTGGCCTTCGCCCGGCAAGGCCACTTTCCACCGAATATTCTCGCCCGTTTCGCCGTTCCAGCGAGTCGGCACGTTGTTTTCCGAGCTCGTACCATCGCCACGCGGACCGCGCCAGCAGGGCCAATTCTCGGCGCTCACGTCGTTCGCGAATGCAATCGCAAAATAGGTCAACGCGAGAATGAGACGCGCGGCGCACGTGGCGAAACGAAGCATGGCAAAATTCCCTTGAGGCAGCAGGCGGCGGGATGGGTAAAGGCGGATTCCAACATACGGCTGCGAGATTTCTCCGGCAGCCGTTGCCTCATTGAACCATCGCGCCGCTCTCAAGGCAACACTGCGTGAAGCAAAGAGCGCTCGCTTCCAACACTAATTCCGCGCTTGGTGGTCGCCATGCTGGCGAACTTCGCGGTACAGCCCCGGTTCGTCCACGCCGTCGCCGTCCCAATCGCCGACGATCGGCAAGTCGTGCGCGTCGCCGTATTGGAATACACGGTCGTGAGCCGTCAGCTCGCGATCGCCATCGATGTCCAGCGTCCATTGGCCGGCTCGGAAGAAGCCGATCTCGTCGATCCCATCACCATTGAAATCGCCGACGACCGGCCGATCACCGGGCTCGCCAAAGTACACAATCACATCGGCCCGCGACCACTGGCCGTCGCCGTCCATGTCGAGATGCCACTTGCCGTTGCGGAAGATGCCGATCGTACTGATGCCGTCGCCGTTCCAATCGCCGGCCACCGGAATGTCGCCATCCGTGCCGTAGCGGAATACGTGGTCGATCACATCGGCCCGCGGCGAACCTTTGGCGGATCGCTTCAGCAACCGCAGTTCGTCCGGCGCGTCGGCTGGTTTCGGCGGGAAGTTCTTCGGCCGGGCCACTCGCATGTTGAACGGATCGGGCAGACCCGGCTCGACCGCAATCGCTCGTGCGTCGCCCGACCACTCGGGGCCGAACGTGCCGATGTCGTCCTTGCCGTCGCCGTCCCAATCACCAGTGACTGGCAAATCGTCCTTGCCGCCCAGTTTGGCCCACAAGTCCTCTTCGTCCCAACGACCATTGCCGTTGAGATCCACGAACCAACGCCCTTGATAGAACACGCCGATCTCTTCCAAACCATCGCCGTTGAAGTCACCAGAAATCGGAATCGCGCCGGGCATACCAAAGTGGAATCGCTTCGACTTCGGACCGTCCTCCACATCGTCGCTGACCAGGGTCCATTGGCCCGTTTGCATTTGCGCCAAGGCCCAGTCTTGCGGGCTCAAAAACGCAGCCGGTTGCAACACAACAGCGCCGCCGAAATTCGCTCCCACTTCGCCGCGAGGATTGCCGGCGTTCACAACACTTAAATGCCACGTGTAGCCACGCATACCGCCGCCGCCAACGGACGAGGGAACGGGAATCGTCATGTTCGGGCTGCCAACTTGCGGCGTCGACAATCCAGGAACTCCGCCCGTCGGCGTTGAACCGCGCGGCGGAAGGTAGTTCGGGGGAATCGGCGTCGGCGGAATCGAAGGCGTCTTCTCAACCAAGATTTCGCTGAAGTTGTTCTCCGCCGAACGCTGTCCAGCACCAAGCGGAATCAAAATGATGGCGTCGTCGGCCGGATCTTGCGACAGCCGCCGCACGATCTGTTGGTCGACGTTGTCCGACGGGTTGATCGCAATACCATTCGTCGTGCCGGGCGTGTCCAAACCATCCGCGTAGCTATCGGGATGGATTTGATAGACGGCATAGTTGCCCGGCGGCAAGCCGAGAAATTCGTAGTTGCCGTTGGCGTCGGTGACCACGCGAATGTTGCCGTCGGCATAGTAGCCCGGCAAGGCCTGCGACGCGTCGATCGGATCGCCATTGATGCCGTTACGAAGTTCCAGCGTTACTCCGGCAATCGGTTTGTCATCGGACGTGAATTTGCCGTCACGGACGCTCCGCAAATCGGCCGGAGCCAAACCGTCTGGCGTTTGCAACACATCGCCATCCTGGAACACACGACCGGCCAGCGATGCTGGCGGAATTTCGCAGAAGTTGTAATCGACATGCCGTTGGCCGGGACGGATCGCGATGCCGCTGTGCTGGTCGTTGTCGGTCGACCCGCCGACGTTATCCAATCCGCCATCCAGTTGACCTCCGAGCAGTCCGCCGTTCTGGGTCAATGCGCCGGCGCCGCCAACTGCACGGCCGGTCGGATCGCCGCCGTCGAAATAGCCGGCCGGTTGAATCTCGCGCACCGAATACGTGCCGGGCCGCAAGTTGGTGAACTCATAGCGGCCTTGGGCATCGGTCAACGTCGTGGCGATCACGTTGCCGCTGGCGTCCAATAACTCGACGGTCACTCCCGCTATCGGTCGCTCGTTCGCATCCAACACACAGTCGTTGTCGATGTCCGTATGAACCATGCCGCTCAGCGACGATGGCGGGAACTCGCAGAAGTTGTAGTCGATCAACGTCTCTCCAGCGCCCACGTTGATCGCCGTTATCAAGTCGGCCAGCGAATCGTCGCCGCCCTTCGATCCGGCTCGCTGACCGCCGTGGAACAAGCCGACGGGTTGTGTCTCGCGCACGGCATACGTTCCCGGCGCGAGTCCGTCGAACTTGTAGAAGCCGTTCGCGTCGGTCGTGGTCGTGGCGATCACGTCGCCGTTGGAATCCAGCAGTTCGATCTTCACACCCTCGATCGGCGACTCATTCGCATCGTAAACGCAGTCCTGATCCAAGTCGGTGTGAACGAAACCGCTGAGGCTACTGGGCGGCAATTCGCAGAAATCATAATCGACCAGCGTCTGGCCCGGCCCAATATCAATCGCCGAGATGTGATTCGTCACCGAAGCGTCGCCGCCATGCGAGCCCGCGACTTGGCCGCCGTCGAAATAACCGTCTGGCTGCGTTTCCCGCACGGTGTACTTACCTGGCGCGAGGTTCGTGAACGTATAGAAGCCGTCATCGTCGGTCGTCGTCGTGGCGATAACCTTGCCTGTCGAGTCAAGTAGTTCGACGGTCACGCCGCCCAACGGCGACTCGCCCGGATCGAATTCACAATCCTGATCGACGTCGGAATAGATGAAGCCGCTCAGACTGCTAGGCGGCAGTTCGCAGAAGTTGTATTCGACCAGCGTTTCGCCCGCGCCAACCGGAATCGTCGTGATCCGATTCGAGCCCGATGCGTCGCCGCCTTTCGACCCCGCGACTTGGCCGCCATCGAAGTAGCCGTCCGGCTGTGTCTCGCGCACGGCGTACTGTCCCGGCGCGAGATTCGTGAATTGATAGAAGCCTTTGGCGTCGGTCGTGGTCGTCGCCACCACGTTGCCGTTCACGTCTAGCAGCTCGATCTTCACGCCGGCAATTGGCGACTCGTTCGCGTCGAACACGCAGTCGCGATCCACGTCGGTGTGGACATAACCGCTCAAGCTGCTCGGCGGCAGTTCGCAGAAGTTGTAATTCACCAGCGTCTCGCCCGCGCCGATCACGATCGACGAAATGCGATCGGCCTGGGAATCGTCGCCGCCCTTCGAACCCGCGACTTGGCCGCCGTGGAAATAGCCATCCGGCTGCGTTTCGCGCACCGTGTACGATCCCGGCGCGAGCCCTTCGAACTTGTAGTAGCCCGTGGCGTCCGTTGTCGTCGTCGCGATCACCTTGCCGGCCGAATCCAGCAACTCGACCTTCACGCCTTGTAGCGGCGTCTCGCCCGTGTCGAATACACAGTCTTGATCCGGGTCGGCGTGAACGTAGCCGCTTAGGATACTCGGCGGCAGTTCGCAGAAGTCATAATCGACCAGATGTTGATCCGAGCCGACGTTGATCGAAGTTATCAAATCGACTTGCGAGTCATCGCCGCCGCCCGATCCCGCGCGTTGTCCGCCTTGGAAGTAGCCGGTCGGTTGCAGTTCGCGCACGGCGTACTTGCCGGGCCGCAAGTTGTCGAACTTATACGCGCCGTTCGCATCCGTCTGCGTGGTGGCGACCACGTTGCCGCCGGCATCCAGCAGTTCGACCGTCACGCCAGACAACAGTTTCTCGCCCGCATCGAATTCGCAATTCTGATTCGGATCGGCGTGGACGATGCCAGCGATACTGCCACCCAGGAGTTCACCAAAGTTGTAGTTGACGCCGTCATCGCCCCATTTCAAATCGACTTGGCCGATCGAATCGCCGGGATTCTGAGCCGCGCCAACGATCGTGCCGCCGACCGTACCAGCCGTGTCTTGGCCGTCGTACCAATTGTCCGGCTGCACTTCGACCACCCGGTACTCACCGGCCGACAAGCCCTCGAAACGATATGATCCGTCGCGCGCCGTCACCGTCGTGGCGACCGTCGCACCTTGTTTGTCCAGCAGCCGAACCGTCACGCCGTCGATCGGTGATTCGCCCGCGTTGCGTTGGCCATTGTCGTTACGATCGTGATACACAAAACCCGAAAGCGACGCTGGCTCGTGCTCGCAGAAGTCGTAATTCGTGCCTTGATCGCCGGGGTTCAACCGGATGTCGCGAATTGCGTCACCGTCGGCCGTGCCGCGTTGTGTCGCGTTGACATTGCCTGCATGGGAATCGCCATCGATCAGATTGGCGGGCGTGAACTCTACGACCGTATAGCTACCGGGCCGCAAGTTGCCGAACGAGTACTGACCCTTGTTATCGGTATGCGTTTCGGCAATCGTCTGGCCGTTGCTGTCCTGCAAAACGACGCGCACGCCTTCCAAAGGCGGATTCAAAATATCGTCGCCGTCACAGTTGCCGAACCGGTCGGTCAAGCGAACTTCGCCGCTGATCGAAGCCGGCGCGATTTCGCCGAAGTTGTATTCGAGGCCCGCCGAGCCGCCGGTCAGCAGCACACCGATTAGCTCGTCGCCCGGATTCACCGCCGAGCCGACATTGACGCCGTTCACTTGTCCGGCCCGATCGAGACCATCGAAGTAGCCGACCGGTTGCTGCAACTCGACCACGCGGTATTCGCCCGGCGCGAGGCCCGTGACCTCGTAGTGTCCGTTGTCGTCGGTCGTCGTGGTGATCGCCGACTGCGGCGCGATGGTGTTAACCGGAATGACTTGAATCGAGACTTGGCCGATTCCCAGTTCGCCCGGATCGCGACTACCGTCGTTGCTGAGGTCGCTGTAGACATAGCCGCTCAGCGAGGCTGGCTGTGCTTCGGCAAAGTCGTAGTCGATTGCCCGCGTATCGCCCAGCGGAATCTCGATGTCGGTCAAGCGATTCGGGTCGCCCGGCACGAGCGAGCCGGACTTCAGTCCTTCGACGGTTCCGACCACCGCGCCGACGCTGAACAAACCGGCGGGCTGCGACTCGCGCACCTGATACGTCCCCGGTTGCAAATTCAGATTGAACCCGAACTCGTAATCGCCGCCGTCGCTCGTCTGCGTCGTGTGGCCCGTCGAAACATATTGGCCGCCGACTTTCTCCCACAATTCGAGCGTCACGCCGGACAAGCCTTGCTCGCCGGACTCTTGCTTCAAGTTCAAATTTGGGTCGAGATAGACAGTGCCCGAAATGGCCACGGGCTTCGGCTTCTGCTGCACGTCCAAACCCGCGGCGGCGGACCGTGTTTCATTGCCGTCGGTGTTCTGCAGCAACTGCAAATCCAGGCCGCGGCCAGCCAAGTTGAAACGATGCTTGAAGATCACGCTGCCGCTGGCGTCGTGATAGTGAGGCGCGACGAACGACGCACGCAGGATCGAATCGTTAAACTCGGCGCCCGACGCGATCGCGTCGATGTTCGGTTCCACTTGCGGCACGATCTGACCGGCGGGCACGCTGGGATATAGCGTCTCGTCTTCATCCACGTCGATCGAAAACAACAGCTTGTCGCCGGCTTGGAAGCCCGTGAGGTCCAGCGTCAACAACGACGAGCCATCGGTCACGGTCGCGTTAACCGTGGCGCCTGGATTCCGCGTATCGAGCGACACGATCTTGAACGGCGCCGCTCCGTTCGTGCCTCGGCCCGTCGTCGCGGTGTCGAAGAACAGCCGCTTTGGGCTGAGATCGATCTCTACGTGCCGCAACTCGGAGTTGGGCGCTCCGCCCACGAACGACAGCTCGAACGTATCAGGCTGCAAATCCGTGCGATCGTCGGTCTCGGTGTACAGCACGCCCACGCGCAGCGGATCGGCGGCCAACATCTCGCGTTTTTCAAGCTGTTCGAACAAGCAACGCCGCGAACTGGCTTCGGGCGCGTTCGTGGTGCGACCATCGGTGCGGCGAGCGAATTGTCGGCGGAGCCGGGCGAGTTGGTCTCGCAGACTCATTGGGCACCTCCATGTGCGGGAGCGGTCACGCGAGCTTCGCGTTGATGAATGATCGGTCCGCCGATGTTCCACAGGCGGACAGTGGTGTCGTAGCTGCCGGAAATCAACGATCCGTTGATTGCTGTCAGCGCGTGAATCGTTCCGGTGTGGCCTCGCAAAGCATGCAACTCACGCTGCTCGGCGAAGTTCCAGATGCGGATAACATTGTCGCTGCCAGCCGTGGCGATCCGTTCGTCGTCGATCACGGTCAAGGCGAACTGCTTGGCTTCGCAGCGAGGCAAGCGAAACGCTTCTTGTTCGGCCGCCAAATCCCACGCGGCGATGTAGCGGTCTTCGGAGCAAGTGAAGACCAACCGGCCATCGCGGCTGAAATCCAATTGACGGATTCGTTGTTCATGAGCCGGCAGCGAACCCAGTTCGCGACCGCTGTTGACGTTCCACCACCGCAGCCGGCCGTTGCGTCCGCCAGCCACAATCGTGTTGTCATCCGGCGAAAAGGCAACCGCTCGCATGTCGGTGCAAGGACAGCCGAGCGTGTGTTTTAGTTGGCCCGTGGCGAGGTCGTAGATTCGCAGCTTAGGTTCAAATCCAACCGCGGCCAGCAAACGGCCGTCGTGGCTAAACTCCAGCTTCGACACGGCTTGCGGATGATCGGCCAGAACCTGTTGAAGCTGCCCGGTTTGGCCGTCCCACAGAATGATGCGGCGGTCATTGCCAGCAGTTGCCAACAGACGGCCGTCGTTGGAATAATCCAACGTTCGGACCCAATCGGAATGCCCGGTCAGCGTTAACCGCAATGTTCCGTCGGCGGCGTTCCAAATCCGCACGTGATGGTCGTCGCCGGCCGTGGCTAGCAGATTGCCGCTGGGATGGACGGCCAGCGTCGTAATGACCGGCGGCGTCGCTTCCTTGGAAGTTGGCTGGAATTCGATGATTTGGCTGTTGCCGTCGCTGCGCATTTTGGCCAGCAGCGGGGCGGAAGCAACGAGAATGGCCGTAGCCAGCATCAGCGCAAGGCGCAGGCGGCGAAGCAAGTCGGTGGGCATGAGTCAGTGTCCGTCGGCGAGCGTGCGGGGTTCGATCGCGAGGGACCGATAGCGCACGAATTCGGCGCTATGATCCGAACATCATGTGTTATCGGACCATTCGCCACGATTCCGACAGACGAACAAGAAGATTCAAGTCGGCAAGCCGCGCGACAATCGGTCACGCCCCTCCAGAAATTCACCCATCGGGAGCACGAAGCTCCCGCTGAGTCGAACCCGCCTGGGAGAACGAAGCTCCCGCTGAGTCCGCCGGAAGATCGCTCTACGGCTCCAGCTCCAGCAACTCGACCTTGCGAAACTCAACCGGATGACTTTCCGATTGCAGCGAGATCGTGCCGCCGGTGAGCAGCAATCCGCCTTGCTTGGCGGCCAACTCCTTGGCGTGCGCTTCGCGGTCGTCCAGTTGCGGCTGGGTGTACTCCAGCACCGTCTGGCCGTCGATGATGTGCTTGATCGACTCGCCGCCGCGCACTTCGATTTCGACCGTCACCCACTGGTCGCCGTGAAACGTCTTCGACGTCGAACTGGTGCAGTGACGCGTCACCAGCTTGCCGTCCATCACGACGTTGGTTCCCGGCGTGCAAAGATTCGCGGTCGTGCGTTCGCCGCTACCGCTTCCGCCGAGCAACTGGACTTCGATCGAAGCCGGGAAATCCTGATCCCTGGCCATCGTCAACGGCGACTCGCCGTGCACCATCACGCCGCTGTTACGAAAAGCCCAGCCCGGCCCGCCGTCGACCTGGTCACCGACAAACCGGTACTCGACCCGCAGCCGATAATGCGAATACGGCTTGTTGTAGAAAATGTGTCCGAACGTCTCGTCAAACTTCTCGTATTTCTCGTAGCCCACCTTCATCACGCCGTCTTCGACGCGGAACGTGTTGCCGAAGTTGTCGCCCGCTTCGTGCCGGCGGATTTTCACGGTCCAGCCATCGAGGTTCTTGCCGTTGAAGAGCTGAATCCAATTTTCGCCCGCAGCGCTCTCGCCCGACTTATCATCCGCGGCGGCGGCTCCCGCCCAACCGAACGCAACGGCCGCCGAAGTCGCCACAATCATGACGGAGCAGTGAATTTGCCGGCGGAATCGAACATTGCAGAAATCGAACATATACACGGTGTAGTTTCCTCGTTGACAAATGGATCGCGAGCGTTCGCAAGACGCCAAAGCAGAAATCTTCAGCCCGAAGTTTCGACATGACCGGACGACCGCAGTCACTCGGCTCCCGCAGTCACCGCCCGTCGTCTCGGAAATCACTGATAGCAGTTTAACCGAACGCCGTTAGGACTGCATGACTTCGTATCGCATAGGCAAACACAAGAAGCGTGTTTATCAACGATATTGCCCTCTCATTCGCACCCCTCCCTCCGCGTCCTCCGCGACTCCGCGTTTCCAACCGTCTTTTTTTGAAACGCGGAGTCGCGAAGAACGCGGAGAGAAGACGCACTGCAATGCAACGAGGCGAGCCTTGCCGGTTATTCCACCCCGATCACAGCCAAATTAAGCGAGCGGCACCTAAGCGCATACCAGCACGCAGCGCCAGCAAGTGAGTAAGTTCCCGACACACTCGCTCGCGCATCGTGCTCGTATGTTGGTGCGTTCTCATCCGCCACTCGCCTCAACACGTAAAAGTTGGTCGAATCATGTTGTTGCACTCGGGCGAGTTGCTCTCCGACCGCGCTACGCGCCGGCTTCGACCGGTTCGGCTCCGTTGGCCGGTGTCATTAGCAGCTCGGGGTAAATCAGCTCCTCGCGAGCGGCGAAGATCAATAGCTCGTTCGTGCTGTTCAGCCCCAGCTTTTGCTTCATGTCGGAGACTTCCTTTTCGACCGACCGCAGGCTGATCCCTAGTTCGTCGCCGATTTCACGATTCGTGCGGCCGAGCGCCAACAGCCGCAGCACTTCGATCTCGCGATGAGCCAGCGTCGTCACGCGCGACCGCGGGGCTTCATTCTCAAGCTGCACGAACCGCGAAGCCAACTCCGGCGAGTAATACGTGCCGCCGTTGGCTACGTGGCGAATCGCCGTGCAGAGCGCCTGCATCGATTCCGAATGTTTGCTGACCATACCCGACGCTCCGGCCGACAACGCTCGGTCCAAATAATGGTCGCGCGGAAAGCCGGTGTAGAACAGCACGCGAGTTTCCTGTCGCGTCTGGGTGAGAATCTCCTGACACGCCCAGAAGGCGTCCGCGCCGGGCATGTGAATGTCCATCAACACGACGGCCGGGCGATGCTCGGCTGCCAAAGCCACGGCGGCTTGAGCGTGTCGGCCCACGGCCACCACCTCGACTTCGGCCATGTGATTCAAACAACGGGCCACGCATTCGGCGATGGCATAATCGTCGTCGACCAAGACGACGGTCGGTCGGATATTCTCGTGGTTCATTTCTGCCCCTCCTGCCGAAGGCTAGGTCGCCGAATATTCGCTCGCAAACGGACGCCCCGAGTTTGATGGGCGGGAATCCGTAGATTTCCCGGCTTGGCGGCCAGCAAGGCTGTTCGGGTCACGTTTCGTCAGGAAAGTGTGTCGGCTCGCCACGTCTGGTTTAGAATGGCCCGCCGTCGTGCGGGCGGAAACGGCGTTTTCCGTGCCTTCGCCCGCCATGCGAAACCTGAAAATTCCGCCAGGAGCTTGCCACGTGTATCGAATGCAACGCCTTTTCCCGGTCGCCGTCACCTTCGTCTATCTGCTGACTCTGGCGGCAAATGCGGCTTTCGCCCAACCGGCCAAGTCCGACGCCGCTTCGGCGCTCGACGCCTTGATCGAAGAAGCGTGGCAGTTCGAGCTGGACGAGAGCCCGTCGTTCGCGATGCACGTGGGCGACCCGCGCGGCGCCGATCAACTGGGCAGCGAGAAGCTGGCCGATATCGAACGTCGCAACGATCGCCGCCAGCAATTTCTCGACCGCTTGCAAAAGATCGACCGCGCTTCGCTCGCTCGGCCCAACCAAATCAATTACGACATCTTCCAACGCGAGCTGGAAAACTCGCTGGCCGAGTTCCACTTTCAAACGCATCTGACGCCGATCACCAATCGGTCCGGTTTTCACATCGGGTTTCCCGAGTTGGCCGAGCAAGCGCCGCTGCGAACCGTGACCGACTATGAAAACTACATCGCCCGGCTGCGCGGGTTTCGACAGTACGCGCGCGAGCATATCGAACTAATGCGGCATGGCGTTGAAGCGGGACAAGTGCTGCCGGCGATCGTGCTCGAAGGCTACGAAGGCTCGATCACCCCGCATATCGTCGACGACGTGACGAAGAGCCTGTTGTATCGTCCCCTGGAACGGATGCCCGAATCGTTTTCCGAAGCGGATCGCGAACGGTTGACTGCCGCCGCCACGGAAGCGATCCGTGAGAGCGTCGTGCCGGGCTATCGCGATTTTTTGCAGTACATGCGTGACGACTACGTGCCGGCCGCGCGAGGTTCGATCGGCGCGTCGGCTTTGCCCAACGGCCGCGACTTCTACCGCCATCGCGTGCGGCAGTTTACGACGCTGGACATTACGCCCGAACAGGTCCATGAGATCGGGCTAAACGAAGTCCAGCGGATTCGCAAGGAAATGGAAACGATCGCGGCCAACGCGGGATACAACGACCGCTACGCCGACTTTCTCGATTTCCTCCGCACCGACGAGCAGTTCTACGCGAACTCGCCCGAGCAGCTTCAAGCCGAAGTGGCGCTGATTCTGAAACGCATGGACGGCCGGTTGCCCGAGCTGTTCGGTCGCTTGCCGCGGATGCCATACGGGCTGAAACAGGTGCCGGCCTACATCGCTCCGAAAACCACGTCGGCCTATTACATGATGCCTTCAGGCGATGGCCGGCGAGCCGGTTACTACTTCATCAACACCTACAACTTAAAAAGCCGGCCGCTGTTCGAGATGGAAGCGTTGTCGCTGCACGAAGCCGTGCCGGGGCATCATCTGCAATTGGCGCTGCAGCAAGAGTTGGACGATCTGCCAGCGTTTCGCCGCTTCAACAACGTCACGGCGTTCGTCGAAGGGTGGGCGTTGTACGCCGAGCGATTGGGTTTGGAAGTCGGCTTCTACCAAGATCCCTACCGCGATTTCGGCCGACTCAGCTTTGAGATGTGGCGAGCTTGCCGTTTGGTAGTCGACACGGGCATCCATTATCTCGGCTGGTCGCGCGAGCAGGCGATCGAGTTCATGGCCGAGAACACAGCGCTATCGCGCCACAACATCGAGGCCGAAGTGGACCGCTACATCTCGTGGCCCGGTCAAGCGTTGGCCTACAAGATGGGCGAGCTAAAGATTCGCGAACTGCGTTCTTTTGCCGAGACTGAGTTGGGCGAGCGTTTCGACATCCGCCAGTTCCACGACATCGTGCTCGGCAGCGGCTCCGTGCCCCTCGCGGTGCTCGAGGAAAACGTGCGGCTCTACGTGCAAGAAACAACCAAGCCGGCGGACCGCTGAACAATCCACGCGCTCGGCGCAGGTCTCCCGACCTCGCCGAAACCCCCGACCGCAGGTCTCCCAAATCCGCAGCCCCGGCCTAACCGCCAGATCGACTCGCATGGAAACTTAAACCGCCGGCAAGGCGGATCGAAAAGGCAGGGAGACCTTCGGTCGAAAGCGTGTGCGGGGTCGGGAGACCCGCGCACAGCGCGTTTTTCACCCGAGAAGTTTCGTTAGCGTTGGCTGAGCCGGTCGCGGACTACTTGCAGACCGGCCTTCAAGATCTGATCGCCGTCGTTCAACTCGGCTACGGCCAAGTCGCCTTCGGCTGGAACTTTGGCCGTCACGCGAACCGACACGTCAGGCTGCACGCCCCGCTTGCTGATCGCTTGGCCGCTCGGCGAATAGAACTTGGCGGTCGTCAAACGCACGCCGCCGCGAGCCACATCCAGCGGGAAGATGCCCTGCACGCTTCCCTTGCCATAGCTGCGAACGCCGACCACCGTTCCGCGACGTTGATCGCGAATCGCACCGGCGAAAATCTCGCTGGCACTGGCCGACTCGCTGTCGATCAACACAATCAACGGCACTCGCCAAGTACCCGGTGCGTGAGCCATATAATCGTAGTTCTCGCGCGAACTGCGGCCGCGAGTCGATACGATCGCGCCGTTCGAGATGAACTTGTCCGCGATCTCAACGGCCGAATTCAACAGTCCGCCCGGATTGCCGCGAACGTCGATAATCAGGCTCTTCATGCCGCGGCGTTGCAGCGACCACAACGCACTGTCCACGTCGCGGCTGGTCGTCTTTTGAAAGCTGGTGATGTGGAAGTAACCGACGCCCATCTCCTTGTCGATGATGTCCACCTTTACGACGCTCGGCACATCCACGCGTCGTCGCACTAACCGCAGCGTGCGGCGATTGCCATCCTCGCTCAGCACTTCGACCGACACGACCGAGTTTTCCTCGCCCTTGAGCATGTCGGCGGCCGCGTCCGTCGTCAGCTCCTTGGTCGTGCGCCCGTCGACCGCCACAATACGATCGGTCGGCTGGATGCCGCCTTCCGCCGCCGGTCCGCCGGGAATCACGTCGACGATCAACAGCGAATCGTCGTCCGCCTTCAGCTCGATGCCGAGGCCGACGAAGTTGCCTTCGATCTGCGAGAACACATCGTCCAACTGGTTGGCCGTGAGATAGCGAGTAGTCGTCGAGCGCCCGAAGTCGCGGCGATGTATTCCTGAATCGCGGCCTGAGCCGACATGCCCAGTTCTTGAGCGGCCAAGTCGCCGACCCATTTCACCACGTTCTTGGCGTCATAACGATTCGGCACCGGTCGGCTGTCAAGCTGCTCGTGCAGATGGCGACGAAACCGATCCACCGCCTCGCGATCCGCCTTGGCCAAATGCCGCTCGACAAAGGCCGGCTCGGTCATCGCCACGTCCAAGTTCGCCGTGCCGCGCCGCATCAAAGCTTGCCAGTCCGGCGAGTCCACGTAGTGCGTTTGAATCTTCAGCAACACTTCGCCATACACGTCCAGCGTGTTCAGCTCGCTCAGTTGCCTCAGCGCGTCCAGAAAACTCGGGTCCGAATACCGGCGGCCCAGATCGTAGTGAATCTTCGCTAACGTCAGCCGCTGCTCGATCTCGGGCTGATCGGGAAAGCTGCGGCTGGCGTCTTCGTAATGCAGCAGCGCTTCGCCCCAGCGTCGTTGTTGTTCGAGCGTCAGTCCTTGCTGCAACACCTGGCGAATTTCGTCCGTATCGACGATCGCGTCCGCCGGAATCCGCACCTGAGCCCAAACGGGAGCGGCGGGGATTGCCCACAGCGAACAAGCGACCAGGATCAGCAACACCAGCTTGCGAAAGTGTGCGCGCATCCGTGAATGACCTTTCGGGAGGGAGGATGACCAGCCCGATCCGCGGACAAAGGGGTGGAGCGACCGCGAAGCGAACTTTCAGATCAAATCCGCTTGGCCGGGTTTCGGAGCCGGATGTGCGGAATTTGATGAAGGTGTGGCGGCCAGCGGAGAACGACGGAGCGCCGGCCATCCAGAATATGGGACACGAAATGCCCTCGGTCAAGCAAACCGGCGAGAAAGCCTAGTCCTTTTTTCGCTGCAATCCTCGCAGTTTGACAACCGCGATTCAGTTGCACGCTTTATCAGGAAAAGCCTCGGCTAAGGGTTGATGCCGGTTGCGCGTCTCCTACGCAAGGTTCCTTCCTGAACCTGTCCCTCCTGGGCGTCAGCGAATCGTATTCAGCGTCGCGCGGGCGGTCAAACGAAACGCCTAAGTCGCGAGTCGGCGGACAGTTGCGAACTGGACATCGCCGTGCTGACCGCGTCGGCCAACCATTGTTGCCACCTCGCGGGCTGGTATGATGGGCAGGCGATCGTCATTCGAACTCGCCCGCCCTCCACGCTTCCACTCCTTCCCGGTTCGCTTAGGTCCATCTCCATGAGCACGCTGTTGGTCGCCATCGCTTCGTTCGTCGGCTTCATCGTGGCCTATCACACCTACGGCCGTTGGCTGGGCCGAAAGATCTTTCAATTGGATGAAGCCGCAAACGTGCCCAGCCACGAACTGCGGGACGACGTCGATTTCGTGCCGACTAACAAACAAGTGATCTTCGGCCACCATTTCACCAGCATCGCCGGCACCGGCCCGATCGTTGGACCGGCCGTGGCCGTGTTTTGGGGCTGGTTGCCGGCGCTGCTGTGGGTGGTGCTCGGATCAATCTTCATCGGCGCCGTGCACGATTTCGGCGCGTTGATCGTCTCGCTACGCAACCGCGGCCAGACGGTCGGCGAAGTGGCCGCGCGGCTGATCTCGCCCCGAGCCCGGTTGCTGTTTCTGCTGATTCTGTTTCTCGCGCTTACGATCGTGCTGGCGATCTTCGGTTTGGTGATCGCCCAGATTTTTACGTTCTATCCCGAGTCGGTGTTGCCCGTGTGGATTTCCATGCCGCTGGCGATCGGCATCGGCGTCTGGTGTTATCGCCGTGGCGGCAAGCTGCTGTGGCCGTCGATTGGGGCACTGGCCACCGTATACGCCTGCGTGCTGATCGGCACGTACTGGCTGCCGATCGACTTGTCCAAAATGTTCGGCCTGCCTGTCACCGGAGGCACGTTCAACGTGGTTATCCTGTGGACGTTCATTCTGTTGATTTACTGCTTCATCGCGTCGGTGTTGCCCGTCTGGTTGTTGCTCCAGCCGCGCGACTATGTGAACAGTCATCAATTGGTCGTGGCCCTGGTGTTGCTGGCTGGCGGCTTAGTCGTTGCAGGCGTCATGGGCCGAGCTAACTTGAGCGAGATTCCGGCCGTTGCCGACGCCAGCCGCATTCCGACCGACGCGCCGCCAATCTTTCCGTTCTTGTTCATCACGATCGCCTGCGGAGCTTGCAGCGGCTTTCATTGTTTGGTCAGCAGCGGAACCAGCAGCAAGCAAGTGGCCAAGGAAACCGACGCCCAGTATGTCGGCTATGGCGCGATGTTGCTCGAAGGCGGTCTGGCCGTGATGGTGATTCTGGCATGCACGGCCGGCGTGGGCATGGGCTTGTTTGAGCAGCGTGTGGACGAGAACGGCGGGCGGCAATGGCAAGCGGTACTGACCGAAGCACAAACACCCGTCGCTGGCTTGGCCGCGTGGGACCAACGGTATGACGTGAATCAAGGTTGGTCCAAGTTCCGTCTGAAGCAAATGATCGAAGCGTTTGTCGAAGGTGGCGCGAATTTTCTGACCGCGATCGGAGTGCCGTTGCAGTTGGGCGTCAGCTTGGTCGCGGTACTCGTCGCCTGCTTCGCCGCCACAACACTGGACACCGCTACGCGGTTGCAACGGTACGTGATCCAAGAGCTGGCCGGCTCGCTGAAGATCACGCCGCTCACCAACAAATACGCCGCCACGGGATTGGCCGTTGGCCTGGGCGGACTGGTCGCGATGTTGCCTGGCCCCGCCGGACCGGGCAGCGGCGGCTTGATCCTGTGGCCGCTGTTCGGCGCGGTGAATCAGTTGCTGGCCGGCTTGGCGTTCATGGTCACGGCCTTCTATCTGTGGCGACGCAACAAACCGGTCTTCTTCATCTTGATCCCCATGACCGTGATGCTGATCATGCCCGCCTGGGCCATGCTGTGGCAAATGTTCAACCCGGAATCGGGCTGGCTGATGCAGAAGAACTATCTGCTAGTCGGCTTCGGCGCGGTCGTGTTGGCCCTGCAAGCTTGGATGGTGGTTGAAGGACTGCTGTTGTTCCCGCGCGTGCGAGGCATCCTGGAACAGCGCCTCCCGCCACTCAACCGGCAACAAGTCCCCAACGACCTCCCCGCCCTCACCAGCGACGGCGGCTAGGCTCCCATCCCAGTTTTCGTTTAACCCGCAGCCGCAGGCGAGGATGACAACCATGACCGTGCTCGATCGCTTTCGACTCGACGGCAAGCGAATGTTTATCACCGGCGGCAGCCGCGGTTTGGGACGCGAAATGAGCCTAGCGATTGCCGAAGCCGGCGCGGACGTGGCTCTATGCGGCCGCGACGCCGAAACGTTGCAAGCCACGGCCGACGAGGTTCGAGCCCGCGGCCGACAAGCCTGGACGTTCTCGGGCGACGTCAGCCAGCCCGAACAGTGCGAGCAGCTCTGTCACCAAGTGCTGGAAACTTGCGGCCCGATCGACATTCTCATCAACAACGCCGGCGGTCGTCGCGAAAACATTCCGACCGAAGATATGCCGCTCGAAACGTGGCGGCAGTTGATGGATCTGAACCTGACCAGCGTCTTTGTCTGCACCAAAGTAATCGGCGGGGACATGATCCGACGTGGGCAAGGCGGACGGATCATCAACATCTCGTCGATCAATGCCTTTGTGGTAGGTCGCGATATTCGCGGCCGGCATTATGAAACGGCCAAAGCCGCCGTCGTGCAATTCACGCGAGCCGTCGCCGCCGACTGGGCGCCGCACAACATTACCGTGAACGCAATCTGCCCCGGCGGATTCATGACCGACGCCAACCGGCGTTGGGCCAAAATCCATCCCGAAGTCATCGCGGGCTTTCGCGAACGTATCCCCGCCGGCGATCACGGCCCGCCCGAAGACCTCGGCCCGCTGGCCGTCTACCTGGCCAGCGACGCTTCGCGCTACATGACCGGCGCCGCCCTTATCATCGACGGCGGCTACACAGTGTGGTAGAAGTCCACGCTGCCGTCGTTTAACCGCGTGGGCAACGCCCCGCGCGCACGCGTGATGAGGCCACCGTGGATAAGGTCGCGATCAAGATCAATCACCACGAAGAGCACGAGGAGCACTTAGGCAAGGCAGTGGGAAGTCCCTCGAAACGAATTATGTCCGATCATAGATAATTGATAACGACTGGCATTTGGCATTCGACATCGCCTCCTACGAAACGGTGTCAGCCTTTCCCCCATCGTGCTCGTCGTGTCCTTCGTGGTCCAACTCCCGACAGCCCAAGCTGCCCGAATGCCTAATCCCGGCGACGGCAGACGAAGTCCGATAGCCCATTGTTCCAAGAGGCAACTTCGCGGACCAGCATGGCGACTTGCGAGTGGACTTGCTCCGAGCGATGGCGGAGATCGGGCCAGTCGGCGTTGGGGGCCGCAAGTTCCAGATCGTGTGCGAATCGCCACGAGTCGCCTTCGGTAAAGTTGCCGATCGCTCCGGCCAAGGTATGCGCCAAGCGGCGAAGTTCTTGGCGGTTCTCGTTATCGATCGCTTGGTCGATCTGTCGAGTTAGCCGCGGACACTCTTCGACGAACGCGGCCGAGATTTCGTGCAGCAGCGATTCGTCGCCGCCGACTCGGTCCAATGCGTGCTGTTTGTCCAGCTGTTCGACGGCGGCCGGTTCGCGAGCTGAACGTTCCACAGGCGTCTCAACCGGCGGCTCAACGGGCTTTTCAACGGGCGGCCTAACGGGAATCGAGGCCGCGTGTTCGGGCGGGGCGAAGCTTTCGACAACGGCGAACAGCTCCTTCGGACGCAGCGGCTTCGAGATGTATTCGTCCATCCCGGCTTGCAGGCAACGTTCGCGGTCCCCTTTCATGGCATGCGCCGTCATGGCGACGATTGGCACATGGCGATTCGAGTCCGCTTCGCGCTGCCGCACCAGACGCGTGGCGGCCAAGCCGTCGACTTCGGGCATCTCGACATCCATCAACACGACGTCGAATTCGGTTGCCGCGATCGCGTCGGCGGCCAACTGTCCGTTGCCCACCACAGTGACTTGGTGGCCTCGTTTCTCAAGCAACCGCGTCGCTAACCGCTGGTTCACGTTGTTGTCTTCGGCCAGAAGAAGCCGGAGCGGTCGGTCGACCGGTTCGATGCGCGAGACGGGATGCGGCGCCGCCGGCAACTCGTCGGCCGCTTCGGCGAACAGCGCCATGATAATCGCGTTGAACAGATCCGAACGATGGACGGGCTTCGGCAAACAGGCGGCCATGCCCAAATCCCGGCAGCGTTGGAAATCCTGCCGCTGATCGGCCGACGAAAGCATCATCAGCGTGGCGCCGGCGAATTCGCTGCGGGCAATGATTTGCTCGGCCAGCGTGAAGCCATCCAGCTCGGGCATCATGTTGTCGAGCAACACGAGCGAGTAGGGCCGGCCGTGCTGTTGGGCTTGTTCGAGCGACGGGATCGCTCGCCGCGGATCGTCCACCAACGTCGGCGTCATGCCCCAACTCGCCAGCAGCTCGAACAAGATTTTGCGGTTCGTGGCGTTGTCGTCGACCACCAGCACGCGCGTGTCGCGCAGCCGCGGATACTGTTCGGGATCCACGACCGGCGGCAAATCCGAGCGGCCGAACTGCATTGTGCAATGAAACGTCGTGCCTTGGCCGAGTTCGCTTTCCACCCAAATGCGGCCGTTCATCAAATGCACGAGTCGAGCGCTGATGGCCAGCCCCAGTCCGGTGCCGCCGTACTTGCGCGTGGTGGACGTGTCGACTTGTGTAAACGCTTCAAACAGATCGTGCCGTTTCTCCGGCGGGATCCCAATGCCGGTGTCCCGCACGGCAAACGCTAGTTCCAAGTCGTCCGAGTGTTCCGCGACTTGTCGGGCTTCGACAACGACTTCGCCCTGTTCGGTGAATTTGATGGCGTTGCCGATCAGGTTCACGAGCACTTGCCGCAAACGGCCGGGGTCGCCCAGCAATCCGTCGGGCGTTTCCGGCGCGACATAGCACGCCAGCTCAAGCCCCTTTTGATGGGCGCGGACGGCCATCGACGCCACAGTCTCTTCGATCGTGTCTCGCAAGCTGAACGGGATCGCTTCGAGATCGAGCTTGCCGGCTTCGATTTTCGAGAAGTCGAGGATGTCGTTGATTACCGCGAGCAGATAGTCCGCCGAGGTTTTGACGAGCGTCAAGAACTCGCGCTGCTCGTCGTTCAACCGTGTGTCCAACGCCAGATCGGTCATGCCGATGATGCCGTTCATGGGCGTGCGGATTTCGTGACTCATGTTGGCCAGAAACTCGCTCTTGGCTTGGTTGGCCGCGTCGGCCGTTTCCTTGGCGGCTTGCAGCGCAACATTCGCATCGGCCAGTTCCGCGGTTCGGCGACGCACGACCGCCTCGACTTGCTGCGTCCGTTCGAGCTGCCCGTGCAGCAGCGCCGTCAGCAATCCGGTGACTACAAGCGCGGCGAACAACACGGCCAGCGCGCCGAATCCCAAGCGGTCGACCACGAACTCAGGCGTGCCGACCGCGTTCAGTGTGAGCCGGCGGTCGGCCAACGAGATGGTCTCTTGATGCTGCATGTCGAGCGGCAACGATGCGGGAGCCAGCGACGGGTCGATCAACTGCCTATCCGCTTCGTCCACGCGGAACGGGAACAAAATATCGGTGCCACGTTCATTCGGTGTGAAGAGCGCGATTCGCAATCCGCTGGCTTCAAGTGTTTCCAGGGCGTCGGTCGCCATATGCGCTAGATCGATGCGAGCGGCGGCGAAACCCAGTAGATTCTCCGGACGTCGATCGATCGTGGCCGAACGTTCGCGGCCGGCGTAAATCGGCAGGACCAACAGCCACTCGGTTCGCTGGCCCTTGCCGACGGACGCGAGCGAACTGCTGACGGCGACCGGCAGTCCGCTGTCGGCGGCGCGTTCGAGAGCCGCATGGAGCTTCGGATCGGCCGACAAATCGCGGCCGATCAACTCGCGGTTCGCATCGAACGGCTCGGCGTAGAGCACGGGATAGTACGTCGGACGGTCGGCAGCTTCGCGCCACTGATTCGCTTTGCCCGGCTCGAGAATTGCGAAATCAGCCGGGCCGTCGTCCCGCACGGCCCCTTCGAAACCATTCTTTTGATCGCGTTCGATGCGCGGCAGCCACATCAGGGCGTCCAGCCGCTCGTGGCGTGATAGCGGATCGTGGGCAAATCGGGCGAATTCGTAGCGTTCGACCAACTGAGACGCGCCGTAGAAGGCGCCGAGCGATTCGAGCACTTCCAGCGTGCGGTCGATTTCACCGGCTAACTGTTGCGAACGGCTGGCGACAACGCGATGCAACTCTTCGCGGACGGCGGCCCGTTCTCGGCTGCGCACCACGGTGAACAGCGCGGCCGACAGAACGATCCCGATGGCGAGGCTGGCAACCAGCATCACACCATTGCGTCGAACCTGTCGCGGGGCCTTCCCGACTTCGCGGACTTCGCCGCTCATGCGCAGTTCCAGCCATCATGGCGTCGCCAATCGTGTTGGGCCGAATGAGACGATCCGCCGGCCGCAAATTGGCGACTGGGACGTAACGTGACGGACCGTTCCGATGGTCACCGTTCAACCGAACGACTTAGCCGCTTCCGGCCGCCACGCGTCGCAACGCTCGCACTTCCCGAATGGGAAAACAAGAACCATCGTCATCTTAAGCACGCGCGGCTATCGCGGCCACTCAGACGTGGGACGCGAAGGCGAACTCCGCTCGATTTTCCGTCAGTCGTGCGGATTGTGCGTCGGCTTCGGGTGAGGCGCCGATTGCCGATCGCGGCGACCGGGAAAACTACGGCTGGACAAGTTCGCGAGTCAGCGAGCACGATTGCACAATCAACTTGTTCTTGGTGAACAGCGGCGTGAGCCACGCGTTATCGTTCAGCGGAACCGAGACCGTCACGGTGACCGTCTCGGTCGAATCTTGAATGCTCGCAGGATCGACCGCGATGGTTGGATTGTGGATGCCAATTGCGAGCAGCAGATTTTCCGCGGCCTCGCGCGCTTGGCTGGCCGTCGCTCCCGGCACCGCGCCGCGCCGTGCGCCCTCATAGGCCGCATTCGACGCCGAATTGTGGATCATGTGCATGCGAGCCAATTCGATCGAACCGGTCACCATCAACAGCAACACCGGCAAGATCAATGCAAACTCGACCGTGTGCGCGCCGCGACGAAGCACCCGACGCGGCCGGCACGCACCGCGCGGTTGGTGAATACCCAAACTCCGTGTTGGACAGAACCAGTTCAAAGTTGTGATCTCTATTGAGTCAACACGACAGGCAAAGTGCGCGCTAGTTCAACGAACGCCTGTTCCAGCTCGTCTCGGTCGTCGGCATGATAATGTTGACCGCCGGTCAGTTCGGCGACTTCGGCCATCGTCGACTGGTCCGCGCGGCTGAGGAATGTCACCGTGTGGACGACGATATTGGCTCGTGCCGCGTCTTGTGCCGCCAGAACAGGGTCGCGCCCTTCATTCCATTGTCCGTCGGTCATCAAGATGACGTACTTGCGCGAATAGGGCCGTGTTTGGTCGGCTTCCAACAATGCCACGGCCTCATCCAATCCAGCCGATAAATTAGTGCCACCTAACATAACATTATTGCCGCGTGACTGAATGGACTGCTTGATCGTGTTATAGCTGTTTGTTAGTCCCACATCGTTGCTGACGGCCGGCGCTGTTTGCCGTGTGATGTAATACTCATAAGTCGTGCGATCGATCCGCGAGCCCCATGTGACCAGTGCGACTCGCGGTGGCTTAAAGGTGTCGGCGGCCGCGTCGAGGAATAGATCAACCGCTGAATCAAGACTGGCCCAGCGGCTGTACGTCGAGTTGGGCGGATAAGCGACTGGATCGGGCCAGCGTGGCGTACCGGGCGGGTAACTCCAATCCACACCGGAGAGATCGAAACACATGGAGTGGGAACGGTCCACGGCCAAGCAAATGTCCAGCTCCAACCCGGCGGCCGTCGCCTGTTGTTCGGGCGAAAAATAGCCATTGCCAAACATGCCGGCCAGGAACAACGGTACGCTGCCGTTAGGACTTGTCTCATTGAACACCGTATTCACGCGAACGGCATTGGGCCGCGTTCCGCCAGGTGAAAACTGCCAACTGCCATCGGATTGGTAGGCGGAGGTGCCAATTGTGATATCCTCCGCGCGGAGAATGACGGGGCTGCCAGCGACTTGATTACGTGAGGCCAAGTTGATCGCGGCGGCAATCGCGGCGTCCGAACTCTGATTGCGGCCCAGCGCTTCGACGCCCGCCTTTGCCGCGGCGTCGGTGGCGGCGCGCAGCTCGGTCCGCACGAGTTGCATGTAGGCCACGTCGACCGTAAACATGGCCATGGCTAGTAACACGACCAAAAACACAACCACCAACGGCAACACAGCGCCGCGACGATCGAGGCGCCGGTCACGGAACCCGCGAAGTCTCACTTGTATCTGTTTTCGACGCGACATGACAAGTTCTGATATAGCCAGAGCCTGGCCACCGCGTCGGTTAACCGTGATGTTCCATTACGGAAATGGAATTGGGACTATAAGAGTTCTGGCGAATGAAGGCTGCACTGTCGCGGTTACCAGGAAAGCTCGGCAACGTCCGGGAATTAACATTGGGGGAAAGTGTAAGATGCGCTCCTGGATTTCTCGGGCGTCGATAATCTCCTGAAATCGCCGGTGGCCTTGGCCTTGTTCTGCCTGTTGCCGCAGCGACCGCACGGCTTCGTAAGCTGCCTCGGTAAGCGACTGTTTTGCAATGAAGTTGGCCGCTTCGATCGAGCAAAACGTGATAATGACCAACATCGGCAGACAGACGGCCATCTCCAGCGTGGCGACGCCCGACAGCGTTCTTGGTCGACTTGTGAGTCGACGGTATCCAGTTCCCGCAGTGCAAAATCCGCATGCGTTGCCCTGCTCAGTGCGATCTGGTTTGTGTTGCCTACAGCCGCGTTCCTGCCGCGTTGTTCACGCCGAGATACTGCCCCCAACGCAACAACAGAATTCGCCCGCCCCCGCTCTCAAAGAAGAGAACTCACAATCGGGGACAATGGAAACGTGGCTTTTTTCCGTCTCGCGTCGGGTTTGCGGCCAACCGACACACCCGGAAGTTCTAGCGTGTCCAGTCAACGCCAGCAGAATCAGCGATCGCAACGACGGCAAAGAAAAAGCGTCGCGGCCGCCAGTGAAGTGATGTGGGTTGGTCGACTTCAGCCGGCATGACTTGCTGGCTATCCGACGAAGCCAGCTATCCCATCAATTCTGGGATCGGTCGCCCTTCGCACAGTCGCATTGGGCGGCCGTCCGGCGCGATGTGGATTTTGTCGAGCGGTATGCCCAGCTTGGCATAGATCGTGGCCGCGATGTCCGACGGATAATACTCGGCGTCGACCGGCTTGGCGCCTTCGTCGTCCGTTGCGCCGATAACCGCACCGCCTTGCACGCCAGCGCCGGCGAAGATTGCGAAACCGGCCGTGGACCAATGGTCGCGGCCGGCCGCCGAGTTGATCTTGGGCGTGCGTCCAAAGTCGGTTAGCCATACGACCAACGTGGTGTCGAGCAACCCGCGCTGCTCCAAATCTTCCAGCAACATCGGCAAGCCCTGGTCGACGGGCGGAAGCAGCTTTTTCAATCCGTCGAAGTTATTGCTGTGAGTGTCCCAGCCGCCGCTGGTCACGGTTACAAATCGCACGCCGGATTCGACTAGCCGCCGCGCCAATAGACAGCTTTGCCCGAACGTATGTCGGCCATAGCGATCGCGCAGGGCCGTGTCCTCCTGCGAAAGCTCAAATGCCCGCTGCGTTTCCGGCGAAGTGATCATGCTGAAGGCGTGCTCGTAGTAATCGCTGATCGCCGTCAGCGAATCGGCCGGTTGCGATACATCGGCTTGAAAGCGGTCGATTCGCTCCAATGCCGCTTGCCGCCGCGCCAGACGCTCCAAGCTTACGCCGCTGGGAGGCGTAATATCGCGAACCGTGAAGTTCTCCGCGTTCGGATCGCCCGGTAGTTCGAAGGCGTTGTGAGCGATTCCTAGATAGCCCGCCAGTCCGCCGCCGAAACGCCGATCCACTTGCGTTCCGATTTGCATAAAGGGCGGCATCACGCCACGCGGTCCATGCTCCTTGGCCACGACCGATCCAAAACAGGGATACGTAATCGCCGGATTGAATTTATGCCCGGACATCATGATCGCGTCGGCCGTGCCGTGGCTTCCGTTGCGAGGATTCAAATTTCGCAGCAGCGCGAACCGGTTCAGTTCCTTGGCAAACGTCGGCACATGTTCCGTGAACTTGACACCGGGAATGGCCGTGTCGATCACACCAAACTCGCCACGCACGTCGGCGGCCGCTTCCGGCTTCGGATCGAATGTATCGTGATGGCTGGTGCCACCGCGTGTCCAAACCAAGATGCAATTTGTTTCCTTCGCCTCGCGAGTCGCGGCATTTGCACGGCTCTGAGCCTGCAACAACAGCGGCAACGACAACCCCAACGGAGCGAGCGAACCAACTTCCAACAGGAACTGGCGACGACCAGCACGTTCGCAATCGCGCAACTTCGTGGGGAACAGCTTCAACATGGCGTGACGCTCCGCGGGCAGGATTCGACTTGGCGGGACCGAGGCATCCGGTGGCCTCGGTAATCGACGCCCAGCATAGCAAACGCATCAAGTGCTGCCAATGTTTTTCGGCAACCACCTGATCCGCTAGCCGTTGGACTCGTCGGTCGCGCCGATGATCTAAGCCGCCGCCGTTTTACGCGAACAACACGCGTCCGCCACGGATCGCCACCAAGCCGCCGGAACAAACGCCGCGTTGGCAACCAACATGATGAGCGCGAAGCTGGTCAGTCCCGTGATCGGAATCAAACTCAGCCACAACGGGACGCCGATCGCCAACAACAATGGCCGAGCCAGCCGATTGCCGATGAACACGGCAAAACTGAACTCGTAGGCGATAAACGCATACGTCCACAAGTTGAATACCGGGGCCGCGTTCCATTGGCCTAAGAAGGAGAAATCGACCAGTCGCGACTCACTCTGTGCCATCAACCACCACACCGCCTCGCCGTTCCACCACGGTTCGCCGGCCAGCTTGCTGAAGGCAAAGATCAAATAGAACATCACCACGTGAACTTGCATCAATCGCAGGCTGATGTTCGCGGCCAGCGACGGCGACGGCTCGGCCGTTTTCCCGCTTCGCGATTTCAGCCAGCGATCGATCGACAGCGCGCGCCCCGACGGGCCAATGCACAGATACAACAACAGTGCCGTCAACACCGGCTCGAATTGCCCGGTCAGCATCGGCGCTCGATGAACATACGACAACACCATGAGCAGGGTGACGATCGACGCCACGCGGCTAAACAATCCCACCATGCACATCGCCGCGGCCACCACCGCCACGACATGGACACTCCACAATACTGCGGGCTGATCGACGTAAAACAGAATCGACTGAGTAGAAGACCGGTTCATCGGAATCGGCAATCCCGGTCAATTGTGCGTCACGGTCGGAACGGTCAACAGCCCGTGCGGGCCGAACCAAGTCACCAGATCCGTGGAATACGAAACAATGAACCATAATGCCATCGCGCCGATCAACGCACGCATCGCTCCCAGGCAATACGCGTCGCCGAGGCTGAACCAGAAACGATTCCAGCCCTGCACGACTTGTGTGGAAAGCTCTTGAAAGTAGTTGCGGACCGCGCTCACGTTAGTTGCCCTCCGCACAGCCAGCATTGCCTTCGGCGGAATTGTCTTCGACGAGCGCTGGGCCGATTCGCCAGCGTCAGCGCGTTTGTTGGGGAACACCACGCCGTCGTCCGTGACAATCAGGTCGGCGTCGCATGGTGTCTGAAAATACATGTTTATGTCTGTCGCAAGGAATCGGGCGTGCCGTCGAGGAACGTGCGCCAGTGTTGCAGAGCGGTGTCGGCGAGCTCGCATGTACGGGCTGAATTCCACGCTCGTGGACAAAGTGTTCGCCGACGTCTCGGGCGATCGAACCTGACTGCTCTTCCATGTCGGCCAACAAGCCAAGGTCTTCGCCAAACGTTGATACCGTTTGTAAGAATCGTGATGCGCGATAGCCGCCGTCGGGCAGCTTGACCCAAGCTTCCGCGTCGTCGGGATCCGCGTCTTTCGGCAACACTTCGATCCGATGGTCGACATCGTCGAGCGTCCCGTGCGTGAGATGATAGGGCGTGAAGTCGGGGTTCAGATTGAGCGACTGAACATAGAAACCAAAGGCGTTAATCAGCCGCCCATGCATCTCGGAGCGAGCGACGCCCGCCCCCAAACACAACGCCACGAAAAACAGATGGATGAACACGACCAGCGAAATGACATTACGAGCTGTCGCCGACTGGCGCGCCGCCTCGGTCGGCCGCGGATTCATTTTGGTAGGAAGGCATGGGAATGAATCAACTCGGGAATTTGGCGGGCAAAGTTGTCGCGGAGCAAACTCGCTCAACTCGAAAATATCGGCCGCGGTTTGGCATCTGGCAAACGATCTGGTCGGAATCCCGCGATACGCGGCAGATCGCAAAAAAATAGACCGGACTTCGTCATGACGAAGCCCGGTCTGATTGTGTTTCCGAATTCCGCCGCCCGTAAGGCAACAGGGAGAACCTCTGTTAGCGGCGTCTGGGTCGGAAAACCGTCGCGATTTAGCGGCGGAAGCTAACTTGACGGAAGACCATCGGAGCGCGCTCGAAGCTGGCAGCGTCAGCAGCCGGAGCCGCGGGCGGAGCTTCAGGAGCGGCTTCGACCGGAGCGGCCGGAGCTTCCATCGGAGCGTACTCAACCGGAGCGCCTTCGCAACCGCAAACCGGAGCCGGCTCGCAGCAAGCCGGAGCGCCGCAGCAATCGGCAACCGGGCCGCAGCAGCTATTGCCGTGGCAACGGTGGTGACGACGGCCGTGGCAACCGTGGCAGCCGTGGCAACGATGATGACGGCGACCGTGGCAGCCGTGGCAAGCGTGGTGACCACCACATCCGCCATCGCACGAAACGCCAGCGCAATCACAACCGTGACAGCCGTGACCAGCCACAGCTTGGTTCTCACCGCCCATCAGAGCGATGCCGACGATCGCGAAGAAAACCGCGACGCCCAAAGCGAACAATCGATTCATACTGAATCCTCCCTTGGAAACGAAACAGGTACCTGGACTAACAACTTTTGCCGTCAAACAGTCGTCACTTGAGCGGGACGGCGGCCGCATCAAGCTGCTTTCACTGACTCGCTGAGTCGAAGTTTCCTCAACCGGCACGAAACCCTGTTGCAAAACTTAACGGTTGCGGAAGCTACGCACTTAGCGAAGTTTAGGTGGTAGGGTAACACGAGGATTTGCAAAGTCAAGCGTCAGAATGCTGATTGCGGTGAGTCATCCGAATCAGCAGTTTGGGAGGTTCTGGCTGACTTGTTAAGAATGTAGTTCGGAACTCGTGGCGAGTGAATCGCTCTAGCCAAAATTAGCCAGAATTTCTCGGCGAGCCGCCAACACTTGTTCCACGACCGACCGCATCTGCAACTCGGTGACGAACGGCGACAAGACGTAGGACTTCAGCGCATTGATGGGCTCGCCCGCCGTGCTATGGCGGCAATCCGACGTGAAGCCAATCGCGATCGCCGCGCCTTGAATCGCCCGTTGTTGAATCGCGTCAAAGATTCGCGCGTTCAACTCGTTGTGCCGATGAACCGATTCGGCATAGCTTTCCTCGTGCAGCTCTCGCGACAACGCCTGAAACGTATCGACATCGTCGGGATAAGCGCGGAACAACGTGACCGGGCCGACGTTATCGTCGTTTACGACACTCAGCTCGGGGCGGGCGGAAATGGTTTCACGCAACACGCTCTGCATTTCCACCGCGTGGCCTAGCAAGGCTCGCAGCCCTTCCTTGCCCAACAGCAATAGATTCGCGAGCGCGGCCATCACGCCCGACGCGCCACGCGACGTTTCCAACGAAAACATACCCGGATGGTAAGTGCCGCTGTGGAACAGATACGGCATCGTTTCGCGCCGTCGCACGATGCCGTCGAAAGCGGTTCGGTCGCGCACCAACAGCATCGACGAGATATACGGCGTAAAGCCTGTCTTGTGAAAGTCGACGCCCAAAGAATCGGCGAGCGTCAGATGCCGGATGCGATTCGCCGCGGCGGCCAAGGCTCGCGTCGTGCGGCCACGAAAGCCCAACGGATTACGATGAAAGTCGTAGTCGCGAAACACGGACCAAGCCCAACCGATCACCGAGTCGGCATGCAAATGCGGTCGATAGTCGCTGTTCAGCTCGTCGCAAACGCGATCGCGAACGGCGCGAATCGCCGCTAAGTCATCCAGCCCGAAGGCGTCGGTGGTTCCCATCGTGGCGATGATGGCCGCGATGCGCCGTCCGGCCGACATCGTTTCGCACAACACCTGCTCGAAGTGAGCGACGTTCATCGAATTGTCGTCGTTCGTTTCGACCAGCAACACATTCTGCTGCCCAATCCCGAGCCAGCCCGCCACGTTCAAGCAGGCATAGTGACTCTGCCGCGATGCAATCAAAACCACGTCGTCGCGAATACCGTGTTGAAAGGCGCCCGGCAGCGCGCGTTCGAGCCCCAGCTTCACTCCATACAACAGTGTCCCCGTTCCGCCAAACGTAAACAAACCGCCGGCGCTCGCTGGGTCGTAACCAACCAACCGCGCGATCATCGCCGTCACGCGTACTTCGGCCTCGGAGAAGCCGCGACCGCTTTCGTCGCTGCACAGATTCGGGTTGTACAGCGACGGCAACACCACGCCGATTACGCTGGCGATCGTTGGATACGCGATCACATTGACTTGGCTGCGCGGATGGCCCCAAATCGGCATCCCATGCAGGCACCGCACAAGCTCCGGCAGAACTTCCTCGGTCGTCCGCCCGTGCTCGGCGATCGACTCCTCAACCGCCGCGTCCCAATCCGGCTCGCGTGGCGTCCCCAGCACCGGCGCGTCGCTCTTCAGCGAGTCAACTTGATCCAACGCCCGCAACAGCGAGAACGCCACATAACCGTCATGCACCGGATCGGAAACCGGCGAAGGAAACTGATTCCGCAGCGAGTCCAGCAATTGTTCGTATGATGGCATGACTACGGATGAAAGGGCGGCACCGGCGCGGTGCGGCGTCCGGCGATCATGTCTTCCAGAAAGGCCGCCACGCGCTCGACCGAGCGCGCGATAAACGCTTCGCCTTTGGCCGCCGTCGCCATCGCTGGCGTTGGGTCCGGCTGATCGGTCCACATCTCGGTACGGACGTTTTCGGGGAAAGCGGCTAACGCGAACGAAGTCTCGAACTCTTGCGCATGCCCCGGCAAATTCGTGGGCAACACATGGCCGCTGTCGAGCAGCTCCTTCGCGTCGTCGACCGTCAACACATCCCAATACGGCAGAAAGTGCAGGTTCACCTGAAAGCGTCGCAGATACTGATCCCACACCGCTCGACAAGGCACCACGTTTCCCCCATGGCCGTTGAGCACCAAAATGTTGTCGAACCCGGCGCGGACCATGCTGTCGATCAACTCGCCCAACACGGTCAGAAACGTCCCGGCGCTGATCGTCAGCGTGCCGGGATGTTTCATGTGGTGCTCGCTGATTCCGCACATCAGCCCTTCGGCCACCAACACGTTCGGCCGCAATCGTTCGGCCACGCCCTTCGCCACATGCGTGACGCTGGCCCAATCGTGCTCCATCGCCAGATGTTCCAAATGCTGCTCGATCGCGGCCACGGGAATAATGCAAGCCCGCAGTTCGCCCGAGTCCATGCGCTGACGAAACTCGCGGCGAGTCAGCTTTCGCAACAAGACTTCCGGCAGATGTTCACTGGCCATGTTTACTTCTCGTCCAAATCCTTGATACGAATGTTGCGCCAGCGAACTTGCTTGCCAACCTTGCTGGCGTCGTTCCCCACGCCGTGAACCTGCAACGCGATAAAACCGCGCGGCGTCATACCATCTTTCAGATCTGCCGCCGGCACGCCGTTGACCCACGTCTTGATCGAATCGCCCTTGGCCTCAACACGGAACTTGTTCCACTCGTTTTGCTTGAAAGCCTGGCGAGCCGCGTCGTTGCCCGACAGCGGATTCAGCCAACCGCGACGGCCTTCGTCGTAGATGCCGCCGGTCCAAGCCCGATCGGAGGGATCGATCTCGACTTGGTATCCATGCACGCGTCCGGCGCCGACCTTAATCTCTTTCGTCTTGCCGTCCTTGTCCGTCGTTTCGTAAACCTTCGGTTCGTCGTACACATGGCTGCGAATCTGCACGCCGGAATTCAGCGGCGGATCGACCTTGAATTCCAGTTCCAGAATGAAGTCGCCGTACTCCTTCTTCGTCGCCAGGAAACTGTTCGGCGTCTTGGGAACCGAAGTCCCCACGACCGCGCCGTCCTCGACCGTGTATTCGGCTTGGCCGCCGTGCTGCTCGAATCCTTCCAGCGACTTGCCGTCGAACAACGGCACGAAACCTTCCTCGTCCGCCGCCGACACCGTGGCGGTGAACACGCCGACGCCGACGAACAGCAACGCATGAACGAACAAGCAGCGGACAATCGAACGACACATCATGATGTTTCCTCGCAAGGTGAGCGTGTATCTGATTCGGCGATTCATGAACGGGCAGGCCGCCGAAGGACGCTCTATCGTAATCGCCCAGCCACACCGGTACAGGCGGCAATTCCACCGGTTCCGCTTCGGCCCGTTTGCTCGGACGCGACGAATCCGGGTATACTGAGTGCAAATCCCGCCGGTACGATCCTTCCTTTTCCATCCCCGCCTCCACCATGAATCGACACCGCCCGATCCCGGTTCTCGTTTTCCTTTTCGGAGTCGCCGCTTGCCTGGGCGGCCTTGGTCATCCCGCCGGTGCATTGGCCCAAGCCGCTTGGCCAGCCGAGGAAGCCGGCGTCAGCTTCGAGCTGGATGTGATGCCGATTCTCACGGCCCGTGGCTGCAACATGGGAGCCTGTCACGGCAAGGCGCGTGGCCAGAACGGGTTTCAGCTTTCGCTGCTCGGATTCGATCCCGAGTTCGACTACGCCGCGCTGACGAAAGAAGCCCGCGGCCGACGTGTGTTCCCCGCCGCTCCCGATCGCAGTCTACTGACGTTGAAAGCCTCGGCGCGTCTGGCTCACGGCGGCGGTCAACGAATTGAACCGAGCGGACGCGACGAGCAAACGTTGCTTCGCTGGATTGCTTCGGGCATGCCTCGACGTTTGGCCGACGAGCCGAAACTAGAATCGGTACGCGTCACGCCAACGGAACTACGCATGAAGCCCGGCGACTCGCTGGCCATGAAAGTCGAGGCGGTCTACAGCAACGGACAAGTCGTGGACGTAACCGCTCGCTCGTCCTACCAATCGAACGAAAGCGGCATCGTGGCGGTCGACGACACCGGTTTGATTCAAGCCGGACCGATCCCCAGTGAAGCCACGATCATGGCTCGCTATATGGGGTTGATCGCCACGTGCAACGTTTTAATTCCGTTGGCGGGAGAAGTTCCCGCTGATCTGTACGCCGGCTTGCCACGCCACAACTTCATCGACGACCTGGTGTGGAAGAAGCTCCAGTCGCTCGGCATCACGCCGTCCGCGCCGACCGACGACTCGCGTTTCCTGCGACGGCGTTTATCGACATCATCGGCCCGTCCCGACGCCTGACGAAGTCCGCCAATTCACGGCCGACACGCATCCGGAGAAACGCGCGGCGCTGGTCGACTCGCTGCTGGAACGCCCCGAATACGCCGATCATTGGGCCAACAAATGGGCCGACCTGTTGCAGCCGAATCCTTACCGCGTGGGTTTGAAAGCGACCTTGAACTACGACGCTTGGATTCGCGACAGCTTCCGCAAGAACAAACCTTACGATCAATTCGTTCGGCAGGCTAGTGACGGCCGAAGGCAGCACGTGGGAAAACGGCGGCCACGTTGTTCGTGATCGCCGCGACCCGGACGAGATCGGGACGCTGGTCAACCAGCTATTTTTGGGCGTCCGTCTGGACTACCAAATACACCATCATCCGTTCGAGAAATGGGGGCAGGAGCACTTCTACAGCTTCGCCGCCTACTTCGCCCGCGTTGGCCGCAAAGGCACCAGGTCTCTCGCCGCCCATCTCCGGTGGTGAAGAGATCGTGATGGCCGGCAAAAAGGGCGATGTCTCTCATCCACTCACCGGCGAAGTGCTGGCGCCACAGCCACTGTTCGGCGAAGCCCGCCAGCCCGCCGAAGACGAAGACCGCCGCCATGCGCTCGCCGAATGGTCCATCGGACGGCTCGCCCCTTCTTCCGCGAAGTCACCTTCAATTCAGGCCGACATGATGAGGCCGCGGCCAGGCGGAACCAGGTGATGATCTGTGTGCGATCCACCTACCAATCCCGAGTTGTTCTTCAGCGGCATTGAGCCTTCTTGAAAGAACAAAACTATGATCCTGAAGCAGCTAATACGCACGATCGCGACCTCTTATGTATACGGATTGAGTAGCGAACCAAGCGACCGCAACGTGGCGGACACTCAAAACTACTCGCGCCACTATCGTCAGCGGTTGCGGGCCGAAGTGCTGTTGGATGCGGTAGCCGATGTCTCCCAAGTGCCGTTCGATTTTTCGGCCGCCCGGTTCCCGAGCCTCGGAAATTTGGACGCATCGCATCGGTTCGACTTTTCTCGATACCTTTGGCCGTCCTGATCCCAACGGATCCGCCGTGCGAGCGGTTCGACGATCCGACGGTCGTGCAGGTCTTGCACCTAATGAATTCACCCGAGTTGCATCAAAAGGTAACGTCGGACAAAGGCCGCCCCGCTCAGTTGGCCTCCAGCGATCTGTCGGTCGACGAAGTGGTCCAGGAACTGTATCTGGCGGTTTACAATCGTCCGCCCGCCACCGACGAATTGGATGTTGGTCGACGATCCTTCGCCCGCGAAGGCGTCGCGCCAGGCATGGCGAGGATTTGATGTGGGCCCTGATGAACACCCGGATTTCTGTTTAAGTTGAGTGCCCGCAGCGAGCAATCGCCATAAGACTCTATCCACGCCATCTCCTGCCTCTCACTTCGGCCGTGACGTTGTTTCGATGTTGATAGGTATTTTGCCGACACGCAAAACGTGGCCAACTTCTTGTCAAACTCTGGCGAGCTAACCTGCTGGACTTTTCCAATGACCATCGCATCCTCTTCCACCCTTGCGTCCTCGCGCCTTTGCGTCCTTGCGTTCCGCTCTTCCAGCGACCAACCACAATACGAGCACGACGCCTGGCAAGTGATCCCAATAACGCTTGCTTTGCGACGCTCGTATATTCATGTCTGCTCGCCATGAAGAAGGCAACGCCAAGCCCACAGAACCAGCAAACGCTTTGGCGCAGCTTATCGGTGACACAACCGTACGACCATTCGCATCTCTTCTCCTGCGTGTACGCTACGCGTCTTTGGTTCTACTCCTTTCCCGGCGTCCACCCCAATACGAGCACGACGCGCATAAACGAGTGAATCCACAAGCTCACTTGCTTGCGGCTTGCGTGCTCGTATGTTCATATCTGCCGCTCGCCATGAAGAAGGCAACGCCAAGCCGCAAAGACAATAAAAGCGGCACGGCGCAGCCGTTCCGGTGACACAACCCGTACGACCCATTGCATCTCTTCCTCCCTTGCGTCCTTGCGCGCTTCCGTCTTCCGTTCCACTCTTCCCGGCGTCCACCCCAATACGAGCACGACGCGCAAGCAGGTGAATCAACCAACTCACTTGCTTGCGGCTGCGTGCTCGTATATTTCCATCTGCCGCTTGCCACGAAGAAGGCAACGCCAAGACGCCAGTCAATAAAAGCGGTACGGCGCAGCGGCTGTTGATTTTGTGTATCCGCACATTGAGCGGTGGGGAGGTAGGCGATTGGTTTTGGCTTGCTAGACTTTGGGCGGCCGGTGGGGATTGGTTGGTGGATGCTGGCGGGGAGGCGGGGCGATGAGTCGACGAACTCGGAAGGCGAATTACTGGCAAGATGCGCCGGTGGCTCGCGAGCAACTGGTGTTGATTCCCACGGCTTTGGAAGAGCTCATTCCGGCGGATCATCCGGTTCGCTTGGTCGATGAAATCCTGGATCGGCTGGACTGGACGCCGTGGGAAGCGGCCTATCATGGGTCTCATGGCCAGCCGCCGATTCATCCCAGCGTGTTGGCTAAGACTCTGTTGTTTGCCATGATCCGGCGAATTCGCAGCAGCCGGCAGATGGAATATGAGCTGAAGCACTCGATCGACTTCATGTGGCTCACATCGGGCCGCCGGATCGACCACACGACGCTCAGCGAATTTCGCCGCCGACACAGCCAACAGCTGCGGGGCATCTTCCGGCAGATGATCCAACTGGCCATTAATCTGAAGATCGCGAACCTAGCGGAACTGTGTATTGACGGCACTCGGGTGCTGGCCAATGCGAATCGGTATAAGACGTGGACCAGCGAGCGGCTGGCGCGGGCGTTAGAGCAATTGGACTCACAGATCGTCGAGGCCTTGGCGACGCTGGAAGCCAACGATTCGCTGGACGAAGACCTGCTGGGCGAAGACATCTCGGCGGATCGTTTGCCGGAAGCAGTCGCCAACTTGCAATCGCGTCGCGAGCAACTGGCGGCTCTTATGGAAACGGCCAAGACAATGGATGAGGTGCGTAAAACTTATGGTAGCCAGGGTCCGGCTCAGCTTCCCAGACCGACCCAGACAGCCGCATCTTGCCGAACAAAGAAGGGGCTACGCGGCGAACTACACGCCGATGGTCACGACCGAGACGGGCTGTGGGATGATTGTGATGGCGGACGTGGTGATCGGCAATGTCGAGCACGATCAGTTGGGTTCCATCATCGACACCGTGCAATCGGACTTTGATGTGGAAGTAGAGCGGGCGTTGGTCGACTCGGCTTATACCACCGGCGAGAATCTGACCTTGGCGGAAGCCAAGAATGTGGAATTGATCGGACCGCTGGCCGAGACAAAATGCACGGACAACCCGGCGGTGCGTGAGGATCTCACACAACCGGTCGCCGATGAGGATCTCGACCGACTGCCGATTAATCCCCAGACCAAACGTTTTGATAAATCGGCATTCATCTATGATGAGCAAGCCGACTGTTATTACTGCCCGGCCGGCAAACCGCTGCCACATCGCACGACAGAGAATACCACTTATAGAGGCGGCAAGCCGGTCCAACGACATACTTATACTTGCCATGATTGTGAGGGCTGCCCGTTGGCCGACCGTTGTCGTAAGAACCCGAAGTCGAAGCGGGGCCGCGAAGTGATGCACGACGAACACGAAGGTGCTCGCCGCCGTCATCGCCAGCGGATGAAGACCGAGGCGTCTCAAACGGCCTACTCGCGTCGTCAACATTTCGGCGAGACGCCGTTCGCGGTGATCAAAGCCAGCTTGGACCTGCGTCGCTTTTTGCTACGCGGAATCGAAGGCGTGGGCCAAGAGTGGCGCTGGGCCGCGACGGCGTTCAACTTGAAGAAACTCATGAGCCGCTGGGCGGTGCTGCGCCACGAGCTAAGCCCACAGAACGCCTAACCGACAAATTAAGGAAGATAGGCAAGCAAATTCCCCGTCTCTATTCGCCCTGAGACATCCACCACGCCGCCTGGGACCGCCGAAGTCACTCGCCTCCAAGAAGCACGACCGTCCACGCGCTCTCAACCTCCAATCCCCTTGTAAACGCCAAGTAAATCAACAGCCCGCAAGCCGTCCGGTGACACAAAACCCACTACCCATTCAAACTCGTCGCTCTCCTGTTGCACGCTGTCGATGGCCGCTTGGGTGATGCCCCATTCCGCGGCTTCGGCCACCAGACGGGTGAATCTTCGACGGCTGATCGAACCACAGCGGTTTGTATTCCGGTTGGTTCAGGACCTCAGCGAAAGCATGGAAGTCAGCTGATCGGTTGCGGTCTCGGTTCTTCATGGCTTGGCTCCGTGAATCGGGGAGGGTCCGTTATCGCCCCTTGGAGGTAATCGTGAATTTACCCAATTCAGTTGCCTTATCAGTCATTATGACGCGACTGGACGGAGTATTTGTCGCGATGCGGGTGCAACAATGGATCAGGCGTCGGTTCGGAGCATTTTGCCGGCAGGCGAGGGCGTCGAAGTGGCGTGCCACGGCGGTGGCCGTGCGCGCGGCCGGTGACGCTGGAGTGACGCCGTAAAGCCTTACTGTGTATTTCAGCGAAGTTGCGAGTCCAATGTTTGGCTGCACGATGCCGATGTTTGGTTGCACGATGCCGATGCGCGGCTGTACGGTGCCGATGTTTGGCTGCACGATGCCGATGCGAGCTGCACGATGCTGATGTTTGGCTGCACGATGCCGATGTTTGGCTGCACGATACCGATGCTGACTGCACGATGCTCCGATGCCGACTGCACGATGCTGATGTTTGGCTGCACGATGCCGATGCGGCTGCACGATGCTGATGTTTGCTGCGTACCGATGTTTGGCTGCACGATGCCGATGCGCTGCACGATGCCGATGCGCTGCACGATGCTGATGCGCCTGCCGATGTCGATGCGCTGGTTGCACGATGCCGATGCGCGCGGCTGCACGATGCCGATGCGCGGCTGCACAGGGACTGACTTTGGGTACCCGAGGGAACCGACCGCCATCGCGCTGCCCGACGAGCGTCGGAAGTATTAGTGGGATTCACGGTCCGGTACGCCCCGCACCTTGCACTCGATCGCGACCGTCCGCATACCGCGATAGAAAGCTCCGAGGGCCTGTTAAGCGCCAACGGTCAAACCGGAACCTCGCAGGAATTGCTACTTATGTCATCATTGACCGGTACTGCGTTTAACCCGCAGCCGCAGGCGAGGACCGCCCCCGCCGCACAGCGCCGTCCGTTTTGTCTTCCCCATCCCGCGCGGCTATGCTGGGACACACGATGTCTTGCCCAGAAAAATGGTTGAGGAACGCCAGATGATGATCGTTCGACATGGGGCTGAGTTTATCGCACTACTGGCATTCGCGGTCTTTGCGTTGAGTGCAAACAGCGCGTTCGTTCGCGCGGACGAAAACCCTCTCGAAGCAATCGACTCCGACTTCGTCCGCAACGTGAAACCGATCTTCGAGCGGCATTGCGTCAAGTGTCACGGGGCGGATCGGCGCGAAGCCGGGTTGCGACTCGATTCGGGCGGCCACGCGCGTATTGGCGGCGACAGCGGCTTGGCGATCGAGCCGGGCAAGTCGGCCGAGAGCCGGCTGCTGATCGCCATTCGCGGCAACAGCGACGAAGTCTCGAAGATGCCGCCCGAAGGCCCCGAGTTGTCGGACGCCGAGATCGCCGCCATTGCTCGCTGGATCGACGCCGGAGCGGTTGTGTCGAGCGAAGAACCGGTGGCCGGCTCGAACCATTGGGCCTTTCAGACGCCGCGCCGTCCGGCCGTGCCGCAAGTTGCATCGCCGCACGCGGCGGATGAAGCGAGGTCGGAGAACGCGATCGACAACTTTATCGTCGCTCGTTTGGAGGCGGCCGGCATCGAACCTTCGCCCGCGGCCGATCGCGTGACGTTGATTCGCCGCCTCAGCCTCGACTTGACCGGCGTGCTGCCCACGATCGCCGAGGTCGACGAATTTGTGGGCGACGAACGGCCGGACGCCTACTCGCGATTGGTCGACCGTTTGTTGGCTTCGCCCCGTTACGGTGAACGCTGGGGCCGACACTGGCTGGACGCCGCGCGGTACGCCGACTCGAACGGCTTCACTCGCGATTTCGCTCGTGAGATTTGGAAGTATCGCGATTGGGTGATCGCGGCGATCAACTCGAACATGCCTTTCGATCAATTCACGATCGAACAAATCGCGGGCGACATGCTGCCCGACGCCACGTTGGAACAGCGGATCGCCACCGGCTTTCACCGCAACACGCTGTTCAACGAAGAAGGGGGCACCGACGACGAGCAGTTCCGCGTGGACGCCGTGGCGGATCGCGTGGCCACGACCGGCGCGGTGTTTCTGGGGCTGACACTGGAGTGTGCTCGGTGTCATTCGCACAAATACGATCCGATCTCACAGCGCGAGTTTTATCAAATGTTCGCGCTGCTGAACAATTGCGACGAGCCGAAAATCGACGCGCCTTACGATTGGCAGATCGAATCGGGCGAGTTGGCTCGGCGCGACGAAATTCGCGAGCGGATCGCGCGGCTGGAGAAAGACGGCGCGATGCAGCGAGCCAAGCTGGACGAAGTGCAGGTCGAGTGGGAGAAGACGGTCACGCCGGAACTCAGAAACACGTTGCCCGGCCCGGTCCAGTCGGCGCTGATGGTGCCGATCGCCGAGCGGAACGAGACGCAACGGAAACTGGTTTACGAGGTATTCGCGGAAACCGAGATCGCTCGGCAGACGTTCAATTCGATCGCCGAAATCAATCGGCTGCGAAAGTCGGAGCCGGCGATTCCCACGACGATGGTGCTGCGCGAGCGAAGCGAGCCGCGCGAGACGTTCGTGCATTTGCGAGGCAACTTTTTGGATCACGGCCCGCGAGTTTCGCCCGGCGTGCCGGAGGCGCTCGGGCCGCTAGACGAGGCGATCGAATCGCCGACGCGGTTGGATTTCGCTCGCTGGTTGGTCGATCCCCAAAATCCGTTGACGCCACGCGTAGTAATGAATCGCAGTTGGCAGCGATTCTTTGGACGCGGGATTGTGGAAACGGAGAACGATTTCGGCACGCAAGGAACGCCGCCGACGCATCCCGAGTTGCTCGATTGGTTGGCGGTCGAGTTCGTCGAATCGGGCTGGGACATGAAGCATATGCACCGCCTGATCGTGACTTCGGCCACCTATCGTCAGTCGTCGCGGCAACGGAGTGATCTACGCGAACGCGATCCCAGGAACCTGTTGTTAGCTCGCCAGGCTCGGCTGCGGTTGGATGCCGAGATCATTCGCGACAGCGCGTTGGCGGCGAGCGGCCTGTTGTCGAACAAGGTCGGCGGACCGAGCGTGCATCCGCCTCAACCGGAAGGCGTGTTCGACTTCACTCAGGACAAGAAGCCTTGGAATGTCGAACAAAACGAGGACCGTTATCGACGCGGGATGTACACGTTCTTCTGGCGTTCCAGCCCCTACCCGGCGTTGATTCTGTTCGACGCGGCCGACGGCAACGTCACTTGCACGCGCCGCGTGCGATCGAACACGCCGCTGCAAGCGTTGACGTTGGCGAACGACGAGCAATTTGTCGAGTGCGCGATTGAATTGGCCGCCGTTGTGTTGCGCAACAGTGACGATGACGAGCGGCGAACCGAGCGGATGTTTCGGCGAAGCTTGGGCCGGCGACCAACGACGACCGAACGAGACCGGCTATTGCAGTTCATCGACGAGCGACGCGCGGAATACAACGCGACGTCTGATTCGGCCGATTTGTTTGCCGCTGAGCCAGCCGCACGATTCGATGTAGCGCCAACCGAACTCGCCGCTTGGGCCGCTGCGGCTCGCGTGCTGTTGAACCTGGATGAGTTCATCACACGTGAGTAAGACGACACATTGCATATCCAGGCGAAACGATCGCGGCTCGCAAACCGCGTGCTTCTAATCGAAGCGAATCGTTTGCAGCGCAGTGCGCCACAACCGCCATGCCAGTGTCCGGTAACCAACATGAATCTTCGCCCGGCCGGTCGCCCCAACGCGAATTGTGTCGGCGTCGTCCTGCAAAGGACAACTGGCTTGGAAGATTCTTCCCGCCGTTGACGAATCGGCCGAACGGTGAAAGCTGGCCGAGCTCGGCGTCCGCGAAGGGATGTACGACGCGGGAGTAAACTCTCCGTCTTGCTGAGCTATGTGCTCGATGGACACGCGCTGTTTCCGTCCTGGTGTTGCCGTCAGAAACAGGTCGACCGTTTGCCCGCGGGCGACCAGTGGCCGATCGCGTTCGTCGATCGACAAGACGGCCTCCAAGTCCCGCGGATTGGCGATTCGGCAGACAATCGTGCCGGTTTCCAAGCGGGCGCCGTGATTGCGGCGATCGAGAGGTTGGTTTGACCAACGATCGAGCGACCCGGTTGCGGCCGCTGGCGAGAACTCGCTCGAACTTCCAAGAGCATTCGCTCGGGTGTTCGTTGATGGTCGGCGCTCCGCGGCAACGACCAAACCATCAGTTGGCGCGACCAGCTCAAGTCGAGCGAGATCGGCTCTCCGCAAAGCTAACTGTTCCTCCAACGCCTCGGCCGCTTTCTCGAGCGATTGGAGTTCTTGCTGGGCTGCTTCGTCGCGAAAGGCGAGTTGCCGCAAACTGCGCGCTCGCACGGCCAACCTCGCGTGTTCGTCGGCCAGTTCATCCGCTACGCGTCGTAACTCGTCATTCTCTAAAGAAACCAGCGGTTGACCGGCTTCAACGACGTCTCCCGGTCGAACATGAATGACGGCCAACCGGCCGGGGATTTCCACATACACATTCGCCGCCGCTCGTGGCTCGACGCGAACCGTGGCTTCGGTCCGATACGGCAATGGCACGCAACACACAACGGCCAGCAACAGGCCAGCAGCTCCCATGAAGGCCGCGAATCGCGAAAACTTGACCTGCCGCAACATGTGCGGACTCTTTGCAAACGCCACGAGCCGGCGTAGAGGTTGAATTACCATTCCCATCACAACCAAAAACATGAGAATCCGTCCCAGAACCTGCAAGCCGTAAGGTTCTAACATGTGATATAAGAGCCACAGTATGGCAACCGCGACTATCCACCGATATACAAAAGACGCCAAGGCATACGCGGCAAACCAAGCGTGCCCATGCTTTGGCGAAAATGGCTCGGAAGCATCGACGATCCCGAGTGACAATTGTCGCCACCAACGCCCCACCACGGTCGCCGCGTGCCGCTGAAGATTGGGGATCTCCAGCCAATCCGAAAGAATATAGTAGCCGTCGTATCGTAGCAGTGGATTTGCATTGAATAGCACCGTGCTGATGCCACTCACACACATAATATTCAACGCCAGATAATGTACGAGGCACGGATGAGTAAACCACCACACGAACGTGGCGACAGCGGCCAGCAGTAATTCCACGTACATGCCAGCGGCGCTAATCGCCATTCTCCGCCGTTTGTCGGGCAACATCCAAGCATCGGTAACGTTGCAGTACAGGCATGGCGTGAATACGAGCAGCATGACTCCCATCTCATTGCATTTGCCGCCAAACCGACGGCAGGCAACCGCGTGTCCAATTTCATGAAGGACTTTTGTGAGTGCCAAGGTCGCTGCCAGCCACCCCCAATTGTGCAGCGCGAAGAACTGGCGAAATGCCGGCAGTCGCATCTGAAAGTCGTCCCATTGGCTCCCCACAAGCAACAGCGCGGCGAACATCCAAAGAACCGCGACGAGCACGGCGGTCCGCGAGAACAACCAGCCAAGCGTGTCGGTCAATGATTTCAACACGCGTTCGGACGAGAACAGAGGCAAGCGAATCGCCAGCGGATTGAGCACCGTGTTCCAGAAGGCTCGGCGGCGGAAGTCGCGCCGTCTTTCCAACAGCACGCCGCCCTGGCCGTGGCCATCGGCGACGAGCAAATGCTGCCGGTGGGCATGACCAGCAAACCGTTGCAGTTCGCTGATCGTGATTCGCTGGGGGGCGAATTCCGCGTCGAATCGGCTCTTCAGCTCCTCCCAACTGATCCGACCATCGAACATTCGTAGCAGCGCGTACTCTTCGGCCTCGAATCGAAAGTATTTGAGCCGCAGCGGGTCTTTCACCGTCCAGCAGCGACGTTGTTGAAAGTCCAGCGGTGCAAACTGCAAATCGTCGCGAACGCGCAGCTCGACCGGTCGTGCGGAGCTGGCCATGAGCAGATTCGGTTCAAGCGACACAGCGAATCCTTTCCTCGTACCCAGCGAGCCCGGCGTCGACTCACGTTTACGACAACCAGAACAGCACGTTGGCTCGCAATGCGTCGATCGCGTCGTGGAACCACGCGTATCCCAACGAGCAGCGGCCGCATTGCACTTTGGCTTGGACCGACGTGCCGGCATGAAGCTCGGGCAAGTCCCGGCTGTCGAGCGTCACTCGGAGTCGGACGCACGGCGTTTGGTTAGCTTCGGCCACTTCGGTCTGTTGTTGCACTTCGACCAGACGCCCTGGAAAATCACGGTCGGGGTGCGTTGACAGTCGAAACCGAACGGGCAAACCATCGGGCTGCTCGCGGAGTGCGTCGGCAATGTGGCCCGCACGACGCTCGGTTGCTTCTAATTCCAATTGCCACGGCTCCCGCGAATCGACCAGCGTCAACAGCACGTCACCTTCTCGAACGGGGCGACGCAACAGCTTAGAGTCCGCTTGCCACGTGACGACTTCGCCCGCTTGATCCGCGACCACCGTCAATCGCTGTTGCCGCTCGCGGGTGATCCGCAAATGTTGCCGCACGTTCGCCAGCTCTTGTTGCAGTTCGGTGGCTTCGGCCGCCAAGCGGTCGCGTTCGGACGCCGCCAGATTCAGACCGCGCAGCCGCCGAGTCGCGTTCGCTTCGAGCCGTTGTTCCAGCGAGATCGCTTGTCCCGTCAAACGACTGACTTCCAGTTCAATGTCAGTGTTGCGAAGGCGAGCCAAGACTTGGCCGGCCGCCACTTGCTGGCCGTGGCCTACGGGCGCTTCCACGACGATGCCATCGACCGTGGCAAACACGTCTCGGCGGCTGGAAGGTTGCAATTGTCCCTCCGCTGGGATTTCCAACTGAGCCGGGACCAGCCACATGGCCCACCAAGTGCCGATCAGCAATGCGACAACCGCGACTTGGGCGGTCATTCGAGGCGATATCGAAGCGGAACGATCCGTGGAGCCCGTGGCTCGCTGCCACCATCGCGACAGCCAACGTGTTCGCCGATCCAGTTGATTCGCGATTGCCACGGAGGCATGTTCCGCCAACACATCGGTTCGCGAAAGCATCGTGTGCGATGGCCTCGTATCGCGAAACTGTTCGACCACCAACGCGCCGACTAGCGCATCGGCGGAATCCGTTTGTTCGCTTTCGCTCGCTTCGATTGGCGACCGAGCGTGCTCGTAGAACAGCGGTACAACGCCGATCAGCTTGCTATGCGAGAGCTCGACGTACTCCCGCAAAGGTTCGTCCAATTGCGGCGGCAGATCCTCGGCGGAGTGAGACATCCAGGTTGTTTCGCCAAGCTTCGTCGCTTGCTCGACCAGTCGCCCGAGTGCGGCCAGTTCGGGCGATCGACGATCCAACGCGTCTAGCCCGCTCACCGCTTCGATCGTCGGTTGCCCGTTGCGGATTAGTGCCAGCGACAGTCGATCACATTCGACGAGTGTCCGACCATCGTTGACCAGCGTGTAGCTAGTCGCCTTCAAATCTCGGCCGCGATGAATCGACAGCACAAACTCTTCAAGTTGATTCCAGAGCGCTTGGCGATCGCCGTAACTGCGCAGCCGATGGTTCTTTAGAAAGTCGATCGCCAGTTCGCACATTTGCACGACAAAACGCAAATACCCGCGCTGCGTGGTGGGGCCGCCGCCGGGTCGCTGAAAGATCTCGACCACGGCATGCACGCGGTCTTCCAGCGGCAACGGAGCGAGCACGATCAGATAATCGGTCGGGTTGCCCGGTTCGTCCTCGGCCCACGATCCGCTTCGAGGCGGCGCCAGCGACGCGTGTGCGTCCCGAAACGTCTGCTTGACGAGCAGTGAATGCGGCGTGCGGCGGCGATCGTCGGATAGCACCTGCGTTTCGGAAAGATTGATTTGGTACTTCAGGCGAATTCGGCCCGTGTCGTCGGCGATCCACACGGCTCCGGCCACCGCGGCCAGCGCCGACACCACGCGCGAAAGGAACTCGTCCCAAAATTGTTCGATCGGCGTATCGGATCGCGAAAGCCGGGCGATCTCGTTCACGATCGCGCGGATTTGCAGTTTCGTCTCTTGAAGCAACTGGGGATCGAACACCGCCGAGCCGCTGGCGTCGCGCTCGGCGGTTGGAAGCTGATTGCTGGAAGCGTCGCTTGTTGACGGAACTTGCCGCGATGGCGCGTTCGCGGCGGCCATGTCGGGTCCGAACGACGACGCCAAGTCGGCCAGTGGCGGCTGGAGCGCGCCCAGGCTTGTCGGCATTCCGCTAGCGCCGTCGCGCGGATCACCCGGCGGCACAAACGGCGGGAAGCCGAGATTGCCAGGCGCGGGATCGACGGGAAAACCAGTGCTCATGCGGAATCCTGGACGGTGTCTGCCGATTGGATGCGTCAAGTATTGGCGGACAACGGTTTGGCTGGCGAAGGCGATGTGAAAAAAGCGGCGGGTGAGGATACGGAGTGCGAGGGTACGGTGAATGCGGGCGTGGCGCGAATCGGCAGTCAACGAACGTACACGTCCCGAGACTGGATACGAGCGATGGTGTGAGCGCGGTTCGATTCGCTTCAGATAAATTCGGACACGCCGCGGGGCTTTCTCCGAAAAATGCGGCGCGATCGTTACCGTTTATCACGCCACCAAGTGAACACGCCGACGAGCACACCGACAAAAGTGGCAACTACGGCCCAAGTGCCTTCGCGATAGGCCGAAAACGCGGCCGCGATGGGACTGAGGCCACCCTCGTCCATTGCGGTACGAATCGCTTGGCCAGCCATGCTGATTGCGTAAGTTGTACTGGCATGACACATGAACGCCGTCGACAGGCAGAACAGAATCGGCGTTACCGGAAACAGCACAACGCGATGGACTCGCGGGATGTCGGCGTCCCGAAAACGCAGGACGAACAGCGAGATGCCGACCATCGTCAGAAACAACCAAAAGAACGGAGCTCCCACGATCAGGATGCGTTCGAAGCCGTTGGAATACGTGCCGACGATCAACACTAAACCAATGGTGGCGATCCCCTGCGCGATCAGGGCACGAACCGGCGTGCCGAGCCGTTCGTTCCAGCGACCCAAGAAATCAAACAAACGATGATCGGAACCCATCGCGTAATAGATCCGAGCGCCGGTGAGTGTCATGCCGTTGATCGCGCCGAGCGCCGAGATGCAGATCAAAAGGCTAATCGCATTGGCGCCGGTCGCTCCCAGGGGCTTGCGCATCAAATCGGCTGCGACCGCCGACGACTGCCGGACTCCGTCCAACCCCAGTCCCATGACGAATGCAATCGTGACGAGGATGTAAACAACCGCGACGATCGTTGTTCCCAGCAACAACGCCCGCAGCACGTTTCGCTCGGGGCGTTTCACTTCGGCCGCTACGTAGGAAATGTCGTTCCAGCCGCCGTAGGTGAACATGACCAAGATCATGGCGAAACGAAAACCGCCCCAGTTGAATGCCCCGTCATTGGCTTCGGACGCCGTTGATGGAGTCGGCGATGGATCCGGTGAGGAAGGCGTCCGCAGAAAGAACCAACAAGCCGTGAGAAAAATCGCCAAGAGTCCCAGCACTTTCACGGCCGTCAATACGTTTTGGGTCCAAGTGCCGCTGCGGATTCCCAGGACGTTTACCGCGCTAAGCGCGCCAACGCTGGACACGGCGTAAACCAATTGGCTGGAAATGGCGTTGTCCGCGAGCGGAAACAGTTCGTGAGCATATTGGGCGAATACAAACGCCATCGCTCCGATGCTGCCCGGCCGAATGACCCAGAATTCCAGCCACGCGAAAAGAAATCCACAAACCGAACCATAGGCTCGCGTGAGAAACACATAGTCGCCGCCTTCGTGGGGATAGGTCGAGGCGAGCTCCGCGTAGCTAAGCGAACCAATGAGAGCGATCGCCCACCCAAGGACCCACACGCCCACGAGCATTCCGACGCCCGTTACCGCTCCGGCAATGTCCGGCGTCGATCGGTAAATCCCCGACCCAATAATGATGCCGACAATGATCGACGTGCAGTCGACCAGGGACAAACGGCGACTCGGAGCGGCGGATTCTTCGATGGCAGGCATCGCGACAATATAAGTCAGTCCGAAGCAACCGCCAGACGGCTTCTCACTTCAAGACCAACTCGCCGATCCGACAAACTCTAGCCCGAGTTACGTTGCCGAAGCCGCTCTTGCAACTCCGCCGTGATCGCCTGTAGCTCCGATAGAGACTTCGATTGCAGTTCTGACTCCGCAGTGAGTGCTTCAAGCAACAGATTTTGAAGCGCGTGGATCAGACGAATCTCGCCGATCGCAAGGCCTCTAACCTCTCCGCGAGTTTCGCCTGCCAGTTCTCCATGGGCGAAGCCTTCTCGATAACTTCCGGTCAAAGCCCATTGTTGATCGCGGCGAGCTTTCTCTCGGGCGTCGTACATCGTTTTGTCCTCGGTTTTCTCGGCGATTTCGGTCAGTGTGCGAGTTGCCTGCTGGAACTCGACTTGTGGCAACAACCGCAGCAACTCGGCAGGTTCGTACTCATGGGCGTGCAGTAACCAATACAGCCAACAATCAAGCATCGGCGCCGATGCCAATTCACTCTCCGTCCGATTATATCGGCCCAACTCCAACGTGTGAATTTCCAACGTGTTTGGCAGCGTTCGCCCTGATTCCCGATCGGTCAGGCGAAACGCGTGGTGCACCTGCCGTGCGTCTCGCCACAGGATGCCGTCGGCGATACAGATCGAGTAGACCGGTTTCAGTTCCGAGTAATCTTCGCCGGCCTGCAGTTGCCCGGCGTATAACTCGCATCCGTAGAATACGATCCGACGATCCAGTCCCGGCACGACCGTGAGCTGAATCTCCACGTCGTAAATCGCTCCCGACTGATCGACGGCCTTCACATCCAACACCGAGAGTTTGTCGTCCGCGAAGTCCTGAAGGTTGAACGGATTCTCGATCGTCACGTCGGCAATTGGCGAATTCAGGTCCAATATCGCGTTCAGCAAACTTACCAACACGCCCTTATTCGCCGGCGTGCCGAAGGTTTTTTTGAATGCGAAATCGTTGATCGGGCGAATTCCCAGCGGCATCGAAAACTCTCCGGCAATGGGCGACGACGCAAAATCCTGAACGGATGAATATAGCGAACCCGACGATACCGTATGCCGTCGCGGCGATTGGTTCGGCTGCCTTCATTCGGCTATACTCGCCCCTCGCTTCGTCCTACGGGTTTACCCTTGTACCGTTCCGTTCAAGAAAACTAGCCACAATGCACCGAGCCGACGACATCTGCCCCCGCCCTGAATCGGTTGAAACCGGCGGCACTCGACCGCTGGCCGCTCCGATCTATCCCACGTCCGTTTGGATCTGCGAAAGTACGGATCAGGCCGAACGGATGCTGGCTGGCGACGAAGCGGGCTATGTCTATCAGCGGGACGCTCATCCCAATGCCGATATGTTTGCCGACAAATGCCGGCTGCTGCACAACGCCGAACGCGTGGCCGTGGCGGCATCGGGCATGTCCGCCTTGGCAGCGGCGATGCTGTCGCAAACTCGTTCGGGCGATCACATCCTGGTTGCTCGGCGACTGTATGGACGCAGCCAACTTCTGCTCACGCAAGAAGCGGCTCGATGCGGCATCGATTCCACGATCGTCGACACCGATGATCGGAACGCGGTCGAAGCGGCGTTTCGCGAGCGGACTCGGTTGGTCGTTGTCGAAACCATCGCGAATCCCACGTTGCAGGTAGCCGATCTCCGCGGATTGGCCGACATCGCACATCGACATCAGGCCAAGCTGCTAGTCGACAATACGTTCGCAACGCCCGTGTTGTGTCGGCCGCTTGATTGCGGCGCGGATTTGGTGCTGGAGAGCGTCAGCAAACAGATGAATGGCCACAGCGATGTGATGCTGGGTTTGTTGGCTGGCCGAACGGCGGATTGGAGCCGAGTTCCGTTGGTGCTGTCCGCCTGGGGCTTGGCCGCCTCGCCTTTCGATTGCTGGCTGGCTTCGCGTGGGCTGGCCACGTTGCACCTGCGAGTCGAACGGGCTTGCGCGAACGCAATGCGGGCCGCGGAGTTTCTGCGAGGGCGAGCCACGGTTCGGCAGGTCGATTATCCGGGCTTTCCCGATCATCCGCAGCACGATTTGGCCCTCCGGCAGTTCGGAAATCGGTTCGGCAGCGTCGTCACATTCCATTTGGAAGGGGGCCGAGTTGCCGCGGACGCGTTCATTCGGCGAGCCCGCCGTATCCCGTTTTGCCCCTCGCTCGGCGAAGCCACCACGTCGCTCAGCCATCCCGAATCAACCAGCCATCGCGGGCTGACTTCCGACGAGCGCAAGGCACTGGGAATCGACGGAGGCACGATTCGTTTGTCGCTGGGGCTGGAATCGCCGGAATTCATTCTCGAAGCTCTGACGGAAGCCTTGGACGACTGATGCGTCCGCGGCAAATCCGTCCTCCAAACGGCTGTTCCAACGCCACTGGAACGCGGTGGAAAACGTGTCGAGCAACGCGGCCCGATATCAGCCACTTTCGCGCGTCTGTCGGCTCCCAAGCGGCTTCGACAGTCGCGTTTGCGGGCTGCCGACACGCCGTTTCCCGCGACCTAAGTCTATGCGGGTGAGACGGTTGCATCGTAGACCACCGGGAACTCTACCCCGCAGGTCGACTTTTCTTTGAACGCCACCCGAACGATGGGTGTTGCGTCCAAACCAAAATCAATACATTGGCTTCATCAGGCATCCGCCTGCCCCGCCTCACGAAGCTCTCCTCGACCGACTCATTCCTTTTTCTCAGCAGTAGAGCAGATAATCATGTGTTTACTGGCAATTCAGTACAAGCTGGTCGCTGACTCACCCATTCTAGTGGCCTGCAATCGCGAAGAAGCATTTGACCGCGAAGCCCTGCCGCCCTCGATTCAATCGGGCAAGCCGCGGGTGTTGTGCGCCACCGACAAGCGATCCGGCGGCACGTGGCTGGGAGTAAACCAGAACGGTTTGTTCGTCGCCGCTTGTAATCGAATCACCTATTCGTCGCCGCTGGCAGCTCGCTCGCGCGGACTGCTGTGCCGCGATTTGCTCCGCCGCCACACGGCTCGTCAAGCGGTCGATTCGGCGATGCATGAATTGGGAACCAACAAGTACGAAGGCGTGAATCTCATCATCGCCGATGGCGAGAGTGGCTGGGTCGTTCACGGCGGCGACGAACATCAGGTCGTGCCGCTCAAGGAAGGTCTGAGCATCATTACCAACGGCGACGTGAATGATCCGCGCGACGAGCGCATCAAGCTCTGTCGTCGCTTACTAACGCTGCAAATGCTTGATTCGCCGGTAAAGTTTCTGGCGGTCGCCAGTAAAGTCTTCTCAAGGCCACCCATGCCGGATGGACGGCCCAGCATTATCGTTCGCGGCAAAGAGAAAGGCACGGTTAGCTCGACGCTGATCTCGCTGGGCGCCAAGCCGCGCGACGCAATCTTCCAATACGCCGACGGCGCACCGGACTCGACCGTGTACGAAGATTACTCGCCAATGTTGCGAGACATCCTCAGCCGCGGGCTGCGCGAGTCGCGAACGAAGGCCAAGGCTTAACTGTTTCCGTTCCAGGAATCTCTTTCATGCTCCCGATTGCCATTCATGGCGCCGCTGGCCGCATGGGCCGGCGGCTTGTTGCTTTAGGCAGTGTCGACTCCAGTTTGAAGATCGCCGCGGCGTTGGAATACGGAGGCCACCCCGATATCGGCAAGGACGCGGGACTCATCGCTGGCGTTGGCGAGATCGACTTGCCGCTGTCTCCGGCTTTGAACCACGACGTGCAGGCGATCATCGATTTTTCGGTGCCGGCGGGAGCCGAAGCCGCCACGCGTTTGGCAATCGAGCGTCGAATTCCCCTGGTTATGGCGACAACCGGACTGTCGCAGTCGCAGCGCGAATTGATCGGCGAAGCGGCTGAAACCGTGCCCGTTGTCTGGGCGCCAAACATGAGCTTGGCGGTGAACCTCACCATGAAGTTGGTCGCCACCGCCGCCGAGGCGCTACGCGATTTGGAATCGGGCGTCGACGTCGAAATCCTTGAACGGCATCATCGGTTCAAGGAGGACGCACCCAGCGGCACGGCACTTCGTTTCGGCGAGATTGTCGCCAGTGCAATGGGCCAAACGCATCATGTTCACGGCCGTGAAGGCTTAACCGGAAAACGCCCGCGACACGAAATCGGCTATCACGCCCTGCGCGTGGGCGACAACCCCGGCGAACACACGATTGTCTTCGGCATGTTGGGCGAAATGATCGAGCTGACCGTGCGAGCCACGAATCGCGATTGCTACGCCTTGGGCGCGTTGGCCGCCGCGAAGTTTGTCTCGCGCCAAACGCCCGGCCTCTACACGATGTACGACGTGCTCGGGCTGTGACCGACGCCGGAAAGACACTCGAATCATGGCGCGTTGCGAAGAAGGATACCTCTGCGAAATCTGCGGCGAGGATGTCGAAGCAATCACGGACAGCGATCTCTACCTGCGTTATGTCATTGGTTGGATCGATCCCGAAACGCTACACACGACGCGCGAACGCCACATCCGCTGTAATCCCGCGCTCGCCCAATTCATCGTCGATGGTCAGTTCCCGTCGGTTGCGATCGACGGCGACTTCGACAAACGCCGCCTCGACGCCAGCTTCGTCCGCGAGCGCGAACGGCTCGTAACGCGCGGCTTCCAGCGGCTGCGACAACTGGCAAGCGCCGGCGAAATGGCAATCACCGACTATCCGCTCGACGAAGTGCGTCGGCGTTGGGCCGAGACGTAAACCACGGGCAAAGCCGAACGATGCCGTACCTCCTCGGAACCGACGAAGCTGGCTACGGACCCAATCTCGGGCCACTCGTGATCACAGCCACCGCTTGGCGAACGCCCGATGACTTGCCGCCCGATCGGCTGTACCAGCGGTTGTCGCGCGTGGTGACCGATTCCCCGCAACTCGATCGCCATGATCGCCGTCTGCAATTAGCCGACAGCAAACTTCTGTATCAACCGCGCGGCTCGTTGGCTCGGCTTGAACGAGCTGTCTTCACTGCCTGCGGTCTGCTGGGCCGTTCGACCTCCAATTGGCTGGACGTCTGGTCCTCGCTCGCGTTGGATTGCGTCGACGATTTGCAGGCCGAGTCGTGGTACTCGGCCGCGTGCGAACCAGTGCCTCTCGATTGCCAGTGCCCGGATCTACTGGCGACGCTCGAAGCCGTGCGTGATGGCTTGGCCGAAGCTGGTGTCGAGCTGATCGATGTTCAAAGCTGCGTGCTCTTTCCTGCCCCCTTCAATCAGCAAGTCGCCATTCACGGCAGCAAAGGCGAAGTGCTCTCGCGAGCCACGTTGGAACTGGCCGCCGAAGTCATGGGTCGTCTCCACGACGAACCGATCTTGCTAATCTGCGACAAACATGGCGGCCGCAACAAATACCAACCGCTGCTGCAATCGATCTTTGCCGATGATTTCGTCGAAGTGCGTGGGGAAAGCCGAGCGACTAGCGTCTATCGCTGGGGGCGTTCGCCGCAGCGAAGGGAAGCCCGTTTCGTGGCCAAAGGCGAAGGCTACTTGCCCGCCGCCCTGGCCTCGATCGTCTCGAAATATTTGAGGGAACTGGCGATGCGAGCGTTTAATCGCTTCTGGCGCACGCATCTTCCGAACATCCGGCCGACGGCTGGCTATCCGCTCGACGCCCGTCGCTTCAAGCAAGAGATTGCGGCCACTCAAACTCAACTCGGTATCGCCGACGAAACTCTCTGGCGATGTCGCTGAACTCACACAACCCCTGAACTCACACGGCCGCTTCCAGAATCTTCTGCTCGGTCGCTTCGCCGCGCGAGAACTCGGCCGTCAATCGTCCTTCGCTCAACACCAGAATCCGGTCGCAAACGGTCAGCAGCTCGGGAAGCTCGCTCGACGTCAAGATGATCGCGATGCCATCGCGGCAAAGCTGGTCCATCAGCCGATACAACTCGGCCTTCGCGCCGACATCCACACCGCGCGTCGGATCGTCGAGCAACAACACTTCGGGCTTCGTCAACAGCCATCGGCCGATGATGCACTTCTGCTGATTGCCGCCGCTGAGACTGGTAATCGCGGCCGACGACCCGGCGGTCCGCACGGCTAGTTTGTCGATCATCTCGGAGGCCATCGCCTGTTCCGGACGCGAGCCGATCAGGCCCGCCGACACCGCTTCGTCCAACTTGCACAGCGTGATGTTCTCGCGCACGTTCATTTGCGAAAACAGGCCGAGCCGCTTGCGATCCTCGGTCACCAGCGCGATGCCGGCTTGCTTCGCTTCGGCCGGATGGCGAAAAGAAACGGGACGGCCGTTGAACACAATCTCTCCGCTCGGCCGCTCGACACTCGCTCCGAACAAGCACTCCAACAGCTCCGTGCGACCGGCGCCCATCAAGCCCGCGATACCGAGCACTTCCCCACGTCGCAACGAAAACGACACGTCGCGCAGTCGCCACTGGCGTGCATGTCCCGGCCAAGGCAGCGACAGGCCCCGGACTTCCAGCACCGTGTCGCCGGGCTGCCGCGGCTCGCCCAAATCGACCGACTCGATTTCGCGGCCGACCATCAAATGCGTGATTTCCTGAGGCGAAGTCGCCGAGCGATCGAGCGTCTTTACGACTTGCCCGTCGCGGAGCACCGTGATTCGATCGGACAGCCGAAACACTTCTTCCATCTTGTGTGAGATGTACAGAATCGTCACGCCTTGCTTCCGCAGCCGTTCGATCACGCGAAACAGCCGAGCGACTTCCGATTCCGTCAACGCGCTGGTCGGTTCGTCCATGATGAGAATCTCGGACTTCAGCGACAGCGCCTTCGCGATCTCGACAAGCTGCTGGTCGCCCACTCGCAATTCGCCGACCGGCTGCGACGGACGGACTTCGCACTCCAATTGCTGGAACAACTCGGCCGCCTCGCGTTCCATCGCGCGGTCGTCCAAAAACGCTAGACCTCGACGTCGCTCGCGCCCCAGAAAAATGTTCGCGGCCGCCGAAAGCTGCTCGACCAGATTCAGCTCTTGATGAATGATGCTAATCCCGGCCTGCTCGGCGTCGCGGGTGCCGCGAAATGCCGCCGGCTGCTCGCGCACAATCAACTGGCCCTCGTAGCTAGTGATCACGCCCGACAAAATCTTCATCAGCGTGCTTTTTCCCGCGCCGTTCTCGCCACAGATCGAGTGAAACTCGCCGGGCCGCACGTCGAACGACACGTCCTTCAACGCCACCACGCCGGGAAACTGCTTCGTGATCGCGCGGATGTCGATGATCGCTTTCACGCCGCACGCTCCGCTCGTTCGCGTAGTCGTTCGGCGATCGCCTTGGCCAGCAAGATCACCAACACCGCCAAACCAGCGATTGCCCCGGTACGCAACTTGTCTTCCGACGACGTGACGCTGGTAATCACGCCGATCAAGCCCGCGAGAATAAAGACGGTGAGCCAACCGAGCGTTCCGGGAAAGAACTTCTTCTTGGCTCCCGAACCACGCAGTTCGTTGAAGGCCACGGCCAGCACAACCAGCATGCCGACCACCAGACCCTCGAACAAATCCGGCTGGCTCTTGAACAGCTTCGCCACCGAATCAATCACCAACCGCAAAAACAGCGTGCCGAGAATCACGCCGCCCACCGTGCCGACTCCGCCCGTCAAGCTGCATCCGCCAACGACCGCGGCGGCAATGGCGTTCAGTTCGTAACCCATGCCGTCGGTCGACGGGCTGGTCGTTCCGATATAACAGGCATACAACACGCCCGCCAAACCGGCGGTCATGCTACCGAGGCAATAAGCCAGCCACTTCAAGCGGTCGGTCCGAATGCCGCTCAACCGTGCCGCCTCCTCGTTGCCGCCCATCGCATAGATGTGCCGACCGACGACCGTGCGGCTGAGCAGAATCCACAACGCCACGCACAACACGATCCAAATCACGCAAGGAACCCACCACTGCTGCTGGCTGATCGACGTCAGCGTTTCGTCCGCGATGGTGATGGTCGACTGTCGCTGGCCGAACCGAATGGCCGTGATGTCTTGGATCAACAGCCGAGCCAAGCTACGAAGCCCGACCAACGAGGCCAGCGTGGCGACAAACGGCGGCAGCTTGATGACCGTGATCAACCACGCGTGAAAGCTGCCGATCAAGAACGCCACGAACAACGTCAACGCCAGCGCCACGGCTGGAATCCACACGGCCAATTCATTCGTGTCCGGGAAATGACGCTCCGCATCGCTGGGCCAGCGCGTCGACATATCATCCGGCGCTAACAGCACGATGAAGCCAAAGAACAACGTGCCGCTGAAGGCGATCACTGATCCGCTCGACAAGTCGATCCCGCCCGAGATGATCACAACCGCGGCGCCCAGGGCGAAAATGCCCACCAAAGCCGTATCGCGAGCGATCGCTCGGCCGGTCAACTTCAGCGTGAACCATTGATGATAAGCGTCGCTGAAGATGGCCGTGACAACCAACACCAGCAGGATGGCCGCCAACAGTCCGAACTCGTTGCGATGTTTGCGAAAGAACTCTGTCACGTTGGGGCCATCAGGCGGGAGTAACATCAGCATTCGCCCCAAAGTCGCCGTTAGCTCCGCGAAAGCAGCGTTCTTCGGCATTCACTTGGCGAAAGAATCACCGACGCAACTTTCGCGGAGCGAAAGGCGACGACTTCGGCTCTTACGAACTTTACGAGCTAACCAACCCACGATCCTTCAACCACTGCTGAAACTCCGAGTAGTTGAAGAAGATCGTCGACTCGTCGAACAAATCGCTCGTCAACGGCGAACCTTCGTCGGGAGCCACCACGCGCAGTTCCGTGCGATACAAATCCCGCTCGCCCTCCTGAGCATAATCGGGATACATGCCGTCGACAGTCGTTTGATCGTCGGTCGCCAACGCGTGCATCAGCTTCACGCCGTCGAATCCCATCTGATAAGGATTCTGGACAACCATCACATCCACCTTGCCTTGCCCCATGCCGTTGATTGCATCCTGGGCCGCGTCGAAGCAAATGATTTTGGTCTTCTCGCGAATCATGCGGTCATCGACCACATTCACAATTTGCGGAGTGTTATAAGCCCAAATGCCAACCAGCATCTCACACTCTGAGTGTTGGTTCAGCAGATCCTCGACGTTCTTCCGAGCCTTGGTGCGATCGCCGCCATCGGACAGACGAGCCAGCTCGACATACTTGGAATCGTCGTCCACGCCTTCAATAAAACCGCTCATGCGTTCCACGGCGTTCGCCACGCCCAGATCGCCCACAAAGAAAGCGAACTTCGCCCCGTCCGGCGCGATCGCCCGAGCCGCCCGGCCCAGTTCGCGGCCGCCAATAATGTTGTCCGTTCCCAGATATGCGAACCGAGCGTCGCGATACTTTTCGCGGTTCAAGTCGCTGTCGATCGTGACGACCTTCACGCCTTTCTCTTGCAGCGTTCGCATTTCGGTCGCCAAGTTGCGACTTTCAGGATTGAACACCGACACGCCCACGGCCGCCACGTCCGAAGCGATCACGTACTGCTTGAGCATCTCGATCTGCCGCTTGTCGGTGAAGTCGCCGCGTTGAAAATCGACGACGAATCCCTTCTCGACCAGCCCCAACTCCTTTTCGGCCGCCTTCGCGCCCGCCTCGCAAGTATCCCAAAACGGATCGGGCCCGTTTGTGACGATAATGATCCGTCGCGCCTCGCCGCCAGCGGAACCAGCGCCGCCAGCTTGGCCACCCGAGTTCGACTCCGAATCAGAAGAAGCACATCCCGCGACGGCCGCGACCGCCATGAGCACGACAGACCATAAACCGCAAGCACCGCTCCGCATGGATGATTTCCTCAGCACCGGGAAGAGAAACAGCGACAGGAATTCAGAAAAGTCAAACCGCCGATTTTAGTAACGCCGCGCCGCGGCAACAAGCCAATCGCTAGCGGCCATCCACCCGCACGTGCCTGGTGTCGAGCGAAGCGAGCCCCCAGCAAACCCAGACGTGCCTGGGTTCGAGCGCAGCGAGCCCCCAGCGAGCACCGCGCGCAAGCCAAACGCCGTCGATCCCACCCCGAATCGCCTCGCGCGTTCAAATAACAACGGCGCGCACCAGCTCAACAAACCCGCGCACCGGCGCAACGCCATCGCGCGCAAGTTAAAGTCGTCCTGACAGCCATTCAACGGCGTCTAACACGCGCGCAAGGCATCTTACATCGCTTCAACGGCACCTTACACTGCCACAATGGCAGCTCGCATTAATTCAACGCGAGCTTACACTGCCTCAATGGCAGCTTACAACGCTTCAATGACACGTTACACTGCCACAATGGCAGCTTACACGCGCGCAATCGAACGTTACATCAATTCAATTGGATGTAACAGCGGCGCAAAAGCACCTTACACTGCCGTAATGGCAGCTCACACTGCCACAATGGCAGCTCACACGCGCGCAATCGACCGTTACCGCAGGTTTTTCGCGTCGCAAACCGCTGCAAATAGACAGTTTACGTCGACGCCATCTCGCAACCGCCCGCGAGACCCCGCGCAGAAGCCCATTTTTGTATGGAAGAGAATCCGCCATAGCGATTCTCATAGGAGCGGTAGCTACCCGGTGCCGCAGCAAGCGCCATCCGTCCAACGTCACACGCCGGGTGCTCGCTCCGCTCCATAGGAGCGGCAGCTCCGTCGCAAACCGCTGCAAATATACAGTTTACGTCGACGCCATCTCGCAACCGTCCACGAGACCCCGCGCAGAAGCCCATTTTTGCCTATGGAAGAGAATCCGCCATAGCGATTCTCATAGGAGCGGAGCAGCGCAAGCTGCCCGGTGCGCCGCAACAAAGCGACCCATCGCGTCCAACGTTACACACCGGAGTGCTCGCGCACTTCCGCTCCTATCAACGCAACTCAACCGGGGTGCTCGCGGACTTCCGATTCCGTGCGCGGTATCATGGTGCGGATCGATCGTCGGCTGCGGCTGGCGGTTGGCTGAGTCGGATCACTAGCGAATACAAATCTGATGCTCGACGCTGGTCGATGCGAGATCGCCGACGACCTAATGACAACTCAACTTTGCCGAACAGAAGTGCTTTCCCATGACGATTCATTTCGTGTGTCCCAATGGTCACGAACTCTCGGCTCCCGAAGAGCGGGCCGGCAAGCCGGGGCGGTGTCCGAAATGTCAGACCGAGTTTCTGGTGCCGGAGTTGGACGACGACGAAGACGAGGGCGATGGCAACGCGGTGTCGAGCGGCAGTCGCGTTCCGGCTAATCAGGCAGAGACGATCGTGTTTCTGTGTCCGAACGGGCACAAGCTGAATGGTCCGGCGAAATTGAAAGGCAGGCCGGGACAGTGCCCGCACTGCGGCGCCAAGTTTCGGATACCGGACGACGATGACGAACCGGACGAACCGATCGTCGAGGACATTGTTGAGATTGCGGACGGTCCGGGCGTTGGCGGAGAAGACGGGCCGCCGCGAGCGTCGGAACTGGAGGAAACTCCGCTCGATGAACCGTTAGAAACCGTGGAGATTGTCGAGGAAGTCGATGAGGTGCCCGACGCCGAAGCGTTGGAACTGACGTCAGTTCAGAATCAGTCAGCGGAACCGCATCCGCTGTACGCGATGCTGAAGTGGCTTTGCGAGAACCGCCCCGACAAGCAACCGATTCTGATTCGGTTGCGCGACGGCGAAGTGCTCGAGGTTGACCGTTTTTCGACGGTTCAATCGAATGGCCCGTTCGCGATCTTTGCCGTCGAGGAAGCAGCGGATCGGTTTTCCGTGATTGGCGTCGATTGGCGTGAGATCGTTCGCGTCGACCTACATCGGTTACCGACATTGCCGCAGAATTGGTAAACGGCGACTTCCTAATCATTGAAGCGGCACGGCGCGAGCCGTCCGGTAACGCGAAACCGGAGGGCTCGCGCCCTACCGCTACAAAAGATTCGCGTCCTACCGCTACAAACAATTCGCGCCCTACCGCTAACAGCGATTCGACAAGTCATTGGAAGGCGAGCCCTAAGACGAACGCTGCTTGAGCTCTTCGACGGTTTGTGAGACCAGCCGGTCGAGTTCGTCCAACTCACCGGGAACCGCTGATAGATCTTCCGCCGCGGCTTGCTGTTCGATTTGGCCAGCGACGTTCTCCAAAGCCGAGACACCGAACGTTCGACCGGTGGACTTAATTGTGTGAGCGTTACGCCGCACACTGCGAGCATCCTGGCCAGATAGGGCGGTGTGCAATCGCTGCTGAAGCAGCGGCAATTCTTCAACAGCCGCCTCAATAATCGCGGCCAATATCACCGGGTCGTTGTCGACGTACTCGCCCGTGACCTGCCAATCAATCAATCCGTCTTGGGGAACGTCGTCCACTCCATCGAGTTGCGCTGCGTCATCGAGCGGCGCTGCGTCATCGACACCCGTCTCATGCTCGTCCGAGTTGATTGGTATTGGGTCGGGAGACCGAGTCGACTCGCAGGCGGTTTTTGCCATGGTTGATTCGTCATCGCTGTTAGAAGAACGGAAGAACCTCTCCAATGCATGCAAGAGGTCGACTCGCCGCACGGGCTTCGACACGTAACCATTCATTCCGGCCGCCAAACAACGTTCCCGGTCTCCTTTCATGGCACGAGCTGTCATGGCAATGATCGGAATACTACCATGACCGCCGTTCGATGAATCTTGTTGGGCTTCTTCATGGCGAATCCAGGCAGTGGCTTCCAGGCCGTCCATCACTGGCATTTGGACATCCATCAAGATCACATCGAACGAGCCAAGTTTCCATGCGTCGCAGGCCAGTTTTCCATTAGCAGCGACGGTCACCTGGTGCCCCCATTTCTCCAGCAATGCCGTGGCGACAGCTTGGTTCGCCAATCCGTCTTCGGCCAAGAGAATCTTGAGCGGAGGAAGACTTCCTCCGTCTCTCGCTGCCTCGTGCCGTTCGGCCTCGTGCGCGCGGTCCGCCAATCTAGCGGTAGCCTCGCTTCGTTCGCGAGCGAGTGCCGACGAGAGATGCGGCGTTGCGGCTCGAACAATGGCGTCTAACAATTCTGACTGCTTCACCGGTTTCATAATATGGGCACGAACGCCCAACTCGTCACAACGAGCGCCATCACCGGGTCGACCTCCAGACGTCAGCATGATGACCTCGGTCTCACACAATGCTTCCGTGGATCTCACAGTGTGTACCAATTCAAATCCATCCATGCCTGGCATGTTTACATCGGTGAGCAAGATCGGCAGGGGTGCGTGGGCTTGTGCCATTTCTCGCAAGGTTTCCAGTGCCTGAGGTCCGCAAGCGGCAGAACAAACGCGTAGCCCCCAGTTTTCGAGCATTTCCTCCAAAATGCGACGATTCGTGGCATTGTCGTCGACGACCACGATCGGAAAATCATGCAGATCACAAGCCAGCCATTCGCCGGCGTGGGGCAGCCCGTCTACCATGGGCAGTGTGACCGTGAAGTGGAACGTGCTGCCAGTCCCCATTTCGCTGTCGAGCCAAATGCGGCCTCGCATTGCCTCAACCAGACACGTCGAAATCGTGAGTCCCAAACCGGTGCCGCCATACTGCCTGGTGGTAGAAGTGTCCGCTTGTTGAAACGCCGCGAATACGGTCTCTTGTTTGTCCGGCGGAATTCCGATTCCCGTGTCGCGGACTTGAAAGTGCAAGGTGGCTTCTTGTTCCGTGGTTGATTCGGCGTTGACTTCCACGACGACTTCGCCGCGCGGCGTAAACTTGATGGCATTGCCGACCAAGTTCACAAGAACCTGTCTCAACCGGACCGGATCGCCTCGCAGGAAATGCGGCACGTCGCTATGAACTTGCCAAGCCAACTCAAGCCCTTGGCCGTGTGCTCGCAGGGCGAGTGACTTGAGCGTGTCGCCGACTTCCTCACGCAAATCGAAACTCACTTGTTCGAGTTCTAGCTTGCCGGATTCGATCTTAGAAAAATCTAAGATTTGATTGATGATGGTCAGCAGCGACTCGGCTGACTCCAACACCGTTGTGAGGTGGCTGTGTTGCGTTTGCGTCAGACGCGTGTCTAATACCAATTCCGTCATGCCAATAATGGCGTTCATCGGCGTGCGAATCTCGTGGCTCATATTGGCCAGAAAATCGCTCTTCGCGCGATTGGCCGCCTCGGCCGCCTCTTTGGCTCGCACCAATGTGACTTGGGCCTCTTTCACACTAGTGATGTCACGTGAGATACCAAACGTGCCAATGATTTCACCAGTTGGCTCACGTAGCGGCAACTTCGTCGTGAGCACATACGAGTCGGTGCCGTTGACCCACTGGGGATGCTCTTCTTTCGCCCGGAGCGATTGTCCGGTCGCCTGCATTTCCAGTTCGTCAGCTCGGGCTTGCGCGGCGTAGACGGGCGGGAAAAAATCGGCGTCGGTCTTGCCGTGAACTTCTTCCGGCGAGTTAACTCCCAGATGCCGAGCCAGCGAATCGCTGACTCGCAGGAAACGTCCTTCCAAGTCTTTGAAGTAGATTGCGTCGGGCAAATTGCTCAGCAGCGTTTGCAGCAAGAATCGCTCGTGCTGCAAAGCCATCTCCGCTTGCTTCCGATCGGTCACGTCGGTGATCGAACCGGCCATCCGCGTCGCTTGCCCCGCGTCGTTCCACAACGCTTGTCCCCGAGCGCGGAACCACCGGTACTCGCCATCGCTGGTTTTCAGGCGATATTCCACGTCGTAGGGTTCGTGTCGTTGCAGATGCGCTTCGACGGCCGCCAACGTATGGGCGTGGTCGTCGGGATGCAGACGCGACTCGAACGAGTCGAACAGGTCGGGGAATTCTTGCTCCGAGTAGCCCAACAATTCTCGAAAACGCGCGCTGTAGAACACTTCGCCGGTCGTGACGTTCCAATCCCACAGCCCGTCGTTTGAACCTCGCACGGACAGACGATACCGTTCCTCCGTGGCACGAAGTTCATTGGTTCGTTGGGCCACCAGGTCATCGAGCCCTCGATTCAGATCGGCCAATTGCCGGTTGGCCTGGGACGCGGCTCGTTCGGCTTCCCAGAATTTCCGAGCGGCATAGACGAGCGCGACCACGTATGCCGCCAATCGCAACAGATGCCACCACCACCAAGCCAGATCCCACAACGCGGAAAACTCGAACAGTAAACCCGCCGCACCGAACAACACCGTATGCACGGCGAACAGCCAGTCCTCTTCCTCCTGATAACGGTGGTAACGCAGGATGAAAAACGACCCGGCGGCCAGGAATCCGGCTCCTCCGGCGAAATTGAGAAATCGAGCCGCGCGCGTGAACTGGCCCGCTTCGATCATTGGCGGCAAGTATTCGGAAAAGGCGATCGACAGGACTCCGACCGCGGAGGTCGCCACCAGAATCAGCAGCGGTGACCAGCGCGCCGCCTTCCCTCGCAACCATTCGCTAGGACACCACACCGTGGCGAACAACGCGCCGCCGACGAACGTGGCCAATGTGTGCAACCACACAAAGCTGTTGCCGGGCTGCGTGGCGGCGTGAAATGCGTCCAGCACGCCCATGCCCATCAACGCCACGGCCATGCAGACGTAGAAATCGTGACTCTCGCGCCGCTCGCGTTCGGCGACCAAAATGGCGGCAATTGCCAAGGCGGCTAGTCCGCCCAGCGATTCAACTAACGAATGCAATGGTATCTGCGCGTAGACAACATCCGGATAGACAACGTCGGCGATCACACAGCCGGCCAAGGGAACGATCAACGCCAGCGCGAGACCCATCACGGATCGCCAGAACAGACGCGGGCGCGACATAGCTTGAACTCCCGTCCAGCCACGAATGCCGAGCAACGCGCTCGGCGCTCGACAGCGTGACACGAATTAAACCCGATCGGGAAAGTAACGATGAGACGCGGCCGCGATCCGCTGCTGGCAATGTCGATGAGCGATCGCAACCACATTCACAGTCTACCGCGTTTCGCCACGTCGGGAAAACGATTCGGCTGCTTGGCCACTCGGATCGCCGACCGGCGCCGTGCGGTTGTTTCGGCGCGTCGTCTTAACGAAGATGAACGCGGCTGAATTCTCCCGCCGCCAACCTGCCGCAATTTCATTCTTCCCGCCTAGAGGTGCGTCGAGCATGGTTACGTCGATTCGAGCCGGTTTGCTGTTGGTGCTTGTCGTGTTGTTCGTGATCCCGGCCGCTGGTCCCGCCGCGCCGCCGAAGCCCGATTCGATTGATCGCGACTACAGCCAAGAGCTGCCTCGCATCAAGCCGACAGAGCCGAAGGACGCCTTGGCCAAGTTCACGCTGAAGCCCGGCTTTCGCATCGAACAAACGGTCGCCGAACCGTTGGTGGTCGATCCGGTGGCGATGGCTTGGGATGAAGACAGCCGACTGTTTGTGGTCGAGATGCGAGGCTACAGCGAAGATGGCGACCAGAACTTGGGCCGCGTACGGTTGCTCGAAGACACGGATAGCGACGGCCGATTTGATCGCAGTACGGTGTTCGCCGAAGGGCTCTCTTGGCCCACCGCGATCACGTGTGCTCGCGGCGGTGTGTTCGTCGGCGCTGCTCCCGACATTTGGTTCTTGAAGGACGCGAATGGCGACGGGAAGGCCGACGAGCGACGCGTGGTCTTCACCGGCTTTGGACGCGGAAACGTTCAAGGATTGTTGAACACTTTCAAATGGGGCTTGGACAATCGGATTCACGGCGCCACCAGCAGCAGCGGCGCGAAGGTGGTTCGGTTAGGCGATGATGGCCAGCCGATCGGCGATGAAGCGGACGCACTGGTTCTTCGCGGGCGCGACTTTGCCTTCGACGCCAAGACACTGGCGATGACGGCCGAAAGCGGCGGAGCTCAACATGGTTTGAGCTTCAACCAATGGGGTGAGAAGTTCGTCTGCTCGAACAGCGATCATGTGCAGCAAGTGTTGTTCGAGGACCGATACATCGCGCGGAATCCGTACTTGGCGGCGCCGGGCGCTCGGGTTTCGATTGCGGTCGACGGACCGCAAGCCGACGTGTTTCGCACCAGCCCGATCGAACCGTGGCGAATCGTGCGGACGCGATTGCGGGTTCAGGGAATTGTGCCGGGTCCGGTCGAGGGCGGCGGTACGCCGGCGGGTTATTTCACCGGTTCGACGGGCGTCACGATTTTTCGCGGCACGGCTTGGCCCGCCGAATATCAAGGCTGGGCGATTGTCGGCGATGTGGGCAGCAACTTGGTGCATCGCAAGCGGCTGGAGCCGGCCGGCGTTCGCTACGTGGCCCGGCGGGTTGATGAAAAGAGCGAGTTTCTCTCGTCCAGCGACATTTGGTTTCGCCCGGTGCAGTTTGCCAACGCTCCGGACGGAGCTTTGTATATCGCGGATATGTATCGCGAAACGATCGAGCATCCAGCCAGTTTGCCGCCGATCATTAAGAAGCATCTCGACCTGACCAGCGGACGAGATCGGGGGCGAATCTACCGCGTCGTGGGCGAAGGTTTTCAGCAGCCGCAGTTGCCGAAACTCAGCCAAGCGACCGCGGCCGAGTTGGTCGCGTTGCTGGCTCATCCAAACGGCTGGCATCGCGAGACAGCGGCGCGGCTGTTGTACGAACGACAAGACGCGGCCGCCATTAGGCCGCTGGAACAGTTGGTTGCCGAAGCCGACTCGCCAGAAGGCCGCATTCACGCGCTTTACGCGCTCGACGGGCTGAACGCATCGACGCCGGACGTGTTGTTGACGGCGCTGGCCGACTCGCACCCGCGCGTGCGCGAGCATGCCGTGCGGTTGAGCGAGAAGCTGGCGGGCGACTCGCCGCGTCTGCGAACGCAACTGTTGGCGATGGCCGACGATGATGCCTTGCGGGTGCGGTATCAAACGGCGTTTAGCCTCGGCGAATTGAGCGGCAAGCAACGCAACGCCGCGCTGGCGTCGATTTGGAAACGCGACGCGTCGGATCCGCATGTGACGTTGGCCGTGCGAAGTTCCTTGGCGGAAGGGGCTGGCGATGTGTTGGCAATTTTCGCAGCCGACGAATCGTTTCGGCAAACGGCAGACGGGCTGGCTGCGATTCGGGCACTGGCTTCGCAAATCGGCAAGCAGCAACGAGCGGACGACATCGCGGCGTTGCTGCAGATCGTGCGACAATTATCTGGCCAGCAGCCGGCCGTGCTGCAAGCGATTGTGGGCGCTTTGGCCGCGAAGCCCGGTAGCGTTCTGGAACAGCAGATCGCGGCGGCCAGCGGCGGGCAAGCGGCGGAGTTGATGCGGGAGTTGTTGACGAAAGCCCGCGCGGATGCGGTGGACAAGACGCGGCCGTTGGAGCAACGTGTGGCGGCCGTGCAACTGTTGCGGCTGGGCAAGCTCGATGGTCAAGAGGAGACGTTCGCCGCATTGCTGGCTCCCAATGAGCCCGCCGATATTCAAGCGGCCGCGCTCGATACGCTCGCGTCGTTCGATGCGCCGGAAGTGGCCGATACGATCATCGGCGTTTGGCGAACACTCAGCCCGCGACTGCGCACGCGAGCCGGCGACGTGTTGTTCTCGCGCGAGAGCTGGCTTCGATTTTTGTTGGAAGCCGTGCAATCGCAGCAGATCGCGGTGGCCGATCTCGATCCGGCTCGACTGAAGGTGCTGGCCGCGCATCGGGATCCGGCCGTCCGAGAACAAGCGGCTCAGTTGGTATCGCAATCGAATCCGCGCGGCCGGCAAGAGATCGTCGTCGCCTATCAAGGCGTGCTCGGGCAATCGGGCGATGTGGACCGCGGCCGGCAAGTGTTTCAGAAGACTTGTGCCGCTTGTCATCGTCTGGAAGGCAAGGGGCATGAGATCGGCCCGAATCTGGCCGCGATGAAAGCCCGCGGCGACGAAGCGATTCTGGTGAACGTGCTGGATCCGAATCGCGAAGTGAATCCGCAGTACCTGAGCTACGTGCTGGTCACGGGTGACGGCCGTTCGCTGACGGGGCTGATCGCCGCCGAAACGGCCACCAGCGTCACGCTTCGCCGAGCCGATAACGCTTCGGATACGGTTCTGCGGGTCGACATCGACGAGCTGCTCAGCACCGGATTGTCGCTCATGCCCGAGGGGCTGGAGAAACAGATTGACCAGCAGGCGATGAAAGACTTGCTCGCGTATCTGCGAGCGGTCGAGTAATGGCAAGTGACGCGTGCGGCGGTCGGTTCACTCCGTCACTGAGTCGAACCGCACATTGCGATACAGCTCGGCAAGCGACAGCGTGATGCCGAGCGACGGGAGTTCGATTCCCTTGGCCAAGTCCTTCTCTTCTTGGAACAGCCAGCTACCGTCGGCTTGGCGAGT
>JAWKTM010000021.1:0-107296 GCA_041399085.1 Pirellulaceae bacterium
GCCTTTCTGGCGGACGCCGATGCGGATAAGCGCGCGAAGCTGATCGATCGGCTGTTGGACGATCCGCGATATGCGTCTCATCAAGCCGATTTGTGGGACATGGTTTTGTTCGGCCGCAATCCGCCGGGTTACGACACGGACAAGCGAGATGGCATTCAGCAGTGGCTGCGCGAGCAATTTGCGTCGAACCGGCCGTACGACGAATGGGTTCGCGAGCTGCTGTTGGCTCGCGGCAATTCGGTCGAGCAAGGCCCGCCGCTGTATTACCAGCAGTATCGCAACCAGCCCGAGGATTTGACGGAGGTTGTGACGCAGACGTTTCTGGGCGTGCAACTGCAATGTGCTCGTTGCCACGATCATCCGTTTGAATCGTGGACGCAGACGGATTTCTACGGCATGGCCGCGTTCTTTGCCCGACTGGAGATGGTGACGGTTGGCAAGAAGGACAACCTCACGATGTATGCCTTGGGCGAGAAGAGCACCGGCGATGTGCTGTTCACCGGACCGGCCAAGGACCAGGAACCGGGCCGCAAGGGCGAACCGGTGAAGCCGCATTTTCTGCTGGGCGATCCGTTGGACGAGCCGGAGTTGCCATCCGATTTCAAGGAAGTGAAGTTTGAGAACAACAAGCCGCCGCAACCGCCGCACTTCTCGCGCAAAGACCAGTTAGCCGAATGGGTCACTGCCGAGGACAATCCGTTCTTCGCCCGAGCGATCGCGAATCGGTTGTGGGCTCAGTATTTTGGCCGAGGTTTGGTTCATCCGATCGATAACATGACCGAGTCGAATCCGGCCAGTCATCCCGAGTTGCTTGCGGAGATGACGGATTGGCTGAAACAACAGCGGTTCGACTTGAAAGGCTTCGTTCGCGAGCTGCTGAACTCGAACACATATCAGCTATCAACGGCTGGCGGATCGGGAGACGCTTTGCCCACGTGGTTTCAACACGCTCGTTCGCGACCCTTGTCGGCCGAGGAATTGGTGGCGTCGTGGCGGATCGCTACGGGATATGCGAACACCGAGCAGGGCCAAAAGGAAATGGCCAAGGGCGAGCGGTATCGGCCGCTGACCAGTGGATATGTGTTACAGTTTTTCGGTCAACCAAATAATGGCGTGGGCGATTTTCAAGGCGGGCTGCACGAGCACCTGTATCTGAATAACGGGCAACTTGGCAGCGTGATAACCGACGCGCCGGGGAGCCTGCTAAATCTGTTGACCCAAGCCGACGTGCCGGCCGAACAACGGGCCGAGCGTCTGTTTCTGCAAATGCTGAATCGGCCGGCCACGGATGCGGAGCGACAGAAGCTGGTCGAGTGGCTGAGCACGACGGACTCGCGCGAGTTGCGAGAACGAAGCCAGCATGCGATTTGGGCGCTGATGACGTGTAGCGAGTTTCGCTTTAATCACTAGGAGTCGTACGGATGAATCCTCGTTGTTTTACGGGCGAGCATGTCTCGCGTCGAGCCATGTTGAAGGGCTGTCTGGCCACGGCGACTGGCGGCGCGGTGATGAACTGGGGCTGGTTGACTCAGTCGTCGACGGCCTTGGCCGCGGCGGCTCGCGAAGCCAAGCATTGCATTCTGCTGTGGATGAACGGCGGCGCCAGCCAGTTCGAGACGTTCGACATGAAGCCGGGGCGTCCGACGGGCGGTCTGTTTCGTCCGATCTCGACCAATGTGCCGGGAACGCAGATCTGTGAGTTGATGCCGAAGATGGCTCAACAGATGGACAAGATCGCCGTGATCCGTTCGATGAGAACGTCGGAGGTGGATCATCCCGGCGGCATCTACTTGATGCACACCGGTTATCGGCCGACGCCCAACGTGCGGTTTCCGGAGGTCGGTTCGATCGTGGCCAAGTATCGTGGACAGGAAGAAGCTGACTTGCCGAATTTCGTGAAGATCTCGTCCCAGGGCGACGCGGGCTGTGGTTTTCTCGGCCCGAAGTACCAACCGTTTCGGATCGGGTCGGAAGGGCAGTTGCCAACGTTCTCAACGTCGCAAATGCCGCCGGATGTGGAATCGCGGCGACACGAATTGCGATCGTTCTTAGAACAGAGTTTCGAGCAACGCAGCAACTTGGAAGTTTCGCGGATGCACCGCGAAGCTTACGAGGCGGCTCGTCGGCTGCAAAACGTGCATCAGGTGTTCAAGATCGACGACCAATGGGAGAAGCACCGCGAGCTCTACGGCGAGAGTGCGTTCGGCCGCCGCTGTTTGCTGGCTCGGCAATTGGTCGAAGCCGGCGTGCCGTTCATCGAAGTGGGACAGAGCAGCTACGACTCGCATGCCGACAATTTCGCTTGGCATCAGGGCTTAGTGCCGCCGATGGAACACGCCTGGGCCGGGCTGCTCGCCGACTTGGCGGATCGTGGTTTGCTGGACAAAACGCTCGTGGTCTGGACGGGCGAGATTGGCCGCACGCCGAATATCAACAATCGCGCCGGCCGCGACCACTATGTTCGTTGTTGGTCGACCGCGTTGGCTGGTTGCGGAATCAAAGGTGGATTGATGTACGGCGAGTCGGACGAGGACGGCTACGACGTGAAAGACAATCCGGTCAGCGAAGGGGATTTCTTCGCAACGATCTACCAGGCGCTGTCGATCGATCCCACGGCGGAGAACTACGCCGGCGTTCGCCCGATTCCGCTCGCGCCGTTTGGCGCGAAAGTCGTGAAGGATCTGATGGCCTAGACGCGAAACGCGGCAAGTCTGGGTGACGCCTCATGCGACCACCAGCGACAGTTTCGAACACCAAGAATTCGCTGACAACTAGCGAGGTTTTGGTCTGCGGCGCGGAGTCGTGATCGGCTGTTTGTCGCCTTCATTGGTCGGCGTCGCGTGCGGTTCGATCATTCGGCATTCCAACGCGTCCAGCTCCTGTTCGAGCTGTTCATAGCGAGCGGCAATGCGATCGAGCCGCTTGTCGAAATGAGCCAGTTGTTCGGCGGATAGCGATTTGTCAGGCATCTATACCACACCCATATTACGATCCAAGGCGTCTTGATCGCGCAGGTAGACGGCCAGCGACCGTTCGTAGGTGGCCGCCGGGATCCGCCATTGGGGCGCGCGATCCGTATACGAATTGCAATGGTCAACCAGCAACCGATACAGGAACTTGAACAGGTGGCGCGGCACGCGCAGGGACCGCAGCGACTGGACCAAGCGATCGTCGCTGACCGATTCGTCAAACAGATCACGTAACGTCGGTGTGTTGCCCTCGATCGCACAGGCTTGAAGCCGCGCACTGGCCACGTCATACAATGCTTCGCCAGTCCACTCGAACGACGAGATCATATTTTGCTTGTCCAACCGAGCTCGCTGATAAAATTCGCGGTCTTCCTTATCCACATAGCGCGTCAGTTCGATGGGCAACATCAGCTTCAAACCAAGACCGGGATGCTTGAGAAACTTGTTGTCCAACATTGGCCAGACCAGCAGCTTCATCAACTCGGCCGAGCCGTTAATCAAATGCGGCTCGTCGATGCGGTCCATCAACACGATGATGCCCTGAAATCCCAGCGAATTCAGCAACCCTTGCAGTTTGGCCAATTGTTCGAAGCGATCGTCCGTGCGGTCTTGCGTCGGAAGCGGCTGGGAGGCAATCTCACCATTTGTGAGATTCATGAGCGCCGAGCGGAGCGGGTTGACCTCATGGTTCCCGACTCTCACATGGCGGACAATGCGGCGAGCTAGCCGGAAGCTCTTAAAACATTTCCACAACCAAGGGCACCAACCGGCGGCGACTAATAGCAGATAGAGCCAGATGGGACGCAGCCAGTCGGTGGCATCGTTAGCGATTAGTGTGATCGCCAAAGCGGCAATCGCCACGGTCACTAACACACCCAAAGCCATCGGCCAATGCGCGGCAATGGTCCAGAATCGCAACTTGCGACGCAGTTTGTGCCAACGGCCCTTGAACGTTTCGGCCGTCGATTGGTCGTAACAGAGCGCCAGTAGAAGAAGGTCACGAGCTTGATGCCGATCGAGCGCCGCGATGTCGTCTTGGCGAATCTCGGCATCCACCGACGGTGATGGCTGACGCACGCCCAGAATACGATCGACCAGACCTGTTACACCAACGGAAAGAATGGCATCCATGTGATCCCACAACTTCCATTCCGACAACACGCGGTCGGCTCGTTTGCGTTGTCCCAAGAAAGCGTGGAACCGATCCAGGAATGGATTGAAATCGTCATAGTGGACGATGAACTGGCGACGATCGGGATGTTGGGCGTTGTACTGTTCCAGGTGCCGCGCGATCTGTAATCGCATGGCCGTCTTTCCTGAGCCCTTTTCACCAAATACCACGGCGGTCGACGGCTCGGAAGGATCGCCGAACACCTTGGCCCACGTGGGATGGTAAGTGCTGGCGATGCAGTGTTCTTTGAAGACGGGATCCGTCTGCGCGTCTTCTTCGGCGAACGGATTGCGAGCGATACCGTGGTGTTCCAGAAACTGCTGGATATTCATGCGAGCAGGGCCGTAAAAAGCCTGGGATAAAGGCGTTGAAAGTTGCGGCGCGAGACGGTTTCGAGCTTCAAGTCGTCGAGGGCCGACAAAACGTAGCACGATTCATGCCTGCCGCAAGCCGCGGCCCGGACTCTCGAATCGGGCGAGGTAACAACGCGCCGACATTCGCCGCGCCCGTTGAACGCCTCGGATAATTGTTGAACGCCTCGGATAGTTCGCCGGCGGCGAACTATTCAGCCGCCTTGGCCACTTTCAAACTGTCCAGCATCTCGCGGAAAGCCTTGGCGTTCTTTTCCACCGTCGCCTTGGGGCCGTACATTTTGATGAAATATTGCCCGAGCTTATCGGTGACCACGATCGCGCCGATCATCCGGTACTCGTCGCGATAGACGGCCGGAGCGAACGGTCCCGGCTGGTCCTTAAATCGGCCGCTGATGTCAACCACATGGACGGTCGAGCCGCTGACCTCGAACTTCTCGGTCTTCGTGCGATCCTTCGTCGAGCGGCCGTCGGGTTGAGAGAATTGGCCGATCCAGCGATCGATGTTCGCCTCGACGCTGCCGCCGGCGCCCATCACCGTCACGCGAGCCGCCGTGTCGTCGCCTTCCGCCGTGGGAGCGGCAAACTCGAAGTCAACAATCCGAGTCCGCGGCGTTTTCTTCTCCCAACTTTCGGGAGCTTTCATCGTCACTTTTCCGTCCGCCAACGAAACGGTCGCCTCGGCGGAATGCGAGATGGCAGGAGCTACCGCCCAAAGCGCGACAAGCGTCCAAACGGTGGTGAGCGTCGTTTTCATGATAATCCTTAGGGTGGGAATGCAGGTGGGAAAGAAAGAATCGGTCGGCCGGATCAAGTACCGCTCTTCAGCACGAACACCAAGGCGACCAGCAACACGATTGTCAATAGGCATAACGTTATCACGGCGAACAACAGCGTGCTATTCGACCGTCTTCGCGGGTGGACTGGCGTCTTGCCGCCGCTGCTCGTGGAACTCGGGCCGCCGGAAACCGCGGACGAGGCAAAAACCGGGACCGGCGAACTCATGCTGTTCGCCCCGCCACTCCCTGTATTTGGCAGCGGCGGCGGACTGCTGGGCGGTGCGGACGGTGCGCCGCCGAGACTTGGGAAGGCGACTCGCGCCATGCGCCACTCGGGCCACCCATCGCGCCAAACCAACGAATCGCTGCTAACGCGTCCTTCGGCAATCCAGCGTCGCATGATCTCGCCATTGGCCGGACCATAACGGCCACCGGTCGGCGGTTGGACATACCAAACGGCGTGAGGCGCTTCGCTAATCGGATCGCGCGCCGGCGTCACGGCCGCGGCGATTGCCATGGGGGACGAGACTGGTGTCGCCATTGGAGCGGCGGCAAAAGGCGCCGCCGTGGGTACCGTGCCGGCCAGCGGCGCTGCGGCGACCGCGGTTCCGCCCGAACTCCCGGCCGATTGAGTCGCACCGTTGACGCTGGCGACGACTGCGTTGGGCACTGTTTCGGCCGTGGGTAGCGAACCGATCGCAGTTCGTGCTAATCCGACGGTGGCAACGGACTCGGCATCGCCATTCGGATTCGACGCCCCGCCCTCGATCGCAATCGGTGTCTCGGCTTCGTCTTGATCGTCGTCGGGGCTTGTCGCCGCGGCGAGCTTCGCACCACGACCAACCTGGCTCTCCAACGGAATATTCACCGAGCAACCGCAATGCGGGCAGACCCCGCGCTTGCCCGCCAAGAACGACTTCACGTTCAGCTTCTTCGTGCAGCTATCGCAAATGAACTTGATTCCCATGAGCTTCCACAATTCGCTCGGCAGGTCGCGCGTGACCCCGTTTTGGCGACCGTTGCCCATTATAACTGGACCACGCCCGGTGGAAAGCGAATGAGCGGCGGCGTATATCTTCCCAGCGGCTTGTGTCCTGTCCGCCCAGCGGCGACCCTTGCTGGTCGCGTGCGTGAATCGGTTTCCAGCGGACGCCACTGGTCGGCGCGAAGGACGCCAACGGCAAACCCCCGCTTGCAACTCAACAAGCTAGAGCATCATGGAACTCGACGACGAACTCTGTCTGTGCTTTCACGTCACCAAACGCAAAGTGGTGAACTTCATTCGTATCGAAAAACCGCGCCGGGCGGCGCAGCTCAGCGAATGTTTTGGCGCGGGAACCGGATGCGGATGGTGTCGGCCATTTCTGGAACGACTGTTTGCAGCGGCCGCGGCGAAAGGCGTCACCAATGTGGAATTGCCCACACCCGAACAATACTCGGCCCAACGGGCACAATACATCGACGAAGGGCACGGGCGTCCGCCAAGCGGCTCGGCCCCCTAGATTCGGGCCGCTCTGGCCATTGCTTTTGTTTTGGTTTCAAGTAACTTCAATATTTGTCGCACCCTGCATGTCGATCCACAATCCCACACCCACGCTCACCCACCGCCGCGGCTAGCGGCATCGAGCATTCCTGGACGAGATCACTTCCAGGTCTAAGGTTGTATCGCAGGCAGTGATTGTCCGGCGGATAGTCAGTTGAATACAGCCTGGACAACGCACTTGGTGCGCACCATTTCAACCGTTGTTATCGGCGCGACTTCGAAGGCTGGCTCGCGCCCCGTCATTATGAAATAGGCCATTCCCACAGAGAGAGGCACAAAATGTCTAAACTTCGATGCCGCCCAACTTTGGGCTTGAAACGGTCGACGCGACCATCGTCCGCTCGCTTCGGCTTTACGTTAGTCGAACTGCTGGTTGTGATCGCCATTATTGGCGTGCTGGTAGCCATGTTGTTGCCGGCTGTTCAAGCCGCGCGCGAAGCTGCCCGTCGTTCGTCCTGTACGAATAACCTCAAGCAATTGGGGCTGGGCATGCACAACTATCACGACACGTTCAAAGTGTTCCCGCGCAACTATATTCCCGTCGGCGGAAACGCTTGGGAAGCATTGAGCGCCAGCTACTCGATTCTCCCGTTTATCGAGCAGAACAATTTGTACGACTCGGCCCAACCAAACCTCAAGAATTGGTCTTGGATTCGTAGTAATGTGATGGAAAGGCCGCTGGAGGTCTACCTGTGTCCTTCATCGCCAGGCGCTCCCACGTCAGCGACGATTGGTTGGGGCGGTCCCGGCACGAACTACGCGTGGTCCACCGGCAGCTCGGTCGAAACCGTGTGGGCCGCCGATCGATTCAACGGCATGATCGCCTACTCGGTTCATCGCAACATGGCGTCGGTGACGGACGGATTGTCCAATACTCTATTGGCCTCCGAGGTTCTCTCCGGCACCGGCCAATCTGGTTCATCCGGTCGATATCCGTATGACATCTTCTATACCAATAACGGCCTGTTCACTTCCGTGGCGAACCGCGATTTTCCGACCCAGGCCGAACTGGACGCCATCGGTAGCGCGGCCAAGAACAGCCCGTCTGGATTCCGCGCCAATAATGGCACGTTGTGGGCTTGGTATGCCGCGGGGCAGTCGACCGTGACGACCGCCGCCACGCCGAACTGGCAGTGGCCGAGCGCCGGTGGCGACTGCTGTCCGGGTGGCGCTCACGACTGGGGATATGGCATCATCCCGCCACGCAGTATGCATCCAGGCGGCGTGAACGCGTTGCTGGGCGATGGTTCGGTGCGATTTGTAACCAGTACCGTCAACTTGCTCACCTTCCAACGGCTTGGCAATCGACAAGATGGCCAACCGCTGGGCGACCTATAAGATCATCGAAAGAGGCACTACCTTATGTTACGCATGATTGGGGCGATTTTGATGCTGACGATTGCCGTTAGCGCGCTTGGCTGCGGTTCGCCAGTCAACGAGGAAACGATCGAAGTCAAAGCTTCGAACGATCCGTTGCACGAGCCGCGTTCGATTCTGCAACGTTATGCGGAAGGCCAACCGATGGGCAGCGAAGCCAGCACGTTTCCTGACATGGTAGCGCGCGTGGAAAAAGTCGATCCAACTCGCGCCGCCGTGTTGCGCGACGGACTGGCGGAGATCGAAGCCGCCGCGCCGCCCGCTCGCGCCGGAAAAGCCAAGGAGCTGCTGGAGAAGCTCCAACCATCGATGCAGTAGATTGGCTGAGCCAGCCGGAAGCATCGGCCTGGCAGTCTACTAGTTAGCACGTGAAACGCCCGGTGGCCAACTCGTTTGGCATCGGGCGTTTTTATTGGCATCACGCAACATGCCGTTCTCGCGCAAGCGATCGGCGAGCGACGCCACGTCGCTGCTCTCCGATATGACGGAAGCCAACCGACGGTACTCACCACATGCGTGCCACATACCGAGTCGTCGCAACACACAAACGCCGCCACTATAAACTTCGATCAGCAATCCATGCTGCGGCAATTGTTCGTCGAGTTGACGACGCAGGGCCTTTTCCAAATGGGCCGACGATGGAAGCTGAGCTAGAGCCATTCGAGGCGATCCTCCAATTTCACGACTAGAATCGCGAAACGGACGCCCAGGAGTACAAGTACTCGCCAAAATCGAAATTATCGACCTTTTGGTCAGAATGTCTGGCTCAGTCAAAGGCAACTGGTCACGGCGTCGCGGATTCATCGCTGGATTGCGATTCCTCCAGCATTTTGTCGGTGCTTGTGGAATCCACGGCCCGGCAACTATCGACAAGCTGATCGCGAATTGAGTACAGCTCGTCTTGCCATTCCGCCTCCGTTATATCGGGTGGGCAGAGGCCAGCGAATTCGCCAATCAACAAGATGAGTCGGAGCAGATGCCGAAAGATCATCCCTTCTTGCTTTTGCAATCCGTGGCTAGTGATGTACTTGTTGAAGTTGCCGTTGAACTCTAACAATTCACCCGCAATCCACACCGGCGTTGTTCTGAGATCGTAAACGCCTGGAAATTCATGATCGAATAAGCGTCGCAGTTTCTCCGCCAGGGTCAAAGGCCAAACGCGTTCTTCGGGAAACATCTCGCGCCCACGATCGTCATCGTCGCGGTCACCGGTTCCGGCGCCCAATTCCTCGGGGCTCGCCAATCCCAATTGCAGTAATTGAACATCCAAACGACCTGTGGCCAACGGTCCCGGCGGCAGATCTTCATACTTCGGGACGCGAATCGCCGGCCCCACGCTCATAGGCATTTCCAGCACGCTTTCCATTGCCTGTAATCGCTCGGCGCGATCGGCGGCTCCCAACTGGTTCACGAGAAACACACCATAAAGCGGATGAACACCGCGAAGCTGCAACAGTTGAGACATCTTGTCCGTGGGATGAGCCAAACGTGGTTGATAGGCGGACTCCGTGGATTCGTTCTCGGCTGTTTCGTCCTGTGCCGTGCCGGAGCGACGTGTCTCATTCGACGTGGGAATTCGCAGCCGATTTCCACCGGACTCGGGGATTTGAGCCGTCGAACTCTCCTTGCCGACCGACGGAGTGTTTGGTTTCGAGTCCTTTGATAACGCGTCCAGCGGCGGCTTGGGCTCCAGCGAGACATAACCGGCTCGCCATAGAGTCAGCAACATGCGATCCAGTTGTTTCTGCCCGGCCTCTAACTGTTTGGGGGGCATAAGGCGTTTTTCGACCAACCGTCGTATGTTGTCCACATCAGGCGACGCATCCAGCATGTAGGCCAACAGACGCCAGGGCAGTGCTCCGCGACTCTGCAGCTTGCCGGCCGGCGCGGTCCGCAACTGTTCAAACTGCGACTCATTCCAATACTGCTGGTTGGCCCGCCGCGTGGGCATTTTTTTCTTCAGCGCCTTTTTGGCCTTGATCAAATTCGGATCTTTTGTGTCCTCCGGTATTTGATCGTATTTCTCGCGCCAACGCAGGATGCGCACATCATCTTCGTGAGCCAAAGCGAAGACATAGCCTTGGTCATCGAACTGCGGTCTTCCCGCCCGACCAAACATTTGATGCGCGCTACTGGCGTCGATCAGACGCTTCTTGTCCGGGGGTCCTTTCAGCAATTCGGGCAGCACGACACTGCGAGCCGGCAGATTAATGCCGGCGGCCAATGTTTCCGTACACACGGTGATCGTTAGCAGCTTCTGCTGAAACAGATCTTCCACGATTCGTTTGTATCGAGGCAAAACGCCGGCATGGTGAACACCAATCCCGCGCATCAGAATCTGTTTCAGCTTCGGCCCCGCGCCTTCTGACCAGTCGTGCATCTCCAACTGTTTGGCAAGTTGTTTCTGTTGTGCGTCCCCCACCAAACGTTTGCCTTTGAGCATCTCCGCGACGTTCCAGCATTGTTCGCGGTTGAAACAAAAGACCAGCGCCGGTGTACGTCGCGCGACCTCATCCCCGGCCGCGATTTCTTCCAGAAACTCGGGTAGCAGTTTATCCCCCACCCATTGAAAACCGAGTGGAACCTTACGTTCGTCGCTCTGCACCAATTCCACGCGGCGATTGTGAGCTCGCTTCAGCCACTGCGTGAATTCGTAAGCATTTCCCACGGTTGCCGACAATAGCAACAACCGCACATGTTCCGGCAGCAGCCCCAAGGAAAGCTCCCACACCACGCCCCGTTCGGGGTCATTGAAGCTGTGGAACTCGTCCATCACAACGGCGGAAACGTCGCTGAAATCGAAAGCTTCGCGATGCAGGAGGCGATTGAATAAGATTTCGGCCACAACCACCAGAATCGGAGCGTCTGGATTCACTCGCCGATTACCGGTCACAAGTCCCACGTCGTCCGCGGAAAATCCCCAACGAATTGCAGACTGCCGCATTTCCTGCAATTTCTGCTCGGTCAACGCGATCAACGGCGTGGTGTAGTAGGCCCGTTTCCCCGTGCGTAAGGCTTCGAATAACGCTGCTTCCGCGATCAGCGTCTTTCCCGTCCCGGTTGGGGCAGCGACCAACACTCCCTGATCCGCTGTGTAGAAAGCCAACATGGCTTCCTGTTGGACTGGATAGGGTTCATACGGAAGCAGCTCGAAATACTGTTCCGCCAGTTCATCCCGCGAAATTTCCGCCATGAGACCTCTTGCAGCATGGTTGTTTCGTGGTGAGCAAATTGCCTCATCACGGAACATCGTTCCCCGTGATTGGCCGTCGGACGTTGCCATTCCGGCCGTAGTTATCTGGTTCCTACCGTACCAGAATTCCGGCGACGAGTGGTTGCCGAGAGACCAAAATAGGCGATGAACGAGATGACTTGGATCACCTCAATACGGAATCTCCGGGCCCAAATACTTAAAGCGAGGGACTGTTTGGCCCTCGTGAATCACGCTTTCCAGAAACATGGAAAGTGGTCTTATGAACAGTTGTTTGTCTCCATAATCCGGTCGGTAGACGACGAATTCCTCGTCGGTTTCACTGTGACGGGCAACGCCCAAAACCACGTATTCCTGGCCCTTGAAATGCCGATAGACGCCGGTTTCGACCTGTGACATCACGTTTCCTTTCTGTGTGGCGAGTGGCATATCAGCACAAACTCCCCCTCGTTCGTGCAAGGTGGGAGGCCGCATTGTATCCGCGTGAGAGAAAGCATTCGAGCCGCGAAATTCTCGGGGCAACGACAGCCTCACGATCGCATGGCACAACGTTTGTACTCCCCGCAACCACCTCTTCCAACGGGTATTACCAATGCATTTGGGGGCTTGCAAGCCACGATTTTATGCGAAATTCGACTCATCAACCATCAATCCGAACGCGCGGCGTTCGGTCACCAAGGTGCGAAAGAGCCTAAATCTGGTGTCTAATTTTGAGCGTTCAAAACACCTTTTTCGGCGGGAAACAACGCATTAGCGTTGGGCAAATACCAGAATGCAAGAGGTTTGGGCCGAGCGAAACTGATTATCGTTAGCGTCCTCACCAGGCCAACCTGGGCGAAGAAGTCGGTAATTTGATGGCGATAATTTGAAGATGGCAGGGTGACATGCGTTATTTATTTGGTATGCTTACCGCTAATGCTTGGTGAAATTAGTCACTAAGCTTACACTTGTCAGCAATGAATCGTGCCGCTCACCCCGTCGGGAAGTGGCTTCTGTGACCCTTGAATGGAGATGATGTAATGGCGAAGAAGAAGGCCGCGGGCAGAGGTGGTGTCAACAAGACTCAGGCGATCAAGGATGCGTTGGCGAAGGACCCGAGTGGTTCGCCGAGCAAGATCGCGGCGGACCTCACCGCACAGGGAATTGAAGTGTCGGCCAACTACGTCAGCAACGTAAAGTCCACGATGAAGCCGGAAGGCAGCAAGACGGTTCGCGGCGCTAAGCCCGCCGCGGAGAAGCCTGCTGCCGCGGAAAAGCCAGCCGCCGAGAAGCCGGCCGCTGCTGGTGGCTCGGTCAACAAGACTCAAGCCATCAAAGACGCTTTGGCCAAGTACCCCAATGCGTCCCCCAAGCAGATTTCCGAGCGTCTCCAGTCGCAAGGCGTTGATGCCTCGGCGGCTTATGTGAGCACGATCAAGTCGAATCTGAAGAAGGATAGTGGAGCTCCGAAGGGTCGTCCGGGCCGTCGCCCCGGTCGCCCGGCTGCTTCCGCGGCGCCCGCTGCCGCGGCTCCGGCGGCTCGCTCGGCTTCGCGCAACGGCGATTCGCTGTCGGCCGACAACTTGTTGCAAGCCAAGAAATTGGTGGATCAAGTGGGCGGCGTCGACAACGTTCGCTCGCTGTTGGCGATCCTGGAAAAGCTGTCCTAGGCGGTTCGCATCGACTCCGTGTGGTGGCCCAAGCGGAGAGTGGATGCAATTCGTTTTGAAATGCGAAACCCCTTCGCGGTCGCGACCGCGAAGGGGTTTTTTGATGCGCCGCACGAATCGCCCTCACGCGCGAAAAATCGCCCTCACGCACAAAGAGGTAACTTGACAATTCGCGTCAAACCGCCTCTGCAGTCGCCTTTCGCGAACGGACCGCGGCAATCAGCAAGGTGATGATCGTGAGCGGCAAGATGAAGGCAAGCACCACGAACCCCCATGCTTCACTTAATGTTTCGCGGGTTTGCACGAGAATTAGATACAGCGTGTACGCCCAGTAATAGGCAAAGAACAGCCCACCCTCCCAACGGTCGATGCGGTAACCCGTGAAGAAAATGGGGAGACAAGCCACGGCCACGGCAATCATTACCGGAATATCAATCGCCATGGCAGTGGGGGAAACCGTCATTCCCTCGCTGGAGATCACGGACGACAAGGCCAGCACACACATGATGTTGAAGATGCTGCTGCCCACCACGTTCCCGACAGCAATGTCGCGTTCGTTCTTAAGGCTGGCCACAATGGATGCTGCGGCTTCCGGCAGCGAAGTCCCGATGGATACGATGGTGAGCCCAATGAGCAGCTCACTCATGCCCCACAAACGTGCGATAACCACGGCGCCTTCTACCAGCCAGTGGGCTCCAAACGTCAGCAGAAGCAGGCCGGCGACGATGAAGAATATTTGAACGACGAATTCCCGAAGTTTGCGCGGAGGCGCTTCGTAATGCTCGGCAAACTCTTGCTGAACCGCCTTGGTTTCCCGCCGGCTCTGATAGATCGACCAAAAGATGTAGGCCAACAGTCCGGCAAACAGCATGGCTCCGTCCACGCGGCCGATCCGGCCATCCAGTCCGAGAAGCCACATCAACACGGAGGCGGCGATCATCAACGGTACATCAATCCGAATGAGCTGGCTGGAAACCAACAACGGCGCAACCAAAGCCGATGCACCGAGCACGAACAGCACGTTGAATATGTTGCTGCCCACCACGTTGCCCACGGCGATGTCGGTCTGACCGGCCCAACTGGCTTTCAACGAGACGGCCAGCTCCGGGGCACTGGTCCCAAACGCCACGACGGTTAATCCAATAACCAACGGCGAAATTCCCGCAATGGCAGCCAATCGCGAGGCGCCACGAACCAACAGTTCACCGCCAACAAACAGGGTCAATAGTCCCAACGCAATCAGGCCGGAGGCCATCCACATGGGTTACGGGCTCCGCAAAGGAAGGAAGGGCAAATCGCAGTCGAGTAACGCGACACTCATGAATCGGACGATGGCCAGCTTGGAGCGGGTGTCGAGGGGAATGATGGCGGGGAAGCCTTAGGCGGATTCGGAACACCACGCGCGGCAGTCTCTTGCTACGATGTCGCCGCTGCCGACGCCTATTCGTTCCGAATGCGTCAACATAGGCGAAAGCCGGCCTCGCGTGCAGCCCCTGATCGGCGTGTGCCTTGATTTCGCATCAAGTTGGATCGGAACCGGTCGGCATTTACAATGCGGCGTTGTTCGTTTCTTTCTCGCCTAGGAGTGCGTTGCATGAATCGCCGTGTCAGATCGTATGCCGTATCCGTTGCCTTGGGTATTTTGTGGCTCTCACCATCGCTGACCGTGGCCGTTGATGTGATTACCGAGGAATCGGTGACCTACGGAACGGTGGGGGACGCTGAGCTGAAACTGGATCTCCGCGTCCCGATGGCGACGGTCCTTACCCGGCCATTGTTTTTATTCACGGCGGCGGTTGGTATCAAGGCAGCCGACAGGGATATCGAAGCCAGATCGCCGAAGCGGCTCGGCGCGGCTATGTGGCCGTGACAATCAGCTACCGACTTATGCAATTCGATCAAGCCAAGAAGGAAACGGCCACCGCCGAGCCGATATTTCCGGCTCAAATTCACGACGCCAAGGCCGCCGTGCGATGGTTGCGAGCGAATGCCGACAAATACCACGTCGATCCCAAACGCATCGGCGTAACAGGCGGTTCAGCCGGTGGGCATCTGTCGTTGCTGGTCGGATTAACGGACGACAAGGATCAATTGGAAGGAAACAGTGGCAGCCCCGACTATTCTAGCCGCGTGCAGGCGGTCGTGAATGTGTTCGGCCCGACGGATATGGCTTCGTGTTACGAGACGAGCTCCGTGGCATGGATATTTCGACTATTCCTCGGAGGAACGCCCACCGAGGCTGCTGATCGCTATCGCGCGGCCAGTCCCACGACCTATATCTCGGCAGACGACCCGCCTGTGTTGACGCTGCACGGCGACCGCGATCTGTTGGTGCCGGTTCGCAGGCCACGATGTTGGACCAGAAAATGAAGGCCGCAGGCGCTTCTCATACGCTGATGGTGTTCGAAGGACAAGGGCACGGTTTCGGCGGAGAATCCCAGGCGAAGGCCGCTCAAGCCATGTGGGATTTCTTCGCCAAGCATCTAAGTCCGTAGGTTGACGCCGACTCAACTTGGTCGGCGGCCCGACGAAGACCGCCGCCACACGATTCCCAAGGATATACGAATCCACCGCGAGGGAAAATCATCATGTTGCCGCGTTTGTGTTTGCTGACCTGTGTATTGCTTGGTAGCGGATTGTCCGCAATCGCCCATGCGAAACCGCTTCTTATTCCGGTTGGCGCTGCCAAAGTTGACATTACTCCCGAAGTTCCCGTCCGGCTGAGCGGCTACGGGAACCGCCGCGTGGAAGCCACCGAGGCGGCACAACGCATTTGGGCCAAGGCGCTGGCGATCGGTGACGAACATACCGGCGGCCGCGCAATCCTACTTACCGCCGAAAACTGTGGTGTTACCCCCGCTATTCGAGACGAGGTAGCCAAGCGGCTGGCCGACTCGATTCAGCTACCCAATGAACGTTTGGCAATCTCCGTATCACATTCTCATACGGCCCCCTGTTTGACCAATTGGGCTCCGTTTCTGTTTGGTATGGATTTGCCGGCCGATCATCAGCAACGTGTCGACCAATACACCCAGACGCTGACGGACAAGCTGGTCGAAGTTGCCAAGATGGCCGCTCGCAATCAACGCCCGGCCACTTTGGGTTGGGCCCAAGGCCGCGTCGGATTCGCGATCAACCGCCGGGTTTTGCAAGAAGGTGTCTGGAAAGGATTCGGCGAGCAACAGGACGGGCCGGTCGATCATAGTTTGCCGATCCTGGCGGCTCGCGACGCCGACGGAAAACTGATCGCGGTCGTGGCCAACTACGCGTGCCATTGCACCACATTAGGAGGCGATTTCAATCAGATTGCCGGTGATTGGGCCGGATACGCGCAGGAGTATATCGAGCAAGATCATCCCGGCGCGATTGCCCTCATCACCATCGGAACCGGCGCGGACGCAAATCCAAGTCCTCGTGGCGGGCTCGAGGTGTGTCAACGTCATGGTCGAGCTTTGGCGGACGAAGTGAAACGGCTGTTGGCCGGAGACCTCACACCGCTCCATTCGCCGGCAACTTGCGAGCTCGCACATATCGAACTTCCGTTTGACGCGCTGCCCACCCGCGAGCAACTATCGGAGCGGTCCAAGCAGAGCGGCGCGCCGGGATACCACGCTCAAAAATTCTTGGCCCGATTGGAGGCCGGCGAGACCTTGCCTTCCACATTGCGATATCCGGTCGCCACTTGGACATTCGGACGCGAGTTGGCGATTGTGTTTTTGGGCGGCGAAGTGGTCGTGGACTACGGCATTCGCCTTAAGGAGGAGTTCGACGACTCACGGCTGTGGATTACCGCCTATACGAATGATGTCCCCTGTTATATTGCCTCGAAGCGAATCTTGCGCGAAGGAGGATACGAAGCCGACTATTCCATGATTTACTATGCGCGGCCCACGCGTCTGGCGGGCGAAGCCGAAGATATCATCGTCGATGCCGTGCAAAAGCTGCTGCCACACGATTATTATTCCGCCAGCAAGCTAGAACAGTTTCCGGGGCCCCTCGATCCCGAGGAAGCGTTGGCGTCGATTCAAGTTCCCGAGGGATTCCGCGTCGAATTGGTGGCCGCCGAACCGTTGATCGCGGACCCAGTTGCCTTCGATTGGGGGCCGGATGGGCGATTGTGGGTGGTCGAAATGCACGATTATCCCAACGGATTGGGATGGAAGCTGGGCGATTCGGAACTCGGCCGCCCCGGCGGTCGCGTGCGTACACTGACCGATACCGATGGCGACGGCCGTTATGACCAATCGACAATCTTCTTGGACGAATTGCCGTTTCCCACGGGTATTAAGGTATGGCGCGATGGTGTTCTCATCACCGCCGCTCCCGAAGTGTTATTTGCCAAAGACACGGACGGCGATGGGCGAGCCGATCAGCAGGAGACGCTGTATGTCGGCTTTGGCGAGGGAAACCAGCAACATCGAGTGAACGGCCTCCGCTGGGGCGTGGACAATTGGTTGTATCTGGGAAACGGCGACAGCGGCGGCAAGGTCAAGTCGCTGAAGACCGACGAGGCGATCGAGATTCGCGGTCGCGATTTGCGGATTCGGCCGGATACGGGAGCCTTGGAAACGCAATCGGGTCAAACCCAGTTCGGCCGCACTCAGGACGATTGGGGCAATTGGTTTGGCGGAAATAACAATGCGCCCATGTGGCACTATGTGTTGGACGACCATTATCTACGGCGAAATCCTTATGCGATTCCGCCCGATGTTCGTAAACACATCTCGCAGCAGCCCGCAAGCGCCCGCTCCCGGCCAGTCGCACGCTGGCTCGGTTCAACGATTTCGACCGAGCTAACCGGTTCACTTCGGCTTGCAGCCCCATCCTTTACCGCGATCGCTGGTTGGGCGATGCGTTCGTCGGTAATTCGTTCGTCTGCGAACCGGTTCACAATTTAGTGCATCGCGAGATAGTGTGGGCCGATGGCGTGACGTTCGCCAGCCGCCGCGCGGATAGCGAGACTGCCAGCGAATTCTTCGCGTCCAGCGACAATTGGTGCCGGCCATCGATGGTCCGAACCGGCCCTGACGTAATGCCTGTGGATCAGCGACATGTATCGGGCCGTGATCGAACATCCGACCTGGATTCCCGCCGAATGGCAACGAAAACTCGATTTGCGAGCGGGCGACGACCGAGGCCGCATCTATCGAATCGTGCCGATTGACGCCACGCCCACCAAGCCGCCTCGGCTCGATTCGCTGGATACCGCCGGACTCGTCGCGGCGCTCGACAGCCCCAACGGCTGGCAACGCGATATGGCTCAGCAAATGTTGCTTTGGCGCAGCGATCCGAAGTCGCTCGAACCGCTGGCTCGAATGACCAATGAGTGTGATAACCCGCTGGCTCGGCTACACGCGCTCTATACGCTGGACGGCCTTCGACACCCGTTGCCAGATGCCTTGCCCATTGAACTCTTGCTCGCAGCATTGAATGATCCACACCCCGGCGTCCGCCGCCATGCCGTGCGGCTGGCCGAGCGACGCTGGGACGAGTCGCCCCAAGTGCTCGACGTCATCGTGCGACTTGCCGACGACAACGACCCGCCCGTTCGTTTGCAGGTTGCCTATTCGCTCGGCGAGTCGTCCGATCCACGAGCGGCCGAAGCGCTCGCGCGGCTCGCGTTGCGGTCCGTCGACGACGCCTATACCAAAGCGGCCGTGATGAGTTCGATCACTTCAGAGAATATCGGGCCAATGATCGCCGCCGTGTTGAAACAAGACGCGGCCACGGGGCGCGAACGTTTGTTGGCTCCGTTGTTGGCACAAGCCGCCATTCGCCGCTCGAACGATGCCATGAATCAGGCGTTCGCCGCGTTGTTGGACGAGCAGTTCACCACGTTTCCGGCGTCGCGCGTCGCGGCGTTGCTGACCGTGTTCGATGCCGTGGCGACACAAAAAATATCGCTCGACGATCTGATGACCGCCCCGTTACGCGAACGACTCGATCGTCTACACGACCTTTCCGCCGAGACGGTCGCGAACGAACAAGCTTCCGAATCCGATCGTGCGTTGGCCGTGCGACTGTTGGCGGCTAGGCCGGTTGATCGCGACGAGGCACTAGCCCGGTTGGCTTCGTTACTCTCGCCGCGAAACGCGTCCAGCCTTCAGTCCGCGGCCATCGCGGCGCTGGCCAAGCTCGGACATCCGCGCACGCCGGAATTGCTGCTCGCCGATTGGCAATCACACACGCCGACCACGCGCAGCGAGATTTTCGACGCGCTGCTCGATCAAGCCGCCTGGACCGAACCGCTGTTGGCCGCGTTGGAACAGAGCCGCGTGTCGCCGTCGCATTTGGACGCCCGGCGACGACAACGACTGCTGGATCACCGACAGTCGGCCGTCCGCGATCGAGCCGCCAAACTGCTGGCGACTACGTCCAGCTCCAGTCGCCAAACGGTCGTCGACCAGTACGCCGACGCTCTGAAATTGCCAGCCGATGCCGCGCGAGGCAAACAAGTCTTCGCCAAACGCTGCTCGGCCTGCCACCAATTAGAAGGCGTCGGTCACGTCACCGGACCCGATCTATTGGGGCTGACCGACAAGTCCGCCGGCGCGATGTTGGTGGCCATGATGGATCCGAATCGAGCCGTCGAGGACAAGTTCCTGGACTACGTCGCGCTCTTGTCCGATGGTCGCACAATCAGCGGCATGTTGGCGGGCGAAACGGGCGCCAGCCTGACGTTGGTAGCCGCGGACGGAAAACGGTTCGAGATCGCGCGCAGCGACCTCGAACAGCTTCGCAGCACCGGCAAGTCGCTGATGCCGGAAGGACTGGAACGGGATCTCACACCTCAGGACGTGGCCGACGTGATTGCCTATGTCCGCGGCGTTTCACAACCGGCCAAGAAGTTCGACGGCAACGAACCGAAACCGGCCGCCGTGCGTGACGACGGCTCGATCCGCCTGCTCGCCACCGACTGCCGTATCTACGGCCCCCGGTTGGTCTTCGAGTCACAGTATCGGAACCTCGGATATTGGCAAAGCGAAGAAGACCACGCGGTGTGGAATCTGGACATTCGCAAAGCCGGCCGTTTCCGAGTGTCGCTAGATTATGCCTGCGACGCATCCGCCGCCGGCGATCGTTTTCTGTTAACCATCGCCGGTCAAACCCTGGGCGGCCAAGTTCCCTCGACCGGTTCATGGAACAACTATCAAAGCCTAACGATCGGCGACCTCGACCTACCCGCCGGCCCCGCCGAAGCCACCATCCGCAGCGACGGCCCCATCCGAAACGCCCTACTCGACCTCCGCACAATCCGCCTGATCCCCGTCGAGAAATAAGCGAGAAACACCCGTCACATCGCGACAGTGAAGTAGGTCATGCTCCGCATGACTTGTTGCGTATCGCGTTCACTGCCAAACGTTGATTCTCGCGTCACGGGGTCTCGTGTGTTTTTTTACCGTTTGCGGCATGCCCTACGCCTGCTGGCTATTCAAGTCGCCTATCCCTTTGGCTTCAGCGGGCCGGATCGGTATACGCTTCCTGAGCAGATGACAGGCAACACGCAACAGGCATCGAAGGCTGGAGCGCTAGAAGCCAAGAACCGTCACGAGTCGCTGGGCATTATTGATTACTGCCAGACAAGATTTGAAACGCGGATAGTGTTGAGGCGCCGAGCGTCGCCGACTCCTCCGCGCTCGCAGCGACTCGCGTTTCCTGTTCTTCCTCCGAGTCAGCAACTGTGTGACAGGCGAAGTCGCTGACTGCGGACTCACAATACTTATGTGGGCGACGCATCGAAACAAGAAGCCAGTGGTTGCCTTTAACCAGTTTGTCACGTGGCGAGTTGATTCTCGCCCGATTTTTTTGTTGTTTCAAACCATGAGAGTGAGATTGGTTAACAGCTTTCGTATGCAAGCGACGATGGCGACTTTGGCTGACTTGCCTTAGCGCGGAGCTGCTGATAGCAAGTTCTGTTCCTGTCGTTCCAGCACATTGCCGCGATGGCTGCCATATGATCGCTTTACGCATCGTCCGCCGGCCTCCATGCGAATTGCTTGATGGCTATGCTCCTGCCCACCGGGTCGTTGGTAATCGCGACTCCGCCGATTTTTACAAGTTTACCACGATTACGTGCCCAGTTCGGGCAATTCACATAATAGTATGGGACGGTGACTGGGCCGACTCTACGACAATCCTTACCCTCGCCATCGACTACCTCCGCGAATCATTCTCTGCCCCAACCATTCCCTTTGCCCCAGTCAATCTATCCGAACGAATGAAACCGCTTTATGCTGAGCGATTTTCGGGCGATTCATGTCGTGTGCCGATTATGCGACGTAACGGAGAAACGGGGGCAGAGGAATGGTAGTAAGATTGGGAGAAGAGCAAAAGAAAGCCGAAAAGGGAAATGCGAAGCAACACGCCAAGTCGCCCGTTCGTGGGGCGCACCCAAACTTGGGGGGCCTCCATGCCTGGCACGGAACTGGGACAGACATCGTTTGCGAGACACCGCGTGCTGGGCGGATCTCGAAGCTTCTGCACAGTGACTTATGATGCCCACTGGGGTTCTAGGGCCATTGGCTTTTCTCTGCCGATTCCGATAATCGCGTCCGCTGGCCCAGCAACAGCGGCGGCTACGGTTGTTCGCTGAGTTTTCGTGAGTCGTCGTCTCGTACCGCATCCGACGATGACTATGCCAGCGGTGATGACAAGCGAATCTATCGAAGGCTGGACGCGCTAGAAGCCAAGACACGAGTCGCTAAGGCATTATTGATTACTGCCAGACAAGATTTGAAACGCGGAGAAAGGAGGACGCGAACGTCGCCGACTTCTCCGCGCTCTCAACGACTCCGCGTTTCCCGTTCTTCCTCCGAGTCGCCAACCGCGTGACAGGCGAAGTCGCCGACTGCGGGATCATAAGACGGGGTGGGCGATGGGCTGACTGATAGTGTGTTGACCATTGGCGGCTCGCAAACCGATGGGACGCCGTCCTGGGTATACCAATCACACAATCGAAGGCCGCGTTTTATGGGCCTTCGAATACATCGGTCGGCCAGTGGTGAAGAGCGAGTTACCGCGTCCGAAACGCGAATGAACGAGCGGTGGACGGAACTGAAGGCGCCGGGCGTTACGGCTTCCAAGGTGCCGAACTTGCAAGGTATTAGTGGCAGCATCAATTGCTGGACGCCTTGGAGCGTGAGGATCCGAGCAATGTTCATGGCGGCGGCTGTGATGCGGGGAATACGATTCAACTCAAGGGCCGTTGGGCGTATTGGCTGCATACGCGCGGGGGAGCCGCCGATTGATTTGGACCAATTCCTTCGACGCCTGATGCCGGTGATGGAACATCTGCTGGTGATGTTCCTGGACCAGGTGACGTCAGCGCAATCTGGGCTTCATCGCCGGGATGATTGCCTATGAGGCTCCTGAAGCGGGGTGTGGCCATCACGGCCGTGACCGCCGGCACCGCGGCCGCTCCGGTGGTGATGATCAAGATTCCCAAAGTCCTGGCCAAACTAAAAACCGTCCCTTCATCGCCGACAACGCCCAACTACTTCCCGCTCAATAAAGCCATGACGTCGTCAATGGAAAATACGACAACCTGGTTGGAAAAGGAGAAGTTGCGTAAAGTGGTTGAGATTCCAAAGGGAAAAATTGGCACCGTTCCGTGTTGATCCATCAACGGGCAAATTCCAGCCTGCAGACACGCTACTGGGGACGACTGAGCAGGGCCAGTCCGCATCGGCCGTGCGATAAAAAAGGCGACATCGGCACAAACTTGCTTGGCGATGAGTTATTCGCGAAGGCTTATCGGCTCTACGGAGGTCAAGGCGTTGCTGACGATGTAGTCGCCTTCGCTGTAGGCAATCAAATGTACCTTCGACGAGGGTCTGAATCGCTTGCGAGCGACGCTCGTCCACGAAGGAATGCATGCTTTGATTGGCTACGCGGATCTCTGACGTGACAGATGTTGACATTCTTTCGCTTGAAAAAGCGGGCGTTCTTTTTTGAACGTCAATTCTTTGTACAAGGCCACGACGGGGACATCAGAGTTTTCCACTATCGAAGAGATGCGAAATTCATTTTTGAGAATTACCCATGATGACAACACTAGATGACAGCACCAGCCAACTGCGAACACTTATTCGCTTTCTGCTGGTGGGGGTGGGAGCGCTCAGATTGGATTATCGTACCAGCAGATGCTGAGGACGTGACAATGCGGTTCAGGTATCGCCAAGGTTCTGAACTGGCTACGGCACAAACATTCGTCAGCCGCGTTAGGGAACTAATCGCTTACAAACCAACCGTGGTCGGAAGTCGTGCGGTGTCTGGCTAAGTCAAGTTCATTCATACAATTGAGTGCCGACCAGAATGCGGTGGGCGCTACGAATCGCTATCTGACGAAGAAAAGATAGCTGCCTTTATGTGAAGTCGCATCGGAGTTTCGACCAAGGATGATGTCTTGAAAGGGAAATGCGGAAACGATAGGCATAATCGTGTCCATCAACACATTAAGTTACTGTCCGCGACGCCTGCTTGGAGAACAGGTGTAGAATTGAAAACGCGGAGTCGTGAGGGGCGCGGAGATGGCCGGCTCCAGGTTCTTCCGCGCTCTCCGCGTTTCCAATTGTTCCATCTGACGACATGGACAAGAGGGCACGAATGAAAAGGCTCGGGCGAGCGGTTGCTATCTTATTGATTTTGCGATTGATTGTTGATTGGCCACGCGGTATCGGACCGAGTACGTGTTTCGTCTATTTGCCGACCACGGGCGAGCGGCGGCGTTGTTCAGTGGGTAAAGGCCCATTGCGACGCACTCGATACCATTTCCGCTGGCCGCATTCGTGTATCGGGAAGGAACGTTAAGTCGGTTACGCTACTATGTCTGACATGGATTAGTATCGAGTGAGATCGCGAAGAAGTCGAGCGAGTTGCGCAAGAAATTTGAAGCGGAGTATTCATGAAGGCCGTCCAGCAGGCAGGCAGCAAAGATTCTCGCCAAATCACAACTGCTATTGCGGATTGATTCTGATGCGGCGACTGCTTGAAGAACAAATCTAACAGCTTGAAGCTAGAGGGTGAGCGGTGGATATTAATAAAGACTTGTATTTCTACGCACAACGCAAGCGAACAACGTCCAACGATATCATCCTAGAAGGCTTTGCACTCAACGGGACGTCAGTTGGAATTGACATACACAAACCGGACATCCTCGGTAACGGCGTCTAAGCGATTGGTGCCAACCGTATACTGATTCCGGTCGAAACCTGTTTCCGACTACATTTGGGCGGGGCTGAAATTGGCAGCACCTGCGACGAGTCGCTTGCCCTGCCGGTCTTATCGACGACGAATCGTGAATGCGCCCCATCTACTGGGGCTGCTAGTGTGGACGACTGCAGACAAGCGATGAAGCTGGCTGGCCAATAGGCACTTCGATTCCGGTCGCTTCAGAACACTGATTGCGTTCTTTCCCTAACGATGGGTCGTATCAACTGCTGGCATACAGTGACGAAATAAGCGCATCCCACACACATCCAAAGCGTGGTGTCCTGAATAGGACAACAGCAACGAAGGTGGGCAGATGTTATTTGTTTACCGAACGATTCACACACGGAACAAGGACAGACATAGTCTGGCGAGACACTCCGCGTGGCTGCGTGATCTCGAAACTTTCCTTACAGTGACTGATAACCCGACCGGGGCTTCTTGGGCCGGCTGGCCTTCTCGGCGATTCCGACGGCAATCGCGTACGCCGAAGCAAAAAAGAAAACAAACAAGAAAGGACATGCATATTAACAAAACAAGAAAGGACATGCATATTTGGGCGCGTAATTGGCGACGCACGGGTCATATGCTGGTCGCAACCCCTGTTTTCCCATTGAGGACTGGGAGGGACTGCGAACAAGGACAGGCATTATTAACAAGCGACGGTGGTTGTTCAGGCTACGCGTGAGAAGCTTTGAGTTAGCACTGGTTTAGAAATCGTTTTCAGGAGTCCGACTACGATCAGGCGCGGGGGAAGTTGCGGATGTGGGGGTGACGCGTATTATCATTGTGCCTCGCGGGTGCGTGCGGCGGGCGTTTCTTTTGTGGCGAGGGATTCGAACACCGCAAGCAGTGGGATCGAGGATCGGCTGGAATTACAGCCGGGAATTTTGCGATCTCGGTGTGTGGATTCGCCGTGATGGATAATCATTTGCATGTGCTGGTGCGGCTGGATCCGGGGTGGCGGACGGCTGGTCGGATGAGGCCGTGCGGCGGTGGAGGCCGTGGGATCCGCCTCTGGACGTTGGACGAAGACGACGCGGCGGCCGTGCGATTGTGGGTGGCCGACCAGTTGGAAAGACCCGAGCTGCGTCGCTCAGTATCGGCAGCGGTTGCAAGATTTGGGGTGGTTCGCGGAATTGCTGAAAGAGCTGCTGGCCCGGATGGCCAACAAGGAGGATGAGTGCAAGGGGACGTTTTGGGAGGCTCGGTATAAGTCAATTGCCATACTGGATGAGGAAGGTGCTGCTGGCCACGTGTGTGTATATATCGATCTCAACCCGGTCGCGGCGGGGACTGGTGGCTTTGCTGGAGACCAGCCCTCACACATCGGCTCGGCAGCGAGTACGGCATGCGAAGCAGCAAGGAGAGTTGTCGGCTTTGAAGGCGGCGGCTCGCGGTTCGGTCGCCGGTTCGCGAGCGGCGGGTCTATTGAAGAGTCACATTGGCTTTGTCCGCTTGAGGATTTACGAACCAAGGGTTCCGTGCGGAGAAGGAATGTTGGCCGGCTTTTCGTTGGGCAACTATCTGTTGTTGCTGGACTACAGCAGCCGTTTGGTGCGGCAGGGCAAGGCTCGCGTCTCGCCCGAGGTCGCTGGCATCTTCGACGGCCTGGGCAGCAGCCCTGAAATCTGGAACCACCGCCTGCGAACGATGCTGGACAAGTCGCGACTGCTGGGCGGTATTTCAATTACCACCGCAACTGCCTGCGAGCGATCGCGGCTCAACGCGGCAAGCATCACTTTGGACAACGCCGCCGATCGACAGTAAAGCTACGCTTGGCGCTGCCACTCGATCGCCGTCTGGAGCGTCGGTCAAGATTTCCGAAGTCGCCGCCAGGCATGCGGTGGCGACGCGCGTCTCTCCTCGCGGCTTCGAAACACTCGCGTAGTTCGCCTTGCACACATTCGCGAACTCGGTCTTGCGATCTCCTGCAGGCCAGCCCACTGCCGCTTCGAGCATGTTCACCGCAAACCTCCCGCAATCTGATGGCAACCCAGCGAAAGGGGATGATAGGAATATGCCTGTGCTGGTGGTGTGCCGCTTTTTTCATCGCGTAAGAAATGGGATCGCTAATAACAGTGGATTCGATAGTTGATATGAGATTCGTGGGAGTCAGGTTCAGTGGTAGGGGAGATGACGAAATCGGTTGTGAGAATTAATTAGCGGAACCTCGACGGCTTCGCCCCCGCTGCTTCGGTACGGTGGGTTAAAGGCCTCCGCGTCCCCTTGCTGCGCAACGGTCGGCGAAGATCGTACGATTAGCAATTGAAACACGTGGTAGGTCACCATCGGCAGAATCGTGAAGTCAGCTCCATGCTCCACCTGTGAGGCCGACCATCACGGCTTTTGGGCTGCCTGCGAAGGCTACGGCGATTTGATCCGCGGCGGAGCCATAACATTTTTGCCAATCCGAAACCGACCCAGAACATGGTGGTGCGGATGACGGCCACTGCCACGACCATCTCGGCTACACCTCGCGCACGGAATTGAGGCCGAATCCGCGGCCGAACAAACGCTGGCCACTTTGAACGCCGGCAGAGCGGTTGTGTGCAGCACAAACCATCGTCAGGCACGCCACTGAGCCGACACGCCCGAGCGGCGTTTTGCGTGCGGTTGCCCAGCGGCGCACCGGAGCGGCGACTCGTAACAACTGAGCCGCCGCCATCGGCAACACGACCAGCCACAGCAGCTTGACGATCATTGCCCGCACGTCCAGCGTTTCGCTCGAAACCTGTTTGCCGGTCAACGCCAACAGCCACAGCGGCGTTACGACAAAGCACGAGACGTTGGTCAGAATCGTCACTAAGATCGCCGCCGCGTCGTTCCCGCCGGCTCGCCGAGTCCACACGGACGCCGAGGCCAGCGTGCAGGGTGTCGCCGCGGCGATATAAAGTCCCGCCGCCACGCCGTCAGACACGAACAACGCCACCAACCAAGTGAAGGCCGGCAGCAAACCGTAGTTCACCGCCACGGCCAACATCGGCGCCCACGGTCGACGCAGCGAGCGCCACATCGCACTGGCTTCCAACGGCAACGCCATCACAAACAGCACGGCCGCCACCAACGATTCGCGCAATCGCCGGTTGCTGGCCAACGGCGCGAGCGGCTCGTACAGCGTCATGCCCGCCACCAGAACCACGGCCAAACAGATCAAGAACCAGCGGCGGATGAAAAACTGCTTCATAACCAACTACGGCGCGGCCACGCCCAACCGGTCGGCCAACTGCGTCAACTGGCTCCAGTTCTGATCGTCCAGAAAGATCCCGTCCATCTGACGCTTGGCCATCGTCATCCGCTCGGGATCGCCCGGCAAGAGGATTTGCTCGACGCCATCCACGCGCGGACAGCCGCGGACAAACTCGCAAAGCTGCCGCACTTGCTCGGCGTAGTGCCCCGCGCCGCCGAAGTGCCCCGGATCGATCAACATCAGAAACACGCAGTTGCCGTTCGGCGTGATCGGCGTCTCGCGAGCACACAGGCCGCCCGATACCGCGCCGGAAAAGATGTCGATCATCAACGCCAGACCGAATCCCTTGTAAGCCTGATCGCCACCCATCGGCAGAATCGTGCCCGGCGGAGTGCCATACAACGTGTTCGGATCGGTCGTCGGTTGGCCATCGCAATCGAGCAACCAACCCGGAGGGCATTGCTCGCCGGCGATCTTCTTCACTCGCACCTTGCCTTCGGCCGTGGCACTGGTGCTGAAGTCCAACACCAACGGGTCGCCATCGGTCGGCACGCCCATCGCCAGCGGGTTCGTCCCCAGCCGCGGAGCCTTGCCGCCCGGCGGAGCCACTCGGCGAGCGGCTCCGTGCGTGTTCACCATCAACAGCGAAACCAAACCGGCCTCGGCCGCCATCTCGCAATACTCGCCCAGCCGCCCGATGTGGCTGCTGTTGTACATCGTGCCGGTACCCGTCCCGTGCTGCTTAGCCTTGTCGATCAATTGCCGAGTCACCGCTTCACACTGCACTTGGCCGAATCCCCAATGTCCGTCGACCGCCAATGTCGTGGCCGTTTCGTTCACCACGGTCAGCTCGGCCCCGGAGACGATGTCGCCTTTCTTCAACATGTCCAGATAGAAAGGAATTCGCATCACGCCGTGCGATTCATAGCCGCGCAGATTCGCTCCGACCAAGCTCTCGGCCACGCGCACGGCTTCGGCCTGCGTGGCTCCGCCGGACTTCAGCAGGCGGACGGCAAAGTCATTCAACGATTCGGCGGAGACGGTGGGCATCGTGGGTTTCCTATCGGCGGGAGTCATCGGGCGGTTGAGTTTCACACAACGGGCGTTCATCGTACCAAGCCGCCGTGCCTTTGCCATGTCGGGGCCGATCCCTCGAAGATCGTCGCGCCGACGACGGGCGATTGTTCGCCCATCATGTTTGGTGGGCGGTGCGACCATTGCGAGGGCGGCGCGGGTGCGCGATAATCCGTCGCTTGTCAGGGGTCGCGAATTTGAACTTCTTTCACTGCATCGGAGTTGCCGTGCGTCGCAGCAAAACATTGGCGAAAATTCGAGCGGGCCGGACGGTTCGCATTTGCAACATGGGGCATTACTTGCCGTTCTTCGTCGAGCACGCGGCTCATTTCGGTTTCGATTGCATCTGGCTGGACGCGGAGCATCGAGCCTGGGAAGCTCGCGAGTTGCAGGCGTTGTTGGCCCATTTTCATCGCTGCGATATCGACTGCATGCTGCGTCCGCCGACGTTGGAAAAGTCGCGGCTGTATCGGTATCTGGAGGACGGTGCGGCGGGTTTGATGATTCCGCATGTGTCGACCGTCGAGCGGGCTCGCGAGTTGGTTCAGGCCACGAAGTTTCCGCCATTGGGTGATCGCGGCCAGGACGGCTCGGGGCTGGACAACGATTTCTATCTGCACGGGCACGGCGATTACACCGATCAGGCGAACCGCGAAACGTTTTTGGTCGTGCAGATCGAAACGCCGCAAGCCGTGGCGAATGCCGAAGCGATCGCGGCGGTCGAGGGCGTGGATGGTTTGTTCGTTGGGCCGGGCGATCTGGGATTGCGGTTGCGACATCATCCCGACCCGACGTTGACGCTGGACGTCGCTTACGAAACGGTCGCGGCGGCGGCGGCGAAGCATGGCAAGGCGTGGGGCTGTCCGGCCAGCGGCGTCGAGGAGTTGAAGCGGTTCCGTGCGATGGGCGCCCAGTTGCTCGCGCATGGCGGCGAGTTCTTCGCGATTATGAACATGCTGAAGCAAACCGGCGCGGATTTCGCGCAGATCGAGTGAGCATGGTTCAGCGGCGTCTCGCGCTAACGCGTGACGCCAATGAAACGCCCCACCGAGCGTACTGGCCGGTATTTTGGGCAGCCGATATGATGAGTCGCTTTAGCGCGGCGGCAGGATCGCGACGCGCGTGTTCGCAGCGACTTTTTCCCGGTTTTCCCCATGCAAACCAACGAACTTCGTGAAAAGTATCTCCGCTTCTTCGAATCCAAAGGACATGCTCGCCGCGATAGCGACGTGTTGGTGCCGACGTGGGATCCGTCGGTGCTGTTTACGCCGGCCGGCATGAACCAATTCAAGGATCATTTTCTCGGCAAGGTGAAGCTGGAGTTCACTCGCGCGACGACTTGCCAGAAGTGTTTGCGAACCGGCGACATCGACAACGTCGGCCGGACCGCCTATCACCATACGTTCTTCGAGATGCTGGGCAATTTCAGCTTCGGCGATTATTTCAAACGCGAAGCGATCAATTGGGCTTGGGAGTTTCTCACGGACAAGCAGTGGTTGGGAATCGATCCGGCGCGATTGACCGTCACGGTTTACAAGGACGACGACGAAGCGGCCGAGATTTGGCGGACCGATATTGGGCTGACCAACGATCGCATCGAACGCATGGGCGAGGACGATAATTTCTGGCCCGCGGGTGCTCCGTCGCAGGGGCCGGATGGCGTGTGCGGTCCATGCAGCGAGATCTTCTTTCACGACGACAAGGGTGGCAGCGTCGAGATTTGGAACTTGGTGTTCACGCAGTTCAACCGCGTTGGCGAACCGCCCGATAATCTGCGTCCGCTGCCAAGCAAGAACATCGACACCGGCATGGGGCTCGAACGATGCGCGTCGGTCCTGCAAGGCGTCGAGACGAACTATCACATCGACATCCTGCGTCCGATCGTGGAAGCCGCGGCGGAAGTGTGCGGCGTGAAGTACGAACCGCAAAGCGATAACGGGCGGCGGCTGCGACGCATCACCGATCACGTGCGGGCGTGCACGATGGCGTTGCACGAAAACGTGTATCCCGGTCCGCAAAAGGAAAAATACGTCATCCGCCGGTTGTTGCGGCGCAGCATTTTGGATGGCCATCAAATGGGAATGCGCGAACCGTTCCTGTATCAGTTGGTGCCGGCGGTGGTCGACATGATGAAGACGCCGTATCCCGATCTCACGGAGTCGGTAGATCGTGTCGCCAGTGTGATGAAGAGCGAGGAGGAAAACTTCCTGGGAACATTGGATGCCGGTTTGGCTCACATCGACCAGATCTTTGGCAAGATCAAGTCGGCCAATCGCACGACGGTCGATGGGCGCGAGGCGGCCGATTTGTATCAAACGTATGGCGTGCCGCCCGAATTGTTCGAGTCGATGGCGGCCGAACACAACTTGGCCTTCGACTGGGAAGGTTTCAAGACGGCGATGGAAGAGCACGGCGTTCGCTCGGGCATCTTGGTTCACACGGTGATGGGCGACACGGGACCGATCGACGCCATCAAGAAGGTGTTGCACGACGTCGAGTTTCTCGGCTACGAGACGACCGAAGCGACCGCCGAACTCAAGTTCATCGTGGCTCAGAATCAATTGTGCGAGCAGTTGGACGAAGTGTGCCACGAACGGCAAGTCATTGTGGTGCTGGACCGTTCGCCGTTCTATGGCGAAAGCGGCGGCCAAGTGGGCGACACCGGTGAGATTGTCGGCGACGGCTTCCGTTTCCAGGTGATCGACACGCAGAAGAACGGTCATCTGATTCTGCACATCGGGCATCTGCTCGAAGGGCAACTGAAGTCCGGGCGCGACCGTGACGGCTCGCGTTGACTGTGGTCGGCGCGACGGCATCCGACGAGCTCACTCGGCCACGCATATTTTGCATCACGCCCTGCAATCGCACTTGGGCAAGCACGCTCAGCAACAAGGGTCGAAGGTGGATCGCGATTGGCTGCGGTTCGACTTCACCAACATGTCGCCCGTCGAAGCCGAGCAGTTGGTCGGAATCGAACGCGATGTGAACGCTCGCATCGCCGCCAGCAATCCGATTAAGTGGGAGAATTTGCCGTTGGCCGAGCGCGTAAGGCCGGGCGATGATGTTGTTCGGCGAAAAGTATCCCGATCCGGTGCGCATGGTTTCGATGGGCGAGTTCAGTAAAGAATTGTGCGGCGGAACGCACTTGATGAACACCAGCGAAGTCGGCGCGTTTGAGATCGTTTCGGAAGAATCCGTTTCGGCCGGAACTCGACGGATCGAGGCGCTTACCGGCGACAGGGCTCGGGAGAATGGTCAGCGAACTCGTGATGCACTCTCCGCGGCGGCCGAGAAATTGGGGACTTCGCCGCTGTCCGTGCCCGACGCGGTGCGCGAACTGATTCAAAGCGTGCGCGAATTACGCAAGTCGCTCTCGGCCGGAACTAAGGGGGGCGATCAAGCGACGGCGTCTCCAAAGAATAAGTCGACTTCTAATGAAGCCAGCTACGCGGAAATGAAATCGGCGCTGCGCGAGACGGCGCGGGCGTTGAACGTGGCGCCGTTTGATGTGCCCGAACGTGTCGAAGCGTTGTTGGCCGAACGGGAAACGCTGCGAGAACAGATTGAGAAGCTTTCCCAAGCCGGCGACTTGTCGGCCGATTCGCTGCTCGATGCGGCCCAAGATTTGGACGGCTTGAAGCTGATCGTGGCCGATTTGCCCAGCGCCAATCCGAATCTGATGCGTCAGTTGATCGACCAGATTCGGCAGAAGACCAGTCCCGTGGCGGTTCTGTTGGCGGCGCCGCAGGGCGACGACAAAGCGTTGGTCGTGGCGGGAGTGAGCCGCGAGCTAGTCGACCGTGGCGCTCATGCCGGTAACTGGGTCCGCGAAGTTGCGGCCGTGTTGGGCGGCGGTGGCGGCGGCAAGCCGGATATGGCTCAGGCCGGAGGCAAGGATCCGTCGAAGTTGCCCGAAGCGATGCAGAAGGCGTTGGAAGTCATTCGACAACAATTGCAATGAAATACAAAGTCACGCACACGACCAAGTACGTGTACACGGATGCGGTGTCGGTTTGCCACAACCAAGTGCATCTCGCGCCGCGCGAGTCAACGCGGCAAAGGTGTTCGTGGCATCGGTTGCTGATCCATCCCGAACCGGCCGAACGCGGCAAGCGGCTGGACTATTTTGGTAACCCGGTCGATTACTTCTCGATCCATGATTCGCATTTGGGATTGACCGTCACGGCGACTAGCCAGGTGGAAGTGTTGCCTCGCGTTGTGGCAAGCGAGGATAAGTCGCCGAATTGGGAAACGGTCGCTACCGTGGCACGCGAAGATCGCAGCCCGGCCGGATTGATCGTGCATCAGTTCTTGTACGACTCGCCGTGCGTAAGGCAACTGCCCGAACTGCGAGCCTTCGCCGAACCGTCGTTTCCCAAGGGGCGTTCGATCGTGGAAGCCGCCACGGATTTGAATGCGAGGATTCACACCGAGTTCGCTTATGACCCGAGAGCGACCACGGTCAACACGCCGCTCGAGCAGGTTTTGAAACAGCGGCGCGGCGTCTGCCAAGACTTCGCTCATCTAGCGATCGGCTGTTTGCGAGCGATGGGACTGCCAGCTCGATACGTCAGCGGTTATTTGCGGACGATCCCGCCTCCTGGCCAACCGCGTCTGGTCGGCGCGGACGCTTCGCACGCGTGGCTGTCCGTCTACTGCGGGCCGTTGGGTTGGGTCGATCTGGATCCGACGAACAATGTGATCCCCACAACCGATCATCTCACGGTCGCTTGGGGACGCGATTACAGCGACGTCTGTCCGATCCAGGGCGTCTTCGTCGGTGGCGGCCAACACACGATGACCGTATCGGTCGACGTGGAACCGTTGCAGCGGAGTTAAGTGGGCATTTGGAATTAGCTCAGCGATGTAACGGTTGGACGCGAACTCTCCGGTGCCACGAAACCGGAAGGCTCGCGCCCTGCCGCGATAAGAAGCCCGAGCGTTCCAAGGCGCCAATTGCCCGAGGTTTCGCGACTTCGTCTCTATCTGCAATTAGGATGAGAAGTCCTCGTCCTGGCAAAACACACTCACCATGAAATACCGCTCATGATCCAACGATTTTCACGATGTTCGGTCCTGATGTTGTCCTGCGTCGTTTTCGGATTTCTAAACCAGTCGATTGTCGCGCACGCACAACAAACCTACGACGTGGTTGTTTACGGCGGCACGAGCGCTGGCGTGGTTGCGGCGATACAAGCTAGTCGGATGGGTAAATCCGTGGTGATCGTCGGACCGGACAAACATTTGGGCGGCCTGACGGCGGGCGGTCTGGGCTGGACGGATTCTGGAAACAAGAGCGCCATCGGCGGCATCAGCCGCGAGTTTTACGAACGCGTGTGGAAACACTATCAACGCCCCGAAGCTTGGCCGTGGCAAGCCCAGGCGGAGTTCGGCAATCGCAATCAAAGCCCGCCCGGCAAAGACGGCGACGCCTCGTCGATGTGGGTTTTCGAGCCGCATGTGGCCGAACAAATCTACGAACAATTGGTTGCCGAGCATAAGATTCCAGTGCATCGCGACCAGTGGCTCGACCGCGAACCGGGACGTGGCGTCGTCATGAAAGACGGTCGCATCACGGCCATCAAGATGCTCGGCGGGCAAGTCTATCAGGGCCGCATGTTTATCGACGCCACGTATGAAGGCGATCTCATGGCCGCGGCGGGAGTCAGTTTCCACGTAGGCCGCGAAGCGAATCGAGTCTACGGCGAAACGTGGAACGGCATCCAAGTGGGGACGCTGCACCACGGACATTGGTTCAAGAAGCCGGTTGATCCGTACGTCGTACCCGGCGATCCCAGCAGCGGCGTGCTTCCTCGAATCAGCCCCGATCCGCCTGGTGAGAAAGGCGAAGGGGATCACCGCGTGCAAGCGTATTGCTTTCGCATGTGTCTAACGAATCATGACGAGAATCGCATCCCGTTCCCCAAACCGGAAGGCTATGACGCCTCTCAGTATGAATTGTTATTGCGTGTGTTCGCCACTGGCTGGCGAGAGACGTTTGCCAAGTTCGACCCGATCCCCAACTATAAGACCGACACGAATAATCATGGGCCGTTCAGTACGGATAACATTGGACGGAACTACGACTATCCCGAAGCAAGCTACGAACGTCGCCGGGAGATCATTCGAGAGCATGAGGTCTATCAACAAGGCTTAATGTACTTCATTGCCAATGATCCTCGCGTGCCGGAAGACGTGCGGTCGAAGATGGCCAAATGGGGATTGGCGAAGGACGAATTCACGGACAACGGTGGCTGGCCTCATCAAATCTACGTCCGCGAGGCTCGGCGGATGATCGGCCAATATGTGATGACCGAGCACGATTGTCTCGACCGGCGCGAGACGCCTGAATCGGTCGGGATGGGGTCGTACACGCTGGACTCACACAATGTCCAGCGCTATATCACCCCCGAAGGATTTGTGCAAAACGAAGGCGACATCGGCGTCGGAGCCCCTCGGCCGTATGAGATTTCATATGGATCGCTCACACCCAAAAAGGACGAGTGCGAGAATCTGTTAGTCCCTGTCTGTGTGTCGTCCAGCCATATTGCTTACGGTTCGATTCGCATGGAACCGGTGTTCATGATCCTGGCTCAATCGGCAGCCACGGCGGCTTGTATGTCATTGGACCAAAATCTGGCCGTACAGGATTTGCCTTACGAAAAGCTGCGCGAGCGATTGCTGGCCGATAAACAGGTTCTGGAACTCGAGGACGCGTCGCGCTTTTCAGCTCGCAAGATGGAAGGCGTGGTTGTGGATGACGGTCGAGCGAAGCTGACCGGCAATTGGCACGCTTCGTCGTCGATCAAACCATTTGTCGAACATGGTTATCTGCATGATGCGAATGAGAACAAGGGAGCGTTGTCGGCCGAATTCACAGCCGAGCTCAAGCCGGGGCGATATGAAGTGCGCGTCGCGTATTCGGCGAACAACAATCGCGCGACGAACGTGCCGGTGCGCGTTCGACACGCGGACGGCGAATCGGTGGTGAAGTTAAATCAACGGGAGAAGCCCGAACACCACAGCCTGCTGGCCACGGTCGGCGAATTCGGATTCGATGGACCGGCGACCGTGGTCATCTCCAACGACGAAACCGACGGTCACGTGATCCTGGACGCCGTGCAATTCGTGCCGGTCGTCGAAACTCGACCGGCTCGTCCCTAGTGCCCGCGGAATGTGCCGTTGGTGATTTCGGCCACGGTGCGAAGAAAGGTGGCGAGATTCTGATCGAAATAGTTGCCCAAGCCGATCGTGTTGATGGGGATGTTGGGATGTTGGCGGCAAAGGGCATAGATCTGCTCGGCCACCTGCGGGTCGAAGCGGCCCGAGTTGGCGTTCGTTGGGGCTCCGTCCGAAAACAGAATGATCGTGTCGAGGTTTTCGTAGGTGTAAGCCTTTCGCAAGGCGTCTAGCGTGTTGGTCCAACCGGCTGGTTCGACCGCCTGTAATTGGGCCATCAATTCGGCTCGTTTTGCCGCGCCGGTTTCGCCGCCGATGTTCACCATCGTGCCGTCGGCCGGGAACGTGCGAACATCGGACGAGAAGACGATCAACACGCATTCGTCGACGTCCAGGTGTTGCAGCCAAGTGGATGCGAACCGTTGCGCGTCGGCCCAGCGATCACCGCCCGTCGCCCCTTTCTCTTTCATGCTGCCGGACGCATCGAACACGATCGCCACGCGTCGCAGATTGCCTCGCAGCCCCACGAGCTCGCGGTTGACCACCGTTTCACGAGCCGTTTGTTGCCGAAAACGCAATTCCGCGGAACTGAGTTGCTCTTCGAGTGTGACCTTTTCCGCACGCAGATTCTTGAACAGATCGGCGGCTCGTCGCAAACGATCCAAGTAATCGTCGGCTCGTTTCGTCTCGTCGCCGGCCTTCTGTTCCAGCTCGCGAATCTTGGCCAGCGCGACCACTTTGGTGTCCTCGACCGTCTTTTCCAACGCGGCCTTTTCCTCCGCCGAAGCTTTGATCTGAGCTTGCAGCGTGGCGGCGATTGTTTCCAATTCGTTCGACTGTTTTTGCAAACGATCGCGTTCCGATTCCAACGCCTGCTTCGCGCGTTCCAAGTCTTCCTTGGTTTTGACCAACTGCTCCAGATTCGTCGTTAGCTGCGCGATCCGTTCTTCCAGCGTCAGTTTCTGCTGTTGCATCGACTGCTTGGTGTCCGTGAGCGACGTGCGCGTTTGGGCCAAGTCGGTCGTGAGCTTTTCCTTGTCGGATTCCAACGCCGCGCGAGTCGATTCGAGGCTCGCCTTCTCCGTCTCCAGCGCCGACAGCCGCCGATTCAGATCCTCCAACTGCGACAGTCGCCGTTCAAGGTTCTGTCGCAGCTCGTCGCGTTGCCGCTGCGTCAGTGTTAGCTGTCCGCTGGTCGACTTCAGCAGATCGTCCAGCGATTGCCGATCCCGCTCGGTCTCTTCCAGCTCGGCGGAAGTCACTTGCAGATTGGCCGACAACTCCTTGTTGGCGGTGTCCAGCCGCTCGTTCTCCTTGCGGCGTTTGATCAAATTCGAATTCAAGAACAGCGAGATCAGCACGACCAACACCATCGTGAACAGCGTCACGTCGTTCGTGGAAATCCAACCGGCCAAGCCGCCCGCTTCGCCGCCTTGAGAGTTCGCTTGTTCAAGTCGCATGAGGCATTCCCTTACGTAACCGGCGGCACTGGTTGCCAAGCCGCTTGGCTGGTGCTCTTTCTATCGGGGCAAAGCCACCCGAGGAGTGTCGTTTTAGCGGCCCCGTCTCCAAGGCAGTAGCGAACCGCGGGCTGCCGCGTCACCGTGCGAATTTCCCGCCTCGGTTTGGTGCTCGATGATCTCCCGCAGTTGTTCGGGCAGCGCGGCCACGGCTTCGGCGATCTTGGAAGCTTGACTCAAAGCCTGGGTGAGCTGTTCCACATTTTCGCGAGCGTGGCTGAATTCGGCCAGCGCGTCGACCGTTCCTCGAAGCTGGCCGAGCGTGTCGTTTAGTTCGACCAGCCGCTGCGTGGCCGGGTCCAATCCGTCTCGCAGAAAGTCGCCCAACTTGCCGGCCGATTCTTGAAACGATTCCGCGGCGGCTCGCAACGCCCACTGCGTTGGCGCGACGTCGTCATTGAGTGTCTGTTGCAATGTCGAGCCGACGTTCGCGATTCGCTCGGAAGCTTCGCGTAGCGACGTATGCGCCACGCCCGCTTCGGCCGAAGCTGCCGTCTGTTCGGTCAACAGCCGAGCCACGGACTGCGATCCCTCGGCCACTTCGCGGCTGGCGGAATGCAGCGCGTCGACCGTGTCGCTGATCGCGTTCAAGCTGCCGGCGTGGCGACTGGCGGCGGGAACGAACCGTTCGTCGACCGCGGATTGAAACGCGCCGACCGCCGGTTCAAAACGTCCCGCGACGCTGCCGAATTCGCGAGCCACCGCGTCCACTTCGGTCGACATCCTGGCGACCAGTTGGCGAAAGGCGGCCATTTGTTCGATCAGCGAACGCACTTCGCCCGACAGCGATTGCTGCGCGGGCAGAACGTCCGCAGTTAAGTTGCTGTTGACCGAGACCAGCGAACTGGCGTGCGAGCGGACCGATTCGCTGAGCTGCTGCGAGTCGGTTTGCAGCGACTTCGTGCTGGACTTCAATGCACCGACCGCGTCGTTGATGCCGTTGATTGCCGAATGATGCAGCCGCGCGGCTTCCGTGAACTCTTGATCCACGGCCGTGCGAAAGGCGGCGACCGATACGTCCAGCCCGGCGACCGCGCGTTTGCCGACGGGGATCAGTTGCTCGAGTGCGATGGCTGCCGCGGCGGTGGACTTTTGCAAACCGGCCATCGTCTCGGGCAACGTGCCGATATTGCCGCTGAACGTCAGCACGGCTTGCTGGAAATCGTTACCGGCTCGTTCGATGGCGTTGGTGGCCGTGGCCAAGTGTTGCGTTGTCTCGTGCTGCTGATCGGCCGATGCCGAAATCGTCTCGGCCATGCGTTCGATCGCCGTGATCGCCTTGACCGTGGCCGCTTGCGTGTCCAGGCCGATGGAACTCCAAATCGCGGCGTCGAACCAGGTGCGAGCCGACATGCGAAGCGATTCGGTCTTATTCCCCGCGAAGTGCAACAACGCTTGGTTGATGAACGCCAACACGGCTCCCGCGCCGACGCCGGCCACCAGTGGCGTGACGGCTTGCAGGATTTCGCCGAACGATTGCTCTTCATTCGCGGGCGGCTCCAGCCACTGGAATCCCAACACCGTCAGCATCACGCCCAGCAGCGGCGCCATCACGCCCATGCGTTGCAGCAGCAGATAATCGGAGCTGGAAGCCACGCGGACATCGAGCTCTTGCAGCACGTCGTCGCGCGTATAGTTGCCCGGCGTTTTCGAGCCGGTTGGGAAGCTGGAATCGACCCACCGCAGCCACTCGAACCGCCGCCCCAATTCGTCAATGCCGCGCCGTCCGTCGCCGCCCGCTACGAGATCGGCATGCAACCGGCGAATCGCCCGTTCGTAGCGACCGGTACGCCACATGAAGCGGACACACAGCACCAATTGCACGATAAAAAACAGCGTTGCAATCAGCAGCACGACGCCCCAATGGCCATCGGTCAGCGGCGTTGCGGCAAACAGTTGCGGTAACAGGGGTGACACAGTCACGTTCCTCGATTCTTCTTCCGCTCAACGAGCGGATGGCTTGGCGCGATGCGATCGGTTGCGATTAACCTCATTCTATTCGTGCAGGTCAGCGGGGCCACGCGTAAACGGATGCTCCGACCGTCGCTGGCCGTCCGCCGATTCGGGACGTAACAATTCTGCGGGCGGCGAATCAGACTTCCGAGGGGCCAACACCGCTCGCGTCGGGCTTTTCCGCGAGCGCCCACGGCGTTAGCATTCCTTTGCGTCATCCCGTCTTGGGCGGCCCGTCGAGGCAATCGCGCCGATCGACCGACGGCCGTTGACTTCGCTGCAATTGTTTCTCTTCACTACGGACGTAAAACCATGTCGGCTCAGCCCAGCTTCACGATCTCGATGCGGGAATCGGACATCGCCGTCCTGACGTTCGATCTGCCGGACAAGAACGCGAATATCCTGTCCGTGCCGGTACTGGCTGAGCTGGAACAGCGGCTGGACGAAATCGCCGCTCTGCCGAATCTCGCGGGGTTGATCATTATTTCCGGCAAGCCGGGGATGTTTATCGCTGGCGCTGACATTCGCGAGTTCGCGGCGTCGATGGATATCACGCCGGAAAAGACGGTCGAGATGTGTCGGCGCGGGCAGTCGCTGTTCGGCCGCCTATCGTCGTTGCCGTGCGTGACAGTCGCGGCGATCGATGGCATTTGTGTCGGCGGCGGCGCTGAGTTGGCCGTATGGTGCGATCGCCGAATTATGTCGCATTCCAGCAAGACGCAGATTGGCTTTCCCGAGGTCAAGCTAGGGCTGTTTCCCGGCTGGGGCGGCACGGCGCGGCTGCCGCGGATCGTCGGATTGGCGAACGCGGTCGAGCTGATTACTACGGGCAATTCGCTCGACGCATCGGCGGCCTATCACATGGGCCTCGCTTCGACCGTGGCCCGAACGGACAAGCTATTGGACGAAGCCGTTCGTTTGGTGCGCGACGAACAGAATACGAAACAATACGTGCGCGATCGCGAGCGATGGAGCGGCCCGGTTGAATACAGTCCGACGGAGTTGGCGTTCTTAGGCGCGACGGCATCGGCCATGATCCAGCGCGAGACCAAGGGACACTATCCGGCTCCGATGGCGGCGCTCGAAGTGATGGGCGAAGCGGCGATGGTCGACTTGGAAACGGCGCTGCAAATGGAAGCCAAGGGAATGGCCAACCTGTTTGGCTCGCCGATCAACGCGGCTTTGATCAATGTCTTATTCCTCACGGATCGCAACAAGAAGGATAGCGGGATCGAGGGCGAGCCGATCCAGCCGCGATCGATCGCCAGCGTTGGCGTCATTGGATCGGGAATCATGGGCGGAGGCATCGCCGCGGCGAATCTGAAACGCGGGTTGCCAGTCGTCATCACCGATGCCAATGCCGATGCGTTGGGCGCGGGCGTGCAGAAGATCATCGAAGAAGTCGCCTACAACCGCCACACGAAAAAGCCAGACGCCGAGCGTGCCATCGAGTTCAGCTCGAAGCTGAACCCCACGCATGTCGACAGCGAAATCGCCGCCTGCGATTTGGTGATCGAAGCGATCATCGAAAAGCCCGACGTGAAGCGCGACTTGTACTCGCGGTTGGAACCGCAGATGAAGCCGGACGCGATTCTGGCGTCGAACACTTCGACCATTCCGATCACCAAATTGGCCGAAGGACGTCAGCGGCCCGAGCAGTTCGTCGGCATTCACTTTTTCAATCCCGTGCGGCGAATGCAGTTGGTGGAAGTGATTCGCGGCGAGCGGACCAGCGACGCCACGGTCGCCACGGCGGTCGCTTATGCCAAGCAAATTGGCAAGATGCCGATCGTGGTGAACGACGGGCCGGGGTTTCTCGTGAATCGCCTGCTGTTTCCGTACATGAATGAATCGCTGGCCCTGTTGTGCGACGGCGCTTCGATCAAACAGGTCGACCGCGCGGCCAAGGCGTTCGGGATGCCGATGGGGCCGATCGAGTTGTACGACATGGTCGGTTTGGATACGGCGATGATGGCGGGACGCACGATGTGGGAAGCGTTCCCCGAGCTGATCTATTCGTCGCCGTTGTTGCCGGCGATCGTCAAGACCGGACGACTCGGGCAAAAGAACGGCCGCGGGTTTTTTAGCTACCAAAACAAAAAAGGCCGGCCGGAAGCGGATCCCGAAATCGAACAGATGATCGGCGTCTATCAAAAGCAGCCGCGAAAGATCGACGAGCAGGAAATCACGCACCGTCTGTTCTTGTCGATGCTGCTCGAAGCGACTCGCGTGCTGTCGGCCGGGATCGTGCGCGACGTGCGCGATATCGACTTGGGTTTGATCTTTGGCCTGGGATTCCCGCCGTTTCGCGGTGGATTGTTGTGGTGGGCCGATACGCTGGGAGCGGCGAAAATCGTCGAGCTGCTCAAGCCGCTGGAATCGCTTGGCCCGCGAATGCAGCCGACTCCGCTGCTGTTGAAGATGGCCGAGGAAGGCCGCAAGTTTTACGACGACCCGCACTCTTTTGCCACGAACTAACGAGCTGAACCGCTATGAAAACTGCCGTTGTCGTTGATTGTGTTCGCACGGCGATCGGCCGCGCTCATCCCGAACGTGGTGTGTTCCGGCATGTGCGGAGCGATGATTTGGCCGTCGCTTGCGTGCGAGCGTTGATCGAGCGGACGGGCATCGCTCCCGCCGAGATCGAAGACGTCGTGATGGGCAACACCAATCAGACGTTGGAACAGGGAATGAACGCCGCGCGAATGGTGGCGTTGATGTCGGGGCTGCCGGTCGAGTCGGCCGGGGCCACGATCAATCGGCTCTGCGGCAGCAGCTTGCAGGCGTTGCATCAAGCCGCCCATGCGATCATGGCCGGTTTCGAGGACGTGCAGATCGTCGGTGGCTTCGAGCACATGCAGCATCTGCCAATGGATCACGGGCTGGACATTAATCCGAAGCTGTATCAGCGGACGTCGAAAGGCGCGTTGATGATGGGCGTGACGGCCGAGTTTCTGGCTCAGACGCAAGGCATCTCGCGCGAAGATCAGGATCGCTTCGCACTTGCCAGTCATCAAAAGGCCGCGGCCGCGCATGCCAACGGCGAATTCGCTCGCGAAATCGTGCCGGTCTATGGGCACGACGAGCATGGCCACCGCACGCGCGTGACGTTCGATCAATGTGTGCGAACCGACACGTCGCTCGAAGCGCTCGCCGCACTCGACCCGGCCTTCATGCCCAAGATCGGCACGGTGACGGCGGGCAACAGTTCGCCGCTGAACGACGGCGCGGCCGCAATGCTGGTGATGTCACAGGAAAAGGCCGATGCGTTGGGGCTCAAGCCGATCGCGCGGGTGCGAGCCACGGCGGTCGCGGGTGTCGAGCCGTCGGTGATGGGGACTGGCCCCGTGCCGGCGGTGAAGAAGGTCCTGAAGCGAGCTGGCTTGGAGCTGTCCGACATTGATCTGTTCGAGCTGAACGAAGCTTTCGCAGCTCAATCGCTGGCCTGCATCCGTCGGCTCAAGCTGGACGAAGCGAAAGTGAATGTCCGCGGCGGTGCGATCGCCATCGGCCATCCGCTGGGAGCCAGCGGCGCTCGCATCGCCACGACGTTGCTCAATGCGATGCAAGATCGCGATGCTACGCTGGGCGTCGCCACGATGTGCATCGGCGGCGGACAAGGAATCGCGACAGTCTTCGAGCGGATTTAGGCTTCGCGCGGATTTAGCCTCGTCGACTGGTCTGAATCATCCCGGCTACATCACGTCAATCACGTGCGTGCCGGCGATGTAGTCGTGCAAGCAGCGTTTCTGCTCGCCCAGGATCATGGCCGAGTCCAGCAGGCCGAAGCCGGGCAGCATGTTCAAAGCGACTCGGACCCAATTGCGAAGCACGACGCCTTGCAAGAAGCCTGGGTTCTGGCCGTTGACCGTGACGATTCGCATTCGCAACAGCCACTTGCCGATCGTCTGGCCTTGCCCGGCGATCATGTTCCACTGGAACAGAATCAACGCGATGGGAATGAAGTACATCACGGCGAACACGTTCAGCTTGTGAATCGTCCACTGCGGATCGGCGGCCGCCTTGAGATCCAAATAGCCGGCCGTCCCCAACGCGAACATCAACATCATTCCGCCGGCAATCGCCCCGATTAGCAGCAGCGTGTCGACGATCATGCCCAGGAACCGCTTCAGCCGCGAGGCCGCAATCGCGTCGAACGACGTCATCTCGGACGGATCGACGTGCATTTGCCGTTTGACTTCGTTGCGAATTTCCGCGTCGGTCCACACCTTTTCCGGTTCGGCCGGGTTGTAGGCGTCCGCGTACAGAGCTTCGTCGGGAACATTCGCCGCTCGCTCGATCCGATCGACGCTGGCTTCGGGAATGATCTGTTCCGCGCCGCAACTGCGGCAAATCGTGCAAGTGCCCGCGTCTTCAACCGGCGCGTAGGCAATTTGCCAACACTTCGTGCAGCGATACTCGAACTTCACAACCGTCGCGCAAGACATCGTCGATCAAGCTCCACGTTCAACATAGAGGCCGCTCCATTCGGCGCGGCCAGGATTCGCGTCGCCGATTCGCTCGGCGTCCGCTTAGAAAAACTTACGCCGTCTTGCGCGGATTCCCGTTGGTCGTGCCGGAAAAACTCGGCGTGAGGATCGTCAATGATTGCAATTGAACGGATTGTGTCGACAAACACGACACCGACATCCTGCCGCAAAGCGTAACTTCGCGGGCTGCGGAGCCACGGCGAGCGCCGCGGCGAGAACCGTCGCGGCTAGGCATCGCAGGCGGCGGCCAACGCATGGCCGATCGCGGCATTCGGCGATTCGCGGCGGGCTGGTGAAGCGTCTCGGTGTCTGATAGATTTTTTCGGTCTGGAAGGGGCATTCGTAGCGGCCGGCGGGCTCCGCGAATTGCCTTCCGGCGAGCCGATTTGGCGTCACGAACGCATGAAACAGCAAGATTCCCGAAGGGCATGGCGATGAAACAAGCGATTGCCGGCGTGGCTCCCGCTGATCTGGAAGAAGTCACCGTGATGACGGTCTATCCGTCGATCGCCCGATATGCCGTGGGTCGGATGTTGGGCCAAGCTTATTCGATCAACGCGGGCGTTTCCGTCTTCACGGTCGGCAATTTTATCGCGTTGTTGTCGATCCCCGTGGCTTTGGCTCTCTACTTCTATCGCCTCAAGCCGTCCGTGTTCGGCATCTCGCTGCATGGCGTGTTCTACACGATCACCAACCGCCGCATCATGGAACGCCGCAACGAAATTCGCGGCGGCGATGGTTTTCCGTACATGCGATTCTTGTTTGGCGTCGAGACGAAATCCGTGATGCTGGACCGCTTCGATTCGATCGAGGTGGTGCGTCGCCCCGGTCAAGCTTGGTTTGATGCGGGCGATTTGGTTTTCCGCCAGGGACAGACGGAAACGTTCCGGTTGGAAGGCGTTTCCCGGCCCGAAGCTTTCCGGGCGACTTGCATGAAGTCGTGCATGTCTTACGTCGGTGTCCAAGCCGCTTTGAAGCAGCAGTTGGCCACGGCTTAACGCGACCGGCAGATAGGAAAATCCAGCACGCGGCGCAAGCGGTTGGATTCGCCGACACACTCGCTCGCGCGTCGTGCTCGTATCTCGGCATCTTCTCAGCTTCCGGCTTGTCGTTTAACGGCGTGCCCATCGGGCCGCCTGTATTGTTTGCCGGGCCGTTGGCCACGCGGTTAAACAGTATTTCCGCTTTGTCGTTTAACGGCGTGCCCCGGGCCGCCTGTATTTGCGGGCCGATGGCCGCGCGGTTAAACGAGTATTTCGCTTTGTCGTTTAACGGTGCCCATCGGGCCGCCTGTTTGCGCGGGCCGATGGCCGCGGGTAAGTGGTTAAACGAGGGAATTGTTATGGGACAATTCCTGAGCGGCTGGTTCGGCCCAGCGTCACGGCGGCCGCGATGGCGACGGCGGCGGTTTCAATGCGTAGAACGCGCGGCCCGAGATCGACCAGCGTCGCTCGCAGTTCGACGGCGCGTTGGATTTCCGCTTCGCTAAAACCCCCTTCGGGACCAACGATCGCCCGCAACGCACCGCCGGGGTTCTGGTCGTCGAGCAACTCGCGCAGCGGTCGAGCCGCGTGGTTGTGCAGTGCCGGGTGAGCGAGCCAGCAAGACGCTTCGGCCGCCGAGATTGCCTGCTCCAAACTCACCGGCTCGACAATCTCCAACAGCCGATTGCGACCGCATTGCTTGCTCGCTTCGATGACCGTCCGCCGCAGGCGTTCGAGCGCCTTGTCGGTTGGCTGAGCGACGCCGCGCTCGGTTTCTAGCGGCACAAGGCGACTGGCGCCGAGCTCGGTGAGCTTCTCGACAAGCCAGCGTTGACGGTCCCCCTTGGGCAACGCCACGGCCAGCGTCAGATCGAACGGCAGCTCGCGATCGACGGCCTCCCGCGACAGCACGGCCAGCTCGACTTCGCCCCGCCGCGGCCGTTCGATCCGAGCTTCAAACTCGTGCCCGCTGCCGTCGAACAACGTGACTTGCTCGCCCACCTTGGCTCGCATCACATGCAGCAAATGATGGGCTTCGGCGTCCACCAACGTGGCGACCGCCGCGTCCCGAATCGGAGACTCAACGAAATAGCGTCGACTCATCGCGCGGCGACCGACTTTTTGTAAAGAGTGGGACCGAGTCGTACCGATGACGAAAGCGATACGTTTTGTAACGATCGTAGCGACCGTCCGCGCGGGAAGGAACGACATGCATACGCAACATTGGGGATTGAACGACTCGCCGTTCAGCCCGAACTGTCTTGATTTCTTCCACGAAAGCCCGACTCATCAAGAGTCGTTGGCCCGGCTGCACTATCTGGTCGAGAACGGCCGACGGTTGGCGCTGTTGCTGGGCGAGATGGGAAGCGGCAAGTCGCTACTGTTGCGGCTGTTCGCCAATCAATTGCGTCAACAGTCTCGGCAGGTCGTCGAAATCAATTTGCTGGGCGTGGACGAGGACCAATTCTTGTTGACGTTGGCCGAGCGACTCGGAGCTCGCGTGACGGCCGGCGAGCCGCGTTTTGCCGTGTGGCGAAAGATCACCGACCGACTGGCGGCGAACCGGTATCAGCAATTGGATACGGTTTTGTTGCTGGACGAAGCGGGCGAAGCTGCCGCGGGCGTGCTCCAGCAATTGTTGCGGCTGATTCAATTCGGCGTTGAGTCCGCATGTGGTTTGTCGATCGTGTTGGCCACCTCGGGAAAGTCGGTGGGACGATTGGGTCCGCGTCTGTTGGATTTGGCCGAGTTGCGCGTGGAATTGGAAACCTGGAGTCCCGAGGAGACGGCCAGCTTTCTCCAGCAGAGCATGGCCAAGGCGGGCAGCGAACGTCCGCTGTTCGATGAGGCGGCGACCGCGCGGCTCCACCAACTTTCGCACGGCGTGCCCCGCCGCATTAGCCAACTGGCCGAACTGTCGTTGCTGGCCGGTGCGGGGCAACAGCTAAGCCACGTGGACGATCAGACGGTCGACTCTGTGTATCGCGAGCTAAGCGTGACCGGCGGTTAGGTTTCGATCCGACACAAATTCGCGATTTATCGTTCGGCCGCGTGCCTCGCGGGCTGCCTGGTTTTAGGCGACCGGCCGACAGAAAATACCAGCTTGCGCCGTAAGCAAGTGAGTTCGACGACACACTCGCTGGCGCGTCGTGCTCGTATTTCGGCAAGTTCTCATCTGCCGGTCATAGCCTCAAGTCGCGACGAGTCGTTTCGTGCCAGTCACGGTTTCGCGACGCGACCAGTTGTGTCGTGCCAGTCGCAGTTCGCGACACGCGTGAGCAGTTGTGTCATGCCAGTCGTAGTTTCGCGACATGCACGAACCAGTTGTGTCGTGCCAGTCGTAGTTTCGCGACACGCACGAACCAGTTGTGTCATGCCAGTCGCAGTTTCGCGACCACGCTGTCGTTGTGTCGGTGCCAGTCGCGAATTTCGCGACACGCAAGTAGTTGATTTGGAACGACTTGCGACTTGCGGCGCCGACGCAGGTCTCCTGACGGCCGTCGCGGCTGGGTGGCACGCCAGATTCTTCGATGGGCGTGGTTGGCGTTAACGCGGGGCGCCGGCAGGAGCCTCGTTCTCCCCGCGGCTCGGCGGCTGCTCTCGACGAGCGTTCGGCGCAGCTCGCGCGCTCGCGCTCGGCGCAGGTCTCCCGACCTCGCCGAAAGCGCCGACCGAAGGCCTCCCGGCAGCGCGTCGCATCTGGGGACTCGCTTCGCTCGACCACAGACACAAATTCATCTTGGGTTAACGAGAGCCGGTTGGCAGGCTTTAGAGTCGGCTGACGTCGAACGGCTGGCCATCGTCTCGGCGGACGAAGTATTGGAAGACCGTGAAATCCACCGTAAAGGAAATGCCTCGCACGCTGCCGTCACTGAGTGCCGCGACTGAGACGCCGGGATGCGGGCCGCCGAATTGCCCGTCGACAATGTTGTCCGGAAAACTGGACAGAATCACATCCGGCTCGGGCGGCTTGCCACAGAAACGGACTAAGTCGTCGGCCCAACCGTAAGTGAACGCGTCTTCGTTGTCGCCGCAACAACCGCCGCTCTCCATGTAAGCGCGGTGAACTCGCGTTTCCTGCACCAGCAACGTATTAGCGGTGCCGTCCGTGATGTCGGCGAACCGTACCGTTCCGCGATCGCTGCGTTTCACAATGCCGTCGGACGAGCTGCCGTTTCGCCCACCGTTGGCGGCATAATCGCACTTGCCGAAGTTCGTGTACGGCCGCTCGGCCCGTCGAGTCGGACAGTAATACCCGCCGATCACCGTCTGCCGCAACTGCGTGTAGTTCGTGGTGCCTTGATCGTAGGCATTCGTTTGTTCGAGAAATGGAAGAATATGGTACGTCCACGCGTAGTTGCCCGTTTGGCCTTGATCGGCGCTGCAACAATTCGTGGGACCGTCGTGGCCGCCGAGCGGGAACGACTTGAAGGTGTCGTGGTAATTGTGAAAGGCCAAGCCAAGCTGCTTGAGGTTATTCGTGCAGCTCGATCGCCGCGCCGCTTCGCGAGCCGCTTGGACGGCAGGTAACAACATGGCCACTAACACACCAATGATGGCGATCACAACCAGTAGCTCGACCAGCGTGAACGCTGGCCGACGACGAACGGACGACATAAGGCACCTCGGATGAAATGAATGATGTGGTGCGGCTTGGCGCCGGTCGATCGTCCGGTGGCTGCCGCCGCATGACACGATCTAGCTTAATAATCCATCCAAGAAGTTACATGCCTGCTGAACGTGAAATCCATCCATCGTTGAGGTCGGCGGCAAGGATTGTTGGGCGAGGCGGCTGACTTCGAGCACTGATCGGAGCGTGATTCAAGGCGAGTTCGCTCCATCCTGCCGTCCTTGCTCCAATGCCAGTTCCAAACTGTTTCGGCCGGCGGTCAACTCTTGGTCGAACAAGTAGATGTGCGGCACGACTTTGCCCGCCGCCGACAACGCCGCTCCCTCTTCGCCTGGTGGCACGGGTTGTCCGTCCGCCAATGTGGAATGCGATACGCGGACGGTGTATTGCCCTGGCGGCATTCCCTGATCTTCGCCGTAGGTCACGAACAGAGTGCCATCCGCGCTGGTGGCGCCGAAGTATTGCCGGCTAGAATCCGTGGGCGAGAAAATCGCCACCGTGGCGTTCGCAACCGGTTGGCCGTTCTGAGTGACATGTCCCGTGACAGTCGCCATCGGATTTCCGCAGCCGATGATCGGGAGACTTAGCAATACCGTGGCGATTAGCCCCAAAAGCTTGGTGAAGAGAATTGGCGGTTGGCTTTTCATAATGTCGATTTGCCCGCAAGGAATTGGACTTCGAAAACAGATCAATCACGTTAGAACGGACGGCGTCGCAGTTAAGCCGCGATGCGCGGCCTACGGGAAATCTCGCAAGATCTCTTCGGCGGCATTCTTGCCACACACGCCCATCACGCCGCCGCCCGGATGGCTGGCCGCTCCGCAGAGGTAAAGTCCCTGAACGGGCGTGCGATGATCGGCCCAACCGGCGACGGGACGCATCATGAACAACTGAGCCGGATTCATCGAGCCTTGCATGATGTTGCCGCCGGTCAAGCCGAACGTGCGTTCCAGGTCGAGCGGACTTAGCACTTGGCGATGTTCGATCGCGCCGGGCACGTTCGGCGCGTAGCGGGCCAGCAGCTCGACGCAGCGATCGGCGAACTCCTCCTTGATGTCATCCCAGCTCGCGCCGTCGGCCAAACGGTACGGAGCGTATTGCACGAACATCGACATCACATGTTTGCCGGCCGGTGCAACCGACGCGTCCACGCTGCTGGGCAACGTGATTTCGAGCACCGGTTCCGTGCTGGGGCGGCCGTATTTGGCTTCGTCGAACGCGCGTTCGATATAGTCCAGCGTCGGCGAGATATGCATCGTCCCGTGATGATGCGGCGCGATGCCGTCGCTAGGCAGACAAGTGAATCGCGGCACCTCGCTGAGCGCCAGGTTGATCTTGGCCGAGGCCGACGCGTAGTCGATTCGCGAAACCGCTCGGCGAAACGTCTCCGGCAAATCCTCGGGGCGAAGAAAACGTTCGAAGGTCAAATGCGGATCGACGCTCGAAGCCACGACGCGGCTTTCCAGCAACGTCCCATCGGCCAGGATCACACCCTTTGCCGAGCCGCCTTCGCAAAGAATCTGGCTGACCGCCGATTCGCGCCGAATGTCCACATGCAGTTCCACGCAGGCTTGTTCCAAAGCATCGGCCAGACCGCCCATGCCGCCGCGCACGTATCCCCACACGCCGCGTGCTCCGCCAGCCTCGCCCATCACATGGTGCAACAACACATACGCCGTGCCCAAGGCGGACGGCGGAGCAAACGCGCCGATGATCGCGTCCGTCGCCAACGTCGCTCGCAGCACCTCGGCTTCGAACCACCGTTCCAAAATCGGCCGAGCGGCGCCGGTTAACAGTTCGATTGCCTCGGGCAGATCGTCTTCGAGTTCGCCCAGTTGTTGGTACATTTCCCACAGCCCGCCCGTGTCTCGCAGCCGTTTCGAGAGATTCGGCTTACGCCATTCTTTGGGCAAAGGCAGCGGATCGGGCGCGGGGCGAGCCATGATCGGCTCTAGCACCGCGGCGACTCGCTCGAGCAACGCTTCGTAGTCGCCGTAGCGTTCGGCATCGCGCTCGCTGAACTTCGCGATCTCGGTCCGAGTCGCGCGTCGATCGGGTCCCATCAACAGCGAGCGGCCATCCAACAGCGGCGTAAACGAAGACGGATTTCGTGGCAGGATCTCGAAGCCGAACTGCTTCAGCCGCAGCTCGCGAATGATCTCCGGGCGAAACAGGCTGATCACGTAAGCCGCCGTCGACACTTTGTAACCCGGCCACAGTTCCTCGGTCGTCGCGCAGCCGCCCAGCACATGACGCCGCTCGACGACGCAAACACTCTTGCCTGCCTTGGCCAAATAAGCCGCGGCGACCAACCCGTTGTGTCCGCCGCCAATAATGATGCAGTCGTATCGCGATCCAGCGCCCATTGATGCTCCTCGAACAATTTCCGCCACGCCGCCCGCGCGGCTTGTTGAGTGTTGAAAGCGGCGATTGTAAAGATTGGCCGTTCCCGTAACAGTGCGTGACGGTCGCGGACGCTCCAGCCGGGACGCAAATGAAACAAAAAGACGGCGAGGCAACGCGCCGCGGCAGCATCGTCGCCTTTCGCTCCGCGAAAGCCGCGAAAGCAGCGTTTAGGAAACGAAAAAACGGCGAGGCAACGCGCCTCGCCGTCGATGGTTTCCAATTGCGTTCGTCGAACTGAGCGACGAATTCGTGCCGGAGTTTAGCCTTCGGCTTCCGCGGCTGGCTCGACCGCCGGAGTCGGCTCGGTCACATCCACATCGGACGCTTTCTTCGGAACCGCGCGGTTCACCACCGAACCCAGGTTGTTCAGCGACGCCATTTGCAGGAACGTCAGCTCCAGCTCGTCCGACTTGACCAACTCGGCCAGCTTCGCATTCTCCAGGCTCTTGATCCGCGAGCGAGTAGCGCCCAAGAATCCGCCTAGCGAACGCTTCTCGCCACCCGGCAACACGACTTGAGCTTGCATCGGCTCCAACAGATTCAGCTCCTTCAGCTTCTTGCAGTAAGCCTGCGTGCGGACGAACTGAGTTTGGTAGTCGCTGAGGAACTTCAGCATCGTCTTCAGATACTGAGTCTGCTCGCCGTTCTCGTCGAACAGCCGTTGACCGCGACCTTCACGGTTGCAACCGGCCCACGATTCATCAATGCACAGCGTGAATTGCGTGGCGTCTTGGTTTTGATTGAACACGAACGGATAGCGTCGCACGAAGGCCGGAATGTAGTCGGCCTTCCACGCTTTGTTCTCGTCCAGATACAGGTTTTGCGAGTTTTCAACACCCAGCACCACGACGGGCACCACGGCTTCGTCGTTGCCCGCGAAAACGATCGTGTATTCCCGCGCGGCCAGCGGCATTTCGATGGCAGTCAACGGCACCGAGTTCACATGCGAAGCGAACTCGAAATCGGCTCGCTCGACACACAAGTCGCGGTGAAGTTGCGACGAAACGGGCACCACATTTTCGTAAAACAACATCTGTTTCATCGGAAGAACTCGCCTTTCTAAACGGACGGTTTTTACTTGTGCCGACTTGGCACTTGACGTGTTAGGGCAGTGAAAATCCCACAGTCGATCATCTAGCGGCTATGAGACGCCGCGCAACTACGATTGCAGTCTTATCGCTAATTCAAAATGTGGCAATGACGGTGACTCATCATTTGACAAAGAACTATGACAATTCGCGGTGACCTTACCGATTGGGCAATTTGTAGTGGAGGTGATCGCGCCGGCGGGCTACGAAATCGCCATGCCGAGCGCACGGTCTCATGGGATTCCGTGCGACGATAGGACTCGCATACCACGTACCCAACTCGTGATCGGTACAAGTCACACAATCGTACCGGGCGACTGAATCGGAAGAATGAAGCGTCGCGTCGGTTTGGAAGTGTTAACGCGAGTGCAAAGACGCTGTGGCTTCGGACCAGCTTGAAAGAGGTTCGGCGAAGATCATCCTCGCCGTTTGGCGGACTAATTCCTGCTGCCGTTCGTCCGTCAGATACTCGGCCTTGCTCTTGCCATCCACGCGCGAATCAGACAGCCGGCCAGGTTTAACATCGCGCGTCGTTCAAGCTCGGTGAATGCCGAATCGCCGATGACCGGCCGCATGGTTTGAGCGTAGTCGTTCCAAAGGCGTCACCGAGTTGAAGATAGGTCGAGGTTGGGTGCTTGGTGGGAGCGTTGGGTGGACTCGGCCGGGGCTGGGCTCGGCAGGAGCCTCAGTCTCCCGTAAGGGCTCGGCAGGAGCGTTGGGTTCCCATAAGGACTCGGCAGGAGCCTCGGTCTCCCGTAAGTTGGGTTCCCATAAGGACTCGGCAGGAGCCTCGGGCTCCCGGTTTCCGAGGTGGATCGCCTTCAGCACAATGTGGGTTAGGAAGAACCCTAGATCGAATGCGGGATCGCCGAAGTGGCCGACTTCAAAATCGACGAGCATCACTTCGTGTTGAAATAGCAGTAGGTTTTTGGGGCTGAAGTCGCCGTGGACGAGCGAATGGCGATTCTCAACGAGCGACGCGATCAGCGGTTCCAGATACTCACGGAACTCCGGTCTTTGCTCGGCCGCAAAACGATAGTACGGATCGACCCGCAGTTGCTCGAAAAAGGATCGGTCCGCCAGTTGATTGGCCACGCCGGAATCGTTCCAAGTTCGGGCGTGCAGTCGGCCGAGCAGCTTGCCACATGCCGCCGCGATTCGCCGATCCGCGACGCCGCGCAGCAACTGCCGCTTCCATACGATGTGCTCGGCCGGCGCCGCCGACATCGCATACAGATAGTTCTCGCGATCTTCGAACACGACTTGCGGTACAGAAAATCGGAAACCGTCGTCCGCCGCGAAATCGGTTTGCCGTTCGTCTCTTAAACAATCGGCACAGATCCGTAGCGTCTCGACTTCGCGCCAGATGCGCTCGACGCCGCAGAACCACGGATCGGTGACTCGCAATTGTTCGCGAGCCTGTTTCACGACCCAATCTTCTCGCTCCGTCGAATCGAAACTAATTCGCAGCACGATGTTCGAGACGCCGCCAGTCAACAGCCGCACACGAACTCGCTCGTCGTCTGCAATTCGGCCGCTTTCGCGAAGATAATCGGCCGCGCTGGATTCGTCGATCAATCGCATGGAAAGCGCCCGTCACTCGACTCGCGGAAGGCAAGATCGCCGATCCGCGGACACTCGCCGCGCCGCTAAATCAACTCGCTGATCGGCGTCGGATCGCTCACCAAGTGGCTCGGGCGACCTTGCGGCGTGTACAGAATCTTGTCGGGATCGATGCCCAGCTTCGTATAGATTGTCGAGACAAAGTTCTCCGGCGACAACACGCGTTCGACGGCCGAGTAACCGTTGCGATCGGTCGCGCCGACGACCGTGCCGCCCGGCGTTCCGCCACCCGCCATCAACACGCTCATCGCATTCGCCCAGTGATCGCGGCCCGGCGTGTTCTGACCACTCAGCGTCGAAATCTTCGGCGTCCGGCCGAACTCGCCCAACGCCACAACCAAGGTCGACTCTAGCAAGCCACGTTGCTCCAAGTCCTCGATCAACGTCGCGACGGTTCGATCCCAGTTCGGCAAACGAGTTCGCAACGTTCCGAACAAATTCGAGTGATGATCCCAACCGCCGTCGTAAACGGTCACGAACGGCACACCGGCTTCCACCAAGCGGCGGGCCAACAACGCCCGCTGGCCGAACGAATCGCGGCCATAGGAATCGCGGACTTGATCCGATTCGCGAGCGATATCGAACGCGGCTTGCGCCTCGGGCGAGGTCACCAAGTCGAACCCTTGGCGATAATATTCGTCCACGGCAACCGCCGGATCACCGGCCGCTTCGTCGTTGATGCGTTTCATGCGATCGACCAAGTGCCGCAAATCCGTGCGGCGATCGAACCGGTCGCCCAACAGATCGCGAGGCACGGCTACGTCACGGACGCGGAAATTATCGCGATTGGGATCGTCCGACACGACGAACGGCGCGTACTGAGCGCCCAGAAAATTCGGGCCGCCGCTGCGGGACATCTGCGGCATCGAGAAATAGGCCGGCAGCGCGTTGTTGGTTCCGCATTCCTTGGCGACCACCGACCCCATGCTGGGATGGAAACTGACGAACGCACCGCAGCCCACGGGAATCCGTGGCGGCGCGCCGGTCATCATGTAATGGTTCCCCGCGCCGTGGTTGCCTTGATCGTGGCGACTCGAGCGGATCATGGCGAACTTGTCTAGCGAAGCCGCCAGCCGCACCATGTGCTCGGAAAAATGCACGCCCGGTCCCTTGGTCGCGATCGGTTCAAACTCGCCGCGAATCTCGGCCGGAGCATCTGGCTTCGGGTCGAATGTTTCGAAGTGCGTCGGTCCGCCGTCCATCCAAATCAAGATGCAGGACTTGGCTTTGGCCCGTCGTCCGCTGTTCGCTTGTTCGGCCGCGTTCACGCCGCGAGCTCGCAACGCTCCGGCCAACCCGCCGCCCAAGAACGCTCCCAGGCCGAGCCGCAAACAATCACGTCGAGTGGCTCCTTCACAATTGCCGCGAATTCGCATGGCGGGACTCCAAGCAGATTGAGGTGGGTAGGTTTTGCGTCTAGGTAGGCGGGAGAGTCGGGCGTGTCGCACGCTCGCCGACGCGGCTCATTGTACAAACTCGCGCAACGAATCTCCATACGTTTATCGACCGCGAAGTCGATGCGTGTCCAGGATGCGACGAATTCGCAAACCGGCGAAAACGGACGCGAATCTCACGCCCAGTCGTCCCGTTTTTCACGGCGGCGTCGCCGTCGCTCGCGGCGCGTTAGCCATTGGAACGCGAAGCTCAGCACGATCGTGGCCAAGATCGGAGCCGTCAGCGTTACGAAGATAAAGCCCAGATGAAAACGGCCGCCGTAGCGAACGGATTGCACGAGGTAATAGCCGGCGGCGGCCATCATGCTGAAGACAATCATCACCAGCAGCATGCCGCCGATGCCGAACCGAGGCGACCAAGGATCGGGGATTTGCGAACCGTTTTGGTCGGGCGTGCTGTTCATGGGTCGCGTTGGGAGAGTGGTCGGTGTTGAGACGATTATGCCAGAGGTGACGAATTGTTCAATTCCGCCGGATGTAGCGCCGATGATGTTTACAGCGGACTATCGCTCTGTCCCGCAATGGCGAAGCGTTAGCAGGTTCCGCTCGACCTTTCCTTCTTATCTTGCCGGCCGCTGATCGGTTCGTCCGCGATTTCCCCGCCAGAAGTCGCCGGAGTTTGGAGCCGCGTGCCGCCTGTCGTCGACGCGTTTCGCGCACCACCAAATCACAAAGGATAATCGACCCATGAAACCACTGCTGTTTGCGCTGGCCGCTTGCGTGTTGTTGGCGAGCGGTACGGGATGTCATCACAATCTGGCCCGCAACGGATGCGGCGGTTGCCAATCGTGCGGTTCGTGCGGCACGAATTGCGGAGCCTGCGGCGATACGGGCGTAATCGGCGGCGGTCGCGGCGGAGTTGTCGGTTGCCGAAATTGCGGCGGCCAAGGCGGACTGCTGCACGGCGGCGGATTGCACAATGGTTCGCTGTGCCAACCCGGTCCGCTCGGCTGGCAACGCGGCGGCACCAACGAGATCCCGCGTCTGCCGGATCATGTCTACGGCAACCACGTCGGCTTCGTCGGCGCTGGCGGTCCGCCGACACCCACGGTCGGCTATCCGTACTATACGACTCGCGGTCCGCGCGACTTCCTGCAAGACAACCCGCCCAGCATCGGTCGCTAGTTAAAGGCGGGCCGAGAATAACAAACACACGAAAACCGGCGAGCAAACGCTCGCCGGTTTTTTTATGCGCCGAGGACGGTGAGGGCGAGACAGTTGCCGTGCGTTCGCTCGCCGCTGCGGGATCGTGCAGAGGCCGAAAATAATTGACTTTATGGTATGGAACTCGACTACGACTTTACTTCACAATAGGCAGAGGCCAACTGAGTCATTGTTTCGCGAGCATTGAGGATGATCGAGATTCGCCACAAAGTGTCGGGCGATGTGCTGCTAACGCTTCAAGCCGAGTCGCTGGTCGGCCAGAGCTTGCAGGGCGCGTCGCTGGAGTGCGCGAATTTGGCTCGAATGAATCTCAGCGGCGCGGACCTGCGAAACGCCAATCTGAAAGAAGCCGACCTGACCGAGGCGCAATTGGATGACGCCCGACTTCAGGAAGCGTGTTTGCAGCATGCCAACGTCAGCAACGCGAATCTGGTGCGTGCGAACTTGACCGACGCGATTTGCGATCACGCACACTTCACCGACTCGAATCTTTCGGAAGCGGTGCTGCGTTACGCGCGGTGTAACGAAGCGGACATGGCCGGGGCGGTCCTGATTTCGGCCGACATGAGTCTCGCGAATTTGCGGCACGCAAACTTGAACGACGCGAACATGAATCGAGCCAATCTTCGCGGTACGGATCTGACCGGCGCGAATCTGACGGGCGCGAACTTGACGCTCTCGAACATGTTCGACGCGAAGCTTATGGACGCTCGGCTGGAGCGCGTGAAGATGGAAGGCGCGATCGGCGCTCACGGCCAACGCGTGCCGGTGCGTTCGGCGACGTCGGCCAAGAAGAGCCGCAAATGGTGGCACTTCTGGGGCTAGTCGCCGAAGTCGTCTTATTGCCAGATGGGCGGATGTTGCGGGAAGGCGTTGAAGCTGGCGGCGGTTGGCGGCGCACCTTGTGCCGGTGGCGTCGGCATTTGAGCCACTGGCGGCGCGGTTCCCATCAGCATGATCGGCTCGCCCAGCCCGAACTTCTGAGGAGCCGCTTCATAGATCGGCCGAGCTTCGGTAAGCAACTCGGCCAACTCCGCCGAACGACGCTCGTCGGCCGGATGTGTTGACAGGAATTCCGGCGGCGCTGGTTGGTCCTTGGCGGTCGCAAACCGTTGCCAGAACCGCACGGCTTCGGTCGGGTCGTAGCCAGCCTTGGCCATCAACATCAAGCCCATGCTGTCCGCTTCCGATTCGTGTTTGCGGCTATACGGCAGAACAAAACCATACTGAGTGCCCAAGCCATAAGCCTTCATCACCCATTCGCGTTCGCGTTCGTCGCGTTTGCGAGTGACGTAGTCGACGGCCGTTTGCGCGCCGGAGACAACCATTTGGTGACTCATTCGCTCGCCGCCATGTCGAGCCAGCGCATGGGCCACTTCGTGCGACATCACCACGGCCAATCCGGCTTCGTTATCGCAAACCGGCAAGATGCCTTCGTAAACCGCGACTTTGCCGCCCGGCAAACAGAAAGCGTTCTGTTGCGGCGAAGCAATCACGCGAAACTCCCACTGATAATCGGGCCGATCGGCCGCCGCCGCGATTCGCTGACCGACGCGGTTCACCATTTCGATATAACGCTGGTTCGTCGAAGCCGGCTCGGCGGTCGTGGTTTCTTGATAGGCTTGCAGACCGAGCTCGAGTTCCTTGTCCTCGGCCATCAACATCAGTTGCGATCGTCCGGTCATGGGCGTTGTGCGGCATCCGGCCAGCCCGATGAGACAAACGAAGGCCGCGGCACAGGCGACGCGGTGACAAGTCCAGCGAGTTGGCGAGTGGAGCATCGGTATCCGTTCCGATTTTCAAGGGCTTCGTGAAGTTTTGAAGCGACCGGCGCAATCTCAGCGCGATCCGCTCCTGGCCGTGGATTCAGTTTCTTATCGTCGCTCCGATCGTGCGGCTTAAACCAGTTTTTCCGACTGGCCCGCTAGCACATGAAAGGGAACGCGTCCGGCCGACGATTCGCTCGTCGGCCGTTCGCCCGGGCCGCTCGATTGTTACACTGCGGGGAAGTCATTCAATCACGAGTTGGTTGCCGGTCCGCAGTTTCCGCGAGGCGTTTGCATGCCCGATTTAGTTGCTCAGGGAAGTTCCGCCGAACAGCGGTGGCGACGCGCGGTTCCGGCCGATCAGTGGATTGTTGTGGGACGCGCGGCGGGCGTATGGAGCGTCGCGTGGGACGATCGTGTCTCGCGGCGGCATGTGCGCATTCGCTGGCGCGGCGGACGGTTGAATGTCGAACGCGTGCCCGACTCGCGAAACCCGGTGTTCTATCAAGGGCAAAGCCACGATCGGTTTTCCGTGCGGCCGGGCGAACACTTCGTCATCGGCGGCACTTCGTTTCTGCTGGCCGACGAACGGATCGAGTTGTCGCAGGCCGAAGACGCGCCGCTGACCGAGCAGGTCTTCAGCCCCGGCTATCTGCAACGCGTTCCTTTCCGAGACGCCAATCGCCGGATCGAACTGGTGAGCCGCTTACCCGACATCATCTCGGGCGCCGCGAGCGACGACGAGCTGTTTGTTCGCGTGGTCAACATTCTGATGTCGGGCGTCGAACGAGCCACGGCGGCGGCGTTGGTCGCCGCCAATCGATCCGAGGCAGCGTCGGATGCGAGCGGGCGAGCGGCGTCGGATTCGACGGATGTTCGCATTTTGCACTGGGATCATCGGGGTGAATACGGACGCGGCTTCGCGCCCGGCGCTCGATTGATCCAACTGCCACAGTCGAACGCGAAGAGAGCGTGATTCATGTCTGGAGCCGACCTCGCCCGCCGACCGGTGCGGCTGAGTCCATCGACCGGTGACCTGCCGCTCGTTGCCTCGAATTTCGCCGAATGAACCGACGATCGTCTCGGAAGCGAACTTGCCGCAATCCGACACATCCCTCGCAATCCAATACGACGCAGTCCACCCATCGCAGCCATCACCGCAGCGGACAGCCGCGCCCGCTCCTTCCGCCGATCCGCAGTTCACGCAGAGCGAGGATCTCGACTGAAAGGCTTTCTGCACGCCGCTGACGGCCGACCCATGTCGCGGTTGAGCGTTGTATGTGGCTGGAAAACTCGCCGGCGGCGATGCGGTCACGCACGACGCCCGCGATCCAGCTGACGCAGACGAAGTGAAGTTCGTCGAACTGACCGCCAACATGTTGACTTCACTACGTCGCATGCGAGTCTGGAACGGAAGGACGCCAGCCTGCGTTCGTTTTTCTCGCCCGTGGTTTTGGAAGCTCTGGCCGAACACGATCCCGAACAGATACTCGCGGCCGCGCGAAGTGAACGCTCGGTGTTGTTCTGCGATCTCCGCGGATTCTCGCGCGCAGCAGCATCGGCCGATGATCTGCTGGGATTGTTGCGGCAGGATGAGTCGAGCGTTGGGCGTGATGACGCGTCATTCTCGATCAAGGCGGCGTTGTCGGCGATTTTCATGGCGACGCACCAGTGGGTTTTTGGGGCTGGCCGCTGGAGCAATCGGATGCGGCCGAAAGAGCGTGTCGCGCGACTGTCGGCATTCAGGCGGAGTTCGCCGCGGCGGCCAGCGACTCGACGCATCCGCTGGCCAATTTCCGCATGGGAATCGGCATCGCGACAGGACGGGCCGTGGCGGGCAAGATCGGGACGATCGATCAAGTGAGTGAGCCGTCTTCGGGCCGGTCGTAAATCTGGCGTCGCGGTTGGAAGGACTGACCAAACACAGTGCGAGCGCTTCGATTTTGCTCGATCCGCCAACGGCCGAAATCGTGCAGGGGTGTCTCGCGCAACGAAGCCCGCGTGCGCGCGTGTCGCAACGGTGCGCCCCCAGCGGCATGTCGGCCAGCGTCGAAGTAAGTCCGTTGCTGCCGGGCCGCGTCAGACCGCTATTGTCCGACGAACACATTGCGGCCTACGAATCGGCGGCTCGGTAGCAGCTTTCTCGGCCGGCGATTGGCAGCGTGCTTTTTCGCTGCTGCATGCCGTGCCGGCCGAAGACCGCGTGAAGGATCTACTCACGGTGTTCATCGCCCAAAACAATCGCACGCCGCCCCGGATTGGGACGGCGTGATCCCATCGTTGACGATCGGCAGCGAAGTGCCTACCGATGCTGGCAGCATCGACCACACCTTTCGACCACGCGGCATCGGCCACGCAGCATTGGCTGCGTGGTGGACGCTGCCAGCGTCCCAACAGATACATTCTCATCTGCCGCTCATAGAAGACCGTCGGGACTCTGAAGGCTCGCGGAAAGAATGTGACGACCTTATCCCATTTGTTTGCCGATCGCTTCCGCCACGCGTCGGCAGCGTGGCATCACGTTCTGAACTGCGGGATGTTCAACGACTGATAACCGTCGCTCATCCGCCTGTTCGGGATTCGGATGCACTTCCAGAATCAACGCGTCGGCCCCAGCCGCAACGGCTGCCACGGCCATGTCGGGCACTAGGTACGTGTGGCCCGTTCCATGACTCGGTCGATCCGACGGGCAAGTGCGTTTTGTGATGCAAATACGTGACGCTGGCAGTGACAGCATTGGTCGCGTATGCGACTCGAACGTGCGAATGCCACGTTCGCACAGCAACACGTTGGGGTTGCTACGTTCAATGTGCTCGGCCGCCAACAGCAACTCTTCCATCGTCGCGCTCGCGCCGCGTTTCAGCAGCACCGGATTCCGCGTGTTGCCGACCGCTTCTAGTAAGCGATAGTTCTGCATGTTGCGAGCGCCGATTTGCAGCACGTCGGCGTAGGACGCGACCAACTCGACATCGTCGGTCGACATCACTTCGGTGACGACCGCCAAGCCGGTTTCCTCGCGAGCCGCCGCCAGCAGCTTCAAACCTTCTTCCTTCATGCCTTGGAAGCTGTACGGACTGGTTCGCGGTTTGAAAGCTCCGCCGCGCAGCGCCGTCGCTCCAGCCGCCTTCACAGCGCGAGCCGTCGTCATGATCTGCTCTTCACTCTCGACCGAACACGGTCCGGCAATCACACCCACCGCGCGATCGCCGCAGAGAAATCCGCCCACTTTGATTTGCGTCGGTTCGGGCTTTACCTCGCGGCTGGCGATCTTGTACGGCGCCAGAATCGGAACGACTTCGGCCACGCCCGGACCGCTTTCCAACGACTCCTTTGTCTGCGATCGCTTCTCGCCGATCGCCGCGATCACCGTGCGTTCGGTTCCTTGAATCACGTGAGCCTTCAACCCCAGTCCCTCGATCCGTTGAACCATGTGCGCCACCTGATCCTCCGACGCCCCTTTCTCCATTACCACAATCATGACACCAATCTCCGGCTTGAATTGAATTGGGCTCGCCGCCTACCGAGCGCGCCGCCCGCGAAACTGCACCTACGAAACTCCAGCAACAAAAAAAGCCCCGAAAACCACAGGGGTCGTCGGGGCTTGGCATTTACCATTGGGAAGCGGTCACGCACCTCCACCGGCCCCTCGCTGCCGAGGATAGGTAAAGCTAAACCAAAAGTAGAAACCGCGTGACAACATGCGGGCTATTATGCTCGGCAGGCGAAAGTTTGCAAGTGCCGGGCAAGTTGCCTTAGCCGCCGGTACCGCTCGCCTCAGTCGGCCCCGCCTTTCTATTCGCCTTGCTCCAATCGCTGGAGGAATCGCAACAAGACGCGTTCCTCGCGCGAGAATCGCTTCGACCTTCTGGGGCGATAGTCGCCCACCATCTGATCGAACTCGCCGGTTTCGTAGCGAGCCAACAACTGGATGCACGTAGCTGTTTCGGCACACGGTTGTCGTGTTGCCCAACAACTCGGCGGCTTCGCCGATCGCCGAGCGAATTGCCTCACGCCGCTGGCGTTTTGTTTCGACGGGAAGTGAGGCATGCAGTCGACCGGCGACAGTGGCGGAAGCTTGCCAAGTGCGGAAATCTTTGGCCGTAAAGCCCTCGCCGATGACCGCGTGCAGATACGCGTTCACATCGTCCGAGTCCACCAATTGCCAGCCACTCTCGCCTGGAAGGCACGCGAACAACATCGCGCCGCCGCATGCTTGGTAGTCGGCCAAGAGCTTAGCCAGACGCGGATCGGTCTGGCGTCGCGCCGGACTCCCGATTTTCTCGCGAAATCGCAACCGAATCCGGTCGCCATCGATCTTCACATGCCGCCGCCGCAGCGTTGTCAGGCCATACGAACCATTCTCACGCACGTACTCTTCGTTGCCGACGCGAATGGCCGTGCGATCCAGCAACGCGACAATGACGGCTGCGACCTGTTCGGACGACTTGCTTCGTCGCCGCAAGTCGCTTTCCACGACGCCGTAACTTCGCCAATCGCTGTCCAAACGACCGCAGCTTGCGAAACTTCCAGGCCGCAACGGTCGCCTGCCATCGCTCGTGGTAGAGATACTGTTTCCGGCCCTGCTCGTCCCGTCCCGTGCATTGCAAATGCCCGTTGGCGAATCGGCATATCCAAACGTCTTGCCATGCCGGCGGAATTACCAACGCTTCGATTCGTTCCAACTTGCGCGGCGACTTTAATCCACGGCCGCGCCGAATCGATGTATTGAAAGCCACTTCCACGCTTGCGGCGACCGAAACCCGGCTCACTGTCACGAACGTACCGCAGCCGAGCTTGTCGAGCCAACTGCTCGGGTTCGACCGCCGGAGACTCCGCGTTGTTTGCCTGTTCCATGCCTGCCGGAAAAGGCAAACTTTGTGCCGCGCCCTTGGAGATCGTACAAGGCAAAGACTCGTGGCAGCTTAAATTCGCGTTACGCGATTCCCTGGCAATCGACGCACCAACCGCCGCATCTCCAGAACGCTCAGCGTCGCCAGCACACGCTGCGTCGGCAAACGGCTGAGGACGATCACTTCGTCGATGATTGGCGTCTCTGAACCAATCGCCGACAGCACCGCTTGTTCCTGTTCGTTCAGTTTCAGTTCGGCCGGATGATGCACGACTTGGCCGGTATCCGTCGGCGCGGCTTCGACCAGCGGACCGAGTTCCTCCAGCACGTCGTCGACCGATTCGATTAGCCTCGCTCCATCACGAATCAACCGATGGCAACCGGTCGACGCACGGCTGTCGACACGACCCGGCAACGCGAACACTTCACGCCCTTGCTCCATCGCCAACCGTGCGGAGATCAGCGCCCCGGATCGCATCGAAGCCTCGATCACAATCACGCCCAAGCTGATGCCGGTAATCAAGCGGTTCCGTTGCGGAAAGCTGCCAGACTTCGGCGGATGCATCGGCGGCGTCTCGCTGAGCAGCGCGCCATTGCTAATTACGGCCCGTGCCAGCTCGTCATGCTCCGGCGGATAAACGTTCAGCACGCCGCTGCCCAGCAGTGCGAGCGTCCGGCCGCCGGCTTCGAGCGCACCGCGATGCGCCGCCGCGTCCACGCCGCGTGCCAATCCGCTGACGATCGTCAGCCCGGCGCGCGACAATCCGCTCGCCAACCGTTCGGCTTGTCGCAGACCATAATGCGTGGCGTGCCGGGTTCCCACAATCGCAATCGACATGGCGTCCGACGGCTGCAATCCACCTCGCACGAACAACACGGCCGGCGGATCGTGAATCTCGCGCAGCAAACGCGGATAGTCGTCATCGGCGTCCGTCACGATCCGCACATTCTGTTCGCGGCAGATCGCCAGTTGGCTCTCGACATCAACTTCCTCGGACGCTCGCCGAATGGACTCGGCCAGCTTCGCCCCGACGCCATCGACTTCACGCAACTCCGACAGACTCGCCGCGAGCACCGTCGCCGAATCGCCAAACCGACTCAACAGCGCTTGCCGAGTCCGCGGCCCCACGCCCGATACGAGCGCGAGTCGTAGCGTCGCGATCAATTGGCTATCCACCGAGCCCCTCTCTTCGAGCAAATCATGCTTGTCGCGGCGGATGCCAAGCCGCCTGTCGGACACCCCCGACCCGGCAGTGCGACAATGAACAGGCTGGGATTCTAGCCGACGGCGAAAGCGGAAGCAAAACCGGGCGAGAGATAGGCTTTCCCCGAGCGTCATGCCCGTTGCGAAAGCGGCTCGCGAACGGCCTAATCCAGGCTCGGCCGAAAAACACTGTCGCGGCGGATACGATCGGCTCGCAAAGCCACCGCCAGAAGGCAGCTCAATCCGGCTGCCAGCAACACGTCACTCAGGAAATGGGCTCCAGCGTATAAACGTTGAAAGCCCGCCATCGCCGCGAACAACGCGAACCAAATTCTTCCGCGCGGATACAGTTGCCCCAACGCGATCGCCAATCCCACGGCGACCGCGGTATGCGACGAGGGAAACGACTGGAGATCGTGATTCCATTTCATATCCCAACCACCGGCCCGCACCGCCGGCAACCAACCAACGAAAGTCTGCCACGAATCCAGGTCCGGCGGCATCGCCATCGGGCGGAAACGCGCCAAGCTGCACTTCACCAAATTCGCGGCCAGTCCGGCTCCAAACACGACTGCCACGACGCGCGGCAACGCTCGCCTCGCCGACAAGTCCGCCGCGTGGATTGCAAGTAAGATCAAAATCACGGTCAGCCCGTAAGCGAACGTCTCGCTCAGATGAATCAGGCGTCGCAAGTCGCCGCCGATCGACAGCTCGCGCACCCATCTGGCGATTGTTACATCCCACGGCATCACCACGATCGCGGCCAAGATGAACAAACCGCCCACGGCCAACAGCGAAGACAAGCGAGGCATGGCTCGGCGATTTGGTCGTGGCAGGGAAGTCGTAGTCATCGAATCTCCAAGCTTTCGTCGTCGAGCGGCCGCTGCCGCCAGTGATCACTTCGCCGTGTCCTCCACGTCGGAAAGAACCGACGTGCAAAGCGGGCACATCATGGCGGAGAACTTCGGATCGGAGCAAGAGATATTTCAGGTGCGTCGGCTTCGGCAAGCGGCTGATTGACATTCAGCGACAGCGGCTGACAATAAACGCTTTTCCCGCCGCGACGCCCAGAGAGATTGGGAGAGATTGTGTCATGCATCAAGTGAAATTGTTCAAGAGCATCGAAAGCGAACTGTGGACGATGGAAGCCGAAATCAACGAATGGCTCCGTTCGACGAACGCCAAGGTGATTAGCGTGACCGGCAATATCGCTCCGCAAACCTCCAACTCGTCCGGCATCCAAGGCAGTTTTTCGGCGTCCGACGTGTTGGTGGTCATTGTGTACGAAGCGGCTGGAAAGTAGCGAGGTTAGATCGACGATGAGTGCGGAACGAACCGAGGCGGAAGCCGGCATGGAGCCACCGCGATTGCTCATATTGGGAGCCCATCCCGACGATGCCGAGTTTCACGCCGGCGGCTTGGCGTCGCTGTACCGGCGGCTCGGAAACACGGTAAAAATGGTCAGCGTCACGAACGGCGGCGCGGGGCATCATCGTTATTCGTCCGCCGAACTCGTGGCCATTCGGCGAAAGGAAGCGGCCGCGGCCGGGGCCGTGATCGGAGCCACCTACGAGACTTGGGATTTTCCCGATGGTTCGCTGCTCCCGACATTGGAAGTTCGCGAGCGCATCATCCGCGAAATCCGTTCGTTTCGGCCGGATTTGGTGCTGACGCATCGCACCAACGACTATCACCCCGACCATCGCGCCGTGGGACAAGCCGTACAAGATGCTTCTTACATGGTGACCGTTCCGCTGGTTGTCTCGGACGCGCCGATCCTGACCCGCGATCCGGTCGTCGCGTACATGCCGGACTTGTTCACGCGGCCCTGTCCGCTAAGGCCCGACGTGACGCTCGACGCCACACCGATGATGGACACGATCCTGGAAATGCTGGCCTGTCATCAGTCGCAGGTGTTCGATTTCCTTCCGTTCAACGAAGGCTATGCACAGCCGGTTCCCGACGAGCCGGCAATGCGGCACGATTGGTTGCGCGGCTGGTTTCTCAACCGCGTCGCTCGCCGTGCCGACCGTTTCCGTTCGGCTTTGATCGACCAGTACGGGCCCGAGCGAGGAAACGCCGCCGTGTTGGCCGAAGTGTACGAAATCAGTGAATACGCCGCGCACCTCGAACCGGCGGCCCGAGCTCGACTATTCCCCGTGGATTGTGTGTAGCCTACGGCGCGCGGACTTTCGTCCGCGTTTGGCTGCAAGCCACTTTTTTTGAAGGATTCTTTCGATGCGTTTGGCGACCGTGTTGTCCCCGATGTCCGATCAGAATTTGCGGTTGGCGGCCCAATGCGGCGTGACCGACATCGTGCATCGCTATCCCGGCTCGGGGTTGGCCGCGATCCAGGAAGTCCAACAGCGACTCGAACCATTCGGTCTGCGATTGTCGGTCATCGAAGGCGCTTTGCCGATCGAACGAATCAAAATCGGCCGCGATGATGGCTCCGACCTACGCTCGCTTCAAACGCTGGTGCGTGACATGGGCGAAGCCGGCGTGCCGATCCTCTGTTACAACTTCATGGCCGGAACCGATTGGGTGCGGACCAAGTTGGACGTGCCGGAACGTGGCGGCGCGCTCGTCACCGCCTTCGACCTCGCGGAAGTGGAACGCGCCATGTCGCTCAGCACGACAGCGTCGACCATCGATCAAGAGCCTATCGAAGCCGAGACGTTGTGGGAGAACCTCCGCCGACTGTTGGATGAATTGTTGCCGGTGGCCGAGAAGGCCGGCGTAACTTTGGCCATGCACCCAGATGACCCGCCGCTGGATCGGCTGCTCGGCAAGGCGCGGATCATGAACTGTGTCGAGTCGTTCGAGCGACTCGTGGCTCTGGCGCCCAGCCCCGCGAACGCCATTTGTTTCTGCCAAGGCACGTTTGCCGAAATGGGCGTGGACATTCCCGCCACGATTCGTAGATTGGGACCTCATATCAAATACGTTCATTGTCGTGACATCCGCGGCAGCCGCGAGTCGTTCGTCGAGACATTCCACGATAACGGACGCACCGATATGGCGGCCGCAATGCGAGCCTACCAAGACATTGGTTTCGCCGGCCCCATTCGCCCCGATCATGTTCCCCAATTGGTCGGCGAGGAATCGGGCGAACCCGGCTATACAATGCTCGGCCGCCTGTTCGCTTACGGATACCTTCGCGGTCTGATGCACGCCACCTAACCGCGACGCTGGCTAGAAACGCGAACTCGGTCCACGATCCCGTTCGTATGGCAACAAATTTGACGATCGTCGGATCACTCTCTCAATCGTGTGCCTACGCGTACCGTGGGATGCCGAGCGGAACGACGCGGCTAATCGTCAAATCCGGCTATCGGACTTCCGCATCTTTCGCGGTCCACGTCCCCCCAAGCGATGACGCATCGAACATGTCCTACGTTTGCTTAGTGGGGCGGACTCGCATTGCATCGTGGATTAATTGGTCCTAACGGACTCAAGTGGTGGACACGATCAAGCAGCGAGTTGGCCGATTCGAGAGGTCGTCAATTAGCACTTGGGGCAAGTGGCAATGGCATCCTGCAACACCGGGCGTGTGTTGGTCGTCGAGGAAGAACGTGACGAAGCGTTACGACTTCGCGCAAGTTTCGTCAAGCTGGGCCATCCGACGATGGTCGCGTTCGAGCGCCCTGCGGCGCTGCAATTGGTTCGACGAGCCATCCGATCAAAACATCGAATTGGAGCGGTCCTACTCAACTGCGAGGCATTGGGGCTTATCAAACTCATGGAAGAGATTTGGAAACTCGACCCGCACGTGCAAATCATAATTCGCAATTGGGATGATTCGGTGCTCGACGCCCATCCGCGTCTGGCCGAATCCCAAGCTTGGCATCCTTTGCCTCGCTCCGCTGGTGGCGGAGCCATCCGACAATGCTTGGCGATCGCGCTCCGCAAATGGAAGCTGGAGCACGATTCCAAACAACGAATGGATGACCTCAGCCGGATGTTGGACTTGCGGATCAAAGAGATGATTCGCACTCGCGACGAACTGCTGGCCGTGAACAAGCAATTGGTCCACGCCAAACGAAGCGCCGAGCAGGCCAGTCAAGCCAAGAGTTTATTCTTGGCCAATATGAGCCACGAAATCCGCACTCCCATGACGGCGATCTTGGGATACGCGGAAGTGCTCCGCGATAGTCTGCAACAAACGGCCTCGCGACCAGAAGATTTAGCAGCGGTGCATACCATCTCGCGCAATGGCGAACACCTCTTGCAACTAATTAACAATGTGTTGGATCTGAGCAAAATCGAAGCGGGCAAATTGGATGTCGAGAAGCTCGAGTTCTCGCCGATCCGCTTGTTGGACGAAATTGTGGATATATTCCGCGGACGAGCGGAAGAAAAGTGTCTCGCGCTCAGTGCCACGATCGCCGACAACCTGCCCCTTTGGATCGAATCCGATCCCACGCGATTGAAGCAGATTTTAATCAATCTGGTTAGCAATGCGGTAAAATTTACGGAGAAAGGGGCCGTACACATTTCAGCCGGTTGGTTGGACGGCAAACCGGAAACTGGCAAGCTGCAACTGGAAGTATGTGATACGGGCATCGGTATTAGCAGCGAACATCTGGTGGGGCTGTTCGAACCGTTTCGCCAAGCGGACAACACCATGTCGCGCCGTTATGGCGGCACCGGTCTGGGATTGTCGATCTGCCATCGCTTCGCTCAATTATTGGGTGGCTGTGTGGCGGTGCGATCCGAACCAGGGGTCGGCAGCGTCTTCACGGTCGTCGTGGATGCCGAAGCGGCGCGGCGGCCCGATGGCGTTCCGCGGGAGGCGGCAGCCTCGAATGCCAGCGAACGAGCTATAAGCCTTACCACGCCGACTACCGCCGATCTGCAAGGGCGTCGTATCTTGTTGGCGGAAGATGGTCCCGATAATCAGCGACTGCTGCTGCATTTTCTCCGCAAAGCGGGAGCCGAAGTGACCATCGCGGAAAATGGTCAAGAGGCCTGCCATATGTTTGCGGATGCCGAAGCCAATGGAAGGCCTTACGACCTGGTTGTGATGGATATGCAAATGCCTGTGATGGATGGCTACACGGCCACGCGCCAACTCCGCATGCTCGGCGCGAAACTGCCCATTATCGCGCTCACGGCACACGCGATGGCTGGCGACGATATCAAATGCCTCGACGCGGGTTGCGATGCTTGTCTCACCAAGCCCATCAAACGGTACGAATTGTTAGCTGGTTTGGCAAAACATCTTCAGCGCACGAGCTTGGCGGCAGACCTGGTATCCAAAGCAGAGGCGAACAAAGGTCTGCGCCATCTATCCGATGCGGAAACGGAGACACAACGCGTGAAGCAGTTGGTAGCTTTACCGCTTTAGCGGAATGACAGCAATCGGTGGAACCGGGGCCACGTCGATCTGAAGCACGTCATAGAGAGTCATTTTGTTGAACGGCAAGCCGAAGGCGTCGGCGCATCCGCCAAACACGGTCGCCGACGGCTTGCCGCTGAACAAGTTATACCAAGTCAACTTTGATGAGGCGCTCAACGCCGTCGTTCTCTATCAAGTCGCTCGACAATAAAGCTCATGGCTTTTGCCGCCATGCGGTTGTAATACTCGAAGCCGTGTCCCCCGCCCGACGTTTCCAAGTCGCATTCGAACGGCACGCCGAGCGAGTACAACTTCATTCGTAAGCGATCGGCGCTATCATGCCAGCGGTGGTCGACGGGATCACAGCAAAAGAACTGATTGCGGGGCCAGTTGAGCGGATGAATATGCAATAAGGCCGTGTCTTGCCTCGCGGACTCAGGATCGGAATACATCGCAGGCAACGTTTCATCCCCTTCATCAAAACGCAAGTGATAGTCGATCGCTGGCGAAATCGCCGCCACAACCGGAAACGTGTCGGGGTATTTATAGGCGAATCTCAGAGCCCCTTGTCCTCCCATGCTCGTGCCGAACAAGCCGATCTTTGGTGTCGACGCGCCATATTCAGACTCGATCCACGGCAACACGCGATCCATCACGTGCCGTTCGGCGGAAACCTGGGAATCGAACTCATCGCAAATACGATCGGTCCACCAACTGCGTTGCGTAAACGGCGCGACCACGGGCAAGCCGTAACGCTCGAATTCGGTGATGTATGGCTGCTTGTCAACCAACCGATTCAAATGCACGCCGTGCAGATAGACCAGCACATAACCGTGCTCGTTTCGCTGCGTTGGTTCAAACAAATCACACGGATGCCCACCAACGGTCGCTTCCTGCCATTGTCCCATGTACTAACCTCGACCCGAACTCAGCCGGTCATTGTATCGCCAGCGGAAGAATCATAATTTCGCGGATCGAAATCTTCCGTGTCATGTGTCCGCGTACCCAAGTCTCGGGTTCCCGATTGTGCTCGGACGGCTGGCATCTCTAAAATGAATCGGCTTCCCTGCTGTGGCGTGCTCTCGACCACGATATCGCCATGATGCTCGCGCAGGATTTTCTGGCTGACGGGCAATCCTAGGCCCGTGCCGCGGCTTCCTTTGCGAGACTCAAACACGGAAAATATCTTTTTGATGTCTTCTGGGGCGATACCCGCTCCGTTGTCGTGAATAATCACGCGGACCTTATCGCCGTCGGGCGGAAACTCCACCGAAACTTCGACGCGACCGTCGGCGATCTCCTCGCAGGCGTCGATCGCGTTCGTGACCACGTTCAGAATCGCTCGGTGCATGGCGTCCGCGTCGAAGCAGAGTCGCGGCAAGTCTTCCGTGGGTGTGAAACTCAACCCCACATTCATTTCACGAGCTCGCGTCTGCATCAACTCACATACGTCCGCGACGACTTCGTTCAAGTCGCCCGGTTCCATCTCCGGTTGACGTTCCTTGCTGAAGGAGAGCATATCCATCACCAGATTGGATATCTTCTCCTGATTTTTGTCCACAATGTTCCAGCCCTTGCGAACGACATCCGAATTGGTTTGCTTGAGTCCCTCTTCGATGAGATAGCTGCCGCCGCGAATCCCTTGCAAGATATTCTTAATATGATGTGAGAGTGTGGCAATCGTCTGGCCGATGGCCGCCAGTCGTTCGGCTTGAACCATCGCGGAATAGTAGGACGTGTCTTCCACGGCCAACGCCGCTTGATGGCCGATCGCGACCATCAGCTTTAAATGCTCTTCGGAAAACCGATCTGCCTGTCGCACTTGGGGATTGCGTCCAGGAGGCGTGTAAGTGTCGATATAGACAACGCCCACAATGCCATAGCGGCCTTGCATCGGCACACAGATGGCTTCCCGCACGCCCATTCGCACGATGCTTCCGCCGGCGTCCCAACGCTCGTCGTCGCGAGCGTCGCTGGTCAACACGCCTTCGCGATGCTGCAATACATAGTCCAGAATCGTGCGACTGATCGAGATCTTATCCTCGTCCTGAACGCCCCGCCGATTTCGCCGCGCGGCGGGCATCAGCTCATCCGTCTCTTGATCCAGCAACATCACCACACCGCGGTCGGCTTCAACCCACTCGAAAATCAGCTCCAGAATGCGATGCAGCAACTGGTCGATATCCAGCGTGTGGCTGACCGCCAACGCCGTGCGGTACATAATCTGCAGATTGCTGCGAGCGCGAGCCAACCAGGGACTATCGCCCCCCGCGTTGTCGTGGAACAGTTGGCTTCCTTCGTCGTGGCTGATCGACTTCAGAATTCGCGACGCGGCCATCGAGCCGACGATATCGATCCCATCCGCCACGCCAATCGACGACGAAGCCTCGGGCGACGTGAAGATCATCATCGTGCGGCCGACTTGCACCCGATCGCCGCTGGCCAGCCGATGCTCGGTGACTCGCTTGTTATTGACGAACGTGCCGTTCGAGCTGCCAAGATCGGCGATCACGCACTCGTCACCGTCTTGAAGAATCTCGGCATGGCGGCGCGAGACTTCGGTGTCGTGAAGCTGGATCGCGTTGGCGCTATCACGACCGAGCTCAATCCGCGGCCGATTCAGCTCGAAGTGTTTTCCTTGATCGCGTCCACGAATGACGAACAGCGAAGCCATCTGTTGATCTCGAACGGGCGTGCTGTCGGAAACCGAGTGATTGAGCCGGTCGGTTGGCAGCCGAGCGAACGACGCGCCGCGATGATTGCCCCCGTCCGGCCGTTAGAGCAAGCGTTCGATTGTACGAATCACCGGACCGTAGTGGTAGGGCTTGGGCACCACGCGGTCCTTGGGCAGCGCGGCGTCGTAGCGGCGCGCCGTGCCCAAAATAACCAGCGACGCCTGTTGGCTGGCGGACTCGTGGTCGTATTCGTCGCGCAGCATTTCGTCGTCGGCCTGCTGCGCTTCGAGGTCAAGCACCACGACGCGCGGATGGTGCTCGCGCAGCATTTCCAAGCCCTGTCGGGCGTTCGACGCTTCCAATAACTCGATGCCGCGCGTCGACAGGACGGTCCGAAACACTTCGCGAGATTCGGCCGAGTTGTCGATAATCAGCACGCTGCGCGGCGAATTCAATTCGGGGCAGGCTTTCAAGATCGCACCTCCCTGTGCGTTCAATCAGGCGGGACAAAAGCGACTTCGCTTGAGGGCGAGGGAACATATCGCGCCGCGACGGTTGTGTCAAAAGCGAATCGGACCACAATTTTCGACCCGCCCGCCGGCGAGCGGCAGACAACTTCTCGGCCAGCAATTACGATGATCGCTCGTCAAGGACATCCGACTTTCGGGGCATAGAGGAGACGCGTATGGCCGCCGAGCTGCAGAGCTTGGTTCAACAGTTGGACGCCAATATCAGCCGCGTGGTGCTGGGCAAGCCGGAAGTCGTGCGGATGTGTTTGGTCGCGCTGCTAGCCGGCGAACATGTCTTGCTAGAGGATGTGCCGGGCGTGGGTAAGACGTTGGTGGGAAAGGCCCTGGCGAAGAGCGTTTCGGGTTCCTTCTGCCGAATCCAGTTCACGCCCGATTTGCTGCCCAGCGATATTGTGGGCAGCAGCGTGTACAACTCGAAGTCCGCTGAATTCGTCTTCAACCGCGGCCCCGTATTCGCCAATATCGTGCTGGCCGACGAGATCAATCGAGCCCCGCCGCGAACGCAAAGTGCGTTGCTCGAAGCGATGAGCGACCGGCAGGTGTCGATCGACGGCCACACCTACCCGCTGCCCGAGCCGTTCATGGTGATCGCCACCCAGAATCCGTTCGAGTTCGAAGGCACGTACGTGTTGCCCGAAAGCCAGCTCGACCGGTTCCTGCTGCGGATTTCCATGGGTTATCCGTCGCGCGAAGCGGAGCGTGAAGTGCTCGCCAGTCATCGCGTCGGCGAGCCGGTCGAGCAATTGCCGTCGGTCGTCGACCACGAACAGATTTTGCATTTGCAACGTCGAGTCCGCGAAGTGCGCGTCGATCCGTCGATCGAAGAGTATTTGCTGGATATCGTGCATGCCACCCGCGACTGTGACCAGTTGCATGTGGGAGTCAGCACGCGAGGCGCGATCAGCTTGTACCGCGCGGCGCAATCACACGCGCTCATCGATGGCCGCGGCTTCGTTGTTCCCGACGATGTGAAACGCCTGGCCGTCCCCGTACTCTCACACCGCGTCATCACGCAAGGTTTCTTCCAAGCCAACGAACGCCGCGAAGTGGAAGCCATTATCCAGCGGCTGGTCGATGAAACGGTAACGCCGGTGTGAGCATCCGGCTCATCAACCTACTAATCTTTTGGTTGCCGCCATATGCCCGCGAATCTAACACTTCAATATCTTAAAGCCGAAGAGGAATACCGCCGCGCCGCGACACCCGACGAGGAACTCCGCTGTTTGCAAGTGATGTTGCGCGAGTTGCCCAAACATAAGGGAACCGACAAACTACAGGCGGAGCTGAAACACAAGATCAGCCGCGCCAAGGCCGATGTGGAAACAGCGGCAAAGTCCGGCAAAAAGGGGCACGGCGTTCGCGTGCCTCGGCAGGGCGCCGGGCGAGTCATCTTGGTGGGCGGTCCGAACGCTGGCAAAAGCCAGTTTGTGAAGGCGGTGACGCGAGCCACTCCTGAAGTTGCTCCGTATCCGTTTACCACTCGCGAGCCCATGCCCGCCATGATGCCTTTCGAGGACGTGATGATTCAGGTGATCGATACGCCGCCCATCACGGCCGACTATTTCGATCCGGCCACGCAAGGACTGATTCGCGGCAGCGACCTTGCATTGCTATTGGTCGACTTGGGAGCCGACGAAGGAATCGAACAGCTACAAGAAGTGTTAGATCACTTGAATAAGACCAAGACCCGTTTGGCTCGCGAATCGTATCTGGACGAAAACGATATCGGACTTTCCTATACCCAAGCCTTTCTGGTGCTCAACAAGCTGGACGATCCACAATTCGCCGAACGACGGGAATTGCTGCACGAGTTCTGTGAGCTCGAATTCGACGAGTTTGCCATCTCGGCGGAACATGGCGAAGGATTAGAACCGCTGAAGGCCGCGATTTTCCAAGCACTTGACGTGGTGCGAATCTATACCAAGCTGCCCACGGCCAAAGAGCCCGACTATGACAAACCATTTACGATTCGCCGCGGCGGCACGCTGCTAGAAATCGCGGAACAAATTCACCGCGACTTCGCCAAAACATTGAAAGGCGCACGAGTTTGGGGCACGAATGTCCACGACGGTACGATGGTCAAAGCCGACTATGTGCTGTCCGACAAGGACGTGGTCGAGCTGCATGTCTAACGGCCGTCGTGCTGATTTCGACCAAACGTTGCCGCCTTAGATGCCAACGGACGTTTGAGCCGAACGCAACCTCCTACTTGCCGTGTTGCAGCAACGCTCGAATCCGCGAAAAGACTTCGTCAAACATCGGCTCCGTGAGCCTTCCCGTAAACGTATTTTGTTGGCTGGGATGGTAGCTTCCGAACAGCCAGCGACCTCCGGCCAATTCGACGCTCGCGCCGTGAGCAAACTTGGGACGCTTACCCACCAGCCACTCGCGGCGAACACACTCCGACACAACCGCCTTCCATGCAATCTGTCCCAGCGCCAGAAACACCCGACCGCTCGCAAGGTCCATCGTTTCCACGAGCCACGGTCGACAATTCTCAATTTCTTGTGGCGTGGGCTTGTTATCGGGCGGAGCGCAATGGCACACGGCGGTGATCACGCAATCGTTCAAAGCAAGACCGTCGTGAGCATGCGTCGCGGTCGGCTGATTTGCAAAACCAGCACGGTGCAAGGCACGATACAACCAGTCGCCACTCCGATCGCCGGTAAACATTCGCCCCGTACGATTGGCTCCGTGGGCTGCCGGCGCTAGTCCGACAATCACTAAGCCCGCCGGCGGTTGACCGAAATTCGGAACCGGCCGTCCCCAGTAATCCAATTCCGCGAAGGCTCGTCGCTTTTCCACGGCGACGAGCCCACAATGCTGGCGAAGACGTGGACATCGCTCGCAGCCGACGATTCCCTGCTGAAGCGTGTTCCAATCTTGCTTGGGATCGCTCATCTCGAACACATCCACTCACTCCGTGTTCATTTATCGGCGTGGTGGATTCGCCTCGCGAACGACCGCTCCGTGCTCCTCACTCAGTATCAGCAACGAGAATTTCTCCACGTTGTCCAACTCGTTGGTGCTCAGCGACGTGAAATCAAAACGCCCACGTAGATCGGTGTATCCATCCTTATAGAATTTCACACTGCCGTCGGACATTCGTGCGTAAACCTTGACGTAAACGCCAGCCAACGCTTTCTTGCTATTCTCATGAGCCACACGGACTTGACCGTAGTTCTCAATCACCTGGACCGCCAACGAATTGGAATAATAAGCTTCGCTCTTCGTTTGACCGCCCGCGGAAATCTCGACCAACACGTTCTGATTTCGCAACTCGGCCGGCAGCGAGAACGCAAACGAAGTCTTGTTCTTCGGCAAAGCGACGACCTGCGATTGGTTTGGCTGGATATAAGAGAACTGACTGCTGTATTGCTGCACGAACGGATTACGGCTGAACAGCATCTCGATATCCATCAGGTAGAAATTCACCCGCACCCGTTCCACATTCTGATAGTCGATACGAACCTCTTGCGATTCGACCTCAAAATCGAAACTCGTGTCAGCCGCGGCTAGCTTCGTCTGGGACTGGGCGAGATTCTCGTCGTCGATCACTTCCACGCCCGCGCCCTCGATCTCGTCCGCCTGAGCCACAATTGCCAAAAACGCTTCACGCCACCGGTCGACCGGATGATTGGAATAGTTTTCGGCGATATCCCGTGCCTGTTGCGGATCGGCCTTGTAAAACGCCAAGTAGGCCGTGAAGTAATCGTATTGCAATCGCTCGTTCAATTGTTCGGGGTTGACCCGACCAAAGAAATCAAATGCCTCGGCCACTCGCTCTTGCAGCAACAGGTAGTAGGTCGCTTCCAACTCCTGCTCGTCGGTAGGCTCGGCATGGTAGCTGAGCAGCTTTAGGAATCGGTGATACTGTTGGTGGAAGCGATCATTGACGATTTCGCGCCGGTTGCCCAACTGATGCCGCCGAGCGTTCACCAACGGCTTGTACTCCATGTGCTGGTAGATGTGCCGAGCGATTGGGTCCAACTCCAATAGCGGGCTGTCGATATACCAACCAACTTGGTTGATGTAGCTGTCCGCGTGCTTCAAGAATTGTTTTACCTGATCAGGCACGTCGTGATAAACCGAATAGGACCACAGCGTCTGGTTATACGCGTGCTGCTCGGCCAGATAGTTGACAACTTGCTGGAAGAACGCCTTGTCACGCATGCGGAACGCGATCTTGTCGAGTTCCAATCGCTGCAAATTATGCTGCCGCAGAAACTCCATCACTTGCGCGTCGGTACCGTACTGCGAGATGTACTGCCACGACTCGCGATCGATCTTGCTTGGCTTGGCGACCACGTTCAGCTTGACCGGGTCAGCGTAAGCCAAAAGCTCCTCGTTCTGTGCCACATGCACCGGATAGTGGGTAAATTCGCCCGCTGCCGGGAAATAGAAGTGATACTCAACCGTCTGCGTATTGAACGGCTGCAAGTTGATATGCACGCTCCGCGTGTACTTGCTGCCCATCACCGGAATGGCTCCGTTGGGAACCTGCAGCAACAAGTCCAATTTGCGAGGCGTCGATGTTGGATTCGTCACGACGACTTGGCATCCATACACGGCGTGGACGAGAAATTCGTCCGTCACATACTTGTCCCGCTGTTCGCCGTCGACGTGTGCATAGCGATCTCCGTGTCGGAAGAAATTTTGGCTCACGAGAATGGGCGTCTGCAAGGCCATCTGTTCGGCCTGCTTAATCTCCTCGTGATAAACGATAGACGGACTTCCGACCTCCAGCGTCATGGCCGCCTTCTCGTATTCCGTCTGATGTTCACCCGCCTCGAAGGGAAGGTCCAGCACGGATAGCGCGAACATCATCTCGGTGAAGTTCCGCGATGCCTCGGCCATATTGGTCGAGTAGAATGGCTGGTCGGCCGGATGTTGAGCAAAGTCATTCCAAAAGGCATTGACGGTCACGAGATCGCCGTTCTGCTGTTCGATCGGCAAATGATAATAGTTGTTCTCCACCCATTCCTTCGTCTTGTCGACTTGGCGATAGAGTTGTTGCATCTTGGCGCGGAGCTTCTCATCGGCTTTAAAGTAGGCGCGTTCGGACTTGTCATCGGCGCCCGCTTGCCGCCGCCGCGCCAAACCGCTTTCCATCTCCTTTCGGGCGTTCTGCAATTCGCCCAGTTGCTCCTCGGCCAATCGCTTGCCCGCGGCGGCCTTTTCGGCAAGCGCCGGCATGGCGGCGGCCGGTGGAGCTGCTGGCTGGGGTGCGTTCGCACGTCCAAACAGGGCCGTGCCGTTGCGGTTCATCGCTTGGCCACCAAATTGCAACGCTCGGTCGGCGTCTTTGGCTTCCCCGCGGAATTCGGCTTGCTCTTGTTTGGTCTTCTTCAGCGCATCCATCACTCCGAGCCGATCGTCCGTTTCCAAGGAACTGCCTTTCAAGGCGGTTTCGAATAGGAAGTTACGACGGTCGATGTTCGGTGGCAACAACTCGTAGCGTTCATGGACGTGTCGTTGCATGGCTGACGCCTCCGCTTCCAAGCGTCGACCCAGCAGAATTCGCTCGACAATGTTCAGCCGCTCGAACTCCCACGGAAATAGATATTGGGAAAGATTCTCACCCAACAAATACTGGTCAAGGAAGGTCTTATCTTTCTTGTTCTCCAAATAAGGTCGGATGTTTTCATTGAACCACTGCGGGTCCTTCTGCGCGAGAAAGAAATGCAGTTCATGGCTGGCGTATTGGGAATACTTGGAACGTTTCTCGTCCGGCGTCAGTTTTGGCCAATTCAGGACAAAGTTGAATTCCACTAAGTTAGGATTGTTGCTGAGTGTGACGTACAGCGAATGCACCCGCCGCAGGCTGTCATACAGCTCGAACCGCGAACTCGTGATATCCGGCAAGACGAATTCCTCGCCCGGTTGGATCACGCTCGTCTGCTTCTGTTGTGTGAAGTGTTTGTCGGGATCCAGTCCGTCGGCAAGTCGAAGATCCTCGAACGGTACGTCACCCGCCGCCAAGGACGTGGTTCGATACACGGTGTTTTGGGGATCGACCGCGACGATGTGCAGATGTTGGTGTGGTCCCAAAGCGTCCCGGTCAAGCGTCAATTGGCCTTCTTCATTGGGAGCCAAATTCAGGAGCACTGCCGAGTCGAGTGCCAGGAAGTCGAGCGTCGAGAAATCGGTTCGTTCGCCGTCGACGCCACGCCCGCCCTGTCCCGGCTTGGCCGTCATGGCCTGGGGATCCGCGGATGGCGCGAATTCGCTACCGAGCTGTGCTTCTTGCTGCGAGGTCTCCGTTTGCCGAATCGCCCACGGATTCAACAGCAACTCAGGTCGCTCGAGCATGTTGCCTGGATACTTGGGGGCGTATTTTCGATCCAGAATATAGCGAATCTCATCCCCAATAATTCGACCTTCCATGAAGTGGGACAGTTGTTCGGGCAGGAGATATCGCGATGGTTCGGCGTCGCGAACGATCGACAGATTTCCAAACGGATCGTAGGCCGGCACGAAACGCGTGGCGAACACATGAACGCGAGTGAAAGGGTTCGCATTCCTCACATTGACCGTGATCGTCTTTTCGCCGACTTGGATGGGATCCAATTGCAGAGGACTGTTGTCGCGGGTTTCCAATTGGCGGTATTCTCCTAACACCCAATCATCCAACTTGGCTCCATCGGTCAGTCGAATCCGCATTCGGGCGCCGCTGCGCTTCAGTAGCAGGTCGTAGTCGCCTGGTGGCAATTCGCCGACTCGCAAAATTCCTCCATCGATCGATAAGGCGTCGAATCGGTCGGCAACGAACGTGTCGCCCCGCAACTCCAAAAAGCTGACTTCGTCCCGTGTCACTTGGGCTTTCGTGCCCATATAAGGAACTTCCACAATCGATCCCGCCCGACCGTGGATCGCGGAATAGTAACTGTGTCGATCTTCACGCAGTTGCCAAGTGTGCGAGACGCCGCCGGGTTCGGTGGCGGTGACCTGAGCGATGTCGTGAAGCGGTCCCAGCCAGACGGTACCGGTCTCGTCGGTCTGGAGATTGGCGTGGTATTCGTCGCGAAAATCGCGATGCTTCACTTTCAATTGAATAGCGCGATCTGGAAGAATCTCGCCCGTCTTTCCCAATAGCGCTAGAACATATTGGCCCTCGACGGCGGTCAGAAACAAATCTTGAATCTTGTCCGTGGTGTCGATTTGGTTCAGCGTGAACGTGGCGGACGAGGTGAGAGTCACTTTTTCACTACGTGTCAGACTCTTAACTTTGGCCTGCAGGGTAAATGAGATGGTCGAAAGTCTTTGGGGAGTTTGGAATTCATGGACGATGTCTTGATTCTCGTCCAATTTCAAATCGTCCACCTCCTTGCTCGCCGACACTCCGTCGATATCCGTGCTGGTAATGGTGAGCCGGAGGTCTTCGAGCAACGAGAGCGTGACTGGCGTGCCGTTTAGATTCAAGCCGGGGCGGATCAGAACACGAGCCTTTTCTCGCTCTAATAGCTGCTCGCGATCAACGTGAATGCCCGCGGTTAGCGAATAATTTTCGGCATCGTGTTGCAAAAACTGTAGCGACGCGAATTTTGCCGTCGCTAACACGATCGGTTGCTGTCCGGGATTCGTGCTAAATGGAATTGCGACATGCCCCTGGTCGTCGGCCGTGTATTCGTGGCCGCCGAAATACACCTTGGCGTTCGGCACAATCTCATTGCTCGCGTTTAAGATCGTAAGCACATGGCCAGCCGTACTGGTGCGAGCGATAAAGTGGAGTTGACCTTTTCGGATCAGCGCACGACTACTCTTGCCGTTGCCGATGAAGTCGACGACATAGACGCCGGGCTCTCTTAGCGACGGGAAATCGAAGTGTCGTCGCACTCGGCGCAGCGATGGCTCGGCATACTCGTAGGTTGCTTCCGCATTGGGAACCAATCCCTCGAGCACGATATCCGTGCTAACTTCGCGCTGATTATCACGATAGAAATTGAGCGTATTGATCTCGTAGACCTTGACGATCAATTTGTCGACGTTCTTCACCCACATATCCAACGAAACTGGCTCGTCGGCGTCGAATTGCTCGTCGTTGGTGTGGGCGAAGTCGAGGTCCACGCGTTCCTTCAGTTGCTGGTACTCGGCAGGCGTGAGCATCGAATACCAACGCTCGGGATCGCCTTGACCGTTGACGATTTTAGTGATCGCGAAGATTCGCTTGAGATAATTGTTCTCGACATAGGGAGCGTAAGGTTGGTAGGAGTCTTCCTCGATAAAGAAATGTTCGAGGTAACTTCGTACAAGCGGCTCGTCCGTGCCGATGATCGTCAGCATCGTTTGCGGTTCATAATTCGCATTTAGGTCGGCCGCATAACGTCGGTTTTCGGGCTCCGCCATGAATTTTGGTTCAATATAAACCACATGTCGAGGAAGCTTTAGATAGGTGAGGAATCGCTCTTTGTCATAGACGCCTTGGGAACGGTCAAACACAAGGCGATGGTAGAGAATATGAGCTTTCAAGGAGTTGAAGGCGGGCGGCAGTTCCTCGACGAAATCCCACAGCCGATCCAGGTAAGCTCGTTTGGCGACGTTATTGTGGCGCCAATCGACATCGTCGTTCGGATGCAGCTTACTGATGTAGATGTTGACGAAGTTCGTGTCGGACAGGAGCGAAGGGCGGAGTTTTAGGAGTTCTTGAAGCTGGGAGAGGAGAAGCTGACGGTGGATTGTGTACTGACCGAATCCCGGCGAATTCGGATGGTTCAGGTCGGCCACGATCAGCTCGGGCAACTTCGGCTGGTCGGGGCGTTCCAGACGTTGCAGCAAATTCCGTAGACGATCGGCGTTCAGTTCGGTCGAAACCAGCCAATCGAGGCCGAATCCTCGAAGCCTTGCAGATTCTGATAGCGACTCATCGCCCGCTGCGTGAACGCTTTGCCCGATCGCTTGTTGGTCGAGGCGAGTTGGTAGGTTGGGTTTGCGATCCAGCTCTTGTCGCTGGTGGTTGAACTGCAAGTTCAACTCCTGGCGAATAAACGACAGGGACTGTTGCGGCGTCTGTTGGTAGGTCAACAACGCTTGGCGATAGCGAATTTCCTGCACTCGTTGCGTGTAGCCGTACCGCTTGATCCAAGCGTCCAGCAGCTCGGCGACCTTGGCGTGGTCGCCTGTGTTTTGGTGATGCAGGGCATGGAAATAGTAATAGTCCTCCGTGCCGGGGATGAGCTGTCGCAAAGGAACGGTGCGGTCCGTGGCTGGCGAGAAATCTTCGATAAAGCCGATTTCCTCGGCGCGAGCCACGCCGAACGCTAGACAGACAACGATTGGGAATACTGCCGCCAGCCGTTTCATCATTGTTTTCCTTCTCACCGAAAGAATCGAAACCCGAACACGACACGCCGCGACGGGTTGGTTTCGCAAGTATATGTCCAACTTCCTTCGCCTTACTGGGCCGCGGGCAAATCCACCGAATCGTTCAACCTGCCAGCGACCGCACGCCCCGAACGGCGTCTATCGTACCGCCTGCGAGGATTGCGCGAGATAGACGCAACTTCGCCGCCGCCAGTTCCCAACGGCTTCGGTCACGAGTCGGTTGGCCGGTTGGCAGCGCGGCGGAGATAATCGCGGTGGCTTCTCGGTCGAACTGTCCGCGTTAGGACTTGGTGGCAACCGGCCTCGCGAGCGGCTTCCAGACGTGCGGCTTGAACATGTGGACCGTAAGCCAGAATTTGCAGCGTCGGATACGAGGCGCGTGCATCGGCCACAAGCGACGCGATGTCGAGCCCCGAAAGCGTCAAGTCGACCATTAGCAGTTGCGTTTGTTCGCCGATGGCTGCCAAGGCTGCTTCCGCATTGCGAACGATCGAAAGACCGACGCCCAGTTGCCGCGCGGCTTGTTCGATTCGCGAAGCGAAGAGCAGGTCCGCGGTGAGGTAAACAATTTGCATCGTGTTCACACCGCTTCCGGCCCGCGGACGTTGCCGCCGATTTGAATGGCTTGCTCCATCGGCATGACAAATATCTTGCCGTCGCCGATGTTCCCTTCCGATCCGGTCCGAGCGACTCGGATGATCGTGTCCAACGTCCGTTCCAAGAAGTCGTCGTTCACCGCGATTTCCAGGGCAACTTTGCGTAAAAGGTGCGTTCGATATTCGACACCTCGGTACAACTCGGTTTGGCCGCGCTGTCGGCCGAAGCCTTGAGCGTCGGCAATCGTCATCCGCTCGACGCCAATCTTGGCGAGAGCTTCGCGCACCGGTTCAAGCTTCGTCGGCTGTATCAGCGCGATGATCATTTTCATCCGTGTCAACTCCGGTGTTCGTCCCGCTCCGACCGCTCGCTTGAAACACGACTTGATTCGATGGCCGGCCGATCCATGATACCGACCACCACGGCGCCGATCGCGGCGATTAACAAAATTAAATCGGAGGTCAGCAAAATCAAACAACCCATGCCGCCCCACCACAACACGCGAGCGGCCGCGGCGTCGCCAACCGCCGTGCTTAATCCAAACGCGGCCATCAGCACGGCGAACACAACCAATAGCACCGGCAGCGCAAGCACCAACGCGGTAATTACTGAACGCAGCATGATACCCCCAATCGGCAGCTTTCCCAAGTTTTGGCTAGTCTTGTCAAGCGGCGGAGATTCGTCAATGGACTCGAGCGAGTGGCAATTTGATTTGGAAGGCATGCGGGTCGCCGGCCAGATCGACTTTGCATCCTGGCGACTCGGCTGGAACAGTGTGTCCTCGCGTCTCACGCGGGCGGCTCGCGCGGGATCGAGGGTCGCGCGGAGCGATCTCGGCGACGGTTTTCGGCGGAATCTGGCGGGAATCGACTGGATCAATTTGTCGGCGCTGTCGCACGGCCTAGGTTTGTGTGAGTTCGCGATACGAACCTGACTTGTCTTCGCGAACGGCAAGCAGACAGTGCTTTTCGTAAAGGCCAACGGGCATTCGCCCATTGTCGCGCGGCACGCGGCGTTGGTGATTCCGACCATGTGGCGGCCGGTACGCTGGCCCCGGGATTCGAGGCAAGTGTGCGCCCCTTTTGGGGCTTGACTTCGCATGTCGATTTCAACCATGTCGGACTTTATCCACCGCACACCACAAGCCGCTTGCCGCTCGCGCCTGCATAGCAACAAATTGTCTTGTCATTGAATTAAGGGGTGGGATCATGGCTTATGCCAAACGTATCGGCGTGTTGACTTCCGGCGGCGATTGTCCTGGCTTGAACGCCGTCATTCGTGGCGTCGTGAAGAGCGCGAACTGTCATGGCTATGATGTTGTGGGATTCTTGAAAGGCTATGAGGGATTAGTCGATCCGGTCTGTTATGTCCCGTTGAATCAAAAGAATACGAGTGGCATCTTGAATCAAGGTGGCACGATTCTGGGGTCGACCAACAAAGGCCGCTTCAATGCCACGGTGGGTGAATCGCAACGAGCCGAGTTGGACCGCGACCTGTTGGTGGGTGTCGAGACTACCTTTGAACAATTGAACCTTAGCGGTTTAATCTGTATTGGCGGCGATGGTTCATTGCGGATCGCCCAACAATTCCACGAATTTGGCTTGCCCGTGGTGGGCGTGCCGAAGACCATCGACAACGATCTGTCGTCGACGGCATTTACGTTTGGTTTTGACAGTGCCGTCGAATGTGCGACGGACGCTTTGGACCGCCTGCACACGACGGCGGCCAGCCATGATCGTGTGATGGTATTGGAAGTGATGGGGCGCCATGCGGGATGGATCGCTTTGCACGCCGGCATTGCTGGCGGCGGCGACGTGATTCTAATTCCCGAAATCGACTGGACGTTTGAAAGCGTCTGTCAGAAAGTGTTAGACCGCGAACGCGCCGGCAAGCGATTTACGTTGGTCGTCGTGGCCGAGGGCGCGAAGCTGCCTCATGGCGGATTGGTGACGGTCGAACGACGTCAAGAGAGTCGGCAAACACGATTGGGCGGCATCGGAAACGTGGTGGCTACCGAGATTGAAACGCGCCTCGGCCGCGATACGCGAACCGTGGTGTTAGGCCATTTGCAACGAGGCGGCGGTCCCACATCGTTTGATCGAGTGTTGGCAACTCAATTCGGAGCTCACGCCGTGCGTTTGATCGTCGAAGGCCGGTTGGGAGAAATGGTATGTTACCAACCGCCGACCATCAGCAGCGTATCGATCGAAGCGGCCATTGGCGAGCTGTCGCGGGTCGATGCATCGGGTTCCGCGGTACAAGCCGCTCGGGCCTGGGAGTCTGTTTCGGCGATCATCCCAGCAGCGAACGACCGTTCCACGGGCGTCGAGCCACGGATGCACGTCGAGCATGCCGGCCGATTTGGACGAGTCGTCAGCAAGCATGCCGGCATTCATCGCCGAAACGGCCGGGCATGGAACGAAGTCGACCAACTAGAATCGCTCGTGGAACAAGCCGTGTGTTAGGAATAGTGCCCTTTCGATACAACGTAACTGATCCCCCAGACCGCTCTTAATTGCGATTGAAGAGCGAGCGAAATGGTATGGGATCGGCCCTCTAGCGTTGCTGCTAATTCTCAAATTGCTCTCGGTGAGACTCTTTGAAACGCGGAGGCGCCGGAGAGGGCGGACTGCCAACTCTGCGTTTTCCGCGTCTCTGCGTTTTGTCTTTTTGGCTGATGAGTCGTTTGTGTTCTCGACAAGAAGTGTTATGATGTGGCCGCTGTGGTTTTGGACAGTTGCCGTTTCCTGTCGACGAAAGCGAATTGAAACTCCATGAGTAACGCACTTACCCGCCTGAATCGTTTCCGCCCACCAAACCGGCGGCTACCGGTGGCAAAGCGATTGCCAGTTTGGTTCTGGGATTGGTCTCGTTTTGCATTCCAATCGTTGGCGGATTGCTGGCGATCGTTTTTGGGGCGTTGGCTCTGGGGCAGATTAAGCGTGGCCGTGGTCAAGTGGGCGGTCAGGGGCTGGCGATTGCCGGGTTGGCGGCAGGGTGCTTGTCGACGCTCGGCTCGTGCTTGATGGTTCCGGCAGCTCGTGCTGCCCGCGGTTCAAGCTGGCCGGGAGGCCGCCCGGCGTGGCGTCCTCCAATAACCTGAAGCAAATCGGTCTTGCGATTCACAACTATCACGACGTGTACAAGAGCTTTCCGCCTCAAGGCACCGAGTGGATTAAGGCGCTAATGCCGATTCGGACAACGAGAATCGCGGCCGTCGAAACTGGAACCTCGCGAGATGTTGAGCTGGCGAGTCGAATCTTGCCGTTCATCGAGTGTTCCGCGCTCTTCGAGCAGTTCGATTTCAACCAGCCCTGGGATCATCCAACCAATATGGCGTTGGTCTCGCAGATGCCGGAGGTCACGTCTCACCGAACCGACCGGAGAACGATGGGAAGACGTTATGTGGGGGCTGTGTACGCGGCGAACGTCGATGCTGGGCCGGGCGTGTCGGATTCGCAAGCATATTCGCTTTTGGGGGCACAATTTTTGATGACGGTCGCGGCGAGAGCCGGGTTCAATCGCAGTCGTTTTCGCGACGTCATCGATGGAACCTCCAACACCATCATGGTTGTCAGGCCGACGCGGATCAGGCGGTGATCTGGACGAAGCCCGACGATTGGGAGATGGATTTGAACAATCCACACCGGGGTTGGGCAATCTACGGCCTGGCGGTTTCTTGGCGTTGTTTGGTGACGCTTCCGTGAAATTCATTCGGGCGGATTTACGGGACGATACGCTGGTGAATTTGTTCGTGCGGGGCGATGGGAATCCGATTGACCCGAAGGATGCTTTTGGGGAACAGGCAGGGACGGGCAATCGATATTGAAGCTTCCGCGGCGCGCTGGTTGCGGCGGAGCGCATAAAAGGTTCTGGTATGTCGCTCCGTCGTCATACCAGAACCTCTATCCTGAAACGAAAACAGCCTTTTGAGCTGTTTCCGCCCTCCCGGGCGTTGTTGATGTTATTGGTATCGGTTCGCTCGCTCGCGACGCTTCAGCCGATTCTGCATTTTTGTCCGTCGATGCAGTGGGCGGCGTTGTCGCGCTCGCGGGATTGTGCTGCCAAGCGGCAGAGGATCGTCGCCTTTCGCTCCGCGATTCGTCGCCTTTCGCTCCGCGAAAGTAGCGTTTGCGGAACATGACGGCTGGCGGTCCTTGCGGAGCGAAGCGTTAATTTCGCGGAGACGCTGCTTTTGTGGAGACGCTGCTTTCGCGGAGCGAAAAACAACGACTATGAGCGACTTCGAGTGAACTGCGAAGCGGATTAACGGTTTGTGCCGAGTTTGCCGATCGTTAGGGAGAGACGGCGCGGAGCGATTTCGCGCCGTTTGCGACTTTTCCCGCCGAGCGATTGTCGACTCGGGCCGAAGCGGCGTATGATGATTTGCCGCTTGGCGCGAGGCTCGGTCGTTCGACTGCCCGCCACCCGTCGACCTTGTTTCTCAAGGTCGGCACTGCTCCGCACCCACGCTTATGATCGCCACCCGCAACTTGCTGCGTAGTCGTCAAAAACTCGGGAAATACCGGATCGAAACGCGTCTGGCCGAAGGCGGTTTCGCGGCGGTCTACAAGGCGCTCGACACGATCGAGGGCATTCACGTGGCGCTCAAGTCGCCGCATCCGAGTTTGGTGACGGAAAGCTTGATCGAGGACTTTCGCCGCGAAGTACGACTGGCTGCGCGGTTGGACCATCCGAACATCTTGCCGATCAAGAACGCCGAGTTCGTGGGCGACAACTTTATCGTCGCATTCGCGTTGGGGATCGGCACGCTGGCCGATCGGTTGACGCGGCGACTGTCCGGCGAAACGGCGCTCGACTTCACCGAACAGATGCTCGAGGGGCTGTGCTACGCCCATGAGAACAGCATCATACATTGCGACGTGAAGCCGGAGAATTTCATTCTGTTTCCCGACGATCGTTTGCGGCTGACGGACTTCGGCATCGCCAAGGTCGCCATGCGAACGATCAAGGCGTCGGGCTCGGGAACGGTTGGCTACATCGCGCCCGAGCAGGCGATGGGCAAGCCGTCGTTTCGTTCCGACGTGTTTTCGGCGGGGCTGATTATCTATCGGATGTTTGCCGGCAAGCTGCCCGAGTGGCCGTTCGACTGGCCGCCGCCAGGCATCCGCCGGGCTCGACAGCGCGTGCATCCCGACTTTTTGGATTTCATGCGACGGGCGATTGAATTGGAGCCGCGGCGGCGATTTGCCGACGGCGGCCAGATGCTGCGAGCATTTCGGCGGCTGCGGGCGCGGGCGTTGAGCGTCAATCAGGATACGCGGCGCGGCAACAGCGGCTCGTCGCGCACGCGGGACTGGAAGACGATCCGACGCCGCCAGTTCATGCAGCAGTTCGGCAAGGCGTTGGAATGCACGCATCGCTGTCATCGTTGTGAAGGGCCGGTCAGCGAAGCGATGATGGCCTGCCCTTGGTGCGGCGTCGACCGCGGCGTGCATCGGGGCGAGACGCGCATGCCGGCGCACTGTCCGCGGTGTCATCGCGGGATGAAATTGGACTGGCCTTACTGTGCTTGGTGTTACGGTCCCGGTTTTCACGTCGGCACGCGTCGGCAATACAGCGACGTGCGGTATTCGGGCCGCTGCTCGAATCCCAGTTGCGAGCGTAAACTGTTGATGCCGTTCATGCGGTATTGTCCGTGGTGCCATCGCAAAGTGCGAAAGAAATGGATGGTTCCGGGGTCGACCGATCGTTGCGGCAATTGCGGCTGGGGAGTGGTCAAAGCGTTTTGGGACCACTGCCCGTGGTGTACCAAGCGGCTGTAGCCGTGCGACTCGCAACGCGGAAAAACAAGGATGTCCGTTGCCACTCCGGCCAATCGCTGGCTGTACTTCGAGCAAGAGATGCAACGGGCGGAAGTATGCGCGCTCGGCGGCGGGCGGTCGGCTGTGTTTTCGTGCCGTTCGCCGGAGAAATCGCCGCCGAATCAGGACGCGGCCGCGGTCATTCCTTGCGGAGAGCGTTCGGCCGTGTTAATCGTGGCCGATGGCATGGGCGGCGGGCTTAGCGGTGAAAAGGCAGCTCGGCAAGCGATCCTGAGCGTTCAGGCCGCCGTGCTCGCTTCGCTGGAACGAGGCGGTGGGCTGCGAGCCGGAATCCTCGACGGATTGGAGGCCGCGAATCGCGAAGTGCTGCGGATCGGCGGCGGCGGAGCGGCCACGACCTTCGCGGCAGTCGAGATCGACGATGGCGTCGCGCGACCGTACCACGTGGGCGATTCGATGATTTTGATCATCGGAGGCCGGGGCAAGCTGAAGCTGCAAACCGTTTCGCATTCGCCGGTCGGTTACGCTGTCGAGGCCGGCGTGTTGGACGAGACGGACGCCATGCATCACGCCCAGCGGCACTTGGTGTCGAACGTCGTCGGCTCGCCGGAAATGCGAATCGAAATCGGCCCGAGCGTCGAGCTGGCCGCCCGAGACACGGTGTTGATCGCCAGCGACGGGTTGTTCGACAACTTGCATATTCCCGAGATTGTCGAGCTGGCCAGGAAAGGCCGGCTCGGTGGCTGTGCCCAGCAGTTGGCCGAGCAAGCGTCGCGGCGGATGCGCGAATCCACGAACGGCACGCCATCAAAGCCCGACGATCTCACGCTGCTGCTGTTCCGGCTGGCTTCGGCGCGAAAGCCGCGGACGGCACGATCGCGGACCGGGCAAACAAGTTCAGACGCGACAACAGACGCGACGGTTGCGGCGACGAATGGAACCGAAGCGACGTCGTCGGCGGTCGACTCGTCGGCGGTCGACTCGGCGACCGAGACAGCGGTTGGTTCCGCCGAACGCGTTGAGTCGTTCGAGCGGCCTGCGTCGGCTGAACAAGAATCCTCTTCAACTTCCGCTGACAACGAACCGAAGACATATAGCGGCTAACTTGATTCCGCCGATTTTCACGCCTACGATACGCGCCGGCCGCGATCCGATTCGATCGACCTGGAAGCCCCCTCCGATGTTTGCTTGCCGTCCCTTCTATTTTTTGGCCTGCGTCTGTACCAGTCCGGTATAGCCGGACCCGCTCGCCGCGTCTTTCTGATTCTTTAGGACCGCCGTCGTCGCCGCGCCAGAACCGAGCGGCCTCGCCCCGACGGCGAATTGCATACGGAGCAACCCCCGCATGGCTTCCGACTTTCGGCTCAAAGAGCAACTGCCCAATCTGACGAACCGGATCATTGAAACGTATCGAGTGGTCGGCAAGATCAACCACCTCGGCCATTGTCCGCTGCCACGATATGAAGTGATCGTGTCGGCGTTGGAAGACATCAAGGAAGTGTTGTATCCCGGCTATCGCAACCGCGAGGGTCTGCACATCGGCAATGTGCTGTACCATGTGGGCGATATCGTGGATGGCCTGCACGATAAGCTCACGACGCAAATCGCGCGGGCTTTGCACCACGATGATCGCGTGCGCGGGAACGCCGAAAACTGCACCGAGGACTATGAGGCCAAGGGACAGGCAATGGCGATCGAGTTCTTGGAACGGTTGCCGGAGCTGCGACGGATTTTGGCCACTGATGTGCAAGCGGCCTACGATGGCGACCCAGCTTGTCGGAATCTGGACGAAGTGATCTTTTGCTATCCGGGACTGGAAGCGGTCACGGTTTATCGAATCGCGAATCAGTTGTTTCGCCTGGGCGTGCCGTTCATCCCGCGCATGATGACCGAGTGGGCTCATAAGGAAACGGGGATCGACATTCATCCCGGCGCGACGATCGGCGACCATTTTTTCATCGATCACGGTACTGGCGTGGTGATCGGCGAGACATGCACGATCGGCAGTCATGTGAAGCTGTATCAAGGTGTGACGCTCGGCGCGCTCAGTTTTCCGACGGACCAAGAAGGCAACTTGCTGCGCGACGTGAAGCGTCATCCGACGATCGAGGACCACGTGGTGATTTACGCCAGCGCGACGGTGTTGGGTGGCAAGACGGTGGTTGGGCATCATTCGGTGATTGGGTCGAGCGTATGGTTGACCAGTTCGGTTGAACCGCACACGACCGTGACGATGGAAAAGCCGAAGTTGCGAATCCGCGCCGAGTTGCCGGACGAGTTGAAGGCGGAAGCGAATTATCAGATTTAGGACTCAGCGGGAGCTTCGGTCTCCCGGGTTTCGAGTACCGCGTTGCTGAGTACGAGTACGAAAGAACAAGAGTACGAGTACGAAAGAATCAGGGTACGCGGCGCGAGCGTGGGGTGGAGTTAGCGTTGGTAGATCGGCAGATACGCCTTATCCAACTGCAGCATGATTAGATTGCAGGCGGTGACGTAGATCGGTCCGATGTTGCCGTTCCAATAACCCTCGCCGGCTTGTTCGCTGATGATCTTGTTGTACAGCTTGTCGCGGAAGTCGTCCCATTCGCCGCGGCCTTGGCGGTAGACGACCTGCGCGTAGTACAGATACGTGTAGTGCCAGTGGCCGAACGCTTGCACGTTGTTGATGCTGTACAAGTTCTCCTTGCAATACTTCAGCATGTCCGGCACGTGCTCGCTGTCGTAGTCGCCCGCGTTGAACAGCGCGGCCAATGCCGCCGCCGTGATCGCCGGCCGCGAGCTGCCTCGGTTCCGCGAGCTGTACGAGATGCCGCCGTCCTTGTTCTTGCAGGTGTAGATGTACTTCTTGGCCTTGTCGATCACTTCGCCCGCGACCGGAATTCCCGCGTTGCGACAGCCGCGCAGACCCTGCACTTGCGTGATCGTGGTCGAGCCTTCGTCGAAATTGTTGCCGTCCTTCGCGCTGACATAGCCCCAGCCGCCCGACGGCGTTTGAGCCTTGCCGCTGAAATCGACGGCTCGCACCAGCACGTCGACCAGCTCCTCGCGCCGCTCTTCGATTCCCTCTTCGCCCAACACCTGCGACAGAAACAGCATCGAAAAGCCGTGACCGTAGGTGTAGCGATTGTCGGTGAACGGGTCGCCGATCAAGCCGTTCGAGCGGGATTTGGTCATCAGGTAATCGGCCGCGCGAGCAATGTGCTTGGAGTACGGGCCTTGTGTCGTGGTCGACCCGGAACAAATCAAAGCCGTTCCGGCCAAGGCGGTCATGGCGGTCGGATAGTTGCCGGCCGTCCAATGTCCGCGAGACGACTGGGTTTTGGCGACCCAGTCGAGTCCCTTTTGAATCGCCTTTTCCCAACGCGGATCTTCCTTGGCGGCGTGAGCCGACCGAACGCCGATCGGTCCGAAGGCGGCGAGTCCCGCGGCGGCGGCCAGGGAGCGAAGGGCGATGCGGCGATTGACGGAAGCAGACATCAGGGCCTCCTGGCTTGATGCGAGCGGAAAAATCGAGCGGGGAACGAACTCATTGTTGTTCCGGCGACGCGAGAAGTCCATGCCGAACCCGCGGCGCGTTAGTCGTTAGTTGGCCGAGAAGTCCGTTTTGTTCAATTGTGCGGCCTGGGATCGAGAACGTACCAAGAATCCGATTGGCCGATCGGCATCGCTCCGGCCGCACCGCGCCGACGGGAATGAAAACCTGGTCTCGCCCCCGCTGTTGGTGTAGATTGCATCCGCCGCTCCCAGTCCAGAATGTCGTCCGAATTGGGACCGAGCGGGAGGGTTTAGGCGAGCAGCAGAACAGAATACCAGCTCGTGGCGCGAGCAAGTGAGTTCGTCGATTCACTCGCTTGCGCTTCGTGCTCGTATTCGGGTTTATTCTCATCTGCCCGTCGCATTGGCAGACTGGCTATCCGCGATTTGAGGAGTGAAGGCGATGTTGAGGACATTTCTGTGTGTGTGCGTTTTTCTGTTTCTGGCCCCAGCCGCGCGGGCTCAGTCGCCGTTCAAGACGATTCCTACGAGCGACAAGATTCATCGGATCGTCGATAACGAATGCACGATCAACGGCGAATACGTGAAGCGAGTCTCGTTGTCGAAGGACAACCGCTTGTCGATTTTGTACATGAATCGCACCGCCCGGCCCGTGCGGCCAGAAGCCACGTTCATCGTGCTCGACAAATACGGGTTGCCCATCAAACGCACGCAAGACAAATGGATCACGAGCTTGGACAAGGGAGAAACTCGCAGCCAAGATCGCTTCTTCGAGGAGATCGACATCGAACTGTTACTGCGTTGCACAACAGTGCCCGTTCCCGAAGACGCGGGAGAGCCGATGTTCGTGTTCGTGCAGGAGTTTTCAGAGTAGGCGGCACGTACCGCAGCGAGGCTGACGAGACCTTCCGTTCCAGCGGAACGAGCATCGGTTCCAGCGGAACGAGCGTCGGTTCCGGCGGAACGAGCATCGGTTCCGGCGGAACGAGCGTCGGTTCCAGCGGAACGAGCATCGGTTCCAGCGGAACGAGCATCGGTTCCGGCGGAACGAGCATCGGTTCCAGCGGAACGAGCGTCGGTTCCAGCGGAACGAGCATCGGTTCCAGCGGAACAAGCGTCGGTTCCGGCGGAACAAGCCCGTTCCAGCGGTCCAGGGCTCCGTTCCCGCCGTCCGGGCATCAGTTCTCGCGGTCCGAGCACCCGTTCCAGCCCGCCGAGCACCCGTTCCAGCCCGCCGAGCACGTTCCAGCCCGCCGAGCACGTTCCAGCCCGCCGAGCACCCGTTCCGGCGGTGCGGGCGTTCGTTCCGGTGGGAAATGCCGGCGTTCCCCGGAACCGAGTCAGGGTTGCGGCTGACGAGAGCTCCGTTGGAGCTGACCGGCCGCCGGGCAATGCTGGCGGCGGACCGGTGCGAGCTGACGGAAGCGGCGGGCGCTGTGCCGACGACTTGCCAAAACCTCAATACTTCGGCACCGGGATTAGCGGGCCGGTGGGCTTTGTGTACGGCCGGTCGTAATCGGGCACGAAGTCGACGCCGAAGCCGCGGGCCAGTTCCCATTTGGCTCGGGCGGCCCAGGGCGTGCCGGGATGATTGTCGATCACCGTCTGGAACAACTCGATCGACTTCTCGATGTACGGCAGCGATTCGTCGCTGCGGGTTTTCTTCACCGTATGAGCGTCCCAGTGGACCAGATGCAGATTCGGAGCTTTCGTAAGCGGCGCGGTCTTCGGGCTCTTGATGAACTCTTCCAACGCCACGCCGTACTCGTACAACCGAGCTTGATAGGCGACCGTTTGAGCCAGAATGATGTCGTAATTGCCTTGCCATCGCGGCTCCGGCTCTTGATCGCGCAGCTTGCGGCCTTCCTCCAACAGCTTTTGAGCCCAGCCGAAATAGCCGATCAACAGCTTGGCCTTCTGCTGATTCTCGCGAGCTTGCCGCACGAACGACGGCAGATCGATGGCGAACTCCAAGCGAACTTCGACCGAACGAGCCGCCTTGTTGTTGTGTGGGTCGAGGTCACTGACGACCTTCCAGATCAACGTTCGTAGCGGATAACGATCGCGATCGGCGAACACCTCGATCCGGGCTCGCAAGTCGGGTCGGTAGGCTCGCATCGCTTCCAATTCGTATCGTCGTTCGTCCAAGTTCCCCTGGGCTCGCACGAGCGCCGACTCCAGCGTCGGCAGCATGAAGAAGATGCCGCCCGTTTCGCGGGCCATGCGCGTCTGTTCATAAGGCCCGAAGCCCGAAGCGAACGCGTCGTAGCGGCGATGGAAGCCGTTCGTCTGAAGCTGCTCGACGAAACCGGTTTCCGGCCCGCGGTCGACCGGCAGCCAGTGAACGTGGCCGGTCTGCGGGTGTTTCCAACGCATGTGGGCGTAGGGATATCCAAACACCGATTCGCGACCCAAGCAGTAAATGCGGCAGTCCTGCGACTTCGCTTCGCCGATCGCCAGCTCCAGATACTCGTTGTTGTTCTGACGATCGCCGCTCTCATCGGTGACCAGAATCAGCATCATGCGTCGCCCGCCGCGGCGGTATTCGCGATGCCAAGCCACCGACTTGCCGACCGCTTCGCACATCATTTCCTTGCCCGACGGATCGATCGGGATGCTGGAAATGGCGTTGCGAATTTCATCGCGGTTACTGGTCGGCTTGAGGTTCCACAGCACGTTGCCGCCGTAGCTGGTGACCGACGTCAGCAGCATGTCGCCGTTGTCTCGGTTCACTAAACCGAGTTCCGTATAGACGCGATTGATCCGCTCGACGATCTCCGCCTGATCGTCCTTCATGCTTTCCGATTGGTCGAAGCACCACACGACCAGCACCGGGCCCTTGTCCAGCAGCCAGTTGATCTCTTGCGTGATGCGGTCCATCGCCTGTTCGTAGTTGTCGACGATGGCTCGCGGATCGCCTTTGAACTCGCCTTCGGGAATCGCGTCGATCAACTTCTTCGAGGTCGGCAGAGCCAGCGTCGGAGCTTCGATCGTGACTTCCGTCGTGGTGGTGAACTCTTCGACGACCTTCTGATCCAGCTCCATCGTGGCGTTCATCGGTCCGCCGGAGACCGTGCCCGAAGCACCGACCAGCGGAGCGCTGCTGAACACGGCCTGCGTCACTTCCGTGGCGGCTTCGAGCGTCTGTTCCAATTCGACTTCGACCGGTTCGTCCTCGGGGCGCTCTTCCACAATCGAGCTCACCAGCGTCTTCAATTCCGTTTTCACTTGAGCCGGCACGGCCAGCCAGCCCAGCACGAGCAGACCGACCAAATGCACCAACATTGAAAAGAAACACGCGCCGGAGCCGCTGAGAATCCGCCGCCAAGTTCCGCTAGAACGTTCGTGATGACGCCCGCTGGCCGAATCGCTCTCGTCGTCGTCGGCCGCTTCGTCCGCGACGGGTTCGGCCACGGCCTGCGCCACGGCATCTTTCTCGCGGCGACGGAAGAATCCGCGGCGAGCCGGCGCGGCTGGCGTCTCGGCGGCTGGATCCGTGGCGGGCTGTTGGGGCGAAGCGGCAGAGGCTTGTTCGCGCGGCATGATCGGTGGGGCCTACAGGTAGAAGGAAAGATCGCCGTCGACGCAAAATCCTTGCGACGAATCAACCGTTCTCGATTATAGCGGCAGTTCCGGCAGGTTTCGCAAGTTTTATCGGGGGTGAAAATGCGGGTTATTCCCCAGTCGAGAAAATCGACGCGGATGATAGCGCCCGGCGTGTCCGCCAGACTGGCGGTTTCGGATTGCCCAATCGGCACATTGTGACGCGACCTTGCCGGTTGATCGACCGTCGGGAATCGAAATGCAGGTCGCGGCGGAGTCGGGCCGATGCTATGGCAAGTATTACCCGAACAGCCATCACCCGCGTCAATGGAGGACGAATCATGGCTTTGGGCACATCCGGTGGATTGCTAGTAGTATCGCTCGACATCGACGGCGATTCGTCGAACGGTCGAGCTGGGGCAGCAACGGAATCGGCTACCAAGCGGTTGCTGGAAGTGTTGCAGCGACGACAAGTGGCCGCGACGTTCGCGATGGCTCATCCCGGCGCGAACAAGTTGGCGGAAACGGTGACGGCTTCGGATCTGGGGCATGAAGTGGCGGTGCTGGGCGATTCAAGCTGGGTCGGAGCTCGGGCCGGCCGGACGCGGTTCGCTCGCGAGTTGGCTTGGCGCGTGCGACGAGCGTCGGACGCGGGGCTGACGATTCGTTCGTTGGCTTTGAGCGACGGCACGTTGGACGATCACTTGGATCTGCTGGTGAAGCATCGCATCGGCGCGATTCGCGAAGCGACCGATGCTCCGCCGCATCCGTCTCGCGTGATTCGGCCGCAGTTGTTCCGGTATGGGATTTGGAAGGCCGCGGTCACTTGCCGATTGCCTTCGCCCGGTCGGTTGTGGAAGAGCGCCGATGGATTGGTGGCGACGGCTCTCAAGCGAGCGGCGACGCACGGCGAGGTGGTGCATCTGGCGATCGACGTGGCGAAGATGGCGGGCGACGAGCAGCCGACGTTGTTGTCGCTGGGCCGGGCGTTGGATCGGGCTGAGATGCTGCGGACGGCCGGGCGCATGAACGTTTGCACGTTGTCGGCCGCCGTGTGGGAGTTGTCGCGAGTCGAGGCAAGCCGGCGTTCGCAGTCGGTGTTGCGGGCGGCTTAGGAATTGTCCCCGAAATGGTTTCCTTGTTTAACCGCGTGGCCAACGGCCCGCGAGCCGATACGCGCGGCCCGTTGGGCACGCGGTTAAACGAGCCGATGCGCGCGGCCCGTTGGGCACGCGGTTAAACGAGCCGATACGCGCGGCCCGTTGGGCACGCGGTTAAGCGAGCCGATACGCGCGGCCCGTTGGGCACGCGGTTCAACGAGTCAATGCACGCGGCCCGTTGGGCACGCGGTTAAACGAGTCAATGCACGCGGCCCGTTGGGCACGCGGTTAAACGACAAGCTAATCCTGCTCCCGCAACGTGGCCCAGCTTAGCCAACCGAGAATTAGGGCGCACACGATAAACAGAATGTCCATCATCATGCTGGCGTACTTGAACGGCGCAAGCCAAGTCATGCCGAACAACCCCAGCAAGAGGTCGGCTAAAAAGAGAACCAGAACGAGGATGGCAATCACCATCCCCGTCATACATAAAGCCTTGGGCATTCCCAGCTTCCTCAATGTTGCACGGCTAACCCGGCGGATTCTTCGCGTAGCGGACTCGGCTAGTATAATTCAGACTTTTGCGGTGTCACCTGCGAGCTAGCATCGGTCGGCGGAACGTTATCGCTCGCCTCGCATTGCGTGAATGTCGCACCAATTAGTCCGTTTATTCCGGCGGTTTTGATGAGCAATGCGAACTTGGCTTGGCTGCTGGCCGGTGCGATGTTGCCAAGCGCCTTGGTGGCTTGGGCCGCCACTTGGGTCGTGCGTCGCTTTGCCGTCCGCTGGGGATTGCTGGACCAACCGAACGCTCGGAAAGTGCATGTCACGCCGACGCCGTTGGGCGGCGGGCTAGCGATTTGGGCCGGAGTGATCGCCACGTTCGCGGCGGCCCAGGCGGTTCTGTGGCTGGCGACAATAAATCCCTCGGTGCGAGCTATGATGCCCGAGTTCGCTCGTCCGCACATCGACGGACTATGGGATCGCGCCGACAGCCTGTGGACGCTGCTGGGCGCCGGCACGGTCTTGATGATCGTGGGCCTGATGGATGATCGCCGCGGGTTGCCTTGGCAATTGCGGTTGGGAATTCAATTCTTCGTGGCGGCGGCCTGCGTCATCGGTCGCGGCTGGCAACTGACCGCGTTCATCGACAGCACGCTGATCACCTGGACGCTGTCGGTGCTGTGGATCGTGATGCTGGTCAACTCGTTCAACATGCTGGACAACATGGACGGACTCAGCGGCGGAGTGGCGACGATCGCGTCGTTGATGTTGGCCGCCGTGTTGTTGATGAATCCCGATCCGGAGACTCGCCAGCCGCAATTGTTCGTCGCCGGGTTGCTGTTGGTGCTGGCCGGCTCGACGTGCGGATTTCTCTGGCACAATCGTCCGCCGGCTCGCATCTTCATGGGCGACGCCGGCAGCTACTTTCTCGGTTTCACGATCGCGATCGCCACGATGTTGGCGACCTTTTCCGGCTACCATAGCAGTCGGCCCCATACGGTTTTGGCGCCGCTGTGCGTGATGGCCGTGCCGCTGTACGACACGGTCACGGTGCTGTGGATTCGCTTGAGCCAAGGCAAGAGCCCGTTTCACGCCGACAAGAATCACTTTTCGCATCGGTTGGTCGAGTTAGGCTTATCCAAGACGCAGGCCGTGTTGACCATTTATCTCACGACCGCCACGTGTGGGTTGGGCGCGTTGTTGTTGCATCAGGTGGACACGGCCGGCGCGGTGATTATTGCTCTGTTGATTCTGTGCGTGTTGGCTCTGATCGCAATTTTGGAAATGTCGGCTCGACGGAAAATCAATGCCTGAAGAAGTGAGTTGAGCCGGTGAGCCAACGCAACGCAAAACGCGAACGCGACGCCGGCGGGCGTAAGGCCGCGCGATCGGCGGGACGGGACGACACGAATCGCCAACCGGCCGCGTCGACCGGCGAACGATTGCGTCTGGGCGGCTTGGCCGCCATTGCCGGTTTGCTGGTCATCACGCAATTCATCCCCTGCGATTCCAGTTCGGTACAAGACGGCACGAGCGTGTTGCTCGTGATGGCTTGGCTGTTGCTGTTGGCGGGCGTTGCCATTGCCGGATGGTGGCAAGCGTCTCGGCCAGTGCGGCTGGGATGGGACGAAGCGGCGACGCTCGCGTTTCTGGCGTTGATCGCTGTCGGCGCAGTTCTGAACGTTGGCGACAACCACGCTCGCCCGCTGCTGAACGTCACTTGGCAATGGATTGGCTTCGGAGCCAGCTTTCTCGTGGTTCGGCATGTGGTGCGCGGCGACGGCGAGCGACGGGCGTTGGTCGCGTTGCTGGTGTCGCTGGCGGTTGGTCTGTCCGTGTTCGGCTTCTACCAATACGGCTACAGCATGCCTCGCGACCGCGAGCTGTATCGCCAAAATCCCGATCGGATGTTGCAGGAAGTTGGCATCGTCGCGCCGCCCGATTCGCCGGTGCGGAAGCAGTTCGAGGATCGGCTGGCCAGTACGGAACCGATTGCCACGTTCGCGCTGACGAACTCGCTGGCGGCGTATCTCTCGACCTGGTTGGTGGCGTTGTTCGGAGTTGGCTTGAGCACGTGGAGCGACGGCCGAACGAACCGAGATGCCGAACGCGAAGAACGCGCCGCGGTCGACTCGCGCCGGCCGAGCGGATCGACACTGCTGGCCGGCGCATTGGCCGTGCTGTTAATCGGCGGATGCCTGGTGCTGACGAAGAGCCGCACGGCTTATTTGGCGACGATGATGGGAGTCGGCTTGCTGGCCATCGTTCACGCGGACGCTTGGCGACGTCGGATCGGTTGGCGGTTGCCGTTGATGGCGATGTTGGTCGTCGGGGCCATCATCGCCGGGGCGTTCCTCGTCGGCGGATTGGATCGACTGGTGCTGAGCGAAGCGCCGAAGTCGCTGCTCTATCGCTGGGAATATTGGCAAGCGACGATGTCGATGATCGCCGATCATCCCTGGTTTGGCATCGGGCCCGGATCGTTTCAGGAACACTACACGGCTTACAAGCTGCCGCAATCGAGCGAAACGATTTTGGAGCCGCACAATTTCGTGCTGGAGATCGCGGCCATCGCGGGGCTGCCGGCGTTGGTGGCCTTCGCGGCCGTGTTGTTCGTGGCTGGTTGGCGGATTGTGCGTGGCAGGGCTTCGTCCGATTTGCATTCTCCAGCGAAATTGTCGCCGGCCAATTCAGCCTCGCGCGGCTCGCTGTTGGCAGTCGTCGTCGGCGCAAGTGTCGGCGGGCTGATGACGTCGCCCGTTCAATTTCTGGTGGGCTATGTGCTGGATCCAGTCGGCGTTTGGCTGGCGTTGATCGCGGCCGCCGCCACTTGGATCGGGCTCTCTGGCTGGGTCGCAAGCGGTCGGTTGTCGAATCGCACGCTGGGCATCGCGGCGGCCGTGTTGTTGGTGAATCTGTTGGTGTCCGGCGGGATTGGAACGCCGGGCGTTGCGCAGTCGTTGTGGCTGTTGCTGGCCGTGCTGCCGGTCGGCGTGCCGGCTGTGGATCGGCCGAGTGTCGCGAAGGATATTGTTCGCGATCGCGAAGATGACCGTGCGCAGCGAGCGACGGTCGGTTGGCCGCTGAATCGCGCGGCCTTGGCCAGCGCGGCGTTGATCTCGTTGGTGTTGTTAGTCGCGTTTATCGGTCAGGTTTATTCACCCGTGCTGCGCCGCCAAGCGGTCGAGTCCGAGGCCGCGATGTTTGCCGCGATGGGACGGACTTCGCAAGCCGAAGCCGCGTTCCTGGAAGCGGCCGAGATCGATCCGGCTTCGGCCGAGCCGTGGGAGCAACTGACGGCGATGCGGTTGCAAGTTTGGCTGCGCGAGCCGACGTTCGAGCATCAACAGGCGTTCGAGCAAGCGGCGGCGCGGATGCTGGAACACTTGCCGCATTCGCACCGAGCAAACACGATGTACGGGAACTGGTTGTTGGCCGGTTACCGGCGTTCCTCGCGAGCGGCGCTGGTGGTCGAAGTGCTGACGGCGTGGGAGCGAGCCGCTCGGCTGTACCCCAACAGCGCGATGGCTCACGCCCGATTGGCTTGGGCGGCGCATGTGGCTGGCGACGACGAGCGAGCGGCGTCGGAAGCCGCCGAGGCGCTGCGGTTGGACGCGCTGAATCCGCATGTCGAGCAGCAGCTTGCCAACCAGATGTTGGACGATCCGGCCGCGTCCGAAGCCGCGGAGAACGTCGAACTGTTGATGCAAACGCTTCGTAGCAGCAAAGATCATTCATCCGATTAAATGGGCGTCGATTGAGGAGTTGAACGAATGAAGACCGGCTTGATGATCGTGCTGGCCGCGGTGCTGGGCGTCGGTGTCGGATGGGGTATGACTTGGGCCGAGTTTCGCGGCGTACGCGATCATTTTGACCCGTTGCGATTCAGGGACGGAGCGACCGGAACCATCGCTACGTCGACACCTCACGAACCCCAATCCAAGGTGCAGGTGGTTAATGGGACGGAGTTCGACTTTGGCACGATGGAAAGGTTGACCAAGCGTTCGCACGACTTTCAGTTCCGCAACGACGGCGACGCGCCGCTGACGTTGACCGTGGGCGAGACAACTTGCAAATGCACGATCGGCGCGCTGGAGAAATCCAACGTCGCACCGGGCGAAACCGTGGCCGTCACGCTGGAGTGGAAAGCCGAAAGTCTCAGTCGCCAGTTTGGTCAGCAAGCCGAGATTCACACGAACGATCCAATGCGACCCATCGTGACCCTGCGAATTCGCGGGCTGGTAAATCGCACGATCATGGCCGAGCCGGCGGAATATCACTTTGGCGAAGTTCGCGCGGGCGAATCCGCCTCGCTGACGACGCGGCTGCTCAGTTACCGCGATGCCGATTTGAAGGTTGAGTCGGCCAAGCTGGCCGAGCCGAAATGGGCGGATCATATCAAAATCGAGACCAAGCCGGTCGAGCTGACGGCCGCGGACGAAGAAGAGTTTCCAGGAGTCAAGGCGGCCATCGATATTACGACGACGATCGAATCAGGCTTGCCGCTGGGGCCAATAAACCAGACAATCCGCGTCCAAACGAATTTGGAAGGCGCCGAGCCGCTGGAGATTCCGCTGCATGCTCGCGTCGTCAGCGAAGTGTCGTTGATCGGTCCGTCAGAGTTTGTCGCGGACCGCAACTCGTTGGTATTCGGAGTTATCAAGGAAGGCGTTGGCGCTGAGGCCAAGCTGCATGTGGTGGTGAAGGGCGAGCAGCGCGAACAGATTCAAGTGGAGTTGGGTGAGGTCGATCCCGATTCGGCCTTGAAGGTCGTCTTGGGCGAGCCGGTGGTTAGCGACAAGGTCGTGCTGTATCCGCTGACCGTGACGATTCCGGCCGACACGACGCCAGTGAATCGGCTCGGATCGGAACAAGCCAAGGCGGGACGAGTGCTAATTAAGACAACGCACCCGCTGGCCAAGGAAATTTTGTTGTATGTGGCGTTCGCCGTGGAAGGATGAAGCGCGGATGAAGACCGAAGGGATTTGTCGGGGGTTTGACTGGTTGCCGGTGGCGGGCTGTCTGTTACTGGCGTCGCTGGCTGTGAGTTGGAACATCGGCTGTGCGAAGTCGTCGCCGACCGATGGCGGAACGTCGGTGGCACAGGGCACTGACCCGGCCCAGGATGACACGCGGCCGTCGCAGACCAGGGGCGCGGAACAAACGCCAGACCGAGACTCGGGCACTCGCTCCATAGCGCCGACAACTCAAACCGATTCGGTGACCAAGTCAGATGACTCGGCCAAGCCCGCAGACAGCCCCACGCCGACTGACAACCCGACGCCGACAGATAACCCGATGCCAACGGGCGCTCCAGAAACGCCCGGCAATACATCTCCAAAGAATGCGGCGGCTGCCGACGCCCCGGCGCATACGGCGATGCGGCTCCCGCGGACGACACGCCGCTGTTTGCCGATTGGCCGGAACCGGCCGCCGTGTTGTTCATCACCGGGCGCCAGGATGGATACATCGAACCCTGCGGTTGCACGGGGTTAGCCAATCAGAAAGGTGGATTGGCTCGCCGATTTACGTTCTTAAAGCAGTTGCGCGACGAGAAGCAATGGCCGGTCGTGGCGGTCGACGCGGGAAATCAAGTTCGTCGATTCGGAGTGCAACCGGTCTTCAAGTTTCAGCGAACCGTCGACGCGCTGAAGCAAATGAAATACGACGCGGCGGCTTTCGGCCGCGATGATCTGCGATTGCCCGCGGGCGAGTTGTTCGCCGTCGTTGCGGACCAGAATCAAGACGGCAACACGCCGTTCATCTCGGCCAACGTGGCGCTGCTGGACGAATCCTTCACGCCGCGATATCGCGTGGTGGAAGCCGGCGGCCAAAAGATCGGCATCACAACGATACTGGGGGACGAATTCGTTTCCCAAATTAAGAGTGACGAGGTGCCGACGGCCAGTGTCGCGGATGGGCTAAACAAAGTCTGGCCGAAATTAGAGGCCGAGGATTGCGATCTCTACTTGCTCTTAGCCCATGCCAGTTTGGAGGAGTCGGCCGCGATCGCGCGGCAGTTTCCCAAGTTCGATTTCGTCGTGACGGCGGGCGGCTTGGGCGAACCCACGCATGAACCGGAACCGATCAGTAATCTACCGGATGGTTCGACCACAAAGATGATTCAGGTCGGCACGAAGGGTATGTATGTCGGTGTCTTAGGATTGTTCCCAGACGCGAGCGACAAGTTCCGCTACCAGCGCGTGCCGCTAACCGATCGGTATGACGACGCGCCCGAAATGCGACGGCTGATGAAGGGCTACCAAGATCAATTGGAAGCGGTCGGATTAGCCGGGTTGGAGGTGAAGCCGATTCCACATCCGAGTGGCAATCGCTATGTCGGCAGCGAATCGTGCGGCGCTTGTCACGAGGATGCTTATGACGTGTGGAAAGATTCGGCTCACAGCCACGCGCTGGATTCGCTTGTTCATCCGGGCGAACGTAGCGACATCGCTCGCCACTACGATCCCGAATGTTTGAGTTGCCACGTCACGGGTTGGAATCCACAGAAGTATTATCCGTATACATCGGGCTATCTCAGCCTAGAAGAAACGCCGCGCATGGCTCACAGCGGTTGTGAGAATTGCCACGGGCCCGGCTCGGCTCACGTTGCCGCGGAAACCGGCGACGAGGATGTCAGCGAGATGGAAATCCTAGCTCGCCGCGCCGCCATGGTGTTGAAGCTAGAAGATGCCGAGCGTCGTTGCATGGATTGCCACGATCTGGACAACAGCCCCGATTTCCACGACGAAGGCGCCTTCCAGAAGTACTGGGACCAGATCGCCCACTGACGACCTGCGGCGTCTGTTCATAAAAGCGGGCGAACGACTCGTTTAACCCGCAGCCGCAGGCGAGGAAGAAGCATTCATCCCGTCCTCGCCTACGGCTGCGGGTTAAACAAATGGGGCCATTGGTTGAGCAAATCATCTCATGTCGATCGGCTCAAGCGGCGGCGCGGATGGGGCCTTTGGGAGTGCGAAGGTTGAACAGACCGAAGATCTCGTTCTGTGATAGCCCGTGACTTGATGGACCGCCCGTCTCGCTAAAAATCGTGTCGAATAACTCGCGCTTGGCTTCCAACACTTCGTGGATTCGTTGTTCGATCGTATCGGCGGCCATCATCCGCGTGACCGTTACGGGGCTGCTGACTCCGATACGGTGAGCCCGATTGATGGCTTGATCCTCGATGGCCGGATTCCACCAACGGTCGAACAAGAACACATAGTGGCAGAACTGTAGGTTCAGTCCCACGCTCCCCGCACCGTAGCTCATCAAGATCATGTGAGACTTGGGGTCGTTCTTAAATCGGTCGATCACCGTTTCGCGTTGCTTTGAAGGCATTTGACCGTGATATTCGAGCGGTCCGAAGTGCTCGACTTGCGAGCGGATCTGCTTCAGCGTTTTCACCCATTGACTGAAGATAATCGCCTTCTGACCGCTGGCCGCGATTTCTTCCATATCGGCGACCAGTCGCTCCATCTTGCTGCTGGCTCCGGTGACCGGATCGAAATTGCAAATCTGTTTCAGTCGTAAGACCAACTCGAAAACATGCTGAACCGTGAGCGAATCGCCGAGGTCGTTCAGTTTGATCACACCTTCATCTTCGGCCTTGTTATATGTTTCCCATTGTTCCGGCGTTAGCGACAATGGTTCGTCGCGGAACATTTTGGGAGGCATGTCGGTCATGACCAAATCTTTGGTTCGCCGCAAAATATGGTCCTTGACCGCTTGCGCCATATGCCGTGGACGCATGTCGGCACTCAGATAACCAGGCGATAGGAACTCAAAGATGCCGACCAAATCTTCAGGGCTGTTTTCGATTGGCGTGCCGGTGAGCGCCCAACTGCGCGTGCGATGGATCGAGCGGGCCACTTGGGCCGTGGTGCTGGACTTGTTTTTGATCCGCTGCGCTTCGTCCAGCATCACGAGATCGAAATGCAGGTTCTCGTCGAACAGGTCGCGATCGCGCATGAGCAGTTCGTAATTGGCGATCTTTACCCAAGTGTTCGGCTGTCGCCATTGCCACTCTCGTTTCGCTTGGTCCCCTTCGATAATTCCCAGCGGAATTTCGGGCGCCCACAGAGCAAACTCGCGTTTCCAATTAGATACCAACGGTTTCGGGCATACTAATAACACTTTCCGCACTTCGCCGGAATACAATAGCAATCTCACGGTCGAGATCGCTTGCATTGTTTTGCCGAGTCCCATCTCATCGGCCAGCACGGCGGAATAGCGTGGGTATAAGAACGCGATTCCCTCGAATTGATAGGGGAACGGCTCGAAGGGAAACTCCAGCGATCCGCTGCTGACCAGACTCTCCAGCGGCGGCTGGAGCACATAGTAGAGTCGGTCTTTCAGCTTGATGATATCGCCGGGCGGTTTGATGCGAGTCGCCTTGCGATTTTGAGTGGCGCTGCCCGCCGGCGCGGAAGCCGCTGGGTGCGGGCGGGTCGGCTTACCTGGGTCGGCGCCGGCGGGCAGTTGCCAATAGGGTGACTCGGGGAACGTGTAGCTGACGACTTGCGGCCGTCGTGACTTAATCTGCATCGACACGGCTTTGGGCGAATCGACGTTGACCGGCAGCGTATCGACTCGCAATTTCAGCGGCCGGCTCAACGCTGTTTGCCAGCCGGTCGCGAAGGTCTCGACAGGAATCGCCAATTCCGTGAGCGATGTGACAACTTCCGGCGGCGAGTGACTGGTGGAGGCTGTCATGGGCTCGATGGTAAATGGAGTCGGCGTGAAACAGGTCGATCGACGCAACGTGCGGCGAACGCAGTTGGGTTACCGGGAAGCCGTTGTGCCTCCTGGATCGCTTCGCGAATCCTGGTGAAAGGTTCGGATAGATCGAAGTCCGCGGCCAAGGTTTGGCAGCGGCGTTCAATAGCCGCTTGGTCAGCCGCATGGTTTCGAGCCACCGACAGACCGTGCCTCCCGTACTGAAAAGACGTCAGCAGATGCGGCGAGCCGGCGGCTTGGGCGTGCGGTCCATCGACTCGCCGAAACTCGCCGTCGGAGCCCTCGGGTGACTCGTCGGTTCGGCTTTCACAATCGACCAGTGCTACCGGAATATCGACCAGTTCCCGAACGGCCAGAACCGGTTCGCGGTCGGTAAACAACAGCCCCGGCGTGGTCTTCGCTTTGCCGAGCAGCGTGTGGGCGATTTGCTCGCCGTACAGATATGGCTCGAGCGTCGGGCCGTACAGGATTTCCTGGGCCCGGTTGGGTTTGACCGGCGCCGTGCAATGGAATTCCAATGGCCGGCCGCCTTGGTTCAGCAGCAAAAGGCCGCCGAACAAGCCGAGCTCGCGATGCCGGCATACCGTCAGGAAACCAACGGCCGGCGTGGATTTCGAACCGCTTGCTGTCATGTTGGGTCTGTCGTGGTGCTGCGTCGATGCGGGACGGCGATGCTCGCGGAAAGGTGCGTCGCCACAAGGATTGAATCGGGTTTTCAGGCAGCTCGACTTTAGCGGTGATGACGATTGAAACGGGCAACGAACGAAATGCTGGCGATACGTGGACAAGCTGCGTATACTGAGAACTCCACGATACCCAGGAGCCATCATTGATGTCGCACGACCCGCATTCGCTTCAGGCCATGTTTCGTATCGATGTTTCCGCCGAGTCGGCTCAACCCACCCCTAGCGACGAGAATTCCCTGATGATTGCCCTGCTGCGGCAGATGATCTTTAACCAGGACCGCACCAACAAGTTGCTAGAACAGTTGGTCGAACAAACCGGCGCAATTCAGAAACAGCGTGCCACCGAACTGGGCCAGTGGAAGGAACAGAACCCAGATTTGGCTCGACGCTGTCGCAAAGCTGCCGAAACGCTGGCGCGCGTTCAAAACGAGTTTCTCACGAGCCTGACCGAAGAGGTCTTGGACAACGAGGACTGTTTGATGGACGGCGAGTTCATGTTGAACGAATTTGTCGACCGATTCGGGCCGCGAATGGCTCATCTTAACGGCGTGCTGCAAGTTCTGTCGCAGTTGAGCAGCATGCCCAGCACGCCAAGCAACGCGTCGTCATAAGCCGGCGGCTGGCACGCGTGCTTTTCTCGGAGACTTAGCCGACGCCAGCAGTCGCATCAAAAAATCGGCTGCTGTTGATGTTTGGCCTATCGTCAGTGGTGGGGTTTCCCCTAGCATGGCACAACGTTCGCTCTAACCGCGGACGTCCCCGCCTCTGGAACCAGCCATAAGCCAGCCTTGCTCGGTTCATGGCTCCCGCCCCTGCCCTGCCCCATGTCGTCTCCCGCACTGCTTCGTCCAAGTTGCCCGCGTCTCGTTGCGCTTTGGTGCGCTGCGCTCGTCGTTTGTGTAGGTTGCGGCGACCGTTGGTTCGAAGCGGGTACGCTGGAATCGGCAATTACCAACGACCAGTTCACCTCCTGGGAAAAGCCGTCCGAGTGGTCGCAGTGGCGTGGCGGTGTGCTCGGTGGCGCGGTCGATGAGCGACCGCTGCCGACTGAATGGCGTGCTGGCGAAGGTCTGTTGTGGGAGGTGGAAATCCCAGGGCGAGGGAATTCGTCGCCCGTGGTGGTTGGC
>JAWKTM010000022.1:0-106082 GCA_041399085.1 Pirellulaceae bacterium
AGCCGTGGCGGAAATCTACCTCACGCAAGGCAACGCCCACCGAGCGCTGGCTACGGTCCAAGCGGCCGCGGCGGCTTATCCCAGCGATCAAACGCCGGTGGAACTGCTGGCAATCGAAGGCGTCGCGCTCAAGTCGCTCGGGCAATTCGATGCCGCCGTCGCTCGCCTGACGGCCGCGGCCGAGCGGGGCACGCCTTCCGACGAACTGCTCTATCAGCTCGGTCACGCCCGACTGTTGGCCGGCGATCCAGCCAACGCTCGGCTGGCGCTGAACGAAGCGTTGAAGCTCAACCCACGTCATCCGGCCAGCGTTCAGTTGCGCGACGAGATCGACGAAGCTTCTCAGCAGATGGCGACGCTACAGCGCTAACTCTGGCCCCAATAACGTGCCTGGGGTCGAGCGAAGCGAGCCCCCAGACGCATCCCGTGGGCCAGCAAAACGCCGCTAACGACCGCTGTGCCAGCGCACACCGACTCGGCCGGCGAAGTAGGTGAACAGCCCGGTCAGGCTGAGCATGATGAAGCTCCACATGCTGGCTCGGCTGAACGGCTCGCGCGGCATGCGCTGAGCGTGTTCGGCCAACTGCAAGATCGCCACCACATCGTTCCCAGGGTCGGACAGCACGGTGATGGCCAACACCATCGCATAGCCGCCGGCCAGCAACAACGAAACGACGGCCACCACCCACACGCTGCTCCAATCGGGCAACTGGGCCAGAAACACGGCGTATACCAACTGCAACGTGCAGAACACCACGATCACATGGGCCCAGCGGGCGACGCCGGGCGAATCGATGTCGCGCAGGTGTTCAAAGACTTCGCGAACGGCCGGAGCGGCGCTGAACAATGCCAGAGCCACGAGCCAGCCGGCGAGCCAATACGCCGTGTGGACGCGACTCCGTTCGTGCTCGACACCGCGCAGTTCGGTGCTGAACAGCCCAGCGAAGATGCCACCCGTTCGCGCAGGCCGTTCGAATTCGTAGTCGGACGGCTCGGATGCGGCCGCAGGTTTCGCCGGCACGTGCGGTTGAGCGACCGCGGTTCGTGGAGGTTTCGCGGTTGGTTCCGTCGGTTTGGGCGGAGCGGATGACCGAGCCGGTGGCGATACGGCTCGGTCCGAAGGCGAAGGTTCCGACTGAACCGGCGGGATCTCCGCCGGATCGTCCGCCGCCTGCCGAGGAATCGTTCGGGACTGCCCCACCGGCTCCACATTAGCGGCAGGGCGCAAGCCCTCCGGTTCCTTTGTAGCGGTAGGGCGCAAGCCCTCCGGTTCCGTCACACCGGACGAACGCTCCGGCTTCGTTTTACCGGAGGGCTCGCGCCCTTCCGCTTCGATGGGGTCTTGCTTCGCCTCACCGGAGGGCTTGCGCCCTTCCGCTTCCATGATGTCTTGACCGGAGGGCTTGCGCCCTGCCGCTTCGATGGGATTTGGATTGGACGCACCGGAGGGCTTGCGCCCTGCCGCTTCCGTTTGATTTTGAATCGGCGGCGGAGTTAGCAGCTCCGGCGGTTCCGTGATCGCTTCGATCGAAGCGGCGGGCAAACCGGGGACGATTAGCTTCTCGCCGCACTTCGGACATTTCACGCGCGTGCCCGCACGATTTTCGGCCACGACCAACACCCGGCCACAAGTACAAGCGATTTTCAGCGGCATGGGCGGTAGGCGAGCGGTGCGACGGGACGGAGAACAGCTTGGCGGCGGGACGACGAACTACTTGGTTTCAGTGTTGTTGGTCGCGCGGCAAGCGTCAACGGTCGCACGCCTGGGCACGTAGCGAAGCGAAGCCCCCAGCCGCAACGCCAGCGAGCTGCCGCCAGCTCCCAGCGGATTGGTTCGGTAGCCATGATTTCACCTCCGTCAGCGAGCGTGAATGGCGTCGCCCCAGCCGCTGCATCGCATCGGGTTGCGACTTAAGCGACCGCCGATCTTCGGAAACCTGCTCCCGCCGCGCGTGATTGTCACCCCGACGCGTGTTAAGCTAACCCCGACACGTGTTAAGGTGCCCGCCGACGATGTGCAGCTCACCCCGCTTCGCCCAAAGTCGCCCAGCACGAATACGCAGCCGCCCCGACGCCTGTTAAGCAGCTAAACACACTTCGGGGGCGCGCAACACTGGCGCACAACACGGGCGTAAAGCCGCGGCTAGGTTCGGGACACGCTTCGGGGCGTGACGTGGCGCATCAAGCAATTGGGGTGGGTTGAGGCATATTCAAACCGGGTCCGGCGCGGAACCGCGGCAAGGTCTCGCTGAAAGCGTTAGCAAAACGGCTGTTAGCTTCGGCACGCGTCTCTTAACACTCGATCACGCCGCGAGTAAAATGCGAAAATAGGCATCGGGATAAGGTCTGGAGCAATACATGAAACCAAGCCCTCGTCAGTCCCATCGAAACCGCAGATGCTCCAGAATCGAAAGCAGGAATATTCTGCGTTTGAAGACAGAACATTCCGCTTCTGCCGCAGATCGGATTGGCGCGATTCGAAGCAACTTTTTGACCCTTAGAGCTCTTTTCCGACATCTGACGTTGTATGCTAACGGAGGCGGCATGTTATTCTTCCGATCTGACGAGTCTGCTACAAAAGAACGCGACGTGATCAAGTCGTGGACGGATGAAAAACGGTACTTTCTTGGCCAGCAGTTCAAGGGTACGCTCGAAGAGGAGCACTGAAAATTTGCCATTTTATCGGAATCATTGTTCCGAGAAGAGACTCGCCACTCAGCGATCTTCGGATGCACTTAGTAAGGTATTTTTTCAACCCCGCATGCAAACCTGAGTTTCGAGCTTTGTGGCATCGACTTGATGCTCTCCAAACAAGAGCGTCTTTGACGATTTTACGCTTTTCAATCGTTTGCTGTACGGGTCTACCTATGCCGCTGGATTCCGATGCTAGCTTTAGAAAGCGACAGCAAGCTACACTAAAGCATCAAAGAAAAGGGGTTAAAAAACGGACGTGCCTTTGTCGCTTCAGTTGCCATGCGAAGATTACGGTGCGCTTCTTTTGGTAGTTTGTCTGGGCGCTGGCTAATCGACAGGCAGCGAGGGGATATGTTCATGGACGAAGGCGGCACTGACCAATGAGGCAGCGCTTGTTCGCACATTATTTGCACCATGAAGACGTCCAAATTGAACGGCAGGCAAGCGACACATCGACTGCGTAGTCCGAAGACGAACACTCATAGCCCGTTTCGAATCGCCATCATGCGCTCGAATAATTCTCACGGCGATTACCGCTGGATGGCTAGGTGGGCACGTGCAGCGCTAAGAGCTTCGGGGTGGGGTTGAGGCACTATCTCAGGAACCGGAAGTCCGCCGGCTGCCAGCGAACCCCCGCAGGCAACGGTCTGCCAGCACCTCCGCCCAACAGCGGCATTGTGGCACCCCCGCGCCGCCCCTGTTCAGCGTGTGAAGCCGCTTGGCAACGCATGCTCCAACCGCTTGGTTGGAGAACGGCGAGCGCCCACGTGCTTGCCTTTCGAGTGGACCGTGGCTGGCCGATTGCCGGTTAGCCCTTGTGGAATTGGAGCGGAGACTTCAAGCTGGCTAGTCCGTTTCGGCCGCTGGCCCTTCCGATTTTTGTTCCGTTCTCCGCCGTTTTCGCGACGCCGTGCCATGTCCGCTACGTTGAAGACCGTCACGCTCGGTTGCAAAGTCAACCAATACGAGACGCAGTACATCGCCGAAGGTTTGCAGCGGATCGGATATCGCGACGCAGTGGAGAATGAGTCGGCCGATCTGTGCATCGTCAACACGTGTACGGTGACTCACGAGGGAGACGCCAAAAGTCGCAAGGCGATTCGGCGGTTGGCTCGCGAGAATCCACACGCCCGAATCGTGGTGATGGGTTGCTACGCGACGCGAGCGCCGGAGGAAGTCGCCCAGTTGCCCAACGTCGTCGAGGTGGTGACCGACAAACGCGAGCTGCCGGACTTGTTGGGGCGGTTCGGCGTGGCGGATATTCCGACCGGGATTTCGCGGTTCGGCCAACGCCACCGAGCTTATGTGAAGGTGAACGACGGCTGCCTGCTGCGGTGCAGCTACTGCATCATCCCCAAGGTGCGTCCCGAGTTGACCAGCCGTCCGATGGAGCATGTGCTGGACGAAATTCGCCGGCTGATCGACAACGGCTATCGCGAGATCGTGTTGACCGGCGTTCACTTGGGGCACTACGGCGTGGATGGCAATCGCCACTTGCCGCGCGAACAGTGGACGCGGCTGGCTCATTTGGTGCGAGCGGTGGCGGCGATTCCCGGCGATTTTCGCGTGCGGTTGTCCAGCATCGAGGCCACCGAGGTGACGCGCGAGTTGATCGAGACGCTGGCCGACGCTGGCGACAAGGTGGCTCCGCATCTGCACGTTTGCCTGCAAAGCGGATCGGACCGCGTGCTGCGACGGATGCGGCGACGCTGGGGAACTCGCATGTTTATCGATCGCTGCCGGCTGGTTCGCGAGCGGCTGGACGAGCCGGCTTTTACGACGGACATCATCGTCGGCTTTCCCGGCGAGACGGACGAGGATTTCGAGCAGACGTTGCGGACCTCGCGCGACGTGGGCTTCTCGAAGATTCACATCTTTCCGTTCAGCCCGCGTCGCGGAACGCCGGCCGCCACGATGGAAGATCCGGTGCCCGATGCGGTGAAAGCCGAGCGCGGCGAGCGGCTGGCGGCGTTGGAAACGGAGCTTCGCGACGCCTACTTTCAACGACTCGTCGGACGGCGATTACGCGTGATGGCCGAGTCCCATGTGGATGGCAATGTCCGGCGATGGGTCGGTACTTCGTGCCGCTACGCTCCGGTCGAATTCGATGCGTCGCCGGACAGCGAGAGCCAGTTGATCGACGTTCGGGTTTCGCATCAAGCGAACGATCGGTTGATCGGTCAGCGGTTATAGGCGATCAGCGCGAAGAGGTTTGTGGGCTCGGTTCGTGGGCTCGGTTTGGCGGCTCGGTTTGTCGTGTGGCGGCCGGGATTGAAGCTCGTGTTACGGAGTCGGCGAGTCGCTCGGGGGCGTCTCGAAGTCGTCGGCTTTCGCCGCGGATTTCGTGTCGCGAGCCGACTTGAGCAGCGAATCCAGCAGAGACATCGTGAATTGCTGGTAGATTTGCCGGGCCAGCGGGAATCGCTTGAGCCGCTCGAATGTTTGAAACGCCGGAGCGCCCTCGGACTGCGTCATGGGAATTTCTTGGGTGCGGCCAGCCGAGTCCAACAACACGGCTCGATACGGGAATCGTTCGTCGGGCGGATCGGCGCGACGCACGTCGTATAGCTGGGCCGTGTCGAGGTCGAATTCTCCGGCGACTGGTTCCGCCGACGGCTCGGTCGCTCGTTCGGACAAGCCGGTCATCTGGCGAAGGGCAGCCGTGGTGTCGCTGACCGATTCGGCGTTGGACATCGAATCCAGCCGCCCGGCCAACCGATCCAGCTCGTCGAGATTCTCGCGCGTATCGCGGCGACCCGCTTCGTCGATCACCTCGCGCAACCGCGAGTCGACCATGTCGCCCGTCACATCTTCGACGCGTTCGACCGGCCGCATTTCCGGCTCCGATCGTTCGACGATTGCCTCGACGGATTCGGCGTCCACATACACCGCCGTCAGATACTCACGCCTCGGCCGGTTGAAAGCATCCAGCCAAATCCAAGTGCCAACGGCGAATGCGAGAACCAACACGCCTCCGTGCAATGCACATGAACACGCCACGCCCGTCCGCCAGCGACTCGACAGCGTCGCTCGCGGCGTCTCGTTCGTGTGGCTCATGAGCGGAGGTTGCATGCGTGTGTTGCGGCCGGCGCCGGGTGGCACTTTAGGCGACCGGCAGACGAAAAATACCAGCGCGCGGCGCAAGCAAGTGAATTCGCCGACACACTCGCTCGAGCGTCGCGCTCGTATTTCGGTATAGTCTCATCTGCCGGTGCCCTAAAGAAGCGAAGTCCAAACGCACCCAGCTTGGTTCTGAGTGGTCACGAAGCGTTGGTCGTGGAAGCAGGAAAGATGTCCGTCAGCTTCAAGTTGACAGGATAGTCCGGCGTCAGCAACTCGTCGCTGGGTTTGTACAAGTAAGGATGAACGTAGCCGCGTTCGATGAAGCTCGGGTCGTCCAGGTTGTTGTAGCGGAAGTGGCACGACCATCGGATTCCGTCGGTTACGTTCGTACCCGACTGGTGGACCAAGAATGACGAAAAGAACAGCGCGTCGCCGATTCGGCAAGGCACGGATTGAAACGTCTTGTTTGCCAAGTAGCTCGCGGGCACTTGGCCGAATCCTTCCACAACCGAATCCGTTACCAAGCCGTCCCGATGGCTGCCGGGGACAATTTCCAGCGGCCCAATTTCCGGGGTGATGTCCATCAGCGGCAACCAGACGACCACCGAATCCAGCGAGCCCTGCATGCTGCGCCAATCTTGGTGCGGAAACACGCGCCAGTATACGTCCTTCGTCGCCAGCCGTCGGCTGTTGAAGAACAACACGGGACGCGTCGAAATCACCGGACGGCCGAGCCCGAGTTGTCCGAGCGTCTCCAGAATGCGCGGCTCCAACGATAGGCGATGCAGCGCGATGAGATGCTGCGCCTGCTTTCCACAGTTCACGAACACCGGCAATTGGCTTTGAAACAAACGCTGCATCGAATCGGTGAAGGCCGGTTCGTCGGTCGCTTCCGGGGCCGGAATCCCAAAATGCCGAAGCTGAGTGCGAAACACTTCGGCCGCCTGTAAGCGAATCGCATGAACTTCGTCGGCGGCGAAAAAGCCCGGCAGATGGAGAAATCCATCGCGGCGATAGGCGGCAGTTTGCTCGGGACCAATCATGGCGCGGGGTTCCGTGTTGCCGAAGGTCGGAGGCAACGCGCCGCGAGGGGCTTCGCGGCCATGCGATCGGGCGGCTATCATCTGGAGACGAACGACCGCTGTTTCCGTGCCGCGGCGTTTCCGCCAAGCATTCGATATTCCACCGCGAGGACTCATCCCATGTCGCGTTTACGCATTGTTGCCGCCCGAGGTCTTACCGGAACTGAGTTCGCGCGGCAAGTCCAAGCTGCGTTCTGCCGTTGGCTGCTGATCGTCGCAGTGCTGACTCTGCCCGCTCTTCAGGCGCATGCGGACGACTGGCCGCAATGGCTGGGTCCGAATCGCGACGGACGCTGGCGCGAGACGGGAATCGTTGACGCGTTTCCCGAATCGGGCCTAAAGACGCTGTGGCGGGCGCCCGTGGCCGGCGGTTATTCGGGACCGGCCGTCGCCGATGGCCGAGTGTTCGTGACGGATTTCGTTCGCGAATCGGGCGAGTTGAAGAACAATCCGGGACAGCGATCCGAGTTGCAGGGCAAGGAGCGCGTCCTGTGCTTCGATGCCAAGACGGGCCAGGAACTTTGGAAGCGAGAATACAATTGCCCCTATCAAATTTCCTACGCCTGCGGACCGCGAGCCACTCCCACCGTGGACGGCGATCGCGTCTACACGCTGGGCGCTGAAGGTCATTTGCTATGTCTCACGGTTAAGAATGGTGAGATTTTGTGGGCTAAGGATTTGAAGAAGGAATATCAAACCGAGTCGCCAATTTGGGGCTTCTCCGGCCATCCGTTGGTGGACGGCGATCGTTTGGTCTGTTTGGTCGGTGGCGAAGGATCGGTGGCCGTGGCCTTCGACAAATACACGGGGAATGAAAAGTGGCGAGCTTTATCGGCTTCCGAACCGGGGTATGCTCCGCCCACGATGATCGAAGCGGCCGGGCAACGCCAGTTGTTGATTTGGCACGCGGACGCGATTAATGCATTGGAGCCCGCAACGGGTAAGGTCTTATGGAGCCAGCCGCTGAAGCCGGATTATGGCATGTCGATTATGGCGCCGCGCAAAGAGGGCGATGTGCTATTTGCCAGCGGCATCGGCGACGTGGGCGCGACGTTCAAGTTGGCCAGCGATCAGCCTGGTGCGGAATTGATTTGGCGTGGTGATAACCAAACGGCGGTTTACTGTGCCAACAGCACGCCGATCATTGACAACGGCATTATCTATGGATGCGATTGTCGCTCGGGATCGTTGCGGGCCGTCAAGCTGGAGACAGGCGAACGCTTATGGGACACATTCGCTCCCACAACCGGCCAGCGACGAGCCGGACACGGCACGGCATTTCTGGTTCAGCACGAGGATCGCTATTTTCTGTTCAGCGAAACTGGCGACCTGATCCTCGCGAAGCTAACGCCCGAAGGCTATGAAGAAATTAGCCGATCTCACATCATCGAACCCACCGGTGAAGCCTTTAATCGCCCGGTTGTGTGGACTCATCCGGCTTTTGCCAATCAATGTGTCTTTGTGCGTAATGACAAAGAGCTGGTGTGTGTGTCGTTGGCCAAGTAGTTTCCCATTGCCGGACAGTGAGTTCGCATTTGCTGAATGTCGTCGTGGAGTTGAATGAATGGGTTTGCCACGCGCTGCGATCTCGTTGTTGTTGCGAGAATCGGCCCGGCGACCATTCTCGGGAACTGTCGCCACGCTAGGACGACAGCATGTATATGCAACCGCGGACGATATTCACCGCGAGGCGGCTCGTCATCAAGTTAGCTTGGCTGCCGCTTCGATTGAGTTGCATCGCGAGCCAAAGCTGGCACAGCAAAACTTTGTGTCGGACGATTGTCTGTTTCAACTCTTGGGATTCTCCGAGTCGGTTCGCATAGATCGTTCGGACTACGAAGACGCCGAGGAGCTGCTCGATTTGAATGCGGAACATACCCCGCATCACCTTCGGCAGCGTTTTGATCTAATAATCGACAGTGGGACTTTGGAACACATTTTCGACGTCCCGGCCGTTTTTCGGCACCTCTGCAATATGGTCAAGCCAGGTGGGCGGATTATCCATCTAACGCCGTCTTCAAATTGTGTGGAGCACGGTTTTTACAGCGTGTCTCCCACGCTATTCGCGGACTATTACTCGGCCGCCGGTTGTCATTTGGAGGACATCTTTTTGTGTCGGTGGCCAGAGCGCCCCGAGCGGGGAATGTGGCTGGTATACGATTATCTGAACGCACCCAACCGATTTATTCCCTTGGGACGCCTCGGGCGATCCGTTTGGTTTACGTATGCCGCCGTCACGATTCTGGACGGCGTCGCGCCGGGAATTCCGCAACAGTCGTTCTATACCAGCACTTGGCGAGCGGCGGAGGAATCGGGAAGTGAGGCGTCAGTCGAACCCGCGGATAGCCGAGCCGCCCGTTTATTGAAACTGGTCGAAGGCCGTCCACGTCTCACGTCGGCAGCAAACGCCACGATTCGGGCATGGCGCGGGATTGTGAATGGTCTACGTCACCGACGAGGAACTTTGCCCTATCCGTTCGTGGGAAAGTTTTGAGCGGTCGTCGGCCGTTTGAAGCAAACGGAAAGTGCTACGAGATACTAACACCATTGTCACGGCTTTCGGGATTCTCGTGCCATTCCAACCTCTCCCGAAACCAAACCCAACTCCAAATGGGCAGGTGAAACATCCCGTTCATCGCAAGTAACGCGACAGCCGCGCCCGTGGCCCCATAACGACTTCCCCACCACCAAATCAGTCCGCCGTTTAACAGCGATCCCACAAGTGTCAGTAAAAGATAAGGAGATCGCTTGTGCGCGTGCATGTAAGTCCACTGGCAGTTTGAAATCACGGCGATGGACAGTGCCAAAGCGAAGATCGCGGTTGGCAGGGGAGGCAACAGTCGGTTGGCGTGTACCGTGCCACTCCAATAGAGCACGGTTACAAAGATACAAAACACGATACTCCCGACGCTGAGCATTCCAAATGCGATGGCAGTGAGGCGAAAGAAGATCCGATCCAATTCCACGAAGTCACGCTTGGCCACCAACATTCCAAATCTTGCCGTGCGTGTCGTTACCCACGAGAGCGCTGCCGCTTGCAGAGACGTGAGCACTTGCCACGTCATACCCATTTGACCAGCGGCCACTGGGCCGGCATAGTGAAACACTATGGGATTGATTAGATAAGCGTTGAAATAGCCCAAGAGTCCACGCAGTCCCATGCGCCACTGAAAAGGCCACACTTCCACACGCCAATCCAACACGGGGCCCGTTGGTTTCCGCAGCAATGCACTGTAAAAGCGTCGATACCGGAATGCGATAAAGTAGCCTTCGCATGCCAACCGTATGATGGTGGCGATCACGGGCGTCCAAAGCGATGCGCCCAAAGGAATGCAAACCCATACAATCAGATTACCTGCTACCGCTCGGGCGAAATGCAGTTGGTAAACCGGCTTGACTTGGTTGCAACCTTCCAGCACCGTCAAGAAAGGAGTCATCCAAAACGCCAGTGCGGTTAGCGCTACTAGCACAACCCACGGAGCTTGCCAGTGGATTAGATGGGATCCTTCTTCCCAACCAAAGAATACCCATCCAGCAAAGCTCACGACCGCTAAGAAGAGTATTGCTCCCACACCATAGATAACCACGGTCACGCGCAGCAAACTGGCCAATCGAGATAGAGCCGAAGCATCACCGGTGATTGTGCGATCCGTCGTGAGAGCCAGCTTTTCCCATTCGTGGCTCGCGACGTTGAGAACCACGTTGTGAAAGGACAATTCGAAAAACGTCTGCAGTCCGATCATGCTCCAAAACGTGTAATAGTAACCTTGCTCGACACCCGTGAAGTGGGTGGCAATCAACAGCAGAGTGACCGGGCCCGCGAGAAATTGCCACGCGCGTGCCAATATCGCAAAGAAGACCGCTTGGTCGACCTCCAACCGATTCAGCATGCGCCGCGGCCAAGAACGGCGGGGCGCGCTGGGAGGCGTATCTGACATGGTAGCGACATGGAACGAGAGGAAAGAAATCGTTAGAGGGGCTGCGAAATTCTCGCGATGGCGGCGAGTAGCATACAACATTCGATGCGCCGCAACAGGTCAATCGAGCGCTGACGCGTTCCATTGTGCCGACTACAATCGACGATCCGATTCGGTTGCGTAGTGGTTGGTGGTGATCGAAGTTGCCTTCGTCACGATTGTTGCCCACGGAATGTTGACAACGCTGTTCGTTGTGAGTCTCGCATGTTATCCCGGTTGGCCATTATCGCTCCGAATGCTTGGCCAGCCATCGATCCGCGAGGCGGTCGACGTGTGGGAGGCATGGAAACGTTTGCTTGGGGTCTCGCGCGGGGACTGGCGTGCATCGAGTCGCTGGACGTTTCGCTGCTGGTGCGCACGACTCGTCGGATCGACGCCAGGAAGATCGACGGGGTCACGATCGCGGCTGTTCGCGAACCGCTTCGTCAGTGGCGATACGAGGTGGCCGAGCGAGTTTCGCGTGTGGACGGATTTCCCTGGGTGCGAGTGCATCGTTGGGACGCGTCGCTGGCATGGCAGATTCCCGCTTTGGCCATTGCGCGATGCGTGCGACGGCGGACTCCGGCACAGCAGTTCGCTCTCGCCGTCGAGCAACTCGAAGCCGACGCGATCTTGGCTTTGGGAGTTGGGGCAGAGTCGGCGGCGGCATTACAGGTCGCGCGGCGCCGTGGGAGCAAAGGGTTACTATGGTTGCGATCGAATGCGGATATCGAGCCCCGTTTCTTCGAGCAATCGGAGTATCGCAATATCTATGGAGTCACTTCCGATCACTGCCGCACCTGCCTGGAATTGGCGGATCAAGTCATTTGCCAAACCAAGTGGCAGCAACGTCGATTGAAAGAGTTGGCCCACATCGAGTCCACGGTGATTCGAAATCCCGTCGACTTGGAAAAGTGGCGTTCACAGTCGAGTTGGGAACAGCGCGAGCACGTGCTTTGGATTGGACGCTACGATCGGCATCACAAGCGGCCGCTTGCATGCCTGGACGCTGCGCGGCAACTGCCCCACATTCCCTTTGTGATGATCGTGAATCGTGGCGATGACACCGTAGAGCAAGAGGTGCGTCGGCAAGTTCCGCCCAATGTAAAACTAATCAACTACGTGCCGCACGATCAGCTGGTAACCTGGTTCAGTAAGGCACGCCTGTTCCTCAGCACGGGAACGGCGGAGCACGAAGGTTTTCCGAACGTGCTGCTGGAAGCCGCGGCGTCGAGTACACCAATCGTGTCGATGCAGGATTTTGACGATTTCCTGGCTCAATCCGGCGCGGGGACATGGGTCAACGATGATCCGCCGGCTCTCGCGAGCGAACTGCAATCGCTGTGGACAAACCCACATCGTTGGAACGAATGCTCAGCCGCGGGGCGGCGGTATGTTGAGCAACATCACCGCCGCGATTCAACTTATCAAGCCTTTGCCGAATTGCTTCACCGAATTTGCCAATCTACTTCGTCACAAAGTTCACCAGCCGACCCGGAACCACGATCTCTTTGACGATTTGTTGGTCGGCGAGTAGTTCGGCGATGCGGTCGTCGGACTTGGCGGCGGATAGGATATCGGCTTGCGAAGCGTCGGCGGGGACGAGCACTTTGCCGCGGACTTTCCCTTTGATTTGTACTGGGATTTCCACCGTTTCATCACGGGCCAGCGACTCGTCGAATTGCGGCCAGGGTTCGTAGGTCAAAGTTTCACCGTGTCCGAGCTGGCTCCACAGTTCCTCGGCGATGTGCGGGGCCATCGGAGCCAGCATGAGCACGAACGGCTCCAGCATGGACTTTGGCCGGACGGTCTCCTTCGTGAAAAAGTTGACGAACTCCATCAGCCGCGCGATCGCCGTGTTGAAGCTCATCGAGTCCAGGCTGCGGGTCACTTGCTGAATCGTTTTGTGAAGCACCCGGCTTTGCTCGTCAGTGGGCGTCACGTCTTGCACCGCCGCATTCGGCGCTAGCGTCTCGGCCCGGTCGTCGACGATCATTCGCCAAGCCCGGTCGAGAAACCCGCGCACGCCGCTGACGCCCGACATGCTCCACGGCTTGGTCGCTTCGAGCGGCCCCATAAACATCTCGTACAACCGCAGCGAGTCCGCACCGAAATCGCGCACGATCTCGTCGGGATTCACCACGTTGCCGCGGCTCTTCGACATCTTCTCGTTGTTCTCGCCCAGGATCATTCCCTGGTTCACCAACCGCTGGAACGGTTCCTTGGTGCTGACGTAACCGCGGTCGTACAGCACCTTGTGCCAGAACCGCGAATACAACAGGTGCAGCACCGCGTGCTCGGCTCCGCCAATGTACAGATCGACCGGCATCCAGGCTCGCTCTTTCTCCGGATCAACGAACGCTTGGTCGTTTCGCGGATCGATGAACCGCAAGTAATACCAGCACGAGCCGGCCCATTGCGGCATCGTGTTCGTCTCGCGGCGATAGCGAATGCCGTCGATCACCGGATACAGCCACTCGTCCGGCGCCTTCGCCAACGGCGGTTCTGGGCGGCCGTGCGGCTTGTAATCGTCCAGATGCGGCAAGTCCACGGGCAACTGGCTTTCTGGCACGCCGCGAATCGCCCCGGTCGGTTGGCCGTCGGCGTCCACTTCATGCAAGATCGGAAACGGCTCGCCCCAGAACCGCTGGCGGCTGAACAGCCAATCCCGCAGCTTGTAATTCACCGCTTGCCGCCCCGTGCCGGCCGTTGCCAGATCGGCGGCAATGCGCTGCTTGAACTCGGGCGTCGACAGACCGTTGTAAGAGGCTGAATTGATCGCCGTCCCGTTGCCGGTGAAGCACGGTTCGTCGTCCGCCGCCTCGCTGTCCGGTCGGGCGACGACCTCGATGACGGGAATGTCGAACTGTTTGGCGAACTCCCAGTCGCGCGTGTCGTGAGCCGGCACGGCCATGATCGCGCCGGTGCCGTAGCTAATCAGCACATAGTCGGCGATCCACACCGGCACCTGCTCGCCGTTGATCGGATTGATGGCATACGACCCGGTGAAGACGCCGGTCTTGTCCTTCTTTTCCTCCATGCGATCGCGGTCGCTTTTAGAAGCCGCCTGCTCGCAATAAGCCTGCACGGCGGCTTGCTGCTCGGGCGTCGTCAGCCGCGAAACGGCCGGATGCTCGGGCGCGATCACCATATAAGTCGCCCCGAACAGCGTGTCGGGCCGCGTCGTGTAGATTCGCAGCACATCGCTGTCGGGCTTGCGCGGAAAGCCCGAAGCCGAGCGCTGTTGTTGCCAAGCGACAAAGGCTTCGGCCGTCGGCGCGGACCCGCCGTTGTCGCCCGAGCCGATGAAGAAGTCGACTTCAGCTCCCGTGCTGCGTCCGATCCATTCGCGCTGCATCGTCTTGATGCTTTCCGACCAAGTCAGCCCTTCCAAATCGCGTTCTAGGCGATCGGCATAGGCCGTGATCCGCAGCATCCACTGACGCAGCGGCATTCGCACGACCGGATGGCTGCCGCGTTCGCTCTTGCCGTCGATCACCTCTTCGTTGGCCAACACCGTGCCGAGCGCCGGGCACCAATTTACCAAGGCGTCGGATTGATAGGCCAGCCGATGTTCGTCCTGATACTGACGCACGGCCGAGTTGCCTTGCATGGCCACTTCGTGCGGGATCGGCAGCTCGGCGATCGGCCGGCCGCGTTGCTGTTCGTGATCGAACCAAGTGTCAAACAGCGTGAGAAAGATCCACTGCGTCCAGCGGAAATATTCGACGTCGGTCGTCGCCAGCTCGCGGTCCCAATCGTAGCTGAACCCCAGCATCTTCAATTGGCGACGAAACGTGCCGATGTTCCGTTCGGTCGATTCGCGCGGCGGCGTGTTCGTGCGGATGGCATGCTCTTCGGCCGGCAGACCAAAGGCATCGAAGCCCATCGGATGCAGCACCGATTTGCCTTGCATCCGAGCGTATCGGCACACGATGTCGGTCGCGGTGTAGCCTTCGGGATGACCGACGTGCAGCCCGTCGCCGCTGGGATACGGGAACATGTCCAGCACGTAGAGCTTCTCGCCCCGCGGCAATTCGGGAGTGCGGAACGTCTTGTTCTCGTCCCAGTAGCGTTGCCATTTGGGTTCGATGTCGGCCGGGTTGTAGCGAGGCATGGTGTTCGGAATTCCGCGGAAAGGCGAGTTGAATCGTGGTCGTGGTTCAGCTTAAGAACCCGCGATCGCAGGCAGGTTCGCCGCAAGACGGCCGATTCTACTGGCCAACGGAAAGTGCCGCAAACCACCGCGTTTCGACATCGAAGCCGCCCGCCGCTCGCCACGGAACGACCTACGACAACCGTGCATCGGAACCGCCGTGCTGTTGTCCGAAGGCCCCGATCGGATAACGATGTAGCGGAATGGCCTTTGCGACATTCGCAAATCGATAGCCAAAGCGGACCAATTTCACGGAAAACGGTTGCCTTGAACCGTGGCGGCGCGATTTAATCGTAAGTGCGATGAACAGATTCTGGCGCTGGCGAAGACTGATTCTCGGAGCGGCGATTGCCTTATTCGCAGTCGGCGCTTGGTGGCAGTACGGCTCGCAAGTGTCCGTTCAACAACTGGCCGACCACGAGCAGGATGTGCGAGCCTGGGTGACGGACCACGGATATCTGGCCTTTCTGATCGGGCTGGCGATTTTCACCGTGGCGTCGCTCGCGCCCGGAACGCCCGGCAAGACCTTTGTATACGGTTGGCTGTTCGGCTTTTGGCAAGGCGTGGTGTTGGTGAACGCCGCCTCGACGATCGCGGCCATGATTTCCTTCGGGGCTTCGCGGTGCCTGTTTCGCGACGCGGTGCAGTCGCGCATGGGGTTCTTTCTCGACCGAGTCAACCGAGCGCTCGAGCGGCACGGGTCGCAGTATCTGCTGACGATGCGATTGATGTTCGCTCCGTATACGCTGATGAACTATACGCTCGGCGCCACGAACGTTCGCACTCGCACGTTTTGCTGGACGACTCAGTTGGGGATGCTGCCCGGCAATCTGGTTTTCGTCTACGCGGCATCGCGGCTGCCCGGATTGCAGGAGATCATGGACCGCGGGCCAGCGTCGCTGATCTCGACCGATTTGATCGTGGCGTTGGTCTTGTTGAGCGTTCTGCCGATCGCGCTGCGCCAGTACGGCGGCCGAATTTGGGCTCGCTGGAATCGCTCAAACGATCTCCGAACAGATGATGTTGGACAGCTCGGCGTGGGGACGCCGCCGCCCGGAATAGGGTTGAGTGGTGAGTGCCACGCAGAATAGGTCGCGAGCCGGGTCGATCCAAACCATCGTGCCGGTCGCTCCCCAATGCCCATAGGCTCGCGGCGACAACAGATCGCCGAAGCTGTCCGCTTGGTTCCGGCTGTTCAACCGCCAGCCGTATCCCCATGGCTGGCACCGCCGGTCGGCTTCGGGAACCTCGGGCATCGTCTCGAGTTGGTTCGTCGTCATGGCGGCTAAAGTCGCCGGGTTGACGACGCCATGCTCGCCGACGTGGACCCGCAACAGATGCTGACACAGCTTGCCCCAGTCGTCGGCGCTGGCCAACAATCCGCCCCAGGGGACGCCGAGCTTCAACCAGTAGTCGCTGTTCCATCCCCAATCGTCGCCCTGGTCCAAGCCGGTCGTGTTCACTTCGGCAATGCGGGATCGCCGGGTGTGTAGCTCGCCGCGAAACGTCGATTCCCAAAAGGGCGACATGCCGAGCGACGTGTCGTGCATCTTGAGCGGCTGAAAAATCTGCACCCGAAGAAAATCACGCAACTGCATCCCGAACACTTGATGAATGATCTCCGCCAACACGAGCGACCCCATGCTCTGATATTGCACGCGCGTGCCGGGCGCGAAGTCCAACTCCAGCCGATACACGGCTTCCAGAAATTCCGTCAGCGGAGCCTGTCGACGCCGCAATTCCTGGTTTTCCGGCACCATGTCCGGCAGACCGGATGTGTGCGTCAGACAGTGAGCGATCGTGACGTCCGATTTGCCGTTGGCTGCGAAATCTGGCAAGTAGCGGCTGACCGGATCGCTTGGCAATACCTCGCCGGTCTCGACCAACATCATGATGGCCAACGCCGTGAGCGGCTTGGTCGGTGAAGCGATCAGAAAGATCGCGTCTTGCACCAGCGGTTTGGATTCATCGACGCGTTGCCAACCGCCGTGAAAGGCCAGCCGCTGTTCGGAGTTGCCAACGACCGCGGAAACAGCCGGCACCGTCCGCCGCTCGATCCAACGCCGCAGAACTTGCCAAGCTGGTTCCAATTTCTCTGGATCGATCCGGGTCGCCATGGTTTGCCCTTTCAAGAATCTTTGTCGAGCGAAACAGCCCGCGCGTGGCTCCGATGTTTCAGGACTTTTCGCACGAACTCGCGAAGGTAGAGTTTAGCACGTAGCACTGGGACTCACGTGGCACTGGGACTGGCGTGGAAGCCAGGCGGCCCAGCTTTGGACGCCAGCGATTAGCCGCCGACGAGACTCCGCCCGATCGGCAATTACAATAGAGCCTAGTCGACAAACTCAACACGCCGTGAATTCGCCCATGTCAAAGACTCTTTGCGAACTGAAGAAGGCACTGGCCGAGGATCCTCGGTGGTTCATGAAACGAGTGACCAATGCCACGCATCTATGCACGCGTTGCGGCCGCGCCGCAAACCGCAAGAAGCTGCTCTGCAAGCCGGTGAAGATCAAGACCTAACGCGAGCACGGTTCGCCCGCTTCACATCCGTCGTTTAACCGCGTGGACAACGCCCTCGCTTTTGTTCGTTTAACCGCGTGGGCAACGCCCCGCGCGCTCGTTGGACGAGGCCACCGTGGACGCTCCCTAACGCGAATCCAGCAAACCAATCACATGCACGCGCCCTAAGATCCTGCCCACGTAGAATCGCATGCTGGCGTAACGGGCACTAATCGCCGCGCGTGCTCTCGATGATATCGTCAGCCAACCTGCCCAGCGTTTCGCGGGTAAAGTGGGCCGGCGCGGATTCGCGCGGCTGCCCTGGCCGAGCCGCGTAGCGCGAGAAAATGACGCCTTCGTCTCGCTGCACATCCACCTCATAATACCGCGACCCCGATTCATCGCGCGAAGGCGGCGCGGAACGCATTCGCAACACGCCCGCTTCGGCGTCGCATTCCACGGGAGCAAGGGGCTCTAACAGATACCGCGCGCGATCGGCAAAACGTTGGCCCGTTTGCCGCAACCGATCGGCGGTTGCATTGTTCAGTTGGTCCGTTCGCCAACGCAGCCGATCGACCGCACAGCCGATGGAGTCCGCCTGGCTGACGTCGCAATCCAACTTGCCGCCCGCTGTCTCTATCGAAAACGAATGGGAGCCGGCCCCCGCCGAAGAAATCCGATCAAGTTGTTCATTAATTTCGCGCTGAATGCCCATTACCCTCTGTTCCTTTCGCGAAGTCTTTCGCGACGTTTTCGCACAAGCGAAGTCCGCCGTATTCGCATATTGCATGAATAAGCGAATGCATCATGCGTGCCGACTCGATCGTCTGGCCGTCGCCAGCCATCAAATCCACGAGCAAAACAAGCTCGGGTCGGCTGATTTCTCACGCGTTAGGCCACCACTTCTTCCGTCTGAGTGACACGATGCTCGTGCCCGTCGAACGACAAGATTGTGACGTGGTCGCTCAATACTGTCTCAATATGCACAGGCCGCTTCCACAACTGATACAAGTTCGTCAGCGTGTCCTGAGCGAAATTCGTTTTCAACTCGACGCCTCCGTACGAGTGCTTCAAGTACAGCTCGTTCCGGTTTTTGTAGTTGCCATCCTTCAGCACAATCATCGGACGCCCGACGTTTGTGAGATTGAACAACAACCGCTGCTTCACCTCATCGAACTGCCGGCTTTCGATTTCGTAGTAACCACTGAGTTCGTTGTATCCGAAACTGAACAACTTGTGTCGCTTGCAAAAGTCGAGCGTTAGGAATTCGTCGATGAACGTCAGGTCGTTGTGAATTCTACGTACTTGGAAGATTTTCTCACGCCCCAATCCGGCGTGGGTGTTCCATTCCCGCTTGGCTCGCATGTCGGTACACTGCTCGTAATCTTCGCCAAAGCACCCGCGATTCCAGCGATCTTCGATGTCGCGAAACAGCTCGACGCCCAACTTGTACGGATTCAACCGAGTTTGCGAGCCGGCCAACGTGCCGCTGCAATGATCGGCGTAACAGATTAAGTCCGCGGGCTCGATGCCGTGCCGTGTCATGATCGTGGAATGCCAATACGTGGCCCACCCTTCGTTCATGATCTTGGTCTGAGCCTGTGGCGCGAAATAGTAAGCCTCGTCTCGGATGATCGACAGCACATCAAGCTGCCAAGGCTTCAGCGGCGCGTACTCAAGCAGGAACAGCATGACATCCCGCATTGGTTCGGCCGGGAACACCTCATCCGTCACCTTCTGACGCTTCCTCGCCACTTCATCCGCCATCGCCTCACGCGGATTCACGAACGAATCCATGTACCCTTTGGCCGCAAAGCGAGTCGGAGCCGGCGGCGCCGCTTCGTCCGTGTTCGAACGAAATTCGTACTTGTCGCGAGCCTCGCGACGTTTCACAAACGGCGAATGGATGTCGATCAAATCCTCGATACTAAGACAACAATCGATGAAGTTCTCGACCTCTTCCACCCCAAACCGATCCATATACCGACGAATACGATTGCCGTGATTGGCCGCCTCGTCGATCATTTTACGGGTCGTCTGGCTGAACCAAGCGTTGTTCTTGAAAAAGTCGCAGTGGCCGTAGACGTGGGCCATCACCAATTTGTGATCCGTCATGCCGTTCGCCGCCAACAGGTAGGCGTAACACGGATCATTGTTGATGACCATTTCGTAAATCTTTTGCAGGCCATACGAGTAGCCCTTGCTAAGCTGCTCGTACTCCATCCCAAATCGCCAATGGGGATACCGTGTGGGAAATCCGCCATACGCGGCGATCGAGTGCAGTTGCTCGGCGTCGACCATCTCGAAAATCGTCGGAAAGAAATCCAGCCCGTAGCGCCGCGCGTGCGACTCCATCTGCTGCTGAACTTCAACCAGTTCCGGCGGCAACTGTCGGTAGTGCGGCGCCACAATCATTGTTCGGAAACCTCACGAGCGTCGAAGCGTTCATCGTCGAGCGTGTGAATCACATCCCACAGTCGCGGAAGCTCGTTCGCCAGTCGTTGACGCGCGACTTGCAATGCATCGGACCGACCTGATCCTTGTACCACCACACAATGATGGCCGACACGAACCTCATATGTCTTGAGCGAATGATCTGGATGTCTGCGAATCACGGCTATTTACCTCGTCCAAGGAACGTTTTGATCGAATCGTAGATCGCTTCGCGATCGGGAATTTCGGAAAGGATCAACGTTTCATGCGCCACTCCGAACTTGGCCTGCAAGGAACGCAGGTACTCGCCGCTGCCATACGGGCTTTCTACTTGCCCATAACAGAACAGGTTGCATTTCGGCAGCAAGCGTTCGCCGAGCATGCCCAACGCCGCTCGGTTGTCTTCGCCCCAGTTATCACCATCGGAAAACTGAAAGCAGTAGATGTTCCAATCATCCACCGGGAATTCGCGATCGAGTAATTCGCCACAGACTTTGTAGGCCGTGCTGATTCGAGTGCCGCCGCTTTCGCGCGTGTGATAAAATGTGTGCTCGTCCACCAACTTCGCCGCCGCATCGTGAATGATGTAGCGACGCTCGACATCCTTATACTGGCTCTTTAGCCACGTATCGATCCAAAACGCCTCGGTTCGCACAATCTGCTTTTGCTCATCCGTCATCGAGCCGGAAACGTCCATCATATAAATGATGGCCGCGTTCGCTTCTGGCTGGGGATTCGTTTGCCACGACCGATACCGACGATCCTCTTTGTACGGTACAACGCGCGGATCTCCGGAGTTGTAGCTGCCATCGGTGATCTGTCGCCGTAGTGCTTGGACATACGTGCGTTTGAAATGACGCAACGACTCGGGGCCAACTCGGCGAATGCTGTTGTACTTGGCCTTGTCTTGTGAGATGTTGGCCTTGCCCTTCGGTTCGATGCGAGGCAACTCCAATTGATCGGCCAGCATTTCCGCCAATTCTTCGAGCGTCACATCGACTTCGAGAATATGACCGCCCGGATCGCTGCCGGCTTGGCCCGTGCCATCCCCATCTTGGTCGCCGTGGGCAACCGGCTGTCCCTCTTGACCATCGCCTTGTCCGACACCACCGCTGCCATTCTTGCCATAGCGGAAGTGCGGCACGTCCAATTGCGATACCGGTATGCTGACCAAATCGCGACCCTTGCGCCCGATCATTTCGCCGTGCGTGACATACTTGCGCAGATTCTCGCGAATCTTGCCTCGCACGATTTGGCGAAAGCGGGAGCGATCGCGGTCGATTTTTATCGCCATCACCCACTCCTCCGTTAATCGTGTGCGTCGCCACGTGCAAAAATACTGGCCACGAAATTCAGAACATCGGTCGCACTTTCGTCGTCGTAACCGTAGTCGCGAATCAAACGTCCCTTGACCACGTCGATCTTTTGTTGGGTATCTTGATCCACGACGTTGGACACCAAGCTCGTGAGTTTGATCGAATCCTTCTGGTCCTCGAACAACTTCAATTGCAATGCCTTGTGCAACCGTTCGTTCGACCGATAGTCGAACGTCTTGCCGTCGATCGACAGAGCGCCGATGTAATTCATGATCTCGCGGCGGAAATCATCCTTGCGGCTATCCGGGATATCAATCTTTTCTTCGATCGACCGCATCAACCTCTCGTCCGGTTCGTCGTACTGACCGGTGAACTTGTTCTTCACCTTCTCGCGCTGCGTGTAAGCCTTAATGTTGTCGATGTAGTTTCCACACAATCGCTTCAAGGCGTCTTCGTCAGCGGCAATCGCCCGTTGAACTTCGTTCTTCACGATATTCTCGTACTCTTCCTTCACGACACTCAGTATCTCTCGATACCGTTCGCGCACGTCTTCACTGGAGATCAAGGAATGGTGCTTCAGCCCGGCTTCTAGCTCGTTCAATACCATGAACGGATTGACCGATGTGGCTTCGGGGTGGGCCACCAAGGCATTCGACAGCTTGTCTTGCACATAGCGAGGCGAAATGCCCATCATGCCTTCGCTCGTCGCCTCATCCTTAAGTTCCTTGATGTTCTCTTCCGTGAAGCCCGGCAGCGTTTGCCCGTTGTAGAGTTTTAGCTTTTGGAGCAACGTCAGTCCCGCGTGTTTGGGATCTTCCAAACGCGTAAGAACGGCCCACATGGCCGCCATTTCAATGGTATGCGGCGCGATGTGCTTGCCGCGCACCTTGCGTCGATTGTAATCCTTTTCGTAAATCTTGATTTCGTCACTCAATCGCGTGACATATGGGACGTCGATCTTGACCGTCCGGTCGCGAAGCGCCTCCATGAACTCGTTATTCTGCAACCGTCGATACTCGGGCTCATTCGTATGCCCGACGATCACTTCGTCGATATCGGTCTGCGCGAACTTTTTGGGTTTAATCTTATGCTCTTGGCTGGCCCCCAAGAGATCGTAGAGAAACGCCACATCGAGCTTGAGCACTTCGATAAACTCGATGATGCCTCGGTTGGCGATATTGAATTCGCCGTCAAAGTTAAACGCCCGCGGATCACTATCGCTGCCATATTCGGCGATCTTGCGATAGTTGATATCGCCCGTCAATTCCGTCGAGTCTTGATTCTTCTCATCCTTGGGCTGGAACGTGCCAATTCCGACGCGATCTTGTTCGCTGAGAATAATGCGGCGCACGCGAACTTCTTGGATCACCTTCGTCCAATCGCCGTCATACTTCTTCAGCCGTTGGTTGTACATAAACCGGCAGTAAGGATCGAGGTCGCCCTCGATCTTCACTCGGAAATCATCTTCGCCGCGATCGCCGTTCAATCGCGATTCGACTTCGGGTCGAAAACGGAACGGAACCAAGTGCAACGGTTCTTCGTTCATCGGGCACCAAAAGACTTCACCCGAATCTGGATCGCTCCAGCCGAGGGAATAAAGTGCGCCGTCATCCGTGCCGCTATATTTTTCCAAGCCCTTTTTCAATAGCCGGGCGATCGTGCTTTTGCTGCTGCCCACGGGCCCGTGCAATAACAAGACGCGGCGCTCGATGCCGTAGCCCTTCGCGGCACTTTTTAGAGCGTTGACCAAGTGCTCAAGGGTCTCGTCCAAGCCAAAGACGGCGTCGCGTCCCGCATCGAACGGATCATCGAAGAAATGATAGTGGACGCGTTTTTCGCCCCGAGCATACTCATACGTCTCATATCCGTGCGACATAATCATGTCATACACACGTTGAAACGAATTGCGAGTCACCAGTGGATTTTGCTGAACCAAATCCAGGTATTCGAGAAAGGAGCCCTCCCAATGTTTCTTGCGAAACTGGTCAATATCCTGCTGTTGCTCGATCAGGGATAAGATCTGGCTACCGGCGTTCATCGGCGTTCCTCCATCACGCCCGGTGCATCGCGGGGGCGATTCGGCTCGCGTTGTCGACGCGTATGCGGGCGTGCGTGATTAGTTCGGGGGGCGGGGCGATTCCTGTTGCGACTGAAACACGATTGTTGTGAGAGTTACGAGATATAAGTTGTTTTTTGGGTTCGGCAAGTTTCGTTCCGAACCGCGCAGGCCCGAACGTTGTATGACAACATGGGAGCGGCCAGGAAACGAATCGCGTGTGGAGTGGGCTGCCTTCCAGAGAGGAAAGGCGACCAACCGGGGTTCGCCAGAAAGCGTCCTAAGGCGGCGAGCCCAACGCGTTCAGTTCGCGGCCAACTGAACGGAAGAAACTTGCGAAAGAGCTTGTCGAAGGTGACGAGCGGCTAGGTGGGAGGGACTGCGATCATTCGCATGCGTTGAGGTAATGGCCCTCCGTGCCGACCATCACTCCTACCTTGTTCTCATTTAAGCCTATTTGCGAGTGATCGATTCGGCAATACGAAAACTCGGCGAAATTTTTCGCAGCCGCTATTCGCCACCTTGTTGCTAGGTGTTCGTTGGCGGATCACGAGTCCGGGGTTGCTGAACACCTCATAATGCAGAAACTGTCGATATTCATGCGATGCGGTATGTTTCGTTGCATCGTTTGCCCCACCTCAACAACGTCGCTCTAGGCCCCAGCATGCAATCGCCCCCCAGTCGACTACAGTTCGACAAATACCTTCGCCGTGTCGAACAGCGACGTCGTGAAAAGCATCCGCCCGAAGCTCGGCACGGTGCGGAGTCGTCCGCCTCCGCTGCATCGTCGAAAAAACCATCGTCGCGATCGTTCGGGCGATTGTTCATTGAGTTTCTCGGTTTGCTGCGCGGCCATCGCGGGTCGGTAGCCATCGCATTGGTGACGTTATCGATTGCCACACTGCTCAAGCTCATTCCGCCCGCGACGACCAAACTGGCGGTGGATTACGTGTTATTGGACAAGCCGCTGCCGGCGAGTGTCGCCGCATGGCTGCCAGCCGAGGCGAGCCAGTTCGCTTTGCTGCTATGGATCGCCGGAGTCGCTCTGTGCGTTTCGTTTGCTTCAATGGCCATGCATTTATGCGGCCGCTGGTATGCCACGCGGGCCGTGAATCGGGTGCAAGTGTCACTCCGAAAACGTGTTTTCGAGCACACGGTGCGGTTACCGCTGCACAAGGTATATCGCTTGAAGACGGGCGGCGCGACGAGCGTGCTGCGCGAGGACACGGGCGGCGCCGCGGAATTGATCTTCAGCATGATCTACAACCCGTGGCGGGCGATCGTCCAGTTGGTCGGCAGTTTGTTGGTGCTCACGTGGGTCGATTGGCGAATGATGGTGGGCGGGTTGATCCTCGTGCCGATCGTTTATCTGACACATCGCACGTGGATCAACCGAATCCGGCCGCTGTATCGCGACGTTCGGACTCAGCGACAAGGCATCGATGGATTCACCACGGAGGCTTTCGGCGGGATTCGCGTGGTCCGGGCGTTCGCGCGACAGCGCAGCGAAGCGAATCGTTTTGTGCGAGGCAACGATCTGTTGATTCGGCAACAACTGCACGTTTGGTGGTGGGCGCGGATCATCGACGTCGTGTGGGACACGTTGGTGCCGTTGGCGTCGACCGGCCTGCTGGTCTACGGCGGATGGCGGATTTTGCAGGGCCAGATGACGTTGGGCGATCTGATGATGTTTCTGTTCTATCTCGCGATGTTGCTGGATCCACTGGCTACCTTGGCCACGAGCGCGACGTCGTTTCAGAACAATCTCGCGGGACTGGATCGGATTTTGGACCTGCTGGCCGAGCCACGTGAAATGCCCGCTCGGCCAGATGCCGCCCGCTGGAACCGAACGACGTGACTGGCCAACTCACGCTGGAGCACGTCTCTTTTCGCTATCCGGAAACCGACAAGCTGGTACTGAGCGACGTTTCCTTCGCGGTTCGGGCGGGCGAGACGATCGCCCTGGTCGGACGTAGTGGCGGCTGGCAAGACGACGCTTTGCAATCTCGTCGCCAGGTTCTACGACCCGAGCGAGGGCCGCGTGCTGCTCGATGGCCGCGACTGCGCGACATCCCGGTGGAGAGCTACCGACGTCTGCTCGGCATCGTCGAACAAGACGTGTTTCTGTTCGATGGAACGATCGCGGAGAATATTGCGCTATGCCCGGCGCGGAGCGACGCAAGACGAAATCCGAAACGCGGCCGAAGCGGCAAATGCCCACGAATTCATCGCGCGACTTGAGTTGGGCTACGAATCGGTGATCGGCGAACGGGGCGTCAAGCTGAGCGGTGGGCAGCGCCAACGGTTGGCGATCGCCCGCGCGTTGTTGGCCGATCCGAAGATTTTGATACTGGATGAAGCGACCAGCAACTTGGACACGGAGAGCGAGCAACTGATTCAACAGAGCTTGCAAATGTTGATGCGCGGCCGCACGTCGTTCGTGATCGCGCACCGCATGAGCACCGTCGCCCTGGCCAACCGCATCGCCGTGTTGGAGGACGGCCAGCTTGTCGAAATCGGCACGCACGACGAACTGATGGCCGTCAGCAGTCGCTATCGCCGGATGGTCGAGTTGCAGACGAGTCCTGAGTCCGGTGTGAAAATGCCGCTTTGAATTTAGTCGTGATTGCAACTCGCTGCGACAAATTCCACCACCTGCAATGACGGCACTCGGTGGAATTCGCCCGATAGATGCCGACCCGCAATTCCGATTCGGAAATGACGCTGATCGCTGGCTCCCCAAACTTCGCCCATTGGGAGAAGCTCACGGAACGTCCACCTCGCTCCCAGGAAATCAACACCTCGGTATCGATCAGGATTCCCATGGGTCGTCCAAGCTGAGCGCAGCGTTTCTCTGTTCATCCGAATCATTTGCGAAAGATTCGGAGTCATCGCCTAAGGGGTCTATCGAACGAAGCGCGTTTTCCAAATCGGCCAGCGTTCGCGGGCGGCGAACTGGCACTAGGCGAACCAATGGAACTTCGCCGTCCGCGAGTTCAACAGTTACTTGGTCCTGTACGACATGCCGAATTAGTGCCGGCCAGTCGATCGTTTCCGATGTGAGTTCTTGTCGTTCCATGCTGCGTGACCATTATTTCTAGGCGTTTACAACGCTCGGAGAAATCTGCCGCTCGTGGGACGATGTCTTAATCCAGAGCCCGTTCTCCTTTTCTCCGCGTTTGAGTATAGCTCCGTCGCGTTTCGGCCGTTCACTTCCAACGAAGGTACGCCGAAGGCTGGTTATCACGTGTTGGGCATTTTCCGACAGTCGACGATTTGTCTCGTTGATAAAGCGGCACAAGCAGTGAAGATGGGTTGACTGCAACGATTAGGCGCAACCTGCCGAAGTCTGGCATGTAATTTGACCGATGCATGCTTCGGCACGGATCGCCGCGCCGCCGTTGCCAATTGTCTCATAATGCCGCTTGCCTCGCGTCAGGAGAGTCCCTCATGTCGTCCGAGTCCGCCTCGTGTTTCTCCGTGTCGCAAGCTCGAGACATCATTCGCGACCTCTTTGAACACCGAGCCTGGATTTACTGGACCGACATGGTCGTGACCCTGGCAGTTGGCTACACGGCGGCCGCGATCTATCTCACAGCCGAGCTGTTTTCGCCGCTGCAAATCGTCTGCTATTTCGTCGCCGGTTTTGCATTGTTCCGAGCCGGTTCGTTTATTCATGAGATCGTGCATATGCCCGGTCGGCAGATGCGGGCGTTCAAGATTGGCTGGAACATTTTGGCCGGCATACCGATGCTGATGCCGTCGTTCTTCTACGGCAACCACGTCGACCATCATTCGTCGAACTATTACGGCACCGGACAGGATGGCGAATACTTGCCGCTCGGCAGCGGCACATTGCGTGAAATCTGGCACTTCTACCTACAAGTCGTGTTTCTGCCGATTGCCGTGTTCCTTCGTTTTGCGGTCATCACGCCGCTGTCGTTTTTTCACGCCGGGCTGCGCGAGTGGGCGTTGCAGCGTTGTTCGTCGTTCGTAATCAACCTGCGATACCGCCGTGACGTGCCTAACAACGCACCGCGTCGGTTGTGGGCGACCATCGAATTCTTTTGCTTTCTGCGAGCTGCGGGCATCATCGTTTTGCCGCTGGCTGGCGGAGCGCCGTGGACTCGCGTCTTGCTGCTCTACAATTTGGCGCTGATGACACTCGGGCTGAACTACATTCGGAATCTGGTGGCTCATCGCTATGAGAGCACGGGCGAGCCGATGTCGCACGTCGACCAGTTGGAAGATTCGGTCAACATTACTGGCGTGCCCATCGTGACCGAGTTGTTCTTTCCACTGAACCTGCGCTATCACGCTTTGCATCATCTATTTCCGACGCTGCCGTATCACAATCTTCGGCAAGCTCATCGGCGGCTTATCCAGCAATTGCCCGCCGACTCAAGTTACCATCGCACGGTCTACCCTGGCTTTCTGCTCGCGGCGACCGAAGTGGTCGCCAGAGCTTGGCGAAATCGCTGGTCCGATGCGGGCGAAGGCGCGGAACGTTGGTATCGCAACCGCGTGGCTTGGTACAAAGGCAAGTCGAGCATGCGGACCACCGAATCGTCCGCACCATTGCGTCGTTCTGCCTAGCGATCCGAGAATGCCCAGTGTTTGGTGGCGAGTTCGCTTACAGCCACGTGCGTTTTGCGAAAATCTGCCGTTCCATCGTTGAAGAAACGGTCCGCGTTGGGGATGCTATTATCGGTCGCGCCGCCGATGGTGAAGTGTCGGCAATCGCGGCCCAAGTCGCCAACCACGTCGCTCGCGCGCCAACAAACATGGCCTTCTGCTCGGATTTGACATGAAAATCGTCCCGCTTTCGCTGGCGTTCTCGCTGGCATGCACGTTGGTTTCCACCGCTGACGCCTACGAATATCACGCGTACTTTCAGCGTCATTGTTTGAAATGTCACGGCCCGGATCGGCAAGAGAGCGAATTGCGACTGGACAGGCTTGCGGCGCCATCGGCCGACTCCGCCGAGACCTGGCAACGCGTGGCGGAGATGATCGACACGGGTGATATGCCGCCCGATTCCGAGACGCGTCCCGCAGCGTCCGAATCACGAAGCATGCTGGACTGGCTCGCCGGCGAGTTACAACGTGTTACTCGCCCCGTGGCCACGGTGCGCCGCATGAATCGCGTCGAGTACGAAAACACCGTTCACGATCTGCTGGGGATCGACGTGCCGCTGGCTTCGCTGTTGCCAGAAGACGGCGAAATTCAAGGTTTCGACAACGTGGCTGGCGGATTGGGCATTTCGTCGATCTTGATGGAACGCTATCTCGAAGCGGCCGACACGGCATTTGAAGCAACGATTCGGCGAATCAAACCGCTGCCGCCGGATACTCGTCGCGCCGTCTTGATGGAAGCCAAGGAGAACATTGATTCGGTCAAAGGGCAGAAGGGGGGCGTGATTGAGTCGGAAGGTGCCTTTGTCGATTTCACGCCCGGATGGCCGCCAGCCCGCGTCGACTCGGCTCATCCGATCGAATCCGGTGTCTACCGCTGTCGCGTCGCCGTTTGGCCGCATGATCCTGGACCGCACCGCACGTTAAGCGTCGCGATCTTCACGGGACCGCTGTTCGGGCCCGGCGAACGCAAGCTGAACGGCATCTTCGACGTCACGGGAACAGCGGACAAACCACGGATCATCGAGTTTACGACGCGGATGGAAGAACTCCACGCGCTACACATTCTCCCCTGGATTTATCCCGAGCACGTCACTTGGCGCGACAAGGAAGAAAGCCGCCCAGGCGTTGCGATTGCGTGGGCTGAAACCTACGGGCCGCTGGACCAGGCGTTTCCGGCCGAATCCCAAATTCGCTTGTTCGGCGACGCGAAAACGCTGAGCATGGTCGAAGGCGATTCGGTCTACATTCGGCATCGTCGAGGCGTGAAGTCTCATTATGTCGAGTCATCAGAGCCGCGAGCCGACATTGAACGGATCATCCGTGATTTGACGCCACGAGCATTTCGGCGTCCTGTCGACGAGGCGTTGACCGACCAGTTCGTGCATCTGGCGCTCGCTCGCTTCGACCAAGGCAGCACGTTCGAGCAAGCCGTGCGGGCCGGAGTGACCGCAGTCCTATGCTCGCCGCATTTCTTACTGCTCAACGCAACGCCCGATCCACAGGCGACGCAGGTCGACGACTACACGCTGGCCTCGCGGATGTCGTATTTCCTGTGGTCGTCGATGCCCGACGACGAGCTGCTTCGTTTGGCTGCCGCCGGCAAACTGAGTGATCCCGCGGTGCGCCACGCCCAAGTCGAGCGGATGATCGCCGATCCGAAGATCGAACGGTTTATCGAGAACTTTACCGGGCAGTGGCTCGACCTGCGCGACATTGAATTCACGACGCCGGACAAGACGCTGTATCCTGAATATGACGAGCTATTGCTGCGGTCGATGCTGGCCGAAACTCGCGGGTTCTTTCGACACTTGCTGCACGAGAATCTAAGTGTCCTCAACTTTGTCGACTCGGATTTCGCAATTTTGAACCAACGTCTCGCGTCGCACTACGGCATCGACGGCGTTCGCGGCCATGAGCAGTTTCGGGTTGTACCGTTGCCCGAGGAGAGCGTGCGAGGCGGCATACTCACCCACGCCAGTGTGTTAAAGGTAACGGCCAACGGCACCAGTACGTCACCTGTCCTTCGCGGTGTGTGGATTCTGGACAAGTTGCTCGGCCAACCCGCGCCGCCACCGCCGCCCGGCGTGCCGGCCGTTGAACCAGACATTCGCGGCGCGACGACCATTCGCGACCAACTGGCCAAACATCGCGAGATCGAGTCTTGCAATCGCTGTCACGCACGGATCGACCCACCCGGCTTCGCATTGGAAGAGTTCGACGTAATCGGCGGCCATCGCACTTGGTATCGTTCGCTCGAAGGCAAAGGCTCGCGGATCGCAAAAACAAACTATTATGCCGGTCTACCAGTCGAGTCGGCGGCCAAGCTAATTGATGGCCGAGCGTTCGACGGCTTCGTCCAGTTTCGCCAAAGATTGTTAGATGAACCGGACACGGTCACTCGGGCGATTGCCGAAAAGCTGCTCATATACGGATGCGGTCGCCCGGTTACACCGGCGGACCGCCATTCAGTTAACAGCGTAGTGAACTCCGCTAGTAAACACGATTTAGGCTTGCGATCCATGATTCACGCCGTTGTGGAAAGCGAAATGTTCCAACGGGAGCCCGTAGCTCCCGCTGAGCCCGTGGAGCTTGAAGCTCCTGCTGAGCCCACAGTTCCCGCTAAGTCCACACCTCCGGCTGAGTCAATCGGGAGCTGAGTCAAACGCTATTGGACAGAGTTCCTGGCAAGCCCCTATTCGTTCAAAGCCACTCACCGAACATTCTCACAACTCCGATAGGACTTCCCATGTCAAGCTCCCATTTAGACCGACGTACCTTTCTACGAGCCGCTGGTGTGGGACTCGCGTTGCCGGGGCTGCAATGCATGACTCGGCAAGGGCTAAGCGCGGAGCCCGGAAGCGAACCGCGTCGCATGGTGGCAATTTGTGCTCCCTTGGGAATTCACACACCGCTGCTGTTTCCAAAAACGGCTGGCAAAGACTACGAAGTCACACCCTATTTAGAGCCACTGCAACCGTTGCGCGACAAATTCACCGTCATCTCGGGGCTCATGCATCCAATGGTCGACGGAGGACACGCCGCGGAGAAAAGCTTTCTCACCGGAGCCGCTCATCCGGGCCAGCCGAGTTTCCGCAACACGATTTCCGTCGATCAATTCGCCGCCGAACGGATCGGACATCACACACGATTTCCATTTCTGTCTTTGTCCGGCGGCAACGGTGGAATGTCTTATACTCGGTCGGGTGTGCTGATACCGTCCGAACAAAGACCGTCACGCGTCTTTCAACAGTTGTTCCTAGAAGGTTCCGCCGCGGAAAAGGCGGCTCAAGTACGGCGGATCAAGGATGGGCAAAGCATCTTGGATTTGGTCGCCAACCAAACAAATCAATTACAACGGGTGGCCAGCCAAGCCGACCGCGCGACCTTGGACCAGTATTTCACCAGCGTTCGAGAACTTGAACAGCGACTGGCGCAAGCCGAACAATGGGCTCAGCGTCCCAAACCGGTCGTGGATAGCAAACCGCCCACGGACATCGAGGATCGAGCCAATTTCACGGGCCGCATGAAGCTACTGCTCGATCTCATCGTGTTGGCTCTGCAAACCGACTCGACGCGTCTGATCACATTAAAGGGGCCAGGCGGAAACGAAGTCGTAAATCTGAAGGGCGTCGACGATGGCTGGCATAACCTCAGCCACCACGGGCGTTCGCCAGAGAAGATTCAGCAGTTGGCGATCATCGAAAAAGAAGAGATGCGTCTGTTCGGCGAGTTTCTTCAGAACTTGGCCAACATTCAGGAAGGTGGCCATTCGCTGTTGGATCAAACGGCCGTGCTTCTGGGCTCGAACTTAGGCAACGCTTCCAGTCATAACAACTCCAATCTGCCCATTGTCGTGGCCGGCGGACGCTTTCAGCATGGTCAACATCTGGCATTCGAGGAACGACAATCCCCGCCGCTTGCCAATGTCTTGGTCTCCTTCCTCCAACACTTGCAAATCGAAGTGGACCAATTCTCTAGCGGGACGGGCACACTCACCGGACTCGCCGTTTAATCGTCATGAACTTCTCCGATCCATGACATGGGAAGCCCGAGCGTATGCTTTCGGGCTCAGCAATCTCCCCTGCCGCGTCGTCACTTCGAGTCCGACAAGTCAAACTGTACGCCCTGAGCCAGCGGCAAATCTTTGCCGAAGTTGATCGTGCATGTTTGCCGCCGCATATAGTTCTTCCAAGCGTCGCTGCCCGCTTCGCGACCGCCGCCGGTATCTTTCTCGCCACCAAACGCGCCGCCAATCTCCGCCCCGGACGTTCCGATGTTGACATTCGCAATGCCGCAGTCACTTCCTTCGGCGCCCAGAAATATCTCGGCCTCCGTCAAACGATCCGTAAAGACCGCTGACGATAGACCTTGTTCGACACGATTGTGGATCGCGATAGCTTCGTCCCATTCCCGATAGCTCATCACATACAGGATGGGGGCGAAAGTCTCTCGCGCGACAATGGGCATATCGGGACGCGACTTCACAATGGCGGGGCGAACGAAATTGCCGGGGCCGTCTAACACTTCGCCACCAAAGACCACTTCGCCACCTTGTTCTCGTGCCTCGGCGAGAGCCTGTTGCATTGCACTCACAGCGTCGGCGCTAATTAGCGGTCCCATGAGAATACCATCTTCCCACGGCTTCCCGATCGATACGCTTTCGTACGCCGTCGCCAAGCGGGCAAGTACGTCATCCAACAGCGTCTCATGCACGATCAGACGACGGAGCGTTGTACAGCGTTGCCCTGCCGTTCCCACCGCGGCAAATACGATCGCCCGCAAGGCGTTATCAAGATCCGCGGATGGCGTGACAATGACGGCATTGTTGCCACCTAGCTCCAACAACGCTCGGCCCAATCGAGATGCAACAGTTGCTCCCACGCTACGCCCCATCTCACAACTTCCTGTCGCGGAGACCAGCGGCAGGCGGCAATCTCTGGCCATCCACTGCCCCGGCTCAGCCCCTTCGCCTACTACCAGAAAAAAGGGATTTGGTATTCGTAGCCGCGCGACGACGTGATTCAGGATGTGCTGAACGGCAATTGCGGTCAACGGAGCGTGAGGCGACGGTTTCCAGATCACAGTATCTCCACACACGGCTGCGAGCGTCGCATTCCATGCCCACACAGCGACGGGAAAGTTAAAGGCGGTTAGTACGCCCACGGGGCCGAGCGGATGCCACTGCTCGAACAACCGATGCCGCGGCCTCTCACTGGGCATGGTTTTCCCATACAACTGCCGCGATTGCCCGACGGCAAAATCACACATGTCGATCATTTCCTGGACCTCGCCCTCTCCTTCCGAGCGAGTCTTGCCGACTTCAAGCGAGACCAACAGGCCCAAGTCCGACTTCGCCTCGCGTAGCGCGTTTCCCAATTGTCGAACCAATTCGCCGCGAGCAGGAGCCGGAATGCGCCGCCATCGCAAGAACTCGGCTTGGGCCGCTTCTATCAAGGTGTCGTACACACGTCGCGAAGCCCCGTAGACCGTAGCCAACTCTTCACCAGTCGACGGATTGATGCTTCTTACGGGGCGGCCCCCCGGCGATAACCAGTCACCAGCGTAGACGCCCGAATTCTCTGGTCGAATTCCCAGTCGCGCAAGCAGCTCTGTTGACATCTTTGCATAATCCATTGTCTATACCTCGCTCCGCAGCACCTCTTCCAAAATATTGATTCCCATATCGACTTGGTCTCGACTAACTACCAACGGTGGACAGAATCGCAATGTGTTTTCGCCGCAGGTCAGCAGTAATAGCCCACGCCGGAACGCAGCCTGCACAATTGATTTGGCTTTCTCGGGAGCTCGCTTTCGGGAGACACGATCCGCTACGATCTCCACACCGACCATGAGACCGAGTCCCCGAACATCGCCTAGCATCTCGTAGCGTGGCATTAAATCAAGCAGTCGCTGCCGCAGATAAGCTCCGACATCCGCGGCGTCTTGGATAAGACCGTCCTCCAGTAATTGGATGGTTTTCAGCGCGGCCACACAGGAAATTGGATTGCCCCCGAAAGTGCTGGCGTGGCTACCCGGCGGCCAGTTCATTACCTCTTCCTTGGCCACAATCGCTCCCAAAGGCATGCCGGACGCGATCCCCTTGGCAAGGCACATAATATCCGGTTCAACGCCCCAATGTTCCATCGCGAACATTCGTCCGGTTCGCCCCATACCCGACTGCACTTCATCGGCAATAAATAAGATTCCATGTTGTTCCGCCAGTCGTTTTAGACGGACGTGGAAATCGTGAGGCGGCACGATGTATCCACCTTCGCCTTGAATCGGCTCGACAAAGAACGCCGCGACTTCGTCTGGAGACACAGTGCGACGGAACAAGTCATCCTCGATCTGCTCGAACGTCTTCCAGCAACACGAGTCATTGGTCGTCCGCCGAGGACATTGGTAACAGTCAGGGAAATCGACATGCGACACTTCCGGCACCAACGGCGCGAAACCGGCTCGTTGGCGAGTCTTGCTACCGGTCAGCGAAAGGGCGCCCATCGTCCGACCATGAAATGCTCCAAAGAACGCAATCACGTGTGGACGCCGCGTATGGTAGCGGGCCAATTTGAAAGCAGCTTCCACGGATTCCGCGCCGGAATTCGTAAAAAAGACCCGTTTGGGACCATTACCGGGCGTTATCTGAACAAGCTTTCGCGCCAGATCGGATTGCGGTTGATAATAAAAATCGGTGCCCGACATGTGCAGCAACCGTTCGCTCTGCACGCGAATGGCTTGCACGACTCGCGGATGGCAATGTCCGGTCGCGCAAACCGCGATCCCCGCGGTGAAGTCGAGAAAACGATTGCCGTCCATGTCCTCGATCATCGCGCCCTGAGCTCGGCGAACGACGAGAGGATAGACACGTGTGTACGAGGGTGACGTGTAACGCTCATCTTCGGCGATCAGACGCGCCGAATTTGGTCCTGGAAGTTTCGTCGTAATCAATGGCGGCGATGACGCGAGCTCCTTCGGCATGACAACAGCTCCTGTAGCGCATGACAAGTTCCCAGGCCGAGTTTCCCCGTCGACATCCTACGGTAGAATTCACCGCGGGCAAGTTTCCCCTGTTTCCGACTTGAGGAGCCAATGCGATGACTGCTGAAAGAAAACCGAGCGTCGGACCTCATGCCGTGATCCCGGTAGATAACGCTCGCGATCGCTTGGCCGCGGTCGTCTTGGACCGATTGTGGGATCGTTATCGTGATCGAGTGAGTTATGTCCGAGATTACGAGACGCTGGTCGCCTCGCACGGCGGGCGGTTTGTGAACGATCATATTGCGTTTCGCAGCTTCGCCCTCCAACAACCTCCGGCGGGGATCATATCGCTGTCGCGGATATTTGAAGCGCTCGGCTATGTCGGGGCCGGTGCTTATCATTTCCCCGACAAACATCTGAATGCCATTCACTATCAGCATCCCAACTCTTTGTTCCCCAAAATATTCATATCCGAACTTCGAGTATGGGAATTGCCGCCGGATGCTGCCGAGACGATCTTTCACGCGACGCAACCGGAGCGCGAGTCGTTGTCGTTGGAGACACTCCGAGAATTAAGCTCGTTAAAGGACGAGCGGGCGACGGATGCCGCGGACCCAACTTTGGTTGATCCGATTGTGCGATACTTCGAAGAGCTGCCTTGGGATATACCACGACGAGATGATGTCGAGTTACTGAATCACGTCAGCCAGTATGCCGCTTGGGTCCTTGTTCACGGCTACAATGTGAACCACTTCACTTCGCTGATCAATTCTCATGGCGTCGACTCGCTGTCGGATATTGAAAAGACGGTGGCTGCGTTAGAGCAAGCTGGCGTTCCCATGAAAGCCGAGATTGAAGGTGCGCCAGGATCAAAGCTGCGGCAAACGGCAACCGAAGCTGTTCGAATTGACGTGCCGATGCGCGAGGGAAGTCACGTCACGCCACAGACTTGGAGTTACGCGTACTTTGAATTGGCCGAGCGCGGCGAGACAATCGATCCCGACTCAGGGGAACGGCGTCGATTCGAGGCATTCTTGGGACCGCAGGCCACGAATCTATTTGAAATGACCCGTACGTCGTGAGACGAATGGGGAAGAGGCATTGCCGTCGAAACCTTCCGTTCCCCATCGTCCCAAAGAGGTGATCACAAAATTGCCATCGGCTTGCTAACGATCAGGTCTGCGAACCACTTTTCCATCATTGCGTTGAATGAAGTTGCGGAGTTCATCGGGCGGGATCGTGTCGGGCATGAAAATGACGGAACCGTCGCAGAACGCCGTAAGGAATCCTTGGGGATGCCAACCACCAATCTCCGGCAGTGCGCCCTCCGTTGAGAAAGGTATATCTTCCGGCTTGGTCCACGGAACCGGTCGCTTGGATTCGACGAGCATGAGCGTATTGGATGTACCATCAATGATGTCACGGAAGCCGGAACGTGGAGCGCGCGGATTACCGAAGGCCGTGTGTTCACCTTCAAAAGTGAAATAGGAGCTATTCGTGGAACTGGGCCTGTCCGCCGGAGCTCGAAAAATGTCGGGCATCTGGTTAAGGACTTTCATGTTGTTCTCGCTGTTCCAAGGTTCATCCTGACGATATTGGTCATACAGTCTGGATTCGCCTAGGAATGGTAAAATAGTGACTCGCCAACTGCGAGGCGTGTCCTTGGGGCCCAGTTGCACCGCGTTGGGGAACGCTTTGTACGTGTCGTGATAGTTGTGTAAGGCGATCGCCAGTTGCTTGAGGTTGTTTGATCCGTGCGTTCGCGCCGCTGCCTGCTGTGTGGCCAAGCCCAGCGGGAGCAGCAAGGAGGTTAATCGCTGTGTGCGATCTGGGGCCACGGTCAGCATGACTCCGACCTGATTGTCGTTGCGAGCGATCACGGCGTTTTCGAGGGTTTCGTCGGCGATATCCAACGTTTGCAGGAGCGAAAGATTTTGCTCGGCGCCACCCTGAGCCGCCTGTTGGCGACCATACGAAATGAGAGAGCGCGATAGACTAAGAACGGCGGCGGTCGCCTGTTCCACGTCTTGAGCCTGCTCGGCCGAACGAGTTTGGCTGATGATCCGCAATAACAGTTGATCGGTCGCCATCAACTCAGCGACCACATAATCTGGTTGCTGCCAAAGGGAACTCATGGCCATAAAGAATTCGGGCGGCAGGGATTGGGCCATGCGCATTTCGCGTGCGACGGTATTGAGGCCGAAACCGCGGGTTAGTGAAGTATTGAATACCGCCGCCATATCGCGTCGCGCGACTTGACTCCAGCGGTCGCTCCATTTGGTCGTCGAAGCGCCCTCGCGTCCCGCGGCGATGGAACGCCGAATTGTGGGTTCGTCGCTGGCAATGATGAACGTCTGCTCGTCCGGCTGGAAATAGTAGGTTGAAGCGCTGCTTTGGTAGTATTGGACATCGCCGAAAGTGGCCGTGTTTTCGTTTTCACCGAGCGTTCTAGCGAAACGGGCGGCGGCATCGGGTGAACTTAGACGCAACATCGTGGAAACTTGCAGGGACTTTCCAAGCGGCATGAGCAGCGCGAGACGCCATTCGGCGATTTCATTGGCCTTCACTGCCCCTAGCGGCCCGTCGTCAGCCATGTTTTCCAGGGCTTGACGTAGGTCGGCCAGGGCGGGGCGGCCCAGCATTACTTGCGGACGCGCCGAGACCACGGCGACCGCATCGCGCGGGACAAACTCCAACGAGAATGACGCCACTTCGGAAGTCGCCGGTTGTTGCGCGACGGTGGTTGATAAAGGTTGCCACACAATGCCAAGCGTGCTGAGGATTGTGAAGCCAATCAACACCAGTAGGGCGGCTCGATGTGCGAAAGCGGCAATGCGATCAAACCGCCGAGAGCGGCTTGCTTGTGGTTCTTTAACCATCAGTGTCTCCTCTCATAACTTGTTGTCGATTTAGAACCGAAGGCATCTCGAAACCGCCTCCACCCGGTGTCTCCACGGTGAGAATATCACCCGCGGCGACTTCGATAGTAATCTGGTTTGGCAGCTCGTGCGGATTTTCCGCCCGTGAATTCGGCGACGATAGGTAGTTGCGTCCCAGCGCTCCAGGCTGGCCGTTTTGCAATCCGTATGGTGCGAAGGGGCCGCGTCGCTGTGTGAGCAACGAGACTCGCAGCGGTCGGAGAAACTCGATACGCCGCACGACGCCGTTTCCACCGCGATGTCGACCGGCGCCGCCGCTGCCGTGGCGAATGCGAAACTCGAGCAATCGTACCGGAAAGCGGCTTTCCAGCACCTCGGGATCGGTCAATCGCGTATTCGTCATATGCGTATGAACCGCGTCCGCGCCATCGCCATCCGCGGTAGCTCCCGCTCCGCCGCAAATGGTTTCGTAGTAGCCGAACGTGTCGTCGCCGAACAACAGATTGTTCATCGTCCCTTGACTGGCCGCTGCTAATCCGAGGGCTCCCAGCAGCACGTCAACTACGCGTTGCGATGTTTCCACATTGCCACCCACAACGGCGGCGCACTGTCGGGCATCACCGCAATCGGGCGGATTTAGCAAGCATTCGGGCAACACAATTTCGATGGGAGACAGGACACCTTGATTGAGCGGAATGTCTTCGTCGATCAAGCATCGCAGCACGTACATCACCGCGGCCGTCACGATCGCGCGATTCGCATTGAGATTGCCAGGCAAAACGTTTCCCGTTCCGGTGAAGTCGATAGTGGCTTGGGGAACGCGACTCAAGCCGCTGTTCTCGACAGGAGGTGGTGAGATTGTGATCCGCACTTGGATCGGCGAACCATCATCCAACGCATCGGAAAATGAGTACTCGCCCACACCCAGTCGCGTCAGCGCCGCACGCATTTTTTGCTCCGCGGCGACTTGTATGTGACGCATATAGGCCATCACAACGGCAAGCGAATGTTGGTCTACCAGCCGTAACAAATCGCGCACGCCCTGGCGGTTCGCGGCCACCTGGGCGGCAATGTCGGACAGGTTATCTTCCACGGATCGGGACGGATAAGGGCCGGACGACAGCAGAGTTCGCAGTTCTTGCCAACGCGGATCGCCCGCCGCGAACAAGCGGAAATTGCGAATCAACACGCCTTCTTCCGCCAGCGAACGCGACTGGGGCGGCATCGAACCGGGCGTAATCCCACCAATCTCGGCGTGATGAGCACGACTGGCGGTGAAAAACACAAGCTGTCCGGTCGTTGCATCGTGGACCGGCGTGACGACCGTGACATCGGGCAGATGCGAACCGCCGCGATAAGGGTCATTGGTGATGAAAGTATCGCCGGGTCGCATTTCGGGATTGTCGGCAATGATCCGCCGCACCGTCTCGCTCATTGCCCCCAAATGCACTGGTATATGCGGTGCATTGACCACCAGATCGCCCGAAGCATCGAAGATCGCGCAGCTATAATCCAGCCGCTCTTTGACATTCACGCTGGCGGCCGTGTTGCGGAGCGTGATCCCCATTTGATCGGCGATGGCGGCGAAGTGGTTGTTGAAAATTTCGAGCTGAATCGGGTCGGCTTGTTCGGTTGCTTCGTTGCAAGCGCGCTCGCGTGATGACGTGTCGGCCGCGCGTCGCCGCGCGTCGTTGGACTCAGCGGATTTAGAATGCGGTGTGAGCAACAGTTCGCCGCCGGGTAAAACTTCCGCCTGCCAATCCGGTTCGACGACGGTCGTTGAAAGTTGTTCGACGATGATTGCCGGACCGCGGACCACTTCTCCTATTTCCAATCGGGTTCGTTCGACAAGAGCCGTTTGATGTTCGCGGCCTTCAAAATGTGCCGTGACGAATTCAGACGGTTTATGAGGGTGCGCCCCCGCACGACTGACTGTTAGAGCGTCGGGCAAAGCCGCTTTGGAGTCAGCACGACCATGTACCGCCACGCGCGCCGCCACGACCTCAAGCGACCGGTTGGAGAACGTGTAACCGTACTGACGCTCATGTTCGCGTTCGAAGGCAGTTCGCCAGTCGCCATCGTCGGGTTCAAAGATGTGTAGCGGCGAGTCGGTTTTGTGATAACGTAAGTCAAGCGATCGACTCACCAAAATCCGGTCGCGAGGAACGCCTTCGGCCAGCACTTCGTCGGTTGCCTCGGCCGCCAATCGACTGAAGACGATTTCTAAGTCATCCGAACGAGTCAAACCAGGGCGGCGTTGGCGTGGTTCGGCTGTCAATGGTTGATAAATGCCCGAGGCCCGGTGCCGGACCACGTCGGCCAAGCCGATACCCAGCGCGCTCAGAACACCAGCGTCCGGGTGATTTAGCACTCGGCCGATTCCCAATTCTCGAGCCACAGCCACGGCATGTTGCGGCGCTGCTCCGCCGAATGCCACTAACACATAATCGCGAGGGTCATATCCCTTGGCAATCGAAATCGAGCGAATCGCGGTAGCCATGTTCGCGTTCGCGATTCGCAGCAGACCGTCGGCCAGATCGGCTAGTTGATATCGCAAACCCGTCGACTCGGCAATCGTTTCGGCCAATTCAGTCAACTGAGTTTCGATCGCTCGCACATCCAAGGCGAAGGGAAAATGTTCGGGGCGCACTCGCCCGAGAAACACGTTCATATCGGTGACGGTAAGCGGGCCGCCGCGACCATAGCAAGCCGGTCCCGGATCGGCGCCGGCACTGTCAGGCCCGACAAACAGTTTCACGCCGTCGAATCCGCAAATCGATCCTCCGCCCGCGGCCACGGTTTCGATCGCCATCATCGGCGCGACGACACGCACGCCCGCCTTTTCCGTTTCATACTCCAAATCGAAGCGACTATCGTAGCGCGATACATCGGTGCTGGTGCCGCCCATATCGAAACCGATGGCGCGCGAGAAGCCGCAGCGTTCGGCAACTCGCGAGAACCCAACTACTCCGCCAGCCGGCCCGGAGAGAACGCTGTCCTTGCCGTGGAATCGTTCGGCTTCGACCAATCCGCCCGCCGAGGTCAACAGATGCAGCGAACTTCCGTGACCGAGGCTTTCTCGCAGCCGAGCAACATAGGTGCGTAGGACGGGCGTGAGGTAAGCGTCCACGACTGTGGTGTCGCCGCGAGAAACGATCTTGCGCAGCGGCGCTACGCGGCTTGACCGGCTGATTTCGGCGAAGCCCAATTCTCCCGCGAGTTGCTCAAGCCGCTCTTCGTGCCCTGGATTCTGGTACGAGTTGAGCAAGCAGATTGCTAGAGACTCAATCCCGGCCTGACGCAACCTAAGCAACTCGCTTCGGGCCTGTTCCTCGTCAAGCGGTTGCAGCACGGCGCCGTCGGCCGCGGTTCGTTCGTTGATTTCCGCAACGGCTTCGTACAACGGCGATGGCTTGCGAATTTTCAGCTCAAACAGCCGAGGCCGATTTTGATAGCCGATCCGCAGGACGTCGCCAAATCCGCGAGTCGTTACGAATGCCGTACGAGCGCCGCGTCGAGTCAGCAGCGCGTTAGTGCCGCGCGTGGTTCCGAGTCGCACGACGACCGGCGGAATCGGCTCGCACAGCGGAAGCTGCAAGGCGCGGCGAATGGCTAACAACGGTGCACCTTCATCCGTGTCGAGCTCGTAGACCCAACTGTTGTCCGAGCTCCGAAGCAATTCCGACTCGACTGGCGCGGCCAAGCGAAAGACACCTGCGCGGTGGTCGAACGCGGCCACGTGCGATTCGGCAATCGTTTGGCCTTGCCGGTCGAGTAATCGCCAGCGGTAACCGTTCCAAAAAATGGGCGGATCGGAAGTCCGACTTGAATCCACGAAGCTATCCGGCGACGAAAACGACCTCAGTTGGCCCTTCGTGACTGCGGAACTCAACACTTTGTATCGAGCAACGTGTTCGTCTGGCGAGCATGCCAAGCAATCGGTAAATGTGCCGCCAACATCAATCCAGAATTGCCAGCGAGATTCCTTATCGTTGGACATTTACGAAGACTGTGAAGGAGAGACACGAATACGAACGACTCGCCGCGGCGACACGTTTTCGAATGGCGGCAAGCTACAGACTGACTCGTAGCGGCTACGCCAAATGATAGAGAGTGGTTCGTTGCCTTGTTATCCGTTTCGCGAAGGCGATTCGAGAATACGTCGACGAATCGAAGGTAGCTTTGCCAGCTAACCTGGCCCATGTCGGTCGAGCCAATCCGTTAAATCCGCGGCCGAGTCAAAATGCGGCAGGGCCTCGCCCAAGTCTTCGAGTTCGTCAGAGCGACAGCGATTCGATTCGCAGAACAAAGTCGCGCCGATGTCAGCCCAGCCGCCGTCGCAACATCCGCAGCACAAGTCTTCGCCCCTCAGAGTGTACTTGTGCGAGCCTTGTTCGATCCTGCGTGTATCCTGCTGCTCGATCCCTTGCTTCATCCAACTGGTGACGATTTCCATGACTTGTTCCTGTTCGGGAGCGGCTTGTTCAGCAGCTGTTCGTCGAATTCTGCTATTGGTCCATTGTAAGCTCAGATATGAGTCGACGAAACCGGAAATCAGTGCATTGCGAGCCGGGTCCAGTTGCAGCTTGGCGAGCATCCGCAGGCAAGCCAGCTTCACTCGCGGGCGATCGTGTGCGGGTCGATTCGCATTTTGGCCATTAGAGCGGCCGCCACGGGATTGGTGCGCTGCAGAAAATCGGCCCAACGCAGTTCGTTCAACTGCACGGTGCGATATTGAAACTGCAACACATGCAGATCGGGAAAAGCGGCTTCGTAGGCGTTCGGCTGCGGTTGACGAGGCGCATCGAAGCTGAGCACGGCGATCGGACAGACCCAACCAAGTCATGCAGTTCGTTGACCTTGCAAATGCTTCATCCGCGCGGAAAGTTAGCGACTGGCTGAGCTTGCGTCTCGACATGGATCGGGAAACAAGAGCTCCTGTCCGCGAAACCGAGCCTTCGCCACCAAAATCACCTCGTGTCGATCGCCTTGCGTCACGTCGGTGAACAGTTCCTTGTCCAGAAACGTGACCGAATCCCGATCCAGGTAGATCAACAAGTCGGGAAAGAACAGCTCGATGAAGTCAACGAAGAAAGTCCGCAGCAACTCTTTGAACAATGATCGTGATCCATGCCATCACCGTTGGTTGAAGTCGACAAGCAGTTGCGGCTGATACCACGCCGGCTTGCCATCTACCAGATAACAAAGCCGGTGAGATTATTCACTCCAGGCGAGTGACGGCGAACCGATCATACCGGCTTGCAGGTGCAGCATTGGCATACCAGTATCGTTCCAAAGTGAATCTTTGCCCGAGCTTGACAGGTCGCTTTGAAAACCTCGGCTTTGCAGCAACGCAATCATGCCTTCTGGATCAGGGACGAAGGAGTTCGTGCCGGCCAATTTAATGCGGCGCGCCCAATCAGCGGCTGGATTCCACACAGAAAACAGTGCGTGCCGTCGGCTCCAGCCTCCAGCCGACCGGTACGTTCATTCGCCGACGCCGCGAACGTCTGCAGCTACTGTTTCCCAACGTACGCCGGATGATTGCGATCCAGATTCTCTGGTTCCCGCGTGGTTAGCGCCCAAATAGCGATAATTGGAATAGCGTCGGTCGAGCCTGCGATGTGTTTCAGACCAGCAGCCAACTCCTTCCGCCAGCGAACACACGGCGCAGCAATCCCGGCCGCGATGGCCGCGTGCGCAACTCGGCGACCATAGCGTGGGCGGCTCGCCCGTGCCGGTGGCAGGCAGCACAACGTTGTCGTCCGACTGCCGCGGCGAGCAGTATCCGCCGACAAGCGGGGCTCAACGAATAGGCGATCGCCGGCTGTAAATGGAACAGCCGCGGCGTGAGGGCCGGCGGTCTTCGTTCGGCGTGCAAAACCAAGGCTACATAGAATTCAAAGAAGTCGCAGTCCGGTACTCGTGCCAGTCGCATTTCGGTTCTCGGCGAGCTTTGGCTTGGCCGGCGTGCGTTGACGCCGGTCTGGCTTCTTCGCGGATCATCGAACAAGGGCGAGTACGGCCGACGCACCAACCGGCAAGTCGACGCTCGTCGAGCGATTCCATGTCGGCTTCGGGCACGCGAGCTTCCCAATACCCGAGTCCCAGCGACGTGTATTGCCCCGCTTCGTAGCCGCCAATTGCCGTATCCGGACGCACGCGAAGAATTCGCAGGCTGTCCGTGACATCAATCGACGCCATCAACGTGGCGTTATAGTGCAGCCGCCCGCAGTGCGGCCGTTCGAGTCAATGCGCCCTCGGTTGAAAGCGTTTGGCGTCGGGAGGTTCATGGCGACTCGCGAAAAGCGAGTTCAGCGCATCCGCCGGTACTTCGGCTGGCGTCAGCATCAGCGAGGTGAAAGCTACGCGGACGGTCGCGGCATTCGGCTTGCGCTTGGCGGAATTTGACAGCAAGCTCGCTTGAGTTCATGCGCACCAGCTCCAATGCCACTCAGTATTTCCAAATCGCTGGGAAACGGCGACTCGAATGCCGGGCGTAGTTGGCACGTCGTCCATGCGACCGTCCCCGGCTTGATGCCGTAAGTCGCCACGGTGAAGGCAACGGTCGCGTGTCGAGCGTGGTCGGAGTCTCTTCGGATCGAAAGCGATGTAAGGAATCGACTTGAGGTGCTCACGTGCCGGCTGGCTGAAGTTGGCCATCGGATCGCTGGCAATAATCATCGCCGCGTCCGCTTCACCCCGAGCCAACACGTCGGACGCCGTGTATTCGCCTGGATTAAACCGCGGATAGCCCCGTCCCAAGTTCACTCCGAACGGGTATCCGGTGCGCCAAGTCACTACGTTGTCGGCGCCTGATACGTTTCCGTGCCCACGGTTCGGTTTACAGACAAACCTGGTGTGGCGATTCATGTCGCGTGTGAGCGCCAGCAATGCTTCGCTGTTGGCGTGTTTGCCGCGGGTCATGGTCACGCCCATACCGAAGAAGATGATGCCGAATTTCGCGGCCTTCATGCGGTCCATCAAATCCTGCCACAACGACAGTGGCTGGCCAGTGTTTCGCTCCACTTCAACCGGGTCCAGTTCCACATCATTGGCCAAAGCCCGCAGTGTCCAGAGCGCCTCGAAGTCACATCGTGGCTTGATCTGTACGAACACGTCGGCGGCCTTGGCGGATTTCGTTCTCCGCACGTCGACCACAACACACGTGCGATCCTTGCGACCATTCGGCACAAACATGCCTTTGGGCATCAAGCTGTAGCGTGTGAAGTGTCGTGGGTGACTTTCGGCCGGGTTCGAGCCCCAAAACATTACTAAATCGGCCCGATTGCGCACTTCGCCCAACGAGCACGTGACTTCGCCCACCCCCTGAAAGGCCATTCCCGACGGGCCGTGGCAAACGCTCGTCGTCGTGTCGACATTGCCTCCGACCCAGTCGGCGATCGCAACCGCCTTGCGTTGCGATTCGATCGTCGTGTCGCTCAAACCGTAAACCAGCGGATAACGCGAGTTGGCCAAGATTTGAGCCGCTCGTTCGATTCCCGCCTCGACCGAAGCCGCTTGGCCCTCGATCAAGCAAGCCGGCTTGTCTTCAACGTCGTGATTCAAAAACCAAGCCGTTCCCAGCACGCAAGCTCGCTTGGCCTCGACGATGTGATCGCCTTGCACTTTCAAGTCGATGTCGTCGCACACGCAGCCGCAAAACGTGCAGGTTGCATCTTGAACGATCTTCAGTTCAGCATTCTCGGTTGCCATGAATGGAAACCCTTTCGAGTTGAGGAGCAGTCAGCGTCACTGCGGCCGATCGGAGAACGGCGAGCGACCGACGCAATCGTTCGTGTTTAGCCGGCCCGTGACAAGCCTCACCGCGATGTCCATTTAGCCATCGGTCAGCGGCGTCAATTCTACGTCAATTCCTTTACTGGTGGGCATGCCGCTGCCGTGCGTATCGCCACCCATCAGGCGGCTGGAAAAGTCACCGTAAGCGATAAACAACAAGCCGGGCGGCAGCTCGTCGCCTTTGGCGGCAATCACGGCGATGTCGATCGAACCGAATTCGCTGGTCACTCGCACATGATCGCCGTCCGCCAAACCGAGACGCCGCATGTCGTCCGCATTCACTTGCAACGCGCTCGTTTCCGAAACATACGTATTTTTAAACTTCCCTTCGCTGATGCCGACACCTTGTCGACTCGTGCGACCGGGAACCAAGATAAACGTTTCTGTCATGGAGTCCGCCAATTGCGGGTAGATCTGCCTAACCGGGTTGACCCTATTCTGCGCCAAATCGCCCGCATTCGCCACGAGACGCAAAACCCGGCGGCCTTTACGAAATCGGGTCCGCCCTTGACAATGTTTAGGCTATGTTTGACTCTCCACGGACGATGCTGGCACGAAAGACGTTGCGCTCAAAATACGCCGCCGTCGAAAACGCCAGATCCGCGGTACGGCGAATGCCACACGATCCGCGACGGTAACCCATTGCCGCTTTCCACCGAATAAACATCAGGGGTTGGTGAATGGCCGAGACAAAGACGATCGAGAAATCCCCCAAGAGTGACGTCGAGCCTTATGTAATGCAGATCCAGGACGTGGATCCAATGGAGACAGCCGAGTGGCTCGATTCGCTGGACTACGTGCTGGCTAGCCGCGGGCCGGAGCGGGTGAAATACCTGCTGATGGCTTTGGAAGAGAAGGCTCGTCGCGAGGGTGTCGATGTTCCGATCGCTTCGACGACACCTTACATCAACACCATCCCCGCCGAGCGACAGCCGCCGTACCCCGGCAACCGCGAGATTGAACGCCGCATCAAGAGCATCATTCGCTGGAACGCGATGGCGATGGTCGTGCGAGCGAACAAGAACTTCGCTGGCTTGGGCGGCCATATCTCGACGTTCGCATCGTCGGCGACACTGTACGAAGTTGGCTTCAACCACTTTTTCCGCGGCCGTGGCGAGTCCGGTTTTGACGGCGACCACGTCTACTTTCAAGGCCACGCGTCGCCCGGCATGTACAGCCGCGCGTTCATCGAGGGACGGCTGGCCGAGGAAAACTTGGAAAACTTCCGCCGCGAACTGCAACCGGCCAACGGCCTTTCATCCTATCCGCACCTCGTGTGGCTAATGTCACTTCTGGCAGTTTCCGGACGGTCTCGGATGGGACTCGGGCCGATCATGGCCATCTATCAGCGGTTCAATGAATACCTGCGTGACCGAGGAATCAAGGACACGGGCGGCAGAAAGCGAAGCCTTCTCGGCGACGGCGAATGCGACGAACCAGAGTCTCTGGGGCCGCCATCACGCTGGCGGCTCTGCGAAAAGCTGGACGACAATCTGATCTTCGTCATCAACTGCAACTTGCAACGGTTGGACGGTCCGGTTCGGCGCAAGCTGGCAAGATCATCCAAGAACTGAAGCGTTGTTCCGCGCGGGCTGGAACGTCATTAAAGTTATCTGGGGCGACGACTGGGATCCGTTGTTGCAACGCGACGAGCAGGATTTGTTGGCACGTCGCATGGTCAGTGGTTCGACGGCCAATATCAGGAAATACACGGCGATGCCGGGGTCGTACATTCGCGAGCATTTCTTCGGCAAGTATCCCAGCTTGAGCGAGCTGGTGAAGACCTACCTGGACGAGAAGCTGGAAACGCCGCGCCGCGGCGGACATGATCCTGAAAAGGTCTACGCAGCTTACAAGGCAGCGGTGGAACACACTGGCCAGCTGACCGTGATTCTGGCCAAGACGATCGTGTTGTTACGGCTTGGCGAAGCCGGCGAAGGCTGCAACATCGCACAATCAGAAGAAGCTGAACGAGGAGGAACTGCTGGAGTTCCGCAGCCGGTTCGGCATTCCGATCTCGGATGAGGACGTAAAGAAGCGCCCTTCTTACAAGCCGGCCGATGACAGCCCCGGAGATGAAGTATCTGCACGATCGCCGCCGAGCGTTGGGCGGTTACTTGCCCAGCCGGCCCACGGAACCGCCGAAGATCGAAGTGCCGAAGTACGACGAGTACGATGAAGCTGATAAGCCGCGATGTCGGCAAGGACATTGACGACGATGGCCGCGCGGCTGCTGGAACGGTTGTGCAAGGACAAGCTGATTAGCAGAACATCGTGCCGATCAGCCCGACGAGTCGCGGACGTTTGGCATGGAAGGCATGTTCCGCCAAGTCGGCATCTACGTGCACACGGGCCAGCTCTACGAGCCAGTCGGACTCGAACCAATTGGCTTACTACAAAAGAGGCCAAGGATGGACAGTTGCTCGAAGAAGGCATCACGGAAGCGGATCGATGTCGTCGTTCATCGCGGCCGGTACAGCCTATGCGAGTATGGCGGGAACGATTCCCGTTCTTCGTCTACTACTGATGTTCGGCTTTCAGCGGATCGGCGATTTGGTGTGGGCCGCTTGCGACATGCGAGCCAAAGGCTTCATGATCGGCGGCACTGCGGGCCGCAATGACGCTGAACGGCGAAGGTTTGCAGCATCAAGATGGACACAGCTTGCTCAACGCCATCGTTTTCCGCAGGTGCGAGCTTACGACCCGGTTTTCCATTACGAGACGGCGACGACGATCTTCGATGGGCTTCGCCGGTTGTATCAAGAAGGCGAGACGGCGATCTATTACATCACCGTCGAGAACGAAAACTATGTGATGCCGGCCATGCCCGAGGGCGCGGAAGAAGGCATCGTCAAAGGCATGTACAAGTTCTCGTCGCGCGAGGCGCCCGGCAGCAAATTACGAGTGCAGTTGTTCGGCAGCGGCGCGATTTTGCGTTCCGCGCTGGACGCTCAAGAGATGCTGGCCGAACGCTACAAAGTGTCGAGCGACGTGTGGAGCGTCACCAGCTACACGCAACTGCGCCGCGAGGCTCAAGAGTGCCGACGCTGGAACATGCTGCATCCCGACCAACCGCCGCGCCAATCGTACTTGGAGAAGACGCTGGCGGGCGTCGAAGGCCCGTTCATCTCCGCTTCGGATTACGTTCAGGCGCTTGGCGAGCAACTGACGCCGTGGATTCCCGGCGATTACTACGTGCTGGGCACCGATGGCATGGGACGCAGCGAAACCCGCGAGGCCCTGCGACGACACTTCGAGGTCGATGCGGAATCCATCACGATCGCCACGTTGCACCGTCTGCATGCCCAAGGCAAATTGGACGCGTCGGTCGTGGCTCAAGCGATTAAAGACTTGGATTACGACCCCGAGAAAGTGAATCCTTTGTACGCCTAACGGTTCTTGTCTCGGCGACGATTGACGCCGCCGACGGCGGATTACGCCCATACACAAAGACCTATCTCTCATACTTTGCGAACGAATATGGCAATCGAAGTCAAACTGCCCAACCTTGGCGACGGGATCGACGCCGGTGATGTGCTGGAAGTGCTGGTGAAGGAAGGCGACGTAATTTCCAAGGAACAGGGCATCCTGGAACTGGAAACCGACAAAGCCACGATGGAGGTCCCGAGTTCGCACGCGGGCAAGGTGACCAAGGTTCATGTAAGCGAAGGTCAGTCGGTCGAGATCGGCGCGACATTGTTGACTTTGGAGTCAGCGGACGCTGGCGAAACGGACGCCGCGCCCGAGAAGCCTTCGGCCGAAGCCAAAAAGCCCGAGCCAGAGAAGAAGCCAGAGTCGGACAAGAAGCCTGAATCGTCCCCTCCCAAGCAAGTAGAAGGGCCAGCCGACGAGGAAGTCTCGACGGCTGCGTCCAAGGAGAGCGACAGCGAGCAAGCTTCCGCTCCGACCAAGCAACCCTCACCGCAGCCGGCTGCAAAGAAGGCTGCCGAGCCGAAGAAGTCCGCGCCGCAACTAGAGCCAACGACTTCGGCCGACGGCGGCGATGCTGCGGGCGATGACAACGGAGCGATCGCGGCCGGTCCTTCGATCCGACGATTCGCTCGCGAAGTTGGTGTCGATTTGCGCAACGTCAGCGGATCGGGCGATGGTGGCCGAATCACGCGCGACGACGTGCTGCATGTGGTTCGCGCCGCGAATCAATCGGCCACAAAGCCCGCCAAGAAGGGCAAATCCACGGCGGCCGCTTCCAGCGAATCCGATAACTGGGGTCCGATTCGCACCGAGAAAATGACCAAGATTCGTAAGACCATCGCTCGCAAGATGCATGAATCGTGGTCGACCGTTCCTCGTGTCACGAACTTTGACGACGCGGACGTCACCGAGCTGGAATCGTTCCGGCAAGCCAGCAAGGACGATTACGCGCAGCGTGGCATCAAGCTCACGACCATGCCGTTCGTAATCAAAGCCGTGGCGATGGCTCTGAAGCAGAATCCGGCCCTCAACGCGACGATCGACATGGAGAACGACCAGATTGTCTACAAGGACTACGTGAACATCGGCATCGCCGTGGACAGCGAGCGTGGTTTGGTTGTGCCGTCATTGCGTGGCGTCGGTGAGTTGTCGATTCCCGAGATCGCCAGCGACTTGGCGAAGCTGGCAGAAAACGTCCGCTCCGGCAGTTTTTCCGTCGAGGATCTTCGCGGCAGCACCTTTACCATCAGCAACCTCGGCGCGATCGGCGGCACATACTCAACGCCGATCATCAACGTGCCAGAGGTCGCCATCTTGCTGCTCGGACGCACCCGCAAACTGCCCGTCGTGGTGAACGATCAGATCGTCCCGCGGCTGATGATGCCGCTAAGCCTCAGCTACGACCATCGTTTGGTCGACGGCGCCACGGCCGCGCGATTCCTGAACGACTTAATCGGATACCTGCGAGCACCGAGCCGCTTGCTACTCGCGCCGTAGATACGCTGGGAGTGCGGGGATTCATCCCCGCTTTCCTTTTGACCCCAAATCGAACTTGCCGCAGCCTTTCCGCCTTTCTTCCCGATCTCAACGCCCGCCCATGCTACGTCGCATCGAACTTCCCGACGTAGCCGATTTGCCTCAGCCGTCGCCCGAAGCCGATCGGCTAATCGCGGAAGCCAACCGCCGAATCGAGCACTTTTCGTTCGTGCGTCAGGGCCCGCTGATCCCGAATTTCGTGGCCTGCGATTTCGCATCCGTCAATTCAGCCCTGGCTTGGATTGCCGCTCGCCAACTTGCCCCTGGGCGAGCTTTCTGCGAATGGGGCAGCGGTTTCGGCGTCGTTACCTTACTGGCGGCGCTCCATGAATTCGACGCGTGTGGAATCGAGGTCGAAGCAACGTTGATCGACGAAGCCCGTCGCTTGGCCGACGACTTCAACATCGCCGCCGATTTCGCTCACGGCAGCGCCATTCCGCCCAATGGCCAAGACTTGATCGAGTACGCCGAGGACGTCGCTCACATCGATACCGATTCGTTCAGCGGCTACGACCAACTCGGTTTGGAGATCGACGACTTCGATCTCTACTTCGCCTTTCCCTGGCCCGGCGAACGAGCCTTTTGGGAGTCGCTGTTCGATCACTATGCGGCGGCCGGCGCATTGCTACTCACGTTTGAAGGCCGCGAAGACATGCGGCTTTGCCGTCACGTGTAACTTGGCATTATTGATCGCCGCAAATCATTAACGCCGAGCCACCAAGCACATCGCTTGGCCCTGCCACAGAATCCCTAGTTCCTCGCGAGTCCAGCGTTCTCGGCCAATTTCCGGAGTTGGGTCCGCCACGTAAGCAAATTCTCGGTCTAATCCCGTCAGCACGACCGAATGCGCGACGCCGGGAATCCAGCCGTATTCCGTTTGATAGGTCGAATCGACCGAGCTGTCGGTTTCCAGGCCGACTCGCAAAATGGCCGGGCGTTCCAACTGACCGAGTTCGTCGATCGAACCGCTGACAACCCGCACGTCCCACTCGGTCCCGCGCGTCTTCTGCTTCAAACCGCGGTAGAGTCCCAGCCAGGTGGTTCCGTCGCGAGTCAAGCAGAGATCGGCGAGTTCGCGTTCGGTCGCGTCAATGCCATGCGTCTTCAGCAGGGTGGCGGCGGCCGCGGCCGTACACGTGTAACGCGTACTCTGCAGACAGACGCCGTCCTTCGTCCATTGATCTTGGCATTCCGGCGTGTGCCCCAGCAACGGATGCACAGACGCATAGACGGCGGTCGCCGCTAGCGCACCGACTACCAGCCGACGTCGCCCGCCATCGTCCCGAAGACGCTGCCAAACAAACGCGGCCAGAACGGCGCCGAACAACGGCAGCCAATTCCCGATCACGATTAGATTCGAGAACGGGAGCCAATCCACGAGCCAGACGCCGTACCAAGCGAATTGGATGTAAAGCAGCATCACGACGACGATTCCTAACGCCGCCAAATCGCAGGCCCAATTCGGCCAAGCTCGCACCAATCGCGCGCTGCCCAAGAACAAAGCCAGCGAAACAGCGGCGATCAGAGCCAATCCCAGGTAGATGTCGGTCATGCGACGCCCTCACTCCGTCAGGGAATGCGCGGACTTAACATAGATTTAATCGGCATCATCAACGTTACTTAACATCCTATCTTTAAAGCCAGCAAACAACCACGCTAAATTTCCGCCGTCGACGCCTCAGCTTTCACGAGGCGGCAGACAATTGAGAAGACGTTATTGAGAAGGCGGACGTTTCGATCGCGACTTACGCCCATCCGTTGGAGAGTTCGCTCGAGCAGCTTTGGCCAACGAAACAAGCAAGGGCGACTATGGATGTCCAGCGCATCAAACTTCGGGGCGAACTAGAAGAAAGGCGGAGACGCCAATTCAATCGAATCCGCGCACCTCTTACAGCTAGTCAGATACGAAGACGCAGCTTGCTTGAATGCAAGAAACGCCCGGCGTCGGAATGAGAGCTTAGAGGCAGCCCCCCTCAAGGCTGGAGTCTATTTCGCCCGCAGATCATAGCATGCTACGCCGTCTTCTAATCGCACATAGAGGCGACCGTTGGCTAGGACGGGGGTCGCGCAGTTCAAAGGGCCGGCGCCGTTGAACGTATTTCGCCAAAGTCGCTCGGCCTCCTTTTGTCCTTCGGCCGTCTTTTCCAACTCGTTCATGTTCAAACGACCGCGGAAAATTGACTCTTCGGCCAACAAACCGGTTTTGTCGATCCGGCCTTTCATTAATTCGCGACAATCGGCGGGATCGGCGGCGAATGCGAGGATGCTGTCGAAGGCGTATATCACTTTGCCGTCGCCCGCGATCAGCGACGTGTAACGCGGACGGTCGACATCCAGGTTTTCCATCCACTCGCTGGAACCATCTTCGAGGTTCACACACGCCAAGCGACGTTCGCCCTGGACGTAAACGTAATCGTCGACGACCACCGGACTGGAGCCAGGGTCCGCGACCTTGTTAAACGTCCACAAATGCTCGGCGCCGTCGGTTGAAAGACGATAGGCCCGCAAGCCCGACTTGCGGCTGCTGCCATACGTGAGCAACGTGTCGCCTACGACCAGCGGCGTTGCGTTGCCGGCGGCCGAATCGATTCGCCACAACTCGCGGCCCGTTTTCGGATCGAAACAAGCTGTCTCGCCGGCGACGTTCGCGATCACGTGGGACGAATCGCCGGTCTTCCAAACCGTTGGGCTACTGTGGTCCGCTCGCGTCTTCTGCGGATCGCCTTCCCAAACGATTTCGCCAGTCGCCGCGTCCAATCCAAACAAATGATCGCAGGAAACGACCGCCATCCCCTCGGTGACGACGAACGAACTCTGCAGAAACTCATCGCGAAACTCGCCCGGCAATCGCTGTTTCCAAATCTCCTTGCCCGTGCCAGCGTCCAGACAGCGAGCGACGCGGCCGGCGCCCAAGATGTAAAGCCGCCCGTTCGCCACCGCCGGCGTTCCGGACTGAGGAAACCGCGTGTAAAAGCTGCTGACGCTCTTCTCCCACAGCAGCTTTCCCGAGGACGCATCCAGGCAATAGATCACTTCGTCGAACCGGTAGTTCTTGCTGCGCTGCTCGTCCTCGTTGCGTCGGTTGATTTCATATTGCTCGTAGTCCGCGTCGCTCATGCCGGTACGCTTTTCGGGCGGCAACCAAGGAAACTTCTTCGGCGGCAATTCGTCGTTCGCCACTTTCGTCTTGGTGTGGGTGTACAAGTACAGTCGGCCATCGGCCACAATCGGACTCGACCAGCCGCCCGACTTCGCACCGGAGAGCTCTTCGCGGCTGATCCAAACCGGCTTCAGCCCGTCGTCAGGCAGCGAATCGATCAACGCCGGGCTGTCATGATCCACTCCGTCACGTCGCTCGCCTCGCCACTGATCCCAGTCCGCGGCGGCGATCGATCCACCAGCAAAAACCAAGACGAATCCAGCGAACAACGTGGCGTATCGAACGAACATGGCAAGTTCCCTTTCGGACCCTGGTCAACGGACCGGCAATGTGAGTGTGCATTGGACCAACGGCCGCAGCGCTTTGCAAGCCACGCGCCCAACTTCCAAGGCGAGCGGCATTCTGTTCCTGGCGAACACCGTTCTTGGCGGGCAGGTTGACGGCTGCGGCGGCGAATTCGACGATAGCGGCTCGATCCGTTGAACAACACAATTTCGCACCCTGAATTCGGAGCTTTCGATGAGCCACAACGATCAACCGCAAACGATGTTGGCCCACATGGTTTATTTCTCACTGAAGGACGCTGCGCCCGAGCGCATTCGCGAGCTGGTCGATGCTTGCCACCGTTACTTGTCCGGGCACGACGGCTGCGTCTTTTTTGCGGCTGGGACGCTTAATCCCGATTTGGCTCGGGAAGTCAACGTCCGCGATTTCCACGTGGCCCTGCATACGGTCTTTCAGAACCGCGCGGCCCACGACGCCTACCAATCCGACCCGCGTCACCTGCAATTCATTGAGGAGAACAAGCCGAATTGGGCCGGAGTCCGCGTGTTTGATTCCGATGTGACGGGATAAGACTTCGCCGTAAGTGGTCTACGGTCGTTGCCAAAGGCGTCGATGCCGGCGGCTTGATTTGCCGCGCCGAAGCCAGACAGGCAACGGTCCTCCAGCCGATTCAAGTAAACCACGATTTCGGCGGCGATCGACGCTCGCTTTCGTGCATCAAGACTGACCACGCGACGCTCAGCACGACGGCCGTGCGAGCCAAGTGCAACTCGGCCGCCGCTCGTGATCCGCCGGGAAGAATGAATTGCTTGAGCGGCGGCAACTGTTCCTCGAACCGGTCGATCGCTCGCTCCAACGCTTCGATGTGCGTGGCGCCGATCAACCGCATGCCGTGCCGTTCGGCGTCGGGCGTTGCCAGCTCACCGCCGAGCGCGAGCAACTCGTGCTGCACGCTGTCCAGCACTCCGTCGATCACCTCGGGCAAACCGGCGGCGCAGGCAATCCGATCGCCGAGTTTAGTTCGTCGACCGTTCCGTAAGCTTCGATTCGCGACGCGTCCTTGCTCACGCGACCGCCGGCGAACAAGCCGGTAAGTCCTTCGTCGCCTGTTTTCGTATAGATCTTCATTGGCAGCAACTCGCGGCGCGGCTCGTTTGCGGAAAATCATGGAAGGTCACGGACGTGGGCCGGTAGGCTTGCTATACTTACCAAACCCTTCGCGGCGTCGATACCAGCGGGTTTGAAATCTAGCGAAAGTCGACGCCCCACTATTTCCCGCCGACAACCCCGCCGGAGAAGCATCATGCGTTCATTCGCTTGCAAGGCAAGTTTCGTCGCCACAAGTCTGCTGCTGTTGTCCGCCGCGATGGCGATCGCCGCCGACACTGTTCCGGCGTCGAAAGACAGTGTCGAGCCGACGTATCTGTCGAACGTGCGACAAGTGACTTCGGATTACGAGAAGGCCGGCGAAGGTTACTTCTCGCCCGATGGAAAGTCCATTGTTTTTCAAGCGATCCGGGCCGGCTATCCGTTCTATCAAATTTACACGCGGCCCTTGTCGGGTGGCGATGCCAAGCTGATCAGCACCGGGCGAGGCCGGACGACTTGTGCCTACTTCTCGCCGAACGGCGAGCGGATTCTGTTCGCTTCGAGTCACCTCGATCCGAACTGGACGCGACCGAAGCCGCCGAGCGGAAGCAACAAGAAGAAAGTCGCAATCGGGCGTCCGCCGCCGTTACTCGTGGCCGTTTGATCCCCACACGGATATTTTCGAGGCGGATCGGGATGGCCATATCTTGCGTCGATTGACCGACGCTCCCGGCTACGACGCCGAAGGAGCGTACTCGGCCGACGGCAAGCTGATCGCCTATTGCCATGACGACGGGACCGCTGAAAAGCCGGATCCGAACATCTGGGTGATGAACGCCGACGGCTCCGACAAACGTCAGTTGACCGATGCGCCGGGATACGATGGCGGTCCGTTCATCTCGCCCGACGGCAACTGGATTGTGTTTCGCAGCGACCGCCAGGAAGAGCACCTGTTGCAGATCTACGTGATCGGCATCGATGGCAAGAACGAGACGGCTTTGACCGACAATCAGGGCGTGAACTGGGGCCCTTACTGGCATCCGACGCAGCCCTACATTATTTGGTCGGGCGCCGACCATTCCGACCCGACGGCGCGACCAAACTATGATTTGTGGATGATGCGCTACGCGGTCGAAGATGGGCAATTCAAGATGGTGAAGAAGTGGCGAGTGACCGACAGCCCGGCGGCGGACGTGTTGCCTGTGTTCTCGCCCGATGGATCGAAGCTGATGTGGACCAGCACCCGCACGGACGATCACTCGAGCCAATTGTTCATCGCGGATTTTCAATTGCCGAAGTAACGCGGGGCGACGCTTCTCCAACGGTTTACGATTCCGTTGCCCGCCATTTAGGTGCGAGCTCAATTCAATCGCCGAGGCCGATCGACTACGATGATTCGTTTTCCAACTCGTCGTCGGCCCTTCTTCTCTCGAAACGATCATGGCGATTGAATTCCAATGCAACGGCTGCGCGAAACGTTTGCGCGTGCCGGATGAATCAGCGGGCAAGAAGGCTCGTTGTCCTGATTGCGGCATGATCCAAGATGTGCCGTCAGGCATGTCCGAGCCCACTTCGGCGTTTTCCGACCCGAAGCCGATTGGCGGCGCTCCGCTGCCATCGGACCAATCGAATCCGTTCGCCGAACCGCGTCCGGCGTCTAGCAACCCGTATCAAACACCGGCCTACGACGCGCCGGCTACGACGCATTTTGGAATGCCGCAAGCCATCGACTTCGCGGCGATGGAAAAGGTACGGGGTCCGGCCACCGCGTTGATTGTGTTCGCCGTGCTCGGCATGGTGATGGTCGGCGTACAGATACTGCTGATCGTGGTCGGGGCCGCGAACGAAGGTGACCCGGACGTAGTTTTCGAGCTAATTGGCGGCGGTATCGGGGGCCTGATATCCATTGTCGCCGACGTCGTGATTATCATCGGCGCGAACAAGATGAAGCGGCTGGAAAACTATGGCTTGGCAATGACCGCCGCCGTGCTCTCGCTCCTCTGCAATTGCGGATGTCTATCGCTGCCGTTCGCGATCTGGGCCATCGTCGTGCTTAGCGACGCTCAGGTGAAAGCCGCGTTTCGCAGTTAGCCGCGTGCGAGCGGGCGGCGAATCCGAATCGGGGCGAGAAATCATTCGCCGGCTTCGGCGTCATCCGCGGGCGGCTTGATTCCGATCCGAGCCGCGTGGTCGATTCGGTTCAGCAGTGGTCGCGGCGGATGCTCGTCAAAGTATTCGTCGACCGCCCGCCGAGCGCCGCGCCACCAGCCGTAGTCGTCCAACAGCAAGACGCCGCCCGTCACCAAACGTGGGTACAAACACGCGAGCGAGTGCTTCGTCGATTCGTAGAAATCCGTGTCGAGCCGCAACAACGCGATCTGTTGCGGCGCCTCGGTGGGCAGAGTCTTCAACACGTCGCCCGCAATGAAATGGCACCGAGCGGCGTCGTAGCCGGTCGATCCCATGTTGTTGCGGACTTCATCGAGCGAAGCAAAGCACCAACGAGATTGTCCGCCGCTGGTCAACGATCTGCGAAAGCGACCTTCCGCCGAACGACCCTGGCGAGTTTCGTCGTGCCGGCCGGGCGGCGTCATACCGGCAAAGGTATCGAACAGATACAGCTCGCGGTGATCGTCGCCATACAGCCGTAGCGTTCGAGCAACCGCCATCATCGAGCCGCCGCGCCATACGCCGCATTCGACCATCGCGCCGGGCACTCCGTTTTCGATCAGATGCTTCACGGCCACCATCAACGCGCAAACGCGTTGCTCGCTGGTCATCGTGTAAGGCTTGACCGAGCGGATGATCGCGACCTCTTCCGACGTGAAATCGGCCAACGAATGCCGAACAAGATCGAAGCCCGCTCGATGCAACGCCGCTCGCACGATTCGTTCCGCCCAGCGTCTCATCGCTCTGCCCATCTAGCCGGTCGTGACGCGGGCTGAGTCCGCTGCAAGCTGGTCGAGCAACGATTCGTCCAGCCGCGCGGGATCGCCGCATGGCAAGTCTTCGTCCGGATTGGCGGCAAGGGGCTTGGCCAAGTCGCTTAGTTGTGAGGCGGAAACCAGGTGACTGGTCGCTACAACCGGTGTTGCGCGGCCCGCAATCGACGGCGCGAGCGCAGCCAAGCGAGGCTCGGGCGACGCATCATCGCGCGTCGAGGAACTGCGGGCCGCAAGATTCCCGCCCGTGACTCGGGCGCCAGCCACGTGATCGGCAAGCCCCGCGGCGAGACTGACCTGCGAGGCGACTTCACCAGCTTCCGCTTCGCCAGCCCCGACGTTGTTCAAATGATTGATGACCAACAACGCATCGATTGGCGAAACGAATTGATCGCCATTCACATCCAGATACGGCGGCGGCGCAAAGTTGGCGTCGGGCAGCGGCAATAGCCGAGCGCCGGGTGAGTTGAGCTGGTTGATAACGAGTAGCACGTCGATTGGCGACACGTTGTTTCCGGTGTCGTTGTCGACGTTCAGATGGTTCACCGGATTCTGCCACGGGCGCGGGTTAACGAGCGCCAGCCCGGCATCCACATCGCCAAACGCCGTGTCCGCCGCCAGCGTGAAGATGGCCGTCCGACCGCTCGTTGCATCCACGTCGCTGTCGATGGCGTCGTCCGTTCCCTGATCTTGCGGCGCAAATTCGAAGTTATCCGGCAACGTCACCTGCACGTAGTAGCTGCCCAGCGCTGCGTCCTCGAACAGATACGCGCCGTTCGCATCCGTGGTCCGCGTGCCGACCAGCGTATCGTTTCCGTTGCCAATGATTCCGTCGACGGGATTAAACAGTTGCACGGTTACATTTGGCAAGCCGTTCTCGCCCGCATCCAAAATGCCGTTCTCGTTCAAGTCGAGCCAGACGCGATTGCCAATCAACGGTTGACTCAATTGCACGACGAACGCGGAAGGAGCCGTATCCGAGGCCGAAGTCAGCGAAAACGACTCGGCCGTGGGATCAAAGTCCGTCGTGCCGGTGTATTGGCCCGTCAGCAAAATCCGGCCGAAGTGATCCAGCGCGACCGACTCGACCGTGTTCGTGCCGTCGCCTACCAGATTCTGTTGCCAGACGGTCGAGCCGGCGGAGTTCAGCCGGGCGAGAAACACGTCTCGATTCGCACCGGCGAGCGCACCGGTCACGTATACGTCGCCGCTGCGGGACACGGTCACATCGCGAGCCGATTCTTCGATGGGTGAATTCGTACCGAGCGTTCGCGCCCACACATAGTCGCCACTGGCACTGAGTTTCAGCACGAACACGTCCGAGCCGAATTGCGAATCATCGCGCGAGGTCAAGTCGACGGTCGCCGCTCCAGGGTTGAAATCGACCGTGCCGCGAAAGCTGCCGACGGCGTAGACATTGCCGCTGGCGTCCGTCGCGATGCCAGTGCCCAGTTCGGATTCGCCAGCGCCGACTCGCCGCGCCCAGGTGAACGTGCCGCCCGTCGTCAGCTTGGCGATAAACAGATCGCGGTTACCGCCGCTCGTCAGATTCGAGGTCGCCGTGGACGGGTCGAAATCGGCCGTGCCGACGAAGTCGCCCACGACTAGCACATTATTCGAGGCGTCGAGCGTCACGGCTGCGGCAAAGTCAGCACCGCTGCCACCCATCGACGCTCCCCACACAAAGTTGCCGTTCACATCCAGCTTCGTAAGAAAGATATCCGAGTCGCCGGCCGTGGTTCGCGAGAACGATTGCGACGCGCTGGGGTTCAGGTCGATCGTGGTGAAGTAAGCGCCGAGCACGTAGGCCGCGCCGTTTGCGTCGACCGCCAAGCCCTGAGCCACCTCGAATCCGGTGCCGGCCAGCGCCTTGGCCCAAGTCAACTCGCCGTCCGCCGTTAGACGCACAACAAACGCGTCGAAGTCGCCCGCGCTCGTCAACTGGTTCGTCTCGGCCGACGGGTCAAAATCGGCCGTGCCCGAGAAATTGCCAACCAAATGAATGTTGCCGCTGGCATCCACGGCCATGTCGCGCACGTAGTCGAAGCCGCTGCCGCCAAGCTGCTTGGCCCACAAAAATTCCCCGTCGCGATCATACTTGGCCAAGAACACATCGGTCTGCCCGGCACTTACCAGCGGCTCGGCCACGCCGTCTGGGTCCAACTGCACCGTGTCGCTGAAGTTGCCCGTCAAATAGATATTGCCACTCAAATCGGCCGCGATCGACTCGCCGCCGACGCCGAATGCCGAACCAACCGGGAAATCCACCGCCAGACCGAAATCCACGGCCAGCGGCCGCCGGGCTTCCAACATTTCGACTCGGAGAGGCCGGCGATTCCGTGGCAAACGCTTATCGTGCCGGTACTTACGCGATGGAATACGACGTCGATTCATGGCCGAGCGACTTGGGATAAGTGGGAAAAGTCCGCCGAAACGTCGGCGAAATTAGCCAAACACCCATAGTAGCTACAGTTTCACAACGTGGGAAACAATTTGTCAGCATTCGCGGCACGAATGAAAACTCACTCAGGCCGCCCGCCGCGTGTCGCGTCGTTGCTGCTTTTTCTGGCGGCGGCGGTCCGCTCGCGATAGATTGGCGTTCTCGGCATCGTCGTCACCCTCGTCATCCGCCTCGGGCATACGCAGGGTCGGCGCCGAAGCGGCGTTCTGCTCGGGACGTGGGCCGGCCTTCACCTTGGCCCGCGCCGAATCGGCCGTTTCGCTTTCGGCCGGAGAATCCAAGTCCGACCGATTTCGTTTCGACTTGTTCGCCGACGTGTTGGACTTCGCAGCCTCATCGGCCGACGCCGCGTCCTTTTTCGCCCGCCGCGGCTTGGCCTTCGCTGGCTTCTCCTTCTTGACCCGCGGAGCTCGCGCCGCACGTTCGGGCAGCAAGCCGTGCGCGTCCAAATAAACGTGTCGGCAATACAGCACCAGCGAACCCAGCAGCGCGACGTGGCCCAGCAGCGTCGCCGTGGAACCGACCAGCGCGTCGAGGAACGGCAAGTCCAACGAGATCGCACCGGCTCGCAAAGCGCCGGCACTGGCGTATCCGACCAAAGAGAAACCGAGCGAGACCAGCGTCAACCGCGACTCGCGTAGCTCGAAAACCATCCGCAACGAAATGGCCGCCGCTAGCAAAGCGTAACCAGCGATCCCGATTTGTTCCGGCCTACCAATGGCCGAGCCTTCGCTCAGCGTCGATGCCAATTCCGCGGCGATCCGATGCAATCCGCAACCGGCGTCCAAACTGGCGGCGAACAGAAACAGGGACATCGGCAACCAGATTCGATAGCGGCCTCGATAATCGTCCAACCGATGGCGACGAATCGCAAAAACCTGAATCGCGACCATCGCGGCGGCGAACAGCACTAGCGACGAAAACCATGCCGCGACGCTGCCCGAAGCCAGCACATCGAGCGGTTCGGACGACGCCAGCCGCGCGACGCGTGGCGAGCTGAACACCAGCACATATAGCGCCTCGACCGCACAGACCGCAGCCAGGCCCAACAAGCCCCAGACGGTCAACGTCCACGGCCGTTGCGGAATCCAATCGGTCAATCGCGGCTGGTGTTCGCCGCGAGCCGCCTCGGAATAGCGAGGACCGCGATGTGGCCCGCGGTCGCGTTTGGCGTTTGAAGCCGTTTCGTCGCCGTCGCTGTTCGCGTCCTTTTCGCGTGGCGCATCTTCCATCAGCACTCGTCGCCGACGATCGTCCCGCACTCCGCTACGTCGGAATTCCATTTCCATTCAACTTTTGGAGAGAGTCGGCCGCATGGCGAAGCGTCCTTGCGTCACCAGCAAACCAGCAGAAGTAATCTACCATTCGGCATCTTGACGCCCGAATCTGAAGCCCGCTCGAGCTGTCGGGCGGGGATCGTGGGTCGATTGCGCCGATCATTCCGATCGCGACGCGGGGGAAAACGGGCGATCGAGCTACAGCGCGTCAACAGGCGACGTGGGCGAATTGGCCGAGTTTGACGCTGCTGACGAAGCGACCTAGGTTTTCACAGCGACTGTAGGTTTTCGTCACACCCGACTCGTCGACTCGCGCACCTGTTGATCTCACGCACCATCCGATTCGCTCCGCACCGTTTCCGCATCCATGTCTTCCGAATCCCACAACGTCCGACCTTCACGCATCGTGCCGCCACACGATCCTTCGCAATCTAGCGACGCTCATCTCAATTCGCTGACCTCCTTGCTCGACGGGCTCGACGATCACGGAATCGCCAAACCTGACAGCTCACGGCAGCGGGCGCTGAACTTTGAAAACCATTTGGTTCAAGTCCGGTTGGGCGTGGCGAGCAGCCTGTTCGCCGCGTTGCGAGCTCGCCATGCACCGACGGCAGCCCATTCGCTCCGCGTCTCGGTGGCCTGTTCCGCTTGGCTCAGCCATCTCGGGCTGCCGGAGTCCGAACGCGATACGATCGAGGTCGCCGCGCTGCTGCACGATATCGGCAAGATCGGAGTTCCCGACGCGGTGTTGAAGAAACCGGCGGCGCTGACGCGCGAAGAGCAACTGCTGATGGTTCGGCACCGCCGCATGGGGATCGAGATTCTGCGGCACGCATCCGTGTCGCCCGATCTGCTGAACATCATCAAATACTCGACGGCTTGGTACGACGGCAGCCATGCTAACGCCGATCGTCAGCGAGACGAACTGCCGCTCGGCTCTCGGTTGCTCGCCATTGTCGATGCGTTCGACGCCATGACGACCGATCAGATCTATCGGCCTGCCATGTCGCGCGACCGAGCGGTCGCCGAGTTGTATCGTTGTGCGGGTACGCAATTCTCGCCGGAATTGGTCGAGCACTTTTGCCGGCTGGTGATGAGCGACGCCGTCGATCTGAACGCGGCCGTCGAGGCCCGGTGGCTGAAGCAGCTTCAAGCCAATCGGTCCGATCAAATGTGGCGGCTGCAGATGTCCGACTCGAGCGAGTTCTCATCGGCCAACGAGCTGTTCCACGAAAAGCTGTTGCAAAGCATGCACGACGGCGTGGTGTTCATCGACGCCGTCGGCTCGATCCTGTATTGGAACCGAGCTTGCGAGCGGCTGACCGGCATTCCATCCACGGCGGTGGCGGACAAACAATGGGATCCTTCGCTGGTCGGCTTGTGCGACGAAAGCGGTTCACACATCGCCCGCGACGAATGCCCGTTGATCGAAGTGCTGAAATCCCGCACGCAATTGTTGCGACGCATGTCGCTACAAGGCCGAGGCAGCGTCACGCGCCTGATCGACGCCCACTTCGTGCCGGTCGTGGGCCGAGACGGTTCGGTTCACGGAGCGGCCCTCGTGATGCACGACGCCACGTCCGAAGCGTCGCTGGAAGAACGCGTTCAGTCGCTGCACGAACGGGCCACCCAGGATCCGCTGACGAAAGTGGCGAACCGCGCCGAATTCGATCGCACGATCGAGCAATATGTGGCTTCGCACATGGAACAGAATCGGCGTTGCAGTCTGATCATTTGCGACATCGACTACTTCAAGCGAATCAACGACCAATACGGACACCAAGCGGGCGACGAGGCGTTGGTCAGCTTCGCCGCGCTGCTGCGTCGGTTCTGCCGAGCGGGCGATTTGGTGGCACGTTACGGCGGCGAAGAGTTCGTGATGCTGTGCGCGAACTGCGACAATGCCACGGCAACGGCTCGGGCCGACGAGATTCGCGTCGATCTTTCCGAGACTCCGCAGTCGATGTTGAACGGCAAGTGCATTACGGCCAGCTTCGGCGTGACCGAGATGCAGCCCGGCGATACGCCAGAAACGATGCTTCGCCGAGCCGATCGCGGCTTGTTGCAGGCGAAGGAAACCGGCCGCAATCGGGTCGTCCAACTCGGCCCCGGCATGGAGAACGACGAGAAATCGGAAGGCGGACGCGGTTGGTTCTCGTGGTTCGATTCCCAGCCGCTGGAGCATGTCGCCGAGCAGACGTTGATCACGCGAGTGCCGTTCGACGTGGCGATCGAAAAGCTCCGCGGCTTTATCGCCGATCACGAGGGCGAACTGACGTCGGTCCAGGAAAAGTCGCTGGCTATCAAGATCGAAGGGGACAACACGCCGTTGCGTCGCCGCCGTTCCGATCGCGCCGTGCCGTTCATGGTCGAGTTGGAATTCGAGGGCGACGACAACGCAAGTTCCAGCGGCCTGACGCAAACGCGAATTCACGTCGTGATCCGGCCGCTCCGCAGCCGCGACCGCCGCAAGGGCGACATCGAGGAACGGGCGCGTCTGGTGCTGTCAAGCTTGAAGTCGTATCTGATGGCCACCGAATGCTCGGCTCGCAGGTAGCTACTTCCTTTTCCAATGGCGATTTCGCATTGGTTTAGTGATAAACGCTAGACACTGAGTTCCATGCTCGAATCCAATCCATGCTTTGCAAAGGTTATTGAACGGAGAGCGGAACCTGAAGTCGCATTGAGGTTCGACACCTTTCGAGGGGAACCGAGAAACAGTGACCTGGTCGTTGACGCGAGGGATCGCCCGGCAACTACATTGTCTCCGTTGGTGTCCGAAAGTGCTGGGCTAGGGCAGTCTTGGTGTTTCTCGTAAGAACGGACGACCGGTAAGGAGAGACCCAGATTACCCGATCAGCCAACTGATCGCGAAGCGCTATCAAAGTCCACTCCCTTGCTAACGGATTCCGCCTAAAGCCAGCGAATGCAGGGGCGACCGACGCGGCGGATTGGCTCATCTCATTAGTCGGGCGCATCGAGATTGACTCGCTCCAGCACGATAGCCGGCTCACTCTCAAAACACTTCTCGGCATTGTCGTGAAGAAACTTCAGAAACTCATTTGCCTCGCTTCGAACGTTCAACTCTCCGTTGAAGAGCAGGCCCGACCCTAACCCCGCGAGCATTCCATTGTCGATTGACTCTTGGATAAACGAATCAACCAGGGCATACAGCTCCAACCTTCCCCTGTCGTCAATTCCGTAGCGCATCGACAGGTGCAATTCCGGTTCCGGCTCTCCTTGCACGTGGGGGATTATAACCATATAAGAATTGGCGTCGAGCGTGAGCGTATACAAATCGGCCTCAAGCGTATCCGCCAAACTCAGTCTCATGACGCGATCCGTTTCCTCCGTAAGCTCAATCGTAAGAACATCGCTGGATTGAATCGAATCCTCCCCAGCGAAGTGTTGCTGGTTCAATAGCGTGAAGTCTGTCATCACTTTGTTGGTTGGCGCAATTACCTCCCGCCATGTTCCTAACAATCGCCTGTCCAGCCGTGCCCCTTCCGCGGAAATCGGCGGTTGGCGCCTTTCACACTCGTCAATCAATTCCCGGAAGTCCGTCCGCTCGTGAAGCGCGCTCAAGTCGCCGCGAACTCGAATTTCGCGGGCAATTTCGCCCCGGTATTTGATGTCGACAGTCCGCCACGCATGCTTCAGCGCGGAGACAGCCCGGGCTCGCAGCGCGTCGGACTTGAAGCGATCGCTCTCGTGCAAACTCAAGAAAGTCAGGCAGACCGCGGCATCAACTTGCTGCCCCCAATTCGATCGCTCTCCAGACTCTAATAGCTCGTGGACCGTGAGAACTTCGCGCACCATATCAAGAGCCTCTTGCTCACGGTTACGTTCCAACAGCCGCGATGTCATTCTCACTGCGTGTGTCGCTAGGAAATCATGCACGGAGTCTCGCGGGCCGAGCCTTGCCAATTCAAGCAGATGGGAAATTGTCGCTCGCCGGTGCTTTAGTTCCAGCTCGACCGACGAATTCGGCTCGACCATGCCAACGGCGAGGTTCGCGTTTCGCGGCTTCAGTGGCGATAGAAATCGAATGACTCACATTCGACTCGGATGGTCGCCTCCCCAGATCACCTTGCCGGCAATGGCATCGGCGAGATTACCGTTGAGTCGGGCATCCTCTTGTAACCAGGTAGCCCGATCCGTGACTGCCAACAGCCCTTGATTGACTAGCAACGCTTCCTCATAGGTTTCGATGGCATCATCAAAACCGTGTTCCGCGGATTGCGTCATGCCACGATTGCCAAGGATATTCAGCTTCAGCCGAAGATAGTTAGGATCGTCAGGAAATCGTTCCAGAAGGCCTGTCGTATAAAACATAGCCCTCTTGTATCCATCCTTGGCTCCGGATAAGTCCGCCGTCTTATGCCGCGTTAATGCAACTCGGTTCCAAGCAATAGCTAACTGATACTGATTCGCGTCCGTCGCTTCGGTTTGATACTGCTCCTGTCGTAGCTGCAAAGCGGCCGAATACTCGCGCAGCGACTCGGACATCTTCAGTTGTTCGTAAAATTCCTTGCCCGCCGTCTCATGCGCGGCCGCAAGTTCGTCCAAACGTTGCCGCAACTCGCCGTAGGCTTCGGCCAATTGCCGATTCGCGGCTTGTGTCCGAGTAAAATCAAACGCTAACGCCACAATTCCAATCAAAACCGCCGCGGCAATGATTCCAGAAACGGTACGGTGCCTTCGAATCCACCGAGAAAATCGGGACACGAGCGGCTCGCGAAAAACGCTCACGCGTTCGTGGTCCAACCAAGCCTGGACATCCAACCGCATTGCCTTCACGTCCTGATAACGATGCTCGGGCGCCAACGCCATGGCATGTAAGCAGATGGCTTCCAACGCGGCCGGAACGCGACGCGAAATTAGTCGCGGACGCTCGAAATCCCCGCGTCCAACCGCTTCACATATCTCATGGCTACTCGTCCCCTGAAACGCCGGGCAACCAGCGAGAATTTCATATAAGGTCGCGCCGAGACTGTATATGTCGCTTGCCTTGCCAACTTGATCGATCTTTCCCATCGCCTGCTCGGGACTCATATAAGCCGGCGTGCCCAACCGCATTCCGTACTGGGTCAACAGCGGCTCCGATTCCTCCAAAGGTTGCGAGGGTGTCTCGCCGCCCGGCCCCGCCGGTTCGTTCACCGGCGAAAGCTCTCGCGACAAACCCCAATCAATCACAATGGTCTCACCATGTTTTCCCAGCAGCACGTTGTTAGGCTTGAGATCACGATGGATCACACCATTCTCGTGCGCGTATTCCATCGCGTGGCAAACATCGATAAACCGTCGCAGCAACTGTCGAAGCGGCCACTCCGGCGCGCCGTGCTCGATGGCTTGCCCCAAGGTAACGCCATCCACCAGGTACATCGCATAGAAGGGCAACCCATCTCGCGTTCGGCCGGCCGAGTAAACCGTCACAATCCCCGGATGTGCCAGTCTCGCCGTGCGACGAGCCTCGTTTTCAAAGCGTTGTTGGATCTCGGGATCATTGCTCTTGCTGCCGAGAATGACCTTGACCGCCGCCGTTCGTCCGAAATCATCACGGGCCGTCCAAATCCGCCCTAAACCGCCTTGTGCAAGCGGTTCACTGACGTGCCAAGAATTCGTTGACTTAAGCTTGTCATCGGCATGAAGTTCCGCGGGCGGCTCCCTAAACGATCCAGGGGATTCTTGACGCACTTTGGCGAAGATTCGATCGACGCACTGGTCGAGTTCGTCCAAGCTAGGATCAACCACACAGGCCCATCGAAGCCGATGGTCTAAAGATTCGTCAGCCGCGGACGTTCGTGACAACCGTTGTCGGCACAACTCGCACTGCGCGACGTGCCGCCCGACCTCGCGGTTGCGCGCTTCACTCAACTGACCATGCTCGAACCGTGACAATTCCTCGGGCGACGGACACGACACCACTCTATCCTCCCCCATTCACGACGAGCGACCTATCAACGCTCGTCCCTTATCTCAACTTAACCAGTCCTAGCAGTTCGCCTTCCAATTTCTTTCGCAGGCGGCTCAGTTGCTTTTCGACCGCGTTTCGCGACTTCCCTTGGCGCGACGCAATCTCTTCGAACTCTTCGCCGTTAATCCACCGTCCTTGGACCGCGTCCCACGCGTCCGCCGGAAGCGATTTTTCCAACTCCTTTAAGCGTCTTCGAAGCACGAGTTGTTGCTCCGACTCCGTGAATTCGGCGTCCACATACTCTTCCGAATCCCAATTCGGATCCTCGACCTGCCCCAAGACTTGCATCGCCGTGGAACCACCCGTGGCGTGCCCCTGCTTTCGCCGCTTCCAATCCAGAAACTTGGACCGCGTAATCGTCCACAGAAAGCCACGAAACGAACGATGGTCAAATCGCTCCAGACTGACAAGCAATTGCATAATGACCTCTTGAGCCACATCCTCCGTATCATGCATGCTTAAACCACATCGTCGATGACACCAAAGCACAATGACGGGAGAGTAGAGTCGAATCAGTTCACTCCAGGCCTCTTGCTCTCCATTCTGGGCACGCCCAATGAGCGTATGAGAAGTGCTGTTATTATGAGCATCCACGATCTTCAAGCTCCGGCCGTTAGGCGGCGCACGCTTGCTGGATTCGGAGTCACTCCCCGAAATCGAAGCGCCCCAGCCAAACCGTGGCCGGCGTGCGTCGCGGTTTACCAATCAGGTATTACCTCGCCGCCAGCGATGGTTCCCAGCGCGCCCCAGACGCCATGATTTGCCGGCGTGAGGTCGCCCGTGTCGATGGTGTCGCTGACGAAACGGACCGAGCCGTCAGCCATCACTACCTGACAGCCGCCGCGATGACGACTGGTCGGCGTAAACACGCCCCAATCCCACGACGGATTCGCGTCGCCACTGAAAGCTCGGGAAGTCCGATTGTAGCAGGACGGCCCGTTAGGAGGAAGAATTGTTGTCGTGGCAGCCCAAAAGGGATGGCCCATTGCCCAGGTTGCTCCGCGCTCCATGGGGCTAATCGAAATCCCCGGTTTGTAATTGCGTCCGGTCGCCGTATCCCAACACGCCCGTGGATTCACGCTAACGTCGGTCGTTAAAATCGCTCCCAAGCCGAGAATTTCCCGGCTACCTGGGCGTCCCATGACTTTCTCGGCCATGGCGATAGTCTGGCTGGAACCATCCTGGATGTCGGCCATGCGTTTGTAGGAAATCCATCCAAACAAGCCGTTCGTCGAGCCCCAAAAATTATCCTTCGCCGTGGTGCCAACACAGAACGCATAGTTCGAGTACCCACAATTGTTCATTCGCGGCGACGGCGCCGAGTCCGCCGGGCAGTGCAATACTTCCAGTTGCGTCGCCCAAGGTTCGAATGCGCTTACGAATGGCGGAATCGCGGCGTTCCAATGGACCGAATCGTACATCGCGTGCTGGTCCAAGTAGGGCAGCATTTGCACGGTTCCGGCAAAATCGCCGCCACGATGCCAACTGCTGCCCATCCAGCTCAACCCATCCGGCCCGCCTCGCATCGGAGGAAATACTTTGTGCGAGTCGTGATAGCCGTGCAACGCCAGCCCAAGCTGCTTGAGATTATTCTTGCACGACGTCTTCCAAGCCGCCGCCCGGGCCGCCTGTACGGCGGGCAACAGCAGCGCCACCAAAACGCCAATAATGGCGATAACCACCAATAGCTCGACGAGCGTGAAGGCCCGACGCGGCTCCCGCGCCTTTGAGCCTTGATTCGCGAACGGCGGACATTTTATTGGCGATAACATTGTTCTCATACCAGTTAGACTTCGTTAATCAATTTCAACGCCACAAAGCGACTAGCGCCGGCGCGCCCCAATAGGCGAGAGAGCCTTTCCCGTTAGAACGACCAACTCCGAACTCTCCGCCGCATCATCGAACTCAAGAGATCGCTGTGTGTGTTTGTAAACGCTATTGGCGATATTCGAATTGCCAAATGTGAGTAGTACGTTGTTATTGAAGGCATTCGTATCATCGACAGTCAGCGTACCGTATTTCTTGGCGAATGCTGGCCCAACTGCGGTAATCGACGCTCGCCCGACCATGTTGCCCGTGCCGAGTTGAATTGACTCGTTTGAATCGAAGATCGACTGCGACACGTGAAGCTCTCCAATCGTCAGGAAAATCGCGCCGCCGTCGCGGGCTTTGTTTTCGCGGAAGGTGGTGTCGACGATGGTTGCCGAGCCCCCATAGACGTGAATCGCGCCTCCTGCCTGATTTCGTTCGGTTAGGGTAGGCACGTTGACGGCGTTTCGTTCGAAGAGACTGCCTTCGACCGTCAACGATCCCGTGCTGAAGACAGCGCCGCCGCCCAGTGACACACCGTTGGCGGTTACCCCCATCACCTTGTTGTAAGAGAACTCCGAGTCATGGATAATTGCCACGCCCCCGTTGGCCAACGCGCCGCCACCAACATCTCCGCGCGTGACATTCTCGCGCAACTCGGAGCCCTCCACCAACAAGCTCCCTAAATTCGTAATGCCGCCGCCTTGGCCATATGCCATGTTGCGAACGACGAGCGTGTCGTGCAGTTCCAACTTGGCCTGGGCGTCGTTGTAAATGCCGCCGCCTTGGTTGGGAGTCTGATTCTCGGCAACTACCGAGTCCTCGATTAACAGGTTCCAAGCGTTGTAGATCCCGCCGCCACCCTTGCCTTGGATGGCCGAATTAGAAACAACCTCGCTGTCGATGAGATGCAGGTTGTGGTAATTCGCAATCGCGCCGCCGACGCTATTCCAGTCTTCTTCCGATTCATTTCGGGCGTAGGTGTTTTGCCAGTGGGCTCGGTTATGGGAGAACTTGACGTTTTCGACGCGCGTGTTTTCCATGTTTCGCAAGGCCGCGCCATCTTGGGCGCGCGTCCAACCGTTTGTTAACACCAGCCCCGCGAGTTCCACGTTAATGACGTTGTCCAGACGACCGTCGTCGATGTCAAAGATGCGTGTGCCGTAACCATCACGACCGCCGCCATCGATGGTCACGCGTTCATCGAACAACGTATCCACGTTGTCGGCCCAGCCTTGAATCCGCACGTCGTCCGTAATCCGCAATGCGCCCAACGCCCGGTCCTGCAAGTTAATGGTGCTGCCAACCAATGACTGGTCGAACTCGATCACATCCAATCCCGGATTCGCATTCGCCGCCAAAATCGCTTCCCGCAGCGAAAGAAGTCCGTCCGGCGATACCGTGTCCGAATTCGTCGTGACGATGAACGTCCGACTTGTAGGTTGATCACCTTCGACAAACGTGTCGGCGAATAGCTCGCGCAGCGACGGAACGGCCAAATCGCCCGCCATCAACAGTCGTCCGTCAAGTCGTTCGCCAACCAAAAGGCGGCGGGCTCGACGACGACGAGATGCATCACTGTGTTTGCGGCGTCGTTTATCATTCCAACCTAAATAGGCGGCCAATCGGTTGAGTTTCGACATGGCGACAATCCTCATCGTTCAATAATTGGGGGGGGATTCGTTGGCTGGCGTCGTTCAAGATGGCAAATGCCGGTGATTGGAGAGTGCGTCTAACTCTCGGCAACTCGTTTCGATGATTCGTTGCCTGCGAGTTACGAACGCCATCTCCAAAGGCTGAGGAGCATTTGTCTTTCTCAGAAGACTGAACGCCAGCCCCTGTCGCGCGGCCAAGAATTTTTTACGTCAGAACGACGTGGCGAAAGACAGCATCGACGAACTCCGCCCCTCGGCCGTCTCGTCATGCCGCAAGACTTGCTCAACAGCTCAATCAAGACGAAGTGCTCGACCTGCTGGCCTACCTCCTATCCCGAGGCAATCCGCAGGACTCGATGTTCCGCAAATAGTCGGCGGCAATGGTTTCGCGAAAACGAAGCGAACGAACCGCGAGGGGCGCATAGGCAGCAAAGACGCAAGGGTTACTGAGTCAACTCGTTGCGTCCTCGCAGCTTTGCGATCTTGCGTTCGTGTCTACTGCTGCGTCGACTCGACTGCTGCGTTCGGCGGTGGCGGGACGCTGGTCTCGATCGTCCCATTCGCTGGCTCGCGTTCGAGTTTCCATCGTCTCGACCAATGTGCTTGTGCCGCTGACGCATTACGAACCTGAAATGTCGATTGGCGAGCGGGTTGAGGCGATAGGTTGAAACGTTAGCGACCCAAGGGGCTGGTCGCTCGATGGGGAGGAACGCGCATGTCAAGTTTGTTGTTGGTCGTGGCGCTTACGATTGCCGCCGAGCAGCCGGGGGCGGCGGCCAGTCAAGTGGCCGATTCGGCTGGGCGGGCGGCTGAGGAACCGCGCGGGTATCGCGAAATCGAGAACGATATGCGAGCGGTGTTTGCCAACGAAGCTCGCGCCGCCACGCGAGACGGCCGCTGGTTGTGGGTTGTCGAGATGGTCGCGTTGTACGAAGAAGTTGTCGCTCATCCCAACTACGAAACCAGCGACACGTTGCGCGATTATCGGAACCGGTTGTGGAGTCGGCTCACGCGATCGAAGCGCGAGATCACTCGCGATGTCGAGAAGCTGGCCGAAGCCGCCGAAGATCAGCGCCGCGAAGCTGCGGCCCGGGCCGAAGCGGCGGAAAAGGACGCGAAGAAACCGGTGCGCCCGACAGCCGGCCAACTACTGCGATCCGCTCGGGACGAAGTACTGGCGGCCCGGCAGTTGGACGAGAAGAACGCCGACAACGACGGCACTCAAGCAGGCGGCACTCGAACAGGCGGCACGCAAGTGAGCAGTGGGCGGTTATCGGCCGATCCGAGTGTCTCGTTGAATCCGGCGAGCGAGTTGGGCAATCGCGGCGGCGGCCTCACGACCGTGGCCGCTGGCGAGGCGTTGATCGAGTTGATCGAGCGGACGATTCAGCCCGATCATTGGGAAGCGAACGGCGGCCCTGGCGTGATGGTTTATTACGCTCCGTTGATGGCGCTCGTGGTGCGAGCCAGCTCGGAAGTGCATGGGCAAGTCGGTGGAATCATGGGCGGTTTGCGGGCCGCCAATCAGTAGGCTCGATGGGGAACGGGGCGTGAAGCTGCTACTGGTGGAAGACGACGCGGTGCTCGGCAAAGCTCTGCAGAAGGGGCTTTCCGAAGCGGGGCACGATTGCGATTGGGCGCACGACGGTCAGGCCGGCCTGACGATGGGTCGGGAGAATCCGTACGGCGCCGTGGTGCTCGACATGATGCTGCCCGACTTGCCGGGATTGGATGTGTTGTCCGAACTGCGGCGGCAAAACATCCGCACGCCGGTCTTGATTCTCACGGCGATGGGTTCAGTCGACGATCGCGTCCGTGGACTGAATTCCGGCGCGGATGATTACTTAGTCAAGCCGTTCGCTTTTCCCGAGTTGTTGGCGCGTCTGGAGGCAATCAGTCGTCGCAGTACGGCCAAGGCCAGCACGACGGTGCGAGTTGGCCCGTTGACGTTGGACTTGGCCACGCATCGCGTGACGCGCGAGAGCAAAGAGATCGACTTGACGCCGACCGAGTTCAGTTTGATTGAATTTCTGGCTCGGCATTCGGGACAAGTCGTGACGCGCAAGATGTTGTGCGAACACTTGTGGGAATCGGACTGGGAGGGCGTGACGAACGTCATCGAAGTCCATATCAACCGCCTCCGCAGCAAAGTCGATCGCGGCTTCGCGACCCCGTTGATCCATACGGTTCGAGGACGCGGGTATGCTCTTAGGGCGAATTAGGGCCACTTCGCGAACGTTGCGGTTTCGCTTGGCGGCCTGGAACGCGGCGGTCGTAATCCTTACGGCTCTGGTCACGCTGTTCGGTCTGCGGCAAGGCGTGCATTACACGCTGGTGCATGAACTGGATCAACTGCTGCTGGAAGATATTCGCGAGATTGGCTTTTCGATCGGCGAGCTTCACTACCCCACGGCCGACGACGATCTGGAAAAGGACCTCGAGCGAAAGGCTCGCGGCCATGCTCAACATGGCTGGTTCGTGCAGTTGCTCGATCCCGACGGCAAGGAGTTGTGGGCCAGTTTCAGCGCGCCGCCCGCCCGCCCGCTGATGCCCCAGGTTCCCGATGGGACGCCGGTCAGTGTGGATAGCGTGCGTTTGGTTCAGCGACGTGTTTCGCGCGACAAGTCCTCGCCGATCATCGTGCGAGTCGGCGCGACGCTGAGCATGCTTCAACAAGACATGTCGCACATCGATCGGCTGGCGGCCAACGCGGCAATCGCGGCTCTGTTGATCGCTCCGGCTTGCGGGTATTGGTTGGCCGGACGAGCGACTCGGCCGCTGGCGGACATCATCAACACTACGGACCGGCTGCGGCCGGAGCAGTTGAACGAGCGGTTGCCGCTGCGAGGCACGGGGGACGAACTGGACCATCTCTCGCGAACGTTCAACGGTTTGCTTGACCGGATCGCCATTTATCTGCAACAGAAGCGAGACTTCTTGGCCAACGCGGCTCACGAGCTGCGCACGCCGCTGGCCGCGATCCGCAGCAGCGTCGAAGTGGCCTTGAATAGCGATCGCACTCGCGACGAATACGAAGAGTTGTTGGCTAACATCATCGAAGAAGGGGCTTCGCTGGAGTTGTTGGTCAATCAACTGTTGCTGTTGGCCGAAACCGAAGCCGACCGGCTGAAGACGCGCGGGCAACCGGTGCGGATGGATGAAGTGATTCAGAAGGCGGTCGCCATGTTTCACGGGGCCGCCGAAGTTCGCGACCTGGAGTTGTATTGCGAGCCGTTGCCCGCCGTGACCGTGGAAGGCAACCGCGATCACTTCCGCCAAGTGTTGAACAACTTGCTGGACAACGCGATCAAGTTCACGCCGCCGCAAGGTCGGATTACCGTTTCGCTCGCGGCCGAGGCGGAGTCGCGCGAAGCGGTGCTACGAGTCGCGGACACGGGGATCGGCATTCCTGAAGCCGACATGGCTCATCTGTTCGATCGGTTTTATCGTGCCGACAAGTCTCGTCGGCGCGACATCGAACAACGCGGCACCGGCCTGGGGCTGAGCATCTGCCAAGCGGTTGCGACGGCTCACGGAGGCCGCATTCATGTGGAAAGCGAGCTCGGGCGAGGCACGACGTTCGTCGTTCGTTTGCCGCTCGCTCCAAACGCATCCAGTTGAGGCCACCGATCGAATCGATGAGCGGTTGTGTGGCACGCCCACAGGTAGACGAGCGTTTGGGGGCACGCCCATAGCGAAGCGGTGGGCGTGGAGCGTTGGAGTGAGGTTGGAAGTGGCAGGCAACCCTCGAGCGAGACAGCCACGCCCATCGAAGGCTCTGGGCGTGTCACCCGAGCCACGCCATCAGACTCTGGGCGTGCCACCCGAATCACGCCCATCGAAGCGTTGGAGTGAGGTTGGAAGTGGCAGGCAACCACTCGAGCGAGACAGCCACGCCCGTCGAAGACTCTAGGCGTGTCACCCGAGCCACGCCCATCGAAGTCTCTGGGCGTGCCACACTAGATGCAAAAAACAAACGGGCGCGGCATGCCGCGCCCGTCTGGCCTTGCTTCGCGTTCGCAATAACGCGTTATTGCGACACGCGTACTTCCGCGTCTACAGGGAACACTAGGTTACCCGGCCGACGAAACATCGGCCTGTGCTCGATGGCACCGCCAAGGCGAGGCTATCGTGGCGCGCGGCAGTTTGGCTGTCAACTAGCAATCCATTTGTTCGCCGCGAACTTTCATCACGCAGCGGACCAACTCCGCGACGGATTGCACGTTCATTTTGGCGAAGACTTGATGGCGTCGAGCCTCGACGGTGCGAAGACTCACTTCCATTCTTTTGGCAATCACCTTGTTCGCCACGCCGTCGACGACCATGTCCATGACTTGGCGTTCGGCGTCGGTCAAGGAATCGATCCGCTGGCGAATCTCGGTCAACTGCCGCTCGTGCTCGTAGACCTCCGTGTCGCGTTGGAGTGCCGATTCGATGGCGTCCCACAACGTGTCGGGAGGAACTGGCTTGGTAAGGAACGTCGCGGCCCCATGTTGCATGGCATGCACGGCCGTTGGAACGTCGGCATAGGCCGAAATGACGATGACGGCCAAGGAGCTGCCGCGTTCTCGCAGACGGTCTTGCAAATCGATTCCGCTGAGGCCTTGCATCCGCACATCGGTCAACAGGCAGCCAGGGCGTTCCCCCTTGTAGTCGCTCAAAAACTCTTCGGCGGACGCATACGAACGAATCGCGACATTCATGCTACGCGCCAGCGCTTCGAGGGCCTGTCTCGCCTGCGCGTCGTCATCCACGACGTGGATCGTGGCATCGCTTCGCATTCTCACCTCCGCGGGCTCTTCGACGTATTCGCGATGGGCAACTCCAGATGAAACGTCATTCCGTCGTCACCGTTCCGTTCCGCCCATAAATGGCCTCCATGCATTTCCACTATACGGCGACTGATCGCCAATCCCATGCCCATCCCTTCCGGCTTGGTCGTGTGAAACGGATCAAAGCAAGTCTCCAGCAGCTCGACCGGAATGCCTTCGCCCGAGTCCCGTACGGCAAGCTGCACGCGTCGGTCCGTTTGCTTGGCGGTGACGTGGATCGTGCGCTCGTCGCGCGGGCGCGCTGACATCGCTTCGGCCGCATTACGTAGTAGATTCACCAACACTTGCTCCAGTTGAACGCGATCACCCAACACCTCCGCGAGTTCGTTGGGCACTTCGACCTCCACTTGTACATGACGGTTTCGTGTATCGGGAGCGATCAGCAACACGGATTCGCGGACGAGTTCGGCAATCCGCAGCGGTTTCTTGTCCTCGGGTCGCAATCGCACGAAATTTCGCAATCGTCGGATTATTGCGTCGCTACGCGCCACTTGAGCGGCGATCTGATCGACCCACTCGGCGATCTGCTCGATTCCCGTCGTCTCGTCGCCTTTCAACGACTTGCGAATGGCCGCGGCGAATGTCGAAATGACGTGAAGCGGTTGGCCAATTTCGTGCGCGATGCTGGCCACCATTTCGCCCATCAGGCTCAGGCGACTCACGTGAGCCAACTCGACTTGCTGCCGCGCCAACTGCTCTTGCGTCTCCTTCAAATCCGTCACATCGCGACCAACTGACTGGTATTCGACCACCTTGCCCTCGCTGTCGTAAAGCGCGCGATCCGACCATTGCATCCAACCGATCGAACCGTCGGGACGAGCCACTCGATGTTCGTAGACAACCGTCGGGTTGTCGGGCGTGAGCCGAGCGACGCGTCCGAGCACTTCCTCGCGATCGTCGTCCACGATCAACGGCAAGAACGATTCGCCGACCAACTCCTGTTCCGACTTGCCGAAGTAACGACAGTAGCTGGAGTTCACGAACGTTCGCTTGCCGTTGGGCAACCACCGCACGATGAACTCCGTCTGATCTTCGATCACGCCGCGTAGGCGTTCGGCGTTCTGGCGAGCTTCCTGTTCGGCGCGAGCCCGTTCGGCCACTTCGTGACGAAGCTGTTCGTTGACCGTGGTCAGCTCCGCCGTTCGCTCGGCCACGCGCTGTTCCAACTCGTCGCGAGCGCGTCGCAACTCGCCCATCATCCGACGCTTGGCCGTCACATCCTTGGCGATCCCTTCGGTTCCGATCACTTGACCAGCACCGTCGAAGATCGGCACCGTCACGTACTCGACGATCCGCGTGCCTCCATCCGCGTGACGCAACACCACTTCGACCGGCGGCAACATCTCGCCCGTCGCGATTTGCTGCAACCGCCGCCAGACGACTTGGTTGATCGGATTGTCGGTCAACAATTCGCGCACGTGTTGGCCAACCAATTCGGCCGCCGAAAATCCCAACACCTCTTGAACCGAAGGGCTGACCGACGTCAGCAATCCATCGCGGTCGACTTGAAAGAACACGTAATCAAACCGCAAATTGTCGATCAACCGCTCATAACGAGCTTCGCTGCGCCGCAGTTGGCTCGTGCGTTCGGCCAACAATTCGCGCAGTTGCTCGTGAGCCCGTTCAAGCTGCCGTTCGGCTTCGCGGCGATCCGTGATGTCGCGATTATTCACGACGATCGCGGCGACGGACGGATCGTCCAGCAAGTTTTGCAGCGTCGTCTCCAAATCGCGATACGCGCCGGAGCCACAGCGAATGCGGTGTTGAAAATGAGCGATCGCTCCGGGCTGCCGTGCCACGCGATCGAACATTTGCCGCACGTGGCCCGCGTCGTTGGGGTGAATCAGCGGCCACACGGGCTGGCCGACCAACTGCTTGGGTTCGTACTCGTACTGCCGGATCGCGGGACTGATGTAGAGAATCGTTCCGGCGCGATCCAACATCGTGATCGTGTCCGGCGCGTGCTCGATCAAGGCACGAAACAATATTTCGCTGCGGCGAAAGACTTCGTCGGTATTGGGAGCCATGAGGCTGGTCTCGCGTGCGGGATGAATCGTCGTGCCCATTATGGCGGACAGACGCACCTGCTCGCGAGTGAGTCCCTCGATCCGCGATCCGATTCGCACCCAAATCGCTGCTACCGAGCGTTGACGATTGTGCGGGACGATTGCCGTTGACGTAGCGACTCGTACATCAAGATCGCGGCCGTCGTCGACACGTTCAAACTGTCGACGTGGCCGAGCATCGGCAGCTTGATCGCCGCTACACGCGAGCCATGCCAAACGGCGGACAGCCCCGTCGCTTCGCTGCCCAAGACGATGGCCGCGGGCGGAGCCAGATTCGCTTGGCCATAGTCGACCGCGCCGTCCACGCGCGCCGCGTGAATCCGCAGCCCGCGACTTTCCAACCAATCGCGGGTCGCGACCGAATCCGCTTCGCAAACGGGCACGGTAAAGATCGCGCCCAAGCTGGCTCGAATCGCATTCGGATTGAACAGGTCCGTGCCGCCGTCGGCCACGATCACGGCCGACACGCCCGCCGCATCGGCCGTCCGCAGGATCGCCCCGACGTTGCCCGGTTTCTCGACGCCTTCGATCACCACCACCAGCGGATCGGCCGGCAACCGCAATTCGCTCAGCTCGCGTCGCGGCATGCGGGCGGTGGCCACGATTCCCGAGTCGCGCTCGCCGAACGCCAGCTTCTCCAGCAAACGTGGCGGCACGACGAAGCACGAGGCCGACGAGCTCCGCAGTCGCTCGGCCAGTTGCCGCCATTCGGCCGGATGGTGCGAATCGCTCGCCCCGGACGACGCATTGCGATCGTCGCTGTCGGCGGTCAAGTGCGGCGCGGCGACTTCCCCGACGAACACTTCGTCGATCTCAATTCCGCCCTCGACCGCCCGCAGCAACTCGCGAACGCCGTCGATCACAATTCGCTGCTGCTGCGTTCGTCCCCGTCGATCGCGCAGCCGCGCGGCCGCTTTGACGCGAGGGTTATGCGGACTGGTGAGAGGAGCGAACATCGGCCGATTATCGAGTGACCGCCGCGGGCCGTCAATTATCCGGCCAGCGACATCGACGATCCGGCCAGCAACATCGACGGGCGAATCCTCGGGATTTGACTTCCGATTTGTCGCTGAACCGCGTGCCCAATGGGCCGCGCGGCATGGCGCGCGGGCCGTTGGCCGCGCGGTTAAACAATGAAATTGTTTTGGGACAACCCCTCGGCGTCGGAAGCCTTCGCCAACGTGCTCCGGCTGCCCATGAAATGTGTTGGGAAAGGAACCGTGTAAGAATTACAAAGTCGAGCGGACCCGCCATCCCGTGCGAACGGCGCATCCCGATCGAGAAAGAGCAGTTTCCCTGGGATTTTGGCGGGCCGGAAAAAATTTGGTTCAAGCCGGTTGGTTCTGGCACACCGGATGCGATTGACGCTTTCCCGCTGGGACGACAAACGTCGCCCGGCTATTCAGGACGAGCAACACTCCCAAGACATGGACGCACCGTGAATCTAAGGTGCATCGTCGCCGATGTATGGCGACCGTAGGTTCCCGTTCAACCCGGGCTGCCGTTTTTCACGGTTAAGGCCCCGGCCGGATCCCGCAACCGGCCGGGGCCTTATTTTTTGGACTGCTCCGCCTCGTCGGAGCTTTCTCTTTGCGATTCGCGAATGCAACGCCACCTCATCAGACGCTGCCTAACCCGCCGCATCTAGTCTGCCCCCAACGATGTCCCTCAACCATTTCGTGGTTACAATCACGGACTCGGCTAGTTAGGCGAGCGGCAGATGAGAATGTACCCATTGGGACGCTGGCAGCGTCCACCACGTGGCCGATGCTGCCAGCATCGGATAGGTAAGAATTTCAAGCTGCCGATCGCCTTAGCTCGAATCGAACCACATGGCGTCGGCTCCAGCCAACTCGTTCCTCTCGGATGTCTTCATATCGCTTGGCGACACATAATGCACGCACTTCACTCCCGCTGGCTCGGATTCCCGCTCGCTCTCGTCACGGCAACCGCCGGTTTGCTGTCCGCTACATTCGACGTTCGACGCGCTGACGCCGCGGAACCGAGCGTGCTGGACGAGCGATACGAACTGGAGTTGTTCGCTGCCGATCCGGATATCGTCACGCCCGTCGGAGCGACGTTCGACGTTCGCGGGCGGTTACTGGTGATTGAATCCCACACGCACTTTCCGCCCCAAGAATATGAGGGCCCAAAGCACGATCGCATTCGGCTGATCGAAGACACCGACGCCGATGGCCGAGCCGATCGCTTCCGTTCGTTTTACGAAGGCACCCACGCCACGATGAGCTTGCGGCGCGGTCCAGCCGATTGGATTTACGTGGCGACGCGGAAGGAGATTTTTCGGCTCCGCGATTCCGACGGCGATGATGTGGCCGATGTGCGCGAGGAGATCGCGCGGCTGGAAACCAGCGGCAATTATCCGCACAACGGGCTCGGCGGTCTGGCTTTCGACGCCCACGGCCAACTGTACTTCGGGCTGGGCGAGAATCTGGGCGAGCCTTACGAGCTGATCGCCGCCGACGGTTCGCGCTGGAAGGCCGGTGGCGAAGGGGGCAACGTGTTTCGCTGCTCGGTCGATGGCCGCCAATTGACGCGCGTCGCCACGGGCTTTTGGAATCCGTTCGGCATCTGCGTGGATCGCCACGATCGCGTGTTCGCCGTTGGCAACGATCCCGACGGTTGCCCGCCCTGCCGCTTGGTTCACGTCGTGCCGACGGGAGATTTTGGTTACCAGTTTCGCTACGGACGCAGCGGCAAGCATCCGTTGCAGGCTTGGGACGGCGAGCTGCCCGGCACGCTGCCGATGGTGGCCGGCACGGGCGAAGCGCCATGTGCCGTGCTGCCGTTCGACGGTCAATTGTGGGTGACTAGCTGGGGCGAGAACCGATTGGAACGATTCGATCTGCGTCACGTCGGAGCTTCGTTCACGGCCGATCGGGATATCGTCGTGCAAGGCGACCACAATTTCCGGCCCGTCGATTTTGCCGTGGCGCCCGACGGCTCGCTGTACTTCACCGATTGGGTCGACCGCAGCTATCCGGTTCACGGACATGGACGAATCTGGCGGCTGAAGCGAAAGGCCGATCCGAGCGCGGATTCCGATTGGCCGAAGCTGTCCGACGCGGAACAGCGTGCTCGGCGGGACGACTTGGCAACCGATCGCTCGGCCTTGTCCACGGACGACGTCTTTCTGCGGCAGGCGGCCGTGGCGGATTTAGTTCGCGCCCATCAGGCGGGCAAACTCTCGTTGGCGGCGATCGACTTGTCGAAGTACGACGAGCCGCTGGCCCGGTTGTCCGTCGTGCAAGCCGCACGCTGGGTGAATCAACCAAAGGCCGTTCTCGCGGCCGCTTTGCAGGACGCCGACGAGCGACTGCGATTGACGGCGGTGCGTTGGATCGCCGACGAGAAGCTGAAGCAATACGAGCCACAATTGGTCGGACTGTTGGATGACTCGCGGACTTCACCGCGGTTGTTTGCCGCCGTCGTGGCAGCACTCGATTGGCTCGAACGAGGCCAAGTTTCTCGCCAGTATCGTCATGATTACGATCGCCGCCTCGCGCCGATTCTGCGCGACGAGCAAAAGTCGGCGGCGATTCGCGCGACGGCGCTGCGATTGCTTTCCGTCGATTCACCCGCGATCTCGGTCGATGAATTGGCCAAGCTGGCGCGAGCCGACGATTCGGCGATCGCGCGCGAAGCGACCCGGCTGTTGGTGCTGCGAGGCGATGAGGCAGCAGTCAACTGGATAGTGGAACTGGCAAACGACGACAAGCTATCCGCCGGCCTACGAGCGGACGCCGTGGTCGGGCTGGCATCCGCGGCAGAACGGCATCGCGAGTCGCTCGCACGTTTGGCCGACGACGATGCGGCAGAGGTGGCACGCGAAGCGAAGCGGATTTTGCGAACCGCGGACAATTCGCCGTCGAACAGCGCCGCTTCGAACGACTCGCCCAACCGTCCAGCGGCCGACGATGTCGATGCGTGGCTGGCACGCGTGCAGGATGGCGGCGATGCGAATGCGGGATGGCGAGTCTTCTTTTCAGCCGCCGGCGGTCGTTGTGCCGCTTGTCATACGCTGGACGGCCGAGGCGCCGCGATTGGTCCCGATCTGACTCGCATTGGCAGCCGGATGGGAAAACGCCGCGTGTTGGAATCGATTCTACATCCGAGCCGCGAGATCGCGCCGACCTATCAACCGTTCGTCATCGAGATGGCCGACGGCCGCACGTTTTCGGGTCTGACGTTGGGACGATTCGACGGCGACAAGAAAGAGCGAATCGTCGGCGCCGATGGCCGCGAGATCACGCTGGACGTGCCCAACATCGAACGCCGCACCGAATCCAAATTGTCGATCATGCCGCAGGGCCTCGAGCAGGGCTTGAGCGACCAAGACCTGCGAGACTTGCTGGCGCTGTTATCGCGAAACGATTAGCCGCGATCTGCCTACCATCGAAGCGAAACGGCGCAAGCCGTCCGGTGACGCGAAATCGGACGGCTCGCGCCCTACCGCTCTTATCGATTCGGTAAGCAATTCGCGGACGGACCCTAAGCCCCGCCGGTCATCTGCTCGGCTTGTTGGATCAAATCGGTGCGAGCCCGCATGTCGATGTAGCGGGCCATCAGCTCGCGAGTATCCTTGAGCAACAAGTCGATCTTCTTCTGCGTGATGGGATTGCCGGACTTTAGTTGCTGTTCCCGTTCGTTCATAACCGCCGTCAGTCCGTCGCGCGTGGGCAATGCCATGAGGTCGGTGACCAACGCCTTCACTTCGTCCACCTTTTTCTCGTCCATCGCTTTGCGCAGACGCAGTTCGAGCACCTTGGTTTGAGCCACCGTATCCAGGATCGTCGTCTGGACGCTTTTCACGAACGCTTCGGCTTCCAGTCGCCGTTCGTCGTCGTTCATTTCCATCCGCAGTTCTTCGAACAAGCCGGGCACGACGGGCAGCTTGGCCAACACCACGCTGCCGTTTTTCACATACAACAGGCGGAGCATATTATCCGGATCCGGCTCGACGTCGAACGCGCCCCGCCAATCGGAATAGCCGATCAGCTCCATCTCGTCGTTCTTGAGATCCTTATTGTGGATCTCGTAGCCGATCATCGGTCGCTTGTCCGAGCCCGACGGAGTGGCTCGCGAAGTCATGTAGACCGTGGTGCCGCCCGGACGCGGCTTGGCCTTGATGCCCACCTGCTGAGTCCGAGCGCTTCGCCTGGCCGCGATGCCGCCACGCGTACCCGATTGGACGTCGCAATCCAGCATCGCGGCGTCTCGGCCGACGACCTGCAGAAACGTCCACGCCACCGACTCCAAGACCGTGGGATTGCCATACTTGTCGTTGCGACGCACGATCGGCAGCAACACGTCGCCCGGTTCGATGTGCGATAGGCATTCGGGTCTGCGAATCAACCCGCCGGCTCGCACCCGCGCATCGATTACGTTCCGTCGACCCTTTTCCTTCTCGGCCGCGAGTTCCTCGTCGCTACGCACGCGTTCCTCGATTCGCGCGACGGGCGAGAACGCCTCGGCCATCGCGGAAGCACACACGTGGGCCAACAATTCCGGCTGCCTCACCGAGTACGTGCCAATCGGTCCCAGGTGCCGCATCGGCCCGTCCATCTCGCGGGCTTGCACGGTCAGGCCGCGCAAATCGTGTTGGATGTTGATGAAGATTAACTTGTCGTGAGCCAGAATATCGCGAGAATCGCCCGCCGCTCGGAGCTCGAAAGACAACAAATCCTTGAGATGTTCAAGCGTGTCGCCGCGATAGCAGACCGCGGCATCCAACTCGCCGGCCAAGACTTGTTCGACCAAACGTTTCGAGTTTTCGCCGAGCACACGGCCGCTGTGCGAGTGCAGCAGCTTTGCCTTCGCGTCGCCCAATGCCTGAACCGTGCGCGAGCCCAGCAGGTTCGCCTGAGGATCGGCCAACCCAATGCGCACGCCTGACTTGACCGACTCGACCGCCGTTTCGCTGCCCGATGCGAATCGAAACAAATCGTCGGCCCGTTTTAGGCCCATGTCTTCCCGTTTGTTGGACTCTTTATTCACGACCAGGACCAGATCGGAATTCACAATCATGTCGGCGTTGAACGACTCCAGCGACCGAGTGACTTCCGCCCGCAAATAGGCCGGCGGTTCGACCACTTCCACATCCCAAGTGACACCGGCGGCGGGACCGGCGAAGTCGATAATCGTGTGCGCGATCTCGTCGCGTTGAACCGACGGGAGCGCGCCGCGCGGCTCGACGCTCAACCAAACTTGAATCCGGTACGGCGAGAAATCCCAAGTCGCCACGGGCTCGTCTTGGCCTCGCGCGGTTACCGCACTCAGGCTGCAAACCAGCAGCATGGCCAACGTCCAACGGACGGCGCGCGCGTGCCGCGGTCGACACGGTTGTCGCTGGCCGAGCGGTTCGACTAAGGGGAGCATGCGTTTCGTCATCGCCTAATTCGTCTTCACTTGAGGACTGATCGACCACTGCTCGACATCTTGATACAACGACACGGGTCGATCGCCGATGCCGCGCACCGATTTGCGATACGCGTAATGATCCACGGTCTGCCACAGCGGCAACACGGTCATCTCGCCCGCGACGCGCGAATGCAGATCGTGCAACGCATCGCGAACGTCCTTCCAACTGCGGGCCGATTCCAGCTTTCGCAATTGGAGATTGATGTACGGGTTGTTGCTTTTCGCCAACCCATCCGGGCCGAGCAATCGCCGCGCGTCGACGATCGGCTCCCACACGGCGGCCGTCACGTACAACAGGTCGCACTTGTTTTCTGGGTCATGCGTCAGACCCAACGGCAATTCTTTCAACGAGCAGCGAATCTTGACCGAAGTCAATTGCTGCTGGATGGCTTGGCAAGCGACCCGAGCCAGTTCGGTCGCCGGATGGCCGATCACCAAGGCTTTGGCGGGCGGCACCGGCTTGGCCTTAGCCGCCTCCTCTTCCATCAGCTTGCGTTCCTCGTCGGTCATGTCGGGATCTTCCGGCATCGGAATGCCTTCGATCATGTCGCCGATCTTCTCGCCCTTTTTCTCGGCCAAAGTCTTGATTTCAAACTGCGAAGTCAACGCCAGCGCGAAGGCCAAACGGGGGTTGTACGGCAACGGCCGAATCGTCGAATCGTAGGCATATCCCAACGGATCCACTTCGTTGCGACCGGCGGGAAACGGTCCGCTGATCACTTGGCATCCGGGGACCTCTTCCTGATTCAACAGCTCCTGCTTGAGAATGCCTTCGCGATTGATGGCGTACACCAACGCTCGGCGAAAGTTGCGATTCTCCAGATACGGGTGGTCGGATACGGGGACCAAAACGTGAACCTGCGGCATCGCGTACTGACGAACTTCCAAATCGGATCGCGATCGCAGCTTGGCGGCGTCGGCCGGATAAAGCTGGTCGAGCACGTCGATATCGCCGCGCATCAACGCTTGTTTGGCCTCTTCGGCGCTGGCGAAGTAGCGTTCGACAATCTCTTTCGGTTGGCCAGGTCGCGCGAAGGGATCGTTTGGCTTGAGCAAGAACTGTTGTTCGTTCTCGGCCTTGCCGCCTAGAAAATACGAGCCGCTGCCGTCCATGCTTTCGGGCGAGCTGACTTGGTCGCTGAACCGCGTCAGCAACATCGCCTGAGGCAACACGTGTGGCCGGCGAAAGTCGGCATACACGTCGAACACGTTCGAGACCTGGACGCCCGATACCAAGCTGGCCCAAGACGGCGTGTAGTCCGAATTGCCGATCGTTGCCAAGTCGATCAGGCGCCGCGACACCTCGAATCCCGTCAGCGGCGCGGTCACCCCGTTGATCTTGGAATTGACACGCAACATGAGTTGTTGACGGTCTTCGCTGAGCGTGATGGTGCCGAGCGGAAAAGCGTACTCGCCGCCTTCCGCGCCAGGCTGGCGGAACTCCAACAACATGCGACTCACCAATCGACCGGCGCGACGCGACGCCCAATTCTCGATCTGATTCGGCTCGTAATCGGCCGCCGGTTGCGTAACGCCGACGTAAACCAGCGGGTACGTGTTAGCCACCTGCTGAGCCAACTCGGGTCCGCCGGGCACGTTCGGATAAATGTGCAGCATCTCTTGCACGAGTTTGTATGCCTCGCGCATGTTCTGATCGGTCAGAGCCTTCTTGGCCGCATCGCGTTTCACGGCCGCCATCGAGGAGAGTTGACCGCGCCAATTGGCGATGGCCGTTACTTGCTTGTCCGAGTAGCTGCTTTCCAATCGCGTCAACAACATCTGCGCGGCGACAATATTGCCTTCGTCCATGTGATGTTTTAGCAAGGCATTGGCCGCTTGATCGAAACCGCGCAGCACCGTTTCGGTGCGGAATCTTGGACTGTTTTGGTGCAGCTCTTCCAGCATCGAGAAGACCTCGATGTACTTCTTCTGCCGAAACGCTTCGACCGCGTTGTTCAACAAGAACTCGTTCACCGCCTCCTGCAGCCCCGGATGCTGCGGATAGTAATTCATCACATGTTCGAGGAACCGATACGCCTCGTCATACTGCTTCTCTTTCGTCAAGCGTTGGGCTTCCTCGACCAACATCGATTCGAACAGCTTGACTTCGACGATGTTTCGCCATGGCACCTGGTACTTGCGATTGCGTTGATCGAAACGGGAGAACTCGAGCGTGGCCGTCGGACTGGGATTCTTGGGCAGCGGCCGTTTGACCGGCACGACCTTAATAACCTCGCCAGCGTTCGCTTCGTCCAGCTTGATCAAGTCGAACGGTTCGCGCTGATACAGCGGCCGCGTGTCTTCAGCCTCCGCTTCTTCGTCGTCAATCGCGACCGCTTCGCCCGCCGGTTGGGCGAAGGCATATCGGCCACTTCCAACGATCGCGCCGCCGCATGCGATCGCCATCACAGCGGCCCATAGCCAAACGCAGTGGGCGGACTGGCGCGGATGGTTGCCGCGGTCCGTCAGGCGAATCATGGCTTGAACAAACACAAACAGCCTCTCCATGCGTTAGTTCCCCGTTGCGGCCGTCGCGGCCGAAGTGGCGGTCGCCGTGGGTTTCGGAATCACGTGCAGCACGCCATCGGAGCCGGACAGCAGCACGCGCGTGTTGAACAGCGCTGGACCGCTGGCCAGCGGCTCGCCGAGCTGAGTCGCGCCGAGTTCCTGACCGCTGGCCGCGTCCACTCGCCAAACTTCGCCCGACACGGATGCGAACAACAGCGTGTCGCCATCGACCGTGGGCGAACCGACGATCGCGTCGTGCGTGAACGGTTGCGTCCACTTCTTTTCGTCGCCGCCATCGAAACAGATTAAGCCTTCCGAATCGCTAATCAGCAGAACCAAATCGCCGACGCGTTGCGGGCCCCAAGTCACACGGCCGTCCAGATTCCATTCCTTTCCAGGCTTCAAGTCGGGCACCTTGAACGTGGCCACGATATCGCCGCTGCCTCCGCGAATCACGCCGTAGACGAGCGACCCGACCGACGCCAGCGGCGAGACGATCTCGGCGCTGACATCGGCTTCGGCCAATTGCCGCAGATTCTTCGCCCCTTGGGTCGAGACGCCGACGCGGTACAACTTCAGCCGATTGTTGGCAATCACGAATTCGCCGCCATCGCCAATCACGGCGGGCTGGCGCCAAACAAACTTGGTGTTCGGTTCGATCGACGGCTGGAACGGCTTGGCATGCTCGCCGCTGGCGAGATCCACATGAGCCACCAAACCGTTGTCCATCGCCACGATCACGCCATCGCCGAACGCCACCGCGCCGGCCGTGGCTTTGCCTTCCGGCAAATTCGTGGACACCGCCCGCAGCGGCCGCGTCGATTGCGTGGTGTCGTAGAAAGCCACGCGGCTCAGATTGTTCGGATCCACCAACGCCCACTTGCCGCCGCCCAGTTCCACTCCGTCGGTATAGGACATCGCGGTCAGGCTGCCCAAATCGGCCGCCGGATTCGCATAGCCTTCGGTGAGCGCCTGACGATCGATCTTGTACAACGCCCCGTGCGACGACACGCTGCTGATCGTCGACGTGGCCGGATCAACGCAAATCTGCCCCGCCGGCACGCTCAAATCGGTCTCCCACAGCGGCGTCTTTTCCGTGCCGTGAATGGCCGACACACGATAGCCCGTGCCGTTGGCCGGACGCCGCACCAGCACTAACGCCGTATCGAACTGCCGCGGCGTGGCGACAAACGTCTCGTTCGCGAAGTCGACCCAGTTGGACTTCAATTGGCCGTTGGCAAACTGCATCTCGTAATAGGCCAAGCTGCGACCAGCCATCCATAAATTCGTGCCGTCCACGAACGGATACGTCAAATACTTTTCGAACGTCTTGGGAATCTCCTTCAGCACTTCGGTCACCGGCTTTTCCGGCGTCGTCGGTTCCACGTCGAACACGTACAGGGCGGCCGAATCGGTCATCACAATCACGCGGCGACCGGCCAAGAAAGGCGGCACCAACACGTGGCCCTGCAAGCGAAACGGCTCTTGCGGCTCCTTCAGCTTTAGGCCGTTGGCGTCCGTTGCCAAAACGTGCAACAACGAATAATTGGGCCCGGCGTTTTCCGCCACGAACAAATGCCCCAACGCCATCACGGGCGGCACGGCAATCGTGCCAGGCTGATGGCCCAAGTAATAAACCTCGTTGGACGCCAGGGAGTCCTTGGCCAACACATACAAGTTCGAGTGATCGCCCAACTGATAGAGATACGGGCGACGCATGTCAAAGGTTGGCGAAGCCGCGGTTACTTGCGGCAAGTTCGCCTGCGTGTTCGACACACCACTTTCCAAATCGACGCTCAGGATGCGGCCGCTGTCCGTCGTGACAAACAACTGCTGGTTGGCAATCTGCGGCGTTTGGAACGGCTCGCCGATCGGCAACCGCCAAACCAACTTGCCTGTCGTCGCCGCCACGCGCACCAGTTCATGACGCGCGACATCCGCCACCAAGGCATCGGCCCCAGGTTCCGCCGATATCGGTTGCGGTTGAATCACGCGATCGCGACCAACATAGCGCCGCCAGAGCACCTTGCCATCATTCGCGGCCAAGCCATAGACGGCGCCGTCGACTAGCACGTAAGCCACGCGGCCGCTTAGCCCCGCTGCCCCATTGCCGCTCCGAGAACTCAACACAATCGTGAACTCGGAACGATTCGCCACGTCGCTCGTTTCCGCCGCGAGCGACTCGGTGCTGACGCGCACGAGATCGCGCTGCGTATCCGTAATCTTCTGCGTCGCCTCGCGCATCGGATCGCTGGATTCCAATTCCGGGTAACGCTTCAGCAGCGCCGTTCGCGCGGCATACGCTTCGTTCGGATCCTGCTTGCCAACCGCCGTATCGATTTCCTTCAGCGACTCGGCCAAGGCGTTCGAGCGGCCGATTTCGCGTTCCAGCCGCGCGCGGCCCTCGCGAATCGCGGCGATCCGTTTCGGTTGCGCGTCCAACAAGTTCTTGGTGATGTAGACCGGGTTCTCGATCAACTTGATCGTCTGGTCCAGCATGTCCAGCATCTGCTGCTTTTCGCCCGTCGATTGCAGGCGTTCGGCACGCGCCAGAATCTTTTCGGCAATGTCCGGCAACAGCCCGGCCAGCTCACCGCGCGCCTCGCTAATCGCGGTCTCCGTTTCGATCTTCGGCAACTCTTCCAAAGCCGTCTTCAACATCGTGGCCACATCCGAGCCCTGATCCACGGCGATCCGAAGCTTGCAGATGCTGATCCGCACGCGCGCCAAGCTGGCGTCGTCGCTGTTCGGATAGCTTTCAACAAAGTCCTCGTACTTCTTGATCGCGGCCGAATAGGCCTGGGCGCGGTAGTCGTCCTCGGCCGCCTTGAATCGCTCGGCTTCGCCGCCACGCGTCAGGCTGAAGTACAACGCGGCGCCAGCCAACAACAACAGCATCAACAGACCGCCGCCGAACAGCAGCCACTTCGAATCCCAAACGCTCTTGTTCTTTTCCGCCAACCGCTTGCGGATTTCTTCCGCTTCTTCGGCCGTCGCTTGTTTCACAACCGTCTTCTGACCGCCGTCGCCAGCCACGGCCACGTTGCCGCCGCCGTCGATCGGCGAAAGCCCGCCAGAATCCGCGCCGTAGCCGCCTCCCGCGCCATCCAGCGGCATCAGCCCGCCGTCGATTGGCGAGAGCCCGCCGTCCAGCGGTTCTAATCCGCCGCCGAATCCCCCGTCCAAAGGTTGCAAGCCCCCTGAGTCCAACGGCTCCAATCCGCCGCCATCCAACGGCTCCAGACCACCGGCGTCGAACGGCTGTAAACCGCCCCCGTCCAGCGGTTCGAGTCCACCCGCCGGACCATCGTCGATCACTTCCATCTCGACGGCTTCTTCCATCTCGACGATATCGTCCTCGGCCGGCGCCGGTTCGACGGGCTTTGATGAAGTCGGCTTGGACGGGGCGGCGGGTTTGGCCGCTTCGCCCGGAGTGGGCGCGAGTCCCAATTCGTCCTCTTCACCAGCCAAGCCCAACTCGTCCGACTCCGGGGCGAGTCCGAGATCATCGTCCGCCGCTGCCGGCGCGGCTTCGGCGACCGCGTCCGCGTCGACCGGATCGTCGCCAACTTGCTCGATCAACTTGCTGGCCTGGAACTTGGTCAAATGTCCCTTCGACACCAGCAACTTGGCCACGGAATCGGGTGAAACGCGATCCCCCTTTTCCTGCAATTGCTTGCGCAGGCCGGCAATGACCTTGTCCTCCAGCATTCCTTGCTGTTCCAGAATGTCGACGAAACGACTGGCGGCTGACATAACGAATTGACCTCTGTACTGGATCCGGCTGGTGGTTCGGAACTTGCCGTTCAGGATTTGCGATGGCTAACGGCAGGTTGGGGCGTGGCGACGAAAGGAAGAGCGTCGCGGCGATCCGGTGTCTCTGTTCGGGGAAATGCGGTTGAAGTTTTCGGGGGAAAGGGGAATCGGTTACTCGTCTTCCGTAATCGTGACGTACTGAAGCTGCTCCATGCCGACCTCGACGCCCGCGTCCAACGCGGCCACGACCTTTTGGTGCGTCGAATCAATATGGGCTTTCACGACGAGTTTCGTGGGCGGCGTGCTGCTGCCCGCCACGGCGTCGCGCAGCTTGATTAACAACTCTTGCTCGCTAGGCGCTTCGTCAAAGCCGTAGCTGGTCTCGACCGTATATGTGTTATACGAGCTGACCACGACCGTGATCGACTCGCTCTCTTCTTCGGGATCCTGCGGAATGGCTTGCGTGCTGGGAGCGTCCGTTTTGGAACGGGGCAACTGCATCGTCTTCTGCATGCTGAACGACGCCGTGACCATGAAGAAAATCAACAACAAGAACGTGACGTCGACCATCGGCGTCATGTCCATTTCCGCGTTGTCGGTTTGATCCTTGTTGCCGAAACCGACCGAGCTGTCGTCGTCCGCATCGGGGTGCTCGAGCGCCGCCACCGACACGGCCTCGGACGAGCCCATGTGGTGCGCGTGTTCGTCGGCTTTTGCGGCGGCATAGGCGGCCGCTGCCGAAGCGGAGCCTGCCGCCGGAGTGGCTGGAGTCGCCGGAGTCGCCGGTTGCTTGAATCGCGACTTATTATCGGCGGCATTCCCGGCCGAACCGTTGCCGCCGGCTGCTGGATTTGCCGAAGCGGCCGGGCCGCCGTTGGGATTGGCCGGCACGTCGATCGCGCCGCCGCACCGAGGGCACTTCACGCGCCGACCCAGCAACTGCGGACCGGCGGCGTGAACCGATTGGCACTGCGGACAAGTGACTTGAAACGCCATCGCGGCTAACCCTCCTGCAACACGCCGACGTGGACTTGGATGTCTTCCGGCAACGCCTTCTCGACCGCGTCCTTCACACGCGAAACCTCGCCCGTTTTCACATTCGCCTCCGCCTTCAGAATCACGTGCTTCTTCGGCGCGTCGAACGGCGGAGCTCCGTTCACGCCCAAATCCACATAGGCGGCGATCTCCTCGTCCTGCGCCGTCAAATCGCCCGCCGGAAACTCGCTCCCGTCGTGGCCTTTGAATACACGGGCCGTGTCGCCCGAACCTTCGCGGACCAAGATCACGATCGATTCGGGCGCAAGTACCGATCCGCCATGTTTCGCCTTGGGCAAATCCACGGTTTGCTCGGGATTCATGTTCGACGCCACGATGAAGAAAATCAGCAGCAAGAAGGTGATGTCGATCATCGGCGTGATGTCCATCTCCTCGTCCATCGCCCCGCCTTTGCGAGGCATTTTGACTGGCTGATCGTCCTCGTCCATCACATCATCGGACGGCGGTAGCGGCTCGCTGGCCATCGATCACCTCTCTGCGTCCGGTTGCCGGTTGTTCCAACGCCACGCGATACATGTCGAAAAACTGCGTTAAACCGGCCGCGACCAAGTCTTCCATCTTACGAATCCGGATCGTGACAAACGCCACGCCCACGACCAGCGGCAACGCGGTCGCCAAACCACAGGCGGTCGTATACAACGCCGTGTTAATGTCCTTGGCCAATTGCGTCGCGTCGACACTTTCGGCCGTGGCCAACGTGGCGAACGCGCCCATCATGCCAAGCACCGTTCCGAGCAGCCCGAGCATCGGCGCGGTCTTGATCATCGTGCCGACCCAGTTCAGCCGGTATTCGAGATCGGTCAGCACGTCGCGCTGAAAGCGATCCAACACGACCAGTCGGGCCTTCTTGTACCCAAGCTGCCGATTCAAAATCGCCATCTGCATCATTTGCGGCAACGCTCGCTTGTCGCCTTCGCAAATCTCGTACACCGTGTCGAAATCGCCCTTCATCAGCGGCTCTTCCAAGGCTTCCAGAAAATCGTTCTGAGCCGGTTCGTTGCGAAATCGCTTCTGGGCCACGCGAGCCCAGACCACGACCAAGCAGTACAGTCCCCATAGCGCCGACATCGCCAGGAAAAAGTACATCGAGTTGCCGGCCATGTTGAGAATTTTTGCGCCGTCGCCCATATCAACTCACTTACAGATCAAGGTTTCGTAGAGGATCATCACGGCGAGCGGGCGTCGCTGCCCGTCGCTTGCCTGTGGATACGATGGTCGCCGCCGCTGAAGAAAAGGGGCCTCGACATTCCGCATCGGAGAGCGAGCGAAACGAGGCCGGAACTAAACGAGCGACGTCCGCGCGGGCCTCGCGCCGAAAACCGCGCCGAACACCACGCATCTTGACCATATTATCTGACGACTGCCGGAATTCCCAGCGCCGCCGACCCGGAAATCTAGTCGCGGCGAACCGTCGGCCAAGCCGCCTCGTCCGCTTGGCGACCTACAGCAATCCAAGCGATGCTGGCCCGAGTAGCCCCTGCCGCCGGCCCGAAAACTCTTCCCCGCGAAAAAAGCTTGCAATCGGTGTGACAATTCGTACATTAAGCGCCCAGTAGGAAATCCCCGCCGCACCGCCTCCTGGCAGTGTTGCGAAAAAGACAAGCGAACTCACCGGTCTCGCGCGATTCGAACACCGGAAAATACAAACGCAGCTTGGCAAGCGTTCCGTTGAATATTCCGACGGACGAACGAAGGACAAGGCGTTTCGGTTGGCTCGGCGCGTTGGCGATCGCGGCTCGGCCACGCCCGTCGAAGGCTCCGGGCGTGCCACCCAATCCGTGCATTGGCGCCTCCGTGCGAGGTTTATTCCAACACGTGGGACGGCCCACCAAGCATGACCTAGGAGTGCTGCCCCCTAATCGACCTGCGAAGTGGTTTTGCCGCTATGCGTTGGAACCTAAAGACTCAAATTGCATTAGTCAGTTCCCTATGTCTATTGTTCGCGTCTGTCGGACACTGGTGGACGCGATACGTCAAAGTAGAGTCTGCGTTGGGTCGGCTTTGCACGCGAGCGCAAACCACTGCGTACTACGTTGGGGAACTTGCCGACGATGGGCATTCGGCGGGGGACTCGCGATGACTGGTAATTTACCAGTTCGTAAGACGGCAGGAGATTTACACGTTGCATGTCATCAACCGAGACATGTTCATTTTCCGTCGAGGGGCTTGTCATCTATCAAACGCACGATACGACCCTCGAAAATGAGGATTTGAAAGTGCGTACGGGCACATTCCTCGTGAACTTAAGTTGATTTAATTATCGAGGTTCGGGCAATTGATGACGGCAGCATCGCTGTTTGTCCGGAATTTAAGCAGTTGAAACACTTGAATGATTAACCGGACGTCGATTACGCCAGACGGTTATCGAAGCAGTTAAAGCGGACACTTCCGTGAACACTGCTCAGCTTTGGATTATCGAGGCGCCCAGGTAGCTATGTTCGGGACCGGTGGCGGCAATGAAACATGATACAGTGCTACACAATTCTGGCCGTGTGTTCAGTGCCATCGACCAAACACAGTCCAGGATACCATCCGCAGACTATGGAACGGACCTTTGGTCCCACGATAATCACTCGGTCAAACATGAATTTGAGATGGCATGGTAACGCGGGGTTGCCACTCAAGCGTGGTAATTTGCCGGAGCGTGAAAGATCGAGTGCTGGATTCAAGCGCAGTCCACGCCGCCAGCAATCATTCGGAATGCGGTGAAACAAAGCGATCTTCATGGCGACGCACATTCTTCAATTTTCGGCGTACACACACACACAGACGACGGCTATTGGGTTTTCCAGCCTTCCGTCCTTACGATGCAAGACGCGGATGTTATGTCGGATGATGCGGTGGTTTGCGGGCCATGGTGGTGTATCTCGGCGTCGAAATTTGGGCCGAGGTGGAACGTAGCGAGCAGGTGGCAAGGCAATCGATGCTTTGGCCGAACTGCGTTGAGTCGGCATTTCTCTTTTGTTTACTCCTGTCTCGACATCCTTGCGTTCTCAGCGTTCTCCGCGTTTCAAAGAAAGAGGATTTGGAAACGCGGAGCGTTGGAAGAGTAGCAGAGAGAAAACAGGGTTTCAGGCGATTTCGGTTGGCTCCGCCGCTTGATGGATATTTCGCAGATCCGGCACGCCGTCGAAGACTCCGGGCATGCCACCCAATCCCTGAATTTAGGGCACCTCCGTGCGCATGCATCAGGACATGCATCGTATGGACAGGCATGTAGTCCTGTGCACGCAATGGCATTGAAGGTCGGAGAGGTTGAACGCTCAAGCGAGGTCACATATCCGCAGCCAATCTCGATCCTGTTTATAATCTAACGTCATTCGAGTGGTTTATCTCCGAAACTATTAAGGTGGCAAGTGTTCGCGACAGTCATAGATGTCAGACCGTTTTTTTGCTTCATACCGCGACCGTAATGATTGTGACGTTTGGTTTAATGCATTGCTGCTGCCGTCGCGGTTGGTATTTGCCGCTGATCGCCGTGACTCTTTCGCTGGTGGCAGAAGTGCCGGATGGGCGCGGTTAAACTTCCATACACGCGCGACTCTGGCGATATGTTTTCCAATGTTCGCGGGTGAGATGGCGTCAGCGAAATGGAAGGACGTGGCTCTCGGTTTTGTCTGTGGAGTAGTTATTCCGTTTGCTTTGGCAACATTCATGTCGATTCTTCTAGATCGCGCTGGGATGAGCAATCGCCTGACGCTCATGAAGTGCTTGTCACTCATGAGTTTCATGGCTGTAGTGTGTGCGTGTCTTGCAATGACGATGTACTAGCCTTAAGTCGTGCTCATAACGTGGAAACTTGGCATTGGTGTATTCTGGCGAAAGGTTAGCAAATGTTTACTGGCCATTGTTTGCTTGTCGTGTCCGCGTGTGTTCTGGCGAATCCGGTGAATCCAGTTTTCTCGGAAATCGCTGGAAGATGTAATCGAGTGGAGATCTTGCGTAATACTGCCCTGCCGTCGGACGCGACTCCAAGACACATGGATTTGCGCGCGCCTGACCATGTCCGCATCTTTTTGAGCGACCTTCAGTGGAAAACGCTCGGAGCTCCGGCAACGAGGCCGGGGTTGGTAGCGGACTCACCATTCCGGGATTTCGAATGGACAATCAGGTGTTTCAATGACAACCGGCTACTCGGGACGCTCGATATCGTCGCGGATCGCGGTCGAATCGAGCAGGACTCGCAAGACAGCGCTGGCGTTGCCAAAGTGCGTTCTGTTCGTGAACCAGCCTATGTTTACGCCGCATTGAAAACGCCAACTGGCCGACTGTACCACGGAGCTGCCGATCCACCATGTATATCGCTTGTTATATTTAGGCGATGCGGATTGGATTCGCCCGGTTGGCATTGAACTACGGTATCGGCACACCAGGGTCACTTCGATACCATCCGACCTGCCGTATGGTGGGGCGATCGCACGGCACCCGAATGCCAAAGCCGACTTGTTTGCGATTGCGGATGGGAAGCAGCATGCATTGTTCTTTTCTCGATCTCCCGTGGACGGCAATTCGCCAGGCACCTCTGCCAGGTTTCAAGACATTAAGGCGGCGAAGAGGCGGATATCCGGGGCGGCCGCCAACGACTATTTGGAGGGTGTTTCGCATCTCGCATATTCACCGGACGGACGCCATCTCTACGTGACCAGTGGTCCCGACCATGCCATCACCTTGTTCGGAGGCGTGCTCTCGACGCTTACCATCACGAGTGGACATCGGGCAGCAGGAGCATTTGTTTTATCCGCAGGATATCCTTATCAACCACAGTGGTAGAACCGTCTATGTGGCAGACACCGAGCGTAAATCGGTGATTGTCTTTCATCGCTCGTCCGATACCGGCGACCTGACGTTTCTGCAGGAAGTAAAATTCGAGGCAACGTTCAGAAAAATGGCACTGACGCCGGACAGTCGGCATCTCTACGTGATGACGTACAAGTCCATGAACGGCTACCACGCAGGAGCGTTGACGCTGTACGCTTGCGATAAGGATAGCGGGGAATTGACGTTTCAACACACGGTCAAGGATGAAGTCTGCAGTGATGGCGTGGTTCACCCGGAATACCGCGGGTTGCTGTCTTCCATGTCGATGTGTATTTCCAACGATGGCAGGAATCTGTACGTTGGAGAACAAGATGCTCGGGTTCGGGTTTGGGAGCGTGACGTGGCTACCGGGCGACTAACCTACTGGAATGTCGTGCATTTAGGCGACAGCGACACTCCTCGAAAATCCGTTGCTTGTTTTGCCACGGACAAGGACAATCGGTATCTGTGGGCAATCACACGAAACGATCCGGCCGTCATCCTTTTGAAGCGGTTCAATTCTCGTGGAATGCTGATGGTTGAACGGGATTGGCCCAGGAGCAAGGAGTTGCCTGGCATCGCCGCCGCTTATGATGCGATCACCTCCAGCGACGGTCGACAGCTTTACTTGACGACGTACTGGGCCGCCCTGACAGCATTGGACATAATTCGCCCTGAAGATGTTGCAAACGAGGCAGGCGAGGAGAAAAAGAGTAGTGTAGGCAGCAACCGGTGAGTAGGGAGCACTACGAATAGGCACAATAGCGTTACCTTAATTTCAGCTCTAAACAGGAAACTGCTCATGAGCCAGATGGCAATTGCGTTGATATTAAATTTGTCTTCATGAATTATGGGTATTCCAATTCCATGAACGGGTTATTGCCGAAGATTAGAATCGGGGGTAAGATGAAAGGTCACAGGAGGTCAAAAATTATACTTTGGTATAACAATTAGTTGAATATTGACGACAACAAAAGTTAGTCGAACGTGCCGCTGTATTTGACATAAATAATAAATGAGCAGACGTTGAGATTCGCAATCGTTCGCCAGGAGTCGCTGCCATCCTCCGTTTGCAAAGGTGGATTAGTGTTCACGATAAGACCAGGTTGTATGATCCTTGACAATTGTATCGCGTGAAGCGAACTGGAAAGGTCGTGTCCAACAGGATTCGTCTAGTTTCGTTTAAGGATAAGGAGAAGACATCGTTGGTGGCGCCGCAGACTCGTGATTATGAGATACACACACGATCCCGCCGGGCGGTCGTAAATTTGATTTCCGATATCTCAACGCATATCACTCCTTCAAACGGATCCCCAAGGGAGCGATCGTTTGCGTAAGGGAACAGTTATATAAACCGTTAAGCTTTGGATTGCACAGCCGATTCGGGACACGAGACGAAACCGGAAAGGTCGGTTTTAGGGAAGGTCACGGTTTTGGGAATCCAATGAGATCAACGGTTTGACTTGGGACGGTAAATGACGTTGCAAATGATTCGCGGGACAAGTGGTTAAAATCGGAACGGTCCGACGTTTGTGCAATCGTGAAAGAAATCCACATTCATTTGCGGTGAAGTACAAGCATATGAGAAATTTAGCCGAATATGAGAGGTCATGTGTTATGATGTGTTTAATCGATACACGCTGAGGACGTGTGTTGAGTAAGATAATTAGGAATGGGGGCACGTTGGGGTATCGCCGATTCAGCCCTTCGAAAGACTCAGTCGCGAATGATAATCTGGCCATGTTACTCCATTGCAGGTGATAACTATTCATCCTCAGCGTTCCTCACACGCAAACGACGGTTCGGTTTTCCAGTTGTCGTTCACGATGAAGACGCGAGATGTTGTGTCGGATGATGCGGCGGTTGGGGCATGAGTGGTGTATCTCGGCGTCGAAGGGGCCGAGGTGGGATGTAGCGAGCAGGTGGCGGTCGTGCCGGCAGGGTGTGGGAGCGGACATTCCCCTCTACTGTCTCGACTCTGCGTCCTCAGCGTTCTCTGCGTTTTAAGAAAAGAGGATTTGGAAACGCGGAGCCGCGGAGAGCAGAGAGAGAGAGAGAGAGAGAGAGAGAAACGAAGGGGGCCAGGCGTTTCGGTTGGCTCAGCGCGTTGGTGTTCTGGATATTACGACCGTCGAAGACTCCGGGCGTGCCACCGAAATGCGTGAATTGGCGTCTCCGTGGGAGAGTTATTTCATCGCGTTTGGAGGCACGCCAAGCATGCCAGTCGATCATGGGGCGGCATGGCATGCATGCCCCATGAATCACGGCCAGGTAGCGAATAAGTCGTCGAGTGTCGGCGTCGTCGGTCGACGGCGGGCCACGTCGTTCGCCAATTGGCCGAGCAGACGTATCTAACGAACTCAGTTCGCCGACCGGCTGATCCGCCAACGAATCGACATCGGCGATCGACTTGTGAATCTCGTTCGACGTGGCGGCGGGGCTGTTCGTTCGGTTCGCCGGGCGTTCGCCTGATGCCTGCAACGCGTTGGCGACCACGGACAACAGCGACGCGTCGGCCGCAAACGCTTCGCCCTCGCCCGCGAGGTTGTCGTTCAGATGGTTGATGACCAGCAAGGCGTCGATTGGCGACACGCTGTTGTCGCCATTCACGTCCAAGAAGAATTCGGGCAACGTGCTGGGATAGTCCAACGTTCGCGAACCGTTGGTGTTCAAGTCGGTAATGATGATTCCGACGTCGATCGGCGAGACTTCGTTGGCCGCGTCGTTGTTGACATTCAGATGATTTTGGGGATTCTGGAATGGCTTGGGGTTGTCGTTGGCGTAACTACCGTGAGATTTGCGAAGTAACCATCCGCTTCCTGGGTACACTGCATCTAACCGCTGGCTCTCGTTACGTTGTCGAAGAAGGCCGAGACTTCCGGCGTCCAGACGGAAGCTCTCGTTTGCCGGGATGGTGACCTGCGGGAATATCCAGCTCGTTCGTCAACACATAGTTGATAAACACACACGCTCAGCGGTTGGGCGGTGTCGGAGTTCGTGCGTGTGAGAGTCGCCTTGGCCCCTTCGACCAAATTGACATCAAGCGGCGAAAACAGAAGCTGTTCGTAGTCGGTTACCACGAGCGAATCCGATCCCGCCACGTGGCCGTCCGCCGACGCCGTAATCATGACCGTCTGGTCGCCGTCCAGCAGCGTGTCGTCCACGGCGGAAATAAGGACCGAAGCCGACGAGAGGCTGCCATCGGGGATCGTGATGCTGTCGGGCAGCGTCAATTCCGATGTGTCGCTACTTTCCAGCGCAACCACCAACTCGCCATTCGAATCGGTACGCGTGACGACCACCGACGTAGTACCGTTTCGTTCGCTAATCGCACCGGTACCCACGATAACCGTCAGCAGCCGTTCCTCGACGACATCCACACTGGCCGCGGCCGACTCATAGCCGTTGGCGGTCGCCGTCACTTGCACCGTCTGCGTGCCATCGATCACATTGTCATTCACGCCCATGATCGAGAACGTGGCGGACGGTTGACCGTCTGGAATCGTGATCGAACTCGGCACGATCAACTCGTCCGCTTGATCGGCCACCAACGTCACTTGCAGATCGCCGCGCGTGTCGGTTCGCGTGACCGTGCCCGTACCGGCACCGTTCTGCTCCAAGACGGAAGTGACGTTGAACGACAAGGAAAGCGGCTCGAAGTCGGTCACGTTGAGCGACGCGCTATCGGCGTCTTGTCCGGCGGCCGAGGCCGTGATCGTGATCGGACGATCGCCGTTGACCAACTGATCGTCGATCGCGGAAATCGTGAACGGAGCGGAAACGGTCGCTCCCGTCGGAATCGTGACGCTGGCCGGTAGAATCAACGCCCCGGCGACATCGGCCGCAAGCTGAACGGTCAAGGCCGTGCCCGCTTCCAATCGCGCGACCGTGGCGGTTGTCGAGCCGCCTTGTTCGGAAATCGACAGGTCATTGATCGTCAGCGTCAACGCTCGTGAATCACGCACATCGATCGAACCGATCGCGTCCAGATAACCGGCGGCCGACGCCGTAATCAGCACGGTGTTCGTGCCGTCGATCACACCGTCGTCGACACCCGCAATATCGAATGGGGCGGAGACCTTCTGCCCGTCGGGAATCACGATTGTGGTCGGAACCGTCGCCTCGCTCGTGTCGTTGCTGACCAGCGTCACGGTCAAGTCGCCCGTGGCATCCGTGCGAGTAACCGTCGCTTGCGCATTCGAGCCTTCGGGGACCAAACCCGTTTGGATCGTTAACAGCAACGCCTCGACATCGGTCACGTCGATCGATGCGGAGCCGCTAGCGTAAAGATCGGCCGACGCCGTGATCTGTACGGTCTGAGTTCCGTCGAGCAACTGGTCGTCGACCGCGGAGACTTGAACCGGCGGCGAAACCTTTTGTCCGATTCCTAGCAGCACGATTTGAGGCACGTTGATTTCGCTCGTGTCGCTGCTGCCGAGCGTCACGACCAGCGCGGTCGAAGCGTCTTCGCGCGAGACGGTCAGCGTCGTCAGGCCGCCGTTCTCGGAAATCGTCGAAGCGCTGAGTGTCACCGTAAGCGGTTCAAAATCCGTCACGTCAATCGCCGCCGTGCCGGTCACGTAACCCGTCGCCGATGCGCTGATGGTCGTCGTGCGTGTGCCGTCCAGCACCGCGTCGTCGACGCCCGTGATGTTGAACGGCGCGGAAGTTGTCTGGCCATCGGGAATCGTGACCGTCAGCGGCACGGTCGCTTCCGTCGGATCGCTCGTTGCGAGCTGTACGGTCAACTCGCCGTTGGTCTCCGAGCCGCGCGAGATCGTGGCCGTGGTCACGCCGCCATGTTCCGAGATCGAGGCGTCGGCGATGGAAACGACTAGTTGTTCGTAGTCCGTGACGGTCAACATCGCGCCGGCCGGTTCGTAGCCGACTGCCGACGCCGTAATCGTGGTTGTCTGCGAACCATCCAGCACGCTGTCGTCGACGGCCGAAACCGTAATCGGATCCGACTGAGCCGCGCCGGCCGGAATCACAATCGACACCGGCACGGAGGCAGCCGTCGCATCGCTGCTGGTTAGCTGAACGGTGAGGTCGCCCGACGTGTCGGTGCGCGTGACTACGAGCGTCGTCTGTCCGCCGTTCTCGCTGATCGACGCATCGGTGAGCTCGACCATCAGCGGCTCGAAGTCCGCGACTTGCAGCACGCCGACGCCATCGACATAGCCCGTGGCTGACGCGGTGATCGAAACCGCTTGCGTCCCGTCGACGATTAAGTCGTCCACGGCGTCGATCGCCACCGGCGACGATGTGAGCACGCCGTCGGGAATCGTCACCGATCCGATCACCGTGGCTTCGGACGTGTCGTTCGGTCAAGTTCACGATCAGCGAACCGGTCGGATCGGTGCGAGTCACGGTGACAATCGTCGAGCCGCCGTTCTCCGAGATCGAGGCGTCGAGGATGTTGACCGTCAGCGGTTCGTGATCGGTGACCAGCAACGCCTTCAAACTGGTCTGCACTCCCGGCGCGGAAGCAGAGATCACGACCGTCCGCGTTCCATCCAAGAGCGAATCATCGACCGCCGTAATCGGAAACGGATCCGACATCGCTTGACCATCGGGAATCACGATCGAACTCACCACGGTCGCTTCGCTGGTATCCGAACTAGCCAGCGTCACGGTCAACGCGCTGGTGTTGGTTCGCACGGCGCGGGCCGTTGTCATGCCGCCGTTCTCGGAAATCGACGGATCGGTCAGCACTAAATCAATCTCGTCTAGGTCGTTCACCGTAATCGTGAACGGCTTGACAAAGGTCGACACACCGTCCGACACTTGCACGCGAACCGAAAACTCGATTGGGCTTCGAAATCGACCAAAATGTTCTGGCGGATTTGCAGCGACGATCCGTTGATCTGAAACTTGGCGTTGTCCGTGTCGCCCGTGCCCGCCACCAAGCTGAACGTGTATTGGCCCGTCTGATCGGGATCGACCAGCGCGAGCTGCCCGACTTCGAACGGCCCGGTGAACGTGTCGACGTTTTCGTTCACCTGTGCGTTCGACAGGGTGATATCCGTGGGCGGTTCGTTCACGTCGCTGACGTTAACGGTGAACACTTTCTCGAGCGTGTCCGTTCCGTCGGTCGAAGCGACGCGAATCGAGTAGCTCGACTTGGTTTCAAAATCTAGCACCGTGTCGCGGCGCACCTGCAAGATATCGCCCGCGATCACAAACACGTTGTTGTCCGTGCTCCCCGCGCCGGCGATCAACGAATAGACGTGATTGTCGATCAGATCCGGGTCGACCGTGCGGAACGCGCCCAGCGGCACGTTGCCGGCCGAAGTATTCGTGTTTTCCGCGATCGAGCTGGGAACAAGCGTGATGTCGGTCGGCACGTCGTTCACATTGTCGACCGTTAATACAAACGTCTCTTCGGTGGCCAAGCCGCCTTCGTCCGTAACGGTGACCGTGATCGTGGTGTCGCCGAATTGATCGGGCAGCGGCGTGAGCGTCAAGTCGCGAGCAGCGCCCGCGCCGCCGAGCGTGATGTTGGCGTCGGGCAACAACGCTTGGTTGGACGATGTTACCAAGACGATCAGATTCGATGTCGGAGTTTCCGTATCGCCGATCGTGAACGGCAGGGGCCCGGCGACTTCCTCTTCCAGGATGGTCAGGTCGTCAATCGCCGAGATCGTCGGAGCGTCGTTGGCGAAGTCGAACACGTCGACCGTGGCATGCGACGACTCAAAGCCAGGTGCGGTCGCCGAAATTGCTACGGTATCGATGCCGTCAAGGATTCCGTCGTCCAATCCATCGATGAAGAACACGCCGCGTGACTGACCAGCGGGAATCGTGATCGAAGCCGGCAAGGAAACTTCCGCCGAATCATCGGACGAAAGTGTGACGGTGACCGGCTGCGGAAACGTTCGCGAAAGCCGCACATTCGCCACCGTCCGCCCGTCTTCGTCGATTTGCCGCTGACCAATTCCCAACGTCAAGCGTGAAGGATTTCCAGAGGTCGACAACACCGTTCCTTCCACGGCGAAGCGATAATCCGATTCGTCGGGATCATTGGTCTCGACGTGGATATCACCGGAAAAATACCCGGCTTCGTCGGTCAGCATCGCGACCTCGAAAGTCAGATAACTGGAAGGGGGAGCCACTCCCACTGGACGTCGTAAAGGGTCCGGAGGTAGAGCAGCAGATGTAACGGGTTGCGAAACAAAAAAGCCCTGAGGCACCGTGATAGCCCCAACCGTGAGCAAGTCATCGCCAAGTTCTGGATGGTATAAACTTGTCGCGGCGAATTGCCGCCAGCAAAGGCATTTCCGAAACTGAGAGGCGAGAAACGATCATCGACAATTCGCGAACCAAAACGAGAAATGTACGCATCGGGCTGGCCAGGGCTGACGACCTCGAACGTCCGCTCGCCCACCTTCACGTCGTTGACCAGAAACTCGACCGTCCATGTCCCCGTATCCCGCTGGGTCATGGCGGGATTTTGGAATGCTTGACGCAAAATTGGTGTCTTGCAGCACGGTGACGATTTCAAAACCATCTTCGGTTTGATCGGGGCGATACCACACCGCCTTCAGCTCGTCGTCTTGCTTCAAACCGGTGAACGCGCCCCAGGCGTACATGTTCTGGCTGCCGACCGGGCTCACTCGGCCAACTCCGACGGCCCCTCAACAAGTCGTTCGTCGGATCATAGGTCGTTACGCCCCATCGATCAGCGCCACCGTATCGCCGCTATAACTCGGCACCGGGAACAGCAGCAACGAGCTCGGGTCAATCAACGGATCAACGACTCGCCCCAAATGCCGCACGACAAACTCGACATTTGGCCCGCTCGATCCGCCCGAAGCACCCAGCATCCCGATCGTCTCGCCAGCCGTCACCAGTTGATTCGGCACGACCGTCACGGAATCGCGACGCAGGTGGCGATACTCGGTCGTCCAACCATTGCCATGATCGATGATGACTGAGTTGCCAGGAGCGAAACCGGCAAACGTATTGCGATCGCCTAATCCATCCGTAGCACTTTGCACGACTCCGTCGGCCGCCGCGAGCACGGGGATCCCGGCGTCTTGATCGCGAAAGTTCACCGCGCCGATCGTGAGCCCGAAGCTGCCGTTGGAAGTTGCCGTGCCTCCGGCGTAGTCCATTGCTCCACCGGACGGATCGATATCGACATAACGCAGCGGAACCACTTGGTCGTAAACATCGGCCCCCACGGGCCAAGCGAACTTGAATGGCGGCAGCCCCGCGGCGGAGTTCAATTGCACGACGGTCGAATTGTTTAGCTCGTCGTTTTCCGGCACCACGTTGTCCGCATCGACGCGAGCGAACAATTCGTGCGTCGGCTGTGTGGCGAACCAGCCGTTCAACGTCACCGAACCGCTGCCGGTCGCCGAACCCGCGCCGTTGAACAACGTACCGCTACGCCGCGGCACGCCATCGATCTGCACTTCCACTTGGTATTGCGATCCGACGGGCAAATCGGTCGTCGCGAACTCGACGCGCACAAACATCTGTTCGCCCAACACGGGCTCGTTGATCCGCAGCCCCATGCCGTCGATCAAATAGGCATCCGTGACCTGCAGATCGACGGCCAGCAATTGACGCGACTCCAGCGACTCGAACAACGCCCGGCGGCGACGACGCGACGCCGGTTGACGTTTCGATGCGGGCTTCCTACTGCGGAAAGTGCTGAACTTCATGCGTCGCTCGCCACGATTTGCTGCTAGTCGATTAGCCGAAGGGATCTTCCTGAATTTGCTGGCGATCCGGGCCGCCCAATCCTGTTTAACATAACCGGCGAATCGTTCCCGGTTCTACGCCTCGATCGAAGCCCCACGCGCGCCGCCTGCCGAACGAACGCATCATTCGGCAGGCCGCTTGTTGCCTACAGCCACGAATCCTCCTCGCCGAACAACGAATCCAAAGCCAAGTCGGCGGCGTCAACGTCGTCGTGAACCAAGCGCACTTCCGTCGCGAACTCGTCCAACAGCATGTTGAAGTCCAACGCTTCGGCCACACCGCCTTCCAAAGCCGTCGCCAACATCGTGTCGCTCGCCGTGTTCGCCGCCACCGTTCCAACGGTCGCTTCGCGTCCCAGGAACGCTTCGCGATACGACTGCAACCGTTGTTGCTCGCTGGCCACGTTGCTCAAACCAAGCTGAGCCAGGCTGTAGTCCGCCACGAATTGCGAGTCGCCCGTGTATTCCGGCATCACCACCGTGCTGCTGGCCGCCAGCGACTCGTAAGCCGCCGCTTCGCCTTCGCCCGAGTTCACTCGGTTCAGTTCGGTAATGACCAGGTTCACGTCGATCGGCGAAACGTTGCCGTCGCCGTTCGTATCGTAATAAGGCGGCGGAGCGGTCGGCGTCGGGGTGGGCAGCGGTCCGGCGCCGTCCGAGTTCAACCGATTGATAATCAACAAGGCGTCGATCGGCGACACAAACCCGTCCGCGTTCACGTCCAAGCGATTCGACGGATTCTG
>JAWKTM010000023.1:0-101332 GCA_041399085.1 Pirellulaceae bacterium
TTGCAGGCTTGGCTGCCGGAATAGTCGAACTCGCAAGCCTGCCCGATCACAATCGGGCCGGAACCGATGAGCAAAATCTTGTGAATGTCCGTTCGCTTGGGCACGCCGAAACCGTTTCTCGTTAAGGAGTTAGGATGATTTCCACCCACCACGGGCGTTCGCAGTAAAATCTCCCAACGATAGCACGATGAATTCGGGCGATTCAAGGCGGGGCCGTTGTCGCACCGGCGATCAAGTTTCTGGTCAGGGCGCCTTTGCAAATACGAGAGTCGCTGCTACATTGGCTCGCTTAGCGTGTAAATGTTGTTGTAATGTTGGAGTAGTCTTGGTTTTCAAACAGTAATTGAGGGGATTCATCGCGCGGCGGCCCGAGAGCGGCATTCGCTGGCGTCGAGAATCGCGGTAGCACATGACCATCACGAAAGACCGGAAGCAGGAATTAATCCACGGGTTCAAGAAGCACGAGGGCGACACGGGATCGCCTGAGGTGCAGATCGCCATTTTAACCACGCGGATTAACGCCCTGACCGACCACATGCGAACGCACAACAAAGACTATGCCAGCCGGCGTGGGCTGTTGGCGTTGGTGAGTCGTCGTCGCCGTCTGCTGGATTATCTGCGCAAGATTGATCCGCAGCGGTATATCGACATCATCACTCGATTGAATATCCGCAAGTGATTTTGGGCCGTTCGGCCTTCTCTGGTATCTAGCTACCATTTCCCGCCGCAGGGAATTTCGTTCGCGTGAGCGGTTCGGCGGTGGCGTCCAATCAGTTCGCTTTAGCGGCGAGGACGCCCGTCTTCTGTTGTTGCGCTGTGCCGGTAGGAAAACGGCTGTTCGTCGATTCGATGCGCGTTCCTCGCGGGAGCAATGGTTCCTTGCGAGGTCGGCGTTGGCGGCGGATGTTCTGGTTTCGCTTGCCGGGCAAGCTCTCTTCGTCGCGGGTTGAATAGGCTCTTTCACGCTCGAGCCACAGACTGATGTGATTTTGCCAAGACGCAATGTAGGTTAGGAATTGAACGTGAAGGTTCGAGTAGAAAAGCAAATTGGACAGCAGACACTAATCTTTGAAACGGGCCATTTGGCCAAGCAAGCTTCGGCGGCCGTGGTCGCCCAGTACGGCGAGACACTGGTGTTGAACGCCGTCACCACCGGACCGCCGCGGCCCGGAATCGACTTTTTCCCGCTGACTTGCGATTACCGCGAGCGTTCGGCGGCGGCCGGCAAGTTCCCCGGCGGATTTCTGAAGCGCGAAGGTCGCCCTTCGATGAAGGAGACGCTGACTTCGCGGTTGATCGACCGGCCGATTCGGCCATTGTTCCCGGAAGGTTTCCACGACGAAGTGCAATGCCAAGCGATCGTGTTGTCCAGCGACAAGCTGAACGACGCCGATGTGTTGGCGATGAACGGCGTGGCCGCGGCGTTGTTCATTTCGCCGATGCCGTTCCAAGGTCCGGTCGCTTCGGTGCGAGTCGGACGCGTGGATGGTCAACTGGTGCCGTTCCCGTCGCAAGAGGACTTGGAGGAAAGCGACCTCGACTTGATCGTCAGCGGATCGGAAGAAGCCGTGACGATGATCGAAGGGTTCGCTCGCGAAGTGCCCGAAGACGAGATGCTCGAAGCGATTCGCTATGCCCACGAAGTGATCCGCGAAGTCTGCGGTTTGCAACGCGAGCTGTATGACAAGGTACAACCACAGAAGGCGGAATACATCGCGCCGCCGAACGACGGTCTGTACGATCGCGTGGCCGAGCGGTACTACGATCGCTTCAAGTCGGCTAAGCAGACGGAAGGCAAGCAGGCTCGTGCGGAAGCCGTTTCGCAATTGAAGGACGAGGCGATTGCCTCGTTCATTCCCGATCCCGAAGCGGCCGATGCGATCGACATCAATCGCTTCAAGACGGTCTGGCACGACTTGGAATATCGTGTCGTTCGCGATTTGATTCTGGCCGGCACGCGCCCTGATGGTCGCGACGGCAAGACGTTGCGGGGTATCGATTGCCACGTCGATGTGTTGCCTCGCACGCATGGCTCGGCAGTTTTCCAACGTGGCGAGACTCAGGCGTTGATCACGATCACGCTGGGCACCGGTCGCGATGAACAACGGGTCGACGGCTTGCTTGACGAGTATTCAAAGAAGTTCATGCTCGATTACAACTTCCCGCCGTTTTCGGTGGGCGAGTGCCGCCCGATCCGAGGCCCGGGTCGTCGCGAGATTGGCCACGGCGCGTTGGCCGAGCGGAGCGTGAATCCGGTAATGCCCGATCCCGAGGATTTTCCGTACACGGTTCGCGTGATTTCGGACATCCTCGAGTCGAACGGTTCTTCGTCGATGGCTTCGGTTTGCGGAGCGACGTTGGGCTTGATGGCCGCTGGCGTGCCGATCACGAATCCGGTGGCCGGCATCTCCGTGGGCTTGGTCAAGGAGAATGACAACTGGACTTTGTTGACCGACATCATCGGCGACGAAGATCACTTCGGCGACATGGATTTCAAGATCGCTGGCACGCAGAACGGCATCACCGGCATCCAGTTGGATCTGAAGATCAACGGCATTAGCGAGGAAATCATCAAAGCCACGATGGTGCAATCGCGCGAAGCTCGGATTGAAATCCTTCGCAAGATGTTGACCACGATTCCGCGTCCGAAGGCCGATACTTCGCCGTGGGCGCCGCGTTTGATCCGCACCAAGATTCACCCGGACAAGATCGGGTTGCTGATCGGTCCGGGCGGCAAGACGATTCGCAGCATCCAGGAAACGACGGGCACGGTGATCGAAGTCGACGACGACGGCACCGTCACGGTCGCCAGCAGCAATCAGGAATGGGCGACGGCCGCGCTGCGTCAGATCGAAGCGCTCACCGCGACCGTTCAGATCGGCAAGATCTACGACGGCCGCGTCACCAGCATCAAGGAGTTCGGCGCGTTTGTCGAAATCCTGCCCGGTCGCGACGGTCTGTGCCATGTCAGCGAGTTGTCGAACGGCTTCGTCAGCAGCGTGTCGGACTTCTGCCAAGTGGGCGACGAGATGAAGGTGTACGTGATCGATGTCGATGAACACGATCGCGTGAAGCTGAGTCGTCGTCGGGCGTTGGAGGAACTGGGCCTGGAAGACGAACTGGCCGCGGCCGCCGGCGATGGCGAAGGTGGCGAGCGCCCGCCACGCCGTCCGCGCGAAGGCGGCGACCGAGGTGATCGCGGCGGCGAACGTCGTGGAGATCGCGGCGACCGAGGCGGACGCGGCGGCGGCCGAGGCGGTCGACGTTAACGAATCGTTGACGAAGTGGAACGTTGACTGGCGGCTTTAACGACTCGCCAGTTCGATGCATTACAATGGCCCAGCCCGCCCCGAGCGGCGCTGGGTCTTTTTATCGACACACCGCCAGTACGCACGTCTTGCCATGTCGCCTCCGCCGCAACCCGATTCCCAGCAACAACAGGCTCAACAGCAGTACGAAAAGCTGCACAGCCAGTACAACGAACTGGCGGAGCTGGCTGGCTCGCTGGCTCACGAGATCAAGAATCCGCTGTCCGTGATTCGCATGAATCTGGAGCTGTTGAACGAGGATCTCTCGGAAGCGAAAACGCCGAACGAACGACGCGCGCTCAACAAGGTGCGGATCGTCGAAGAGCAGTGCGTGCGGCTGGAGAACATGCTGAACGACTTTCTGCGTTTTGCGCGCGTTCGCAATCTCAATTTGCAGCCCAGCAATCTGAATGAGCAGATCGAACAGGTTTTGAATCTGTTTGAAGTCCAGGCTCGCAAATCCAATATCGAAATTCGTCGCTACCTGGACGCCGATTTGCCGACGGTATTTCTCGATCGCGAGACGATCCGCTCGGCGCTGATCAATCTGGTGAAGAACGCTTTCGAGGCGATGGATCATGACGGGGAGCTGACCGCGCGAACCTATGTCACGCGAACTGGCGTGGCGTTGGATTTGATCGATACGGGCTGCGGGATGGACGAGCGGACGGCGATCAAAATGTTCGATGCGTTCTTCTCGACCAAGGACGGCGGATCGGGCCTGGGGTTGCCGCACGCACGCAAAGTGATCGAAGCCCACGGGGCTCGGATCGACGTGCAAAGCGAACTCGGCCGCGGCACCAAATTCACCATCGAGTTCCCCGCGCCGGCTCGCTTGGCCACGGGCGCGGCGGCGGTCGTCTAGTTTTGTAGACAAATCAGGTTGACTCGGTCCTCGCCGGCCCGTATCGTCTATTTAACTAGACGAGCACGTGGCCATCGACGCAGGCGAGGAGTGAGCGGAAATGCCGAGACCGGTTTCCAAGTATCCGACGGAACTTGAGCTGCGGATTCTCAAGCTGCTGTGGCGCGAGCATCCGCGGTTGGCTCGCGATGTTCAAGCCGCTTTGGCGGAAGAAGGACGCGAGCTGGCGAAGACCTCGGTCATCACGACGTTGAACACAATGGTCGACAAGCGGTATCTGTCGCGCAAACCGCAGGGGAACACCTACCTGTTCAGCCCCAAGATCACGCAGGAGCAGGTGGCCGATCGCGTGTTGGACGATGTTGTCGATCGAGTCTTCGACGGATCGGCTTCGGCCGTGTTGCTGAAGCTGTTCGACGCGCGGGAGCTCGACGCCGACGAACTGCGTGAACTTCGTGCCTTGATCGATCGCAAGCTGAGCGATTCGTAATCCGTCCGCCCCGGCTGTCATCCCATTCGGAGTCCCGCGATGAATTATTTGACCACGATCGACGGAGCATTTGCCCTGCGCACGACCACCGCGCTGCTGCATTTCGTTTGGCAAGGGACGCTGATCGCGGCCGTCGCACATCTGATTGCGGCGCTCTCGCGGCGCGGAGATGCTCGCGTGCAATATGCGGTGTATGTGACCGCGCTAGTTTCGATGCTGGCGAGCGTGGTCGTGACGTTCTCGCTCGTCGAACCGCATGCGCCGGCGATGAGCTCCACGGTCGAAACAAGTTCGGCGGATCTCCCAATCGGTGTCGCGCCCGGTGAAATGCGGGAAGCCAGTCGCGCGGCAGACACGGGCGTGGCCACACCGCGCCCATCGATGCTCCCTCCTCAACACGAATCCACGTCGCCCGTCGCCGAACAGTTCGGCCAATCGCCAGCGGCCGGGCTCGCTCCGGTTCCACCGGCAACTTCCGCGGCGACGATGACTCCGCGAGCGAATTGGGTCGCGGCCTCGGCTCGCTATGTCACGGCGGGCTACCTGGTCGGCGTTATGCTCTGTCTGCTACGTCTCGCACACGGCATGTCGAGCGGCCTTCGCATGCGTCAACAGCCATCGTCGAGCAGCTTCCCCGACTTGATTGAATTGATACGTGAGCAGGCGGTGACTGGATTGCGCTTTCTTCCCGTCCGATGGTGCTGAGGTAACCGTACCCGTGGTGATCGGCGTCGTGCGGCCCTTGGTGTTGGTGCCCGCCGCCGCAGCGACCGGTTTGTCGAGCCGTCAATTGCAAGCGTTGCTGGCTCACGAACTGGCCCATCTGCGACGTCAGACGCTGCCGTGAATCTGCCCAGCATGATCGAATCGCTGCTGTTTTTTCACCTGGCCGTCAGTTCGTAAGCCGAAGCGCATCAGCGAACAGCGGGAATTGGCGTGCGACTGATCTGCGTCAGCTGCCGGTTGCCGTCGTCTTATGCCGACGCGCTGGTCCGCATGGCCGAACTGTCTCACGACGAACGCTTGCGATCCAGCTGGCGGCGTTGTCCGCGTTGGCGGCCACCACCGGAACTCCGACCGAATTCAAACGCCGCGTCTATCGCATTCTGGGACTTAAGCCGGCGGCGAATCCGCTTAATCCGGCCGCACGGTATTGGCCGCGTATTGTCTTCGGCGGTGCTCGCGATCGCCGCTCCGCTGGTTTGGCATCAAGTGGCCCTGTTCGCCTGCTCAGCAGCAAGTCGAATCCGACCCGAAAGCGGCCGACGCGACAATGCCGAGCGGTAGTCCGCCAACGACGCGCGATGTTGTGCCAGAACCCGCCAGGCAGCCCGATGCGCTGGCGGCCGACAACCCCGCCGGCCGATGCGGCTAAGCCATCCCCGGCCGAAGACGCCGCCGCCGAGAATACCGCAGCCAAAGACACCGCAGCCAAAGACACCGCAGCCATAGACACTGCAAGCTGGGCGACCGCGGCCATCGGATCAGCGGGCAACTCGATGTCGATGATCTTTTTCGCCTGACGGTCGGCGGCGGTAATGAACAATCCCACGCGGACCTTGTATCGCGACGCGATCCATTGCGAACGGCTGGAAACCGATCGTCGATGGGATCGATTCGGAAACGGAACAAGTCGTGGCGTCGCTCGATCTGAGCGACTTGCCCGACGACGACGATCGTCCTCGCCGACCAGGGTCCGACGTTCGGGGAAGCGACGATTGCCTTTTCGCCCGACGGGAACTTGCTGGTCGGGAACCAGCGTGGACACCTGCGTCGTACAACGCGGCGACCGGCGAGCTGGCCGCGCCTGCTCGACGACGAGGCAGGGCGAACGGCGATTGAAAACATCCCTGATGTGTGGCATCCAACCGGCGCGATGGGCTGCTAGGCCGTCGCCTTTTTCGCCTGACGGGCGGCGCATCGCGGTTTGCGGCGAATCTCACCGACGATTGGAGCCGATCACTGATCGCATCGATCATGGCGAATCAGCCAGACCGCCGGGGCGGCTGAAGGTGTTCGAGCGATCTTCGGGCAAGCTGCTCTTCAACCCACCGGCACACGACGATCAAGTGATGGACGTGGCCTGCCCGACGGAAAGTATTTCCACAAGCGCCGGGCGCGTTGATGGATAGCCTGGAAACCGGACAACACGGCAACGGCTTGACTGTTCGATGCGAAGACCGGCGTGCCGCCGCGACTCGATCTGCAACTTCGCGGATGGATGTACGACGTCGAATTCTCCCGACAGCCAACGCCTGTTGATCGGGCGCTCGCGCTTCGATTCTGGCGGCGGCAACGACCGGCGTGGTGGCGATGATCGCCAGCGAAAACGGCGGCCGTCTTGTGGAAGCGAACCGCTCACGGTCGGCCATGAAGGTCGCGTTTGCCCGCAGGAATCCGCCGTGATCTAAAGCTTACCAATCGCGAGTCGTTTCCTCGTTCTCTCTGGCCGACGAATCCGGCCGGACTGAAATGGTGCTCAGGCCACCAATCACTGAACTGCAGAAGAAAGAGAAGCAGCCACGTTGCGAGAGCTTCGCGATGCCGCCCGGTCATCTGTTGGCGTTCGGTGTTGTCGGCGCGCTGCGGCCTGCATTATCTTCGCATCGGCAAGCTGGAACGAAAGCAGGATGTATGACAACTCGCCCAATCCGCCCGCCGGTGAACCCGGTGATCCCCTTGCCGCGTTGGTTCCCAGTCGGAAGCACTCACCGCCAGGCATCCGTCGACGGATGCGCTCGCCCCGCAAAACGTCGCTGAGCATTGCCCGACTCGCTCCGGCGGCATTACGGCAACGGATTGTTGGCGATGTTTGACAACGACGGCCAAGCCGTGGAGCCGCGACGGCCAGCGGCGATGTCGTGACCGACGAACTAATTGGAAGATATAGCCGATCTTCGCCGCGAGCTGCATATTGAAGTCTCGATACACCCTGACCGGTTAGCCGCCATCTCGGGAGAATGCGGTCGCTGGAAAAGCTCAGTCTCTACAACATCAATACAGAAGGCCGCGCTAGGGCGATCAAGCGATTCGTGGCATTATTGGGCTCGACTCACTGCGCGAGCTGTCGATCGGCGCACGACGGACGCTGGCGCGCCAAGCTGCTTGAACAATTCCCGCAACTCACGTCGTTGAGCCTTTGCGGCAGGAAGCGAAGCTAACGGGATTAGCCACTCCGGTCGATCGGCAAGCTGAACACGGCTGAAATCATTAAGCTGGATTCATACGTTGCCACTGAGCGATTCGGCCGATGCAGTTCTCGGCGGATATGTTCGGGCATTTGGACGGGCTGACTAACCTCCGCGCTTACATTTGGTTGGTCATGAAGTGCCCGCGAACATGCACTTTCCAAAATCTCTACCACCGACGCGCTCGGCCAATTCGATGGTCGGCGACGACGTCGCGAAGAAGTCGAGCTTGGCATCTGGCCCGCTGAAGGGCACGGTGGAGCTTGACGCACGGTGCGGTGGAACCACCACCAGCATTTAGACGCGTCGCCCGCATCGTTCCAGTAAAGGACTGAGACACCAGCAGCCAACGCCTGACTGACGTATGCCTGGCTCGCCTTCGCGAACATCCTCAGTTGACTCATCTCTGCCCGGCGCTGGCGGAGTTACCGATCGGACGCTGCATCACATTGCCAAGATCAAACGCTACGCCGCCTCGACCTGAACGGCAGCGGCCAACCGGGTTTTTCTCCCGGCCGCAACTTCACATCCCACGGCTTGGCCTTCGCTTTCCCAACTACCTCACTTGAAAAACGCTGTGGCTACACCTTTTCAACTGGACGGTGGAGGGCGGTTCTCTGGCCACAGTTCAAGCAACTCCGCGAACTCACCATAATGATGTGTGACATCACACAATCGGAACTCGAATCATCATGCGGCCTTGCCCAATACACAAATCACCCATGGGCGGCAGCTGGGTATCACAACCTCAACGTCTGCCCGCCGCCCCGGAAGCTTCGACTAAGGTCCGGCGGAGATGCTGGGCGCAATTGGATCGAATCGAGGCGGAAGGGGCGAGTCCTCCGGTTCCGCCAACTCGGCAACCGATGTGGAAACTCAATTGCTGGCCAAGCTGATTCGCGGTGGAAGCTCGGAAACAAACGGTGAACGCGGCCGTAACACTGGTACGCCGCCGCGCAAGACGCCGAATTCGCCCGCCAAGTCTCGCACGAGTTCGAGAAAGCTGTCAGGGCGGCGAACGGACTCGTCAAACGAAACGGCATCTGTTAGCCGTTCTTACGGAAATGTTCGAAGTCTGGGGCGGCCGACGTTGGCGCGAGCAACTGGCTCCGTTGAACCCGAACGATTTGCCACAAACGGCATCGGGCGCCAGCGCCCCGGCGACTGGCGAACTGGAATCGTCCGCGTTGGCAATGGTTGTCAAGTTCGGCTATCAGGCCGACCGTTCCGATATCGGCAAGTTTGCTCTCGCGGTACGTGCCTTACATCATCCGGCCAGCAAACCGTTTCTAACAGACATCCTGCAAAACCCGCAGACCACATCAAAGACCGAAAACGCCAAGTGGAAAGACAACCTCGGCGGTCAATGGACCGACGCTAAATATGTCGCCGCCGTGGGACTTGCCGAGTTAGGCGAGCACGCGGCCGTCGAGTGGCTCTTGGCTCGAGCCCGCCCCAATGAGTTTGGTTTCGACTCATCTTTGTTCCACGCGCGACACTTCCACGACCCGCGCGGTTCGCTGCGCGAAAGCAGCCGCCTGGCGCTAATCGACCTATTCGGCCAACAGCACGATGCCACCCACACCCAGTTGCAACAATGGTGGATTACCAACCAACAGCAACTCATCTTCCGGTCGGTCCCGCTGAAGGCCAATTGAATCCAAGCTCTCTGAACTGGACGCGAATATCAACGGAAAAGTTGCTTCAGATGGGATTCCCATAGAGGCTCTTGCTATTGCGATTAAGAGACCATGTTTCGTTCGGCGGTTCTGGTGTGCGAGCCAGCCTTGGTATTGTTATGTTTAGCCGTCGGTAACATCGTCGACCTTCATGCCGAGTTGGTGAATCTTGCGGTAGAGGTTGGTGCGATGAAGGCCCATGCGGCGGGCGGCTTCGGACATGTTTCCGCGGGCGATTTCGATTTGCTGGAGAATGTAGTCGATTTGAAAATCGCGCGTCGCATCGGTCAGCGTCTGTTCGAGCCGCGATTTGTCGACCGACTCGCCGCTGGGCGAGGCGGTGAACGTGAGTTCGTCGGAGCTGATCACGTCGTTTCCGCCGAGGTACGCGATCCGCTCCATCAAGTTTCGCATTTCTCGAACGTTTCCAGGCCAACTGTGCTGGACGAGTCGCTTCTTGGCATTCGCGGAAAACTTCATGGGGCGGCGTCGAGCTTGTCGGCAAAATGTTTCTAGGAAGAATTCGGCCAGAGTCACGACGTCCTCGGCCCGATTTCGCAACGGCGGCAACTCCAACGTTACGACGTTCAAACGGAAATAGAGATCCTCGCGGAATCGTTTTTCGCGCACGAGCTGGGCGAGATTCTGGTTGGTCGCGGCCAGCACGCGGGCGTTGGTGGGGATGGGCGTCGAGCCGCCGACACGCACGACGATCTTCTCCTCCAGGACTCGAAGCAGTTTCGCTTGGCCGCCCAAGCTCATGTCGCCGATTTCGTCGAGAAACAGGGTGCCGCCCGAAGCGGACTCGAATTTGCCGATCCGCGTTTCTCGAGCATCGGTGAACGCTCCCTTCTCGTGGCCAAACAGTTCGCTTTCCAGCAGCGTCTCGGTCAGCGCGGCACAATTCACGGCTACGAACGGTTCATTCCAGCGGCGACTTTGGTAGTGAATCGACTGGGCGACGACTTCCTTGCCCGTGCCATTTTCGCCCAGAATGAGCACGGCCAAATCCGTCTTGGCAACACGCTCGACAGTGATTCGCAACGCCTGAATCGCCGGACAATCGCCAATCATCCGCACGGATCGCGACGCTTCGCCCGCCATTTGATCGCGAGTCCGCAGCAGTTGCGTTCGCTGTTCCGTGTTTTGCAGCGCGATCGAAGCGTGGGTCGCCAGCTCCGTCAGACTCTGCATATCCTCGTCCGAGAAGTCACCGGCCGACTTGTTCAAGACCTCGAAGGCGCCGATGACTTCGTTTCGCGAGCCGAACAGCGGGACGCACAGGAGATTTCGCGTCCGAAAGCTAAGTTTCTGGTCCACGCTGCGGTCGATCGCCTGCGGTTCGTCCGCGTCCACTCGGCAAGCTTCGCCGGTTTGAACGACGCGGCCGACGACGCCCACCGAGTCGCCGATCCGAAGTTCGCCATTTTCGACACCTAAAGCCGGGCGGCCGACCAGAATCTTGGCGGCCTTATCCCACAGGAAAATGCTGGCACGTTCCGCTTCCAACAGCCGCGTCGAGGCGATCGCCATCTTCTCGAGCAGCAGCGACATTTCCTGCGTCATCTGCCATTCGGCCGCGATCTCCAGGATGGCGTCTAATCGCCTGACCCGCCGCGATTCGGCCAATCGCCGCCGGACAACATCCAGAGCGACCGCCATCATCGCGGCCAAGGCGTCCACCGTTGTCGCTTGGTTGCCCACATCTTGGCCGGACATGTGCAACAACAGCGCTTCGCCGGATTGGCAATTCTCCTCCAGCGGCGCGGCGGCCCACTGTTCGTTGCTGGTCGGAGCGCCGTCGTCCAAGACATCGGCCAGCAAATCCAGCGGCAACGGCGCGGCCTTGCCGAAGTCCGCCAGCACATGCCACTTCCCTCGTTCGGCCCGGACCAGCGCCAACCAACGTGACTCGACAACCGAGGCGATCTCGGCCAAAGCCTCCTTGGCGAACGACGCCCCATCGACGGCTTCCGCGCACAGCGACAACAGCTTTGGCGTTACTTCGGCGGCAATCGGGTGCAACTCGTAGCGACTCAAATCACGCGAATGCGGCACGGAGCGATCCTTCGATTTCGGCGGAGAACAGGGGGCGACGCGCGAATAAGACCGTCTTCGGACTTTCTGGACAGGATGATAAACTACGGACTCGATTTCGCCCGAAGCCGAAGTCGCAACCAGTTTACAGGAGATACACCAGTGGCGTTGTTCGCAGGCAAAAAGGGTTTGATTCTGGGTGTGGCCAACGATCGCAGCATCGCGTGGGCGATCGCCAAGGAGATCATGGACCAAGGCGGAGTGTGTGGGTTTTCCCATTTGCCTGACAAGCCAGACGACGAAAAGCAGAAGAACCGCCGCCGCGTCTCGAAGTGCACGGACGGCTACGAGAACGCCAAGTTCCTGGTGCCGGTCGACGTTCAGAAGGACGAAGACATCGCGGCTTTCATGCAAAAGGGGAAAGAGGAGTTCGGCGAGATCGACTTTCTGCTGCATTCGATCGCTTTCGCCGACCGCGATGATTTGGCGAAAGACACGATCGAAACTAGCCGCGAGGGATTCAAGCTGGCGATGGAGATCAGCGCCTACAGCTTGTTGGCGGTGTGCAACGCGGCGAAGCCGATTTTGTCCGCCAACGCTTCGGTCTTGACGATGACGTATTTCGGCGGCGAGCGTTGCGTGCCTGGTTACAACGTGATGGGTGTTTGCAAAGCGGCGCTCGACGCTGCGATGCGATACGCGGCTTATGACTTGGGGTTGAGCGGAGTTCGCGTCAACGCGATCAGCGCCGGGCCGCTCAAGACGCTGGCCAGTACGGCGGTCGGCGCGGGCGACATGCTGAAGTTGTACGAGAACATCGCGCCGATGGCTCGCAACATCACGCACGACGAAGTGGGCCGCAGCGGCGCGTTTTTGCTGTCCGACATGGCCTCGGGCATCACCGGCGAAATTCTGCACGTCGACGCGGGCTATCACATGATGGGCTCGCCGGGTCGCATGCTGGAAAAAATGCGCGACAGCTAAGGCGAGCGGCAAATAAGAATGTACCCGTTGGGACGCTGGCAGCGTCCACCACGTGGCCGATGCTGCAGCATTGGTAGGTAACAATTTCGTCCACCACGTGGCCGATGCTGCCAGCATCGGTAGGTAAGAATTTCGCTGCCGATCGCCTAAGGCGAACGATTTCCATGTCTGAGCCGACGCGAATTGGAATTGCGGTCGTCGAACATCACGGCCGCTTCTTGGTGGGGCGGCGCGGCGCCGACGCCAGCCTCGCGGGCAAGGCCGAGTTTCCTGGTGGAAAGGCGCTTCCCACGGAGTCTCCGGCCGAAGCGGCTCGGCGCGAATGCGAAGAAGAAACCGGGTTGCCGGTGCGCATCGCGGCGGCTTATCCGACGCACGTCGAAGCTTATGAGCACGATACGGTCGAGCTGCATTTTTTCGCCTGCGAGCTGACCCAGCCGAGCGATGATCCGTGTCCCGAACCGCTGCCGCCGTTTCGCTGGGTTACGCGAGCCGAGCTGGCGGAGCTGGATTTTCCCTCCGGCAACCGTCATCTGCTGCGGTTTCTGACGGCAGCGACTCAGATTCGACAAGCAACCGATTCGCCGTCGTAGCGAAAGCAGTGCAACCTGCCCGGTGAGGTTTTATCGGACATTCGCACGTCAGCCGTTCAAAGTGTTGCGAAATGGCCTACTGATCCACTGGATTCAAAGTCGGAATGGATTTTCCAGGTTCAAATCCGCCGGAATTGGACCCGGTACAGATTTACCATGCTCGAATCCGCCGGATTTGAACTCGGTACGGATTTTCCGAGCTCAAATCCGCTGGAAATGGACCCGGTACGGATTTCCCAGCCTCGAATCCGCTGGAATCAGACTCGGTACGGATTTTCCGACTTCTAATCCGGCGGATTAGAAGTCGGTTCGGAATTTCCGAGCTCGAAGCGAACGGCTGCGGCCTGCCAAATTGGCGTTTGTCGTGAAAAACAAAGCCGGCCGTTGCGAGATTACGGCGCCAGGGCCTCGGTCAGACATTCGTGCTCGCAGCCCGCCGGCGCCTCGATGTCCAGGATCGCGGCGAGCGTCGGCGCGATGCTGCCTGGATGGACGTGCCGCGACGAATTCGTGATGCCGACTCGCGCTCCCAAAAACACGAGCGGCACGTGCGTGTCGTAATTCCACGGACTGCCGTGCGAAGTGCAGAGGCTGCCGGCGTCGAATTGCAGCGGTTTCAGCGCGTACAGCACATCGCCGCTGCGTTGCTTGTGAAAGGCTCGGTGAAACATCGCCCGCAGCGGCGCGCCCGCGCCGGCTTCCGCCAACAACTCGGCTCGCGTCACCGCGTCGGCCACGCTCGGCTGGTCGAGCAACCAGTCGCGGACGGCGTCTTGCGCGTGCTCGAAAGCGTCGCCCGCCAAACGCGGATGATCGCGACGCAGGAACACTTGCGTCGAATCGGCGCTCAACACGAACGAAGGCTGTACGCCCGCCGGCACGCCCAGTCGCACGCGTACCGCGCCTTCCGCATTCGCTTGCACATCCTTGCCCGAGCCGAGCGGACTGCGAGCCGCCTCCAATCCCAGCGACGCCGCATATTCGGGAATCGGCGCGACGCCGTGGTCGGATGACAAAGCCAGGGTCCAGCGTCCCGCGCCGACTTGTTCGTCGAGGAACGTGGCGAATTCGGCCAACATCCGGTCCGTGCGATAAAACATGTCTTCCGCTTCCAAGCTGTGCGGGCCAAAGGCGTGGCCGACATAGTCGTTGGCCGACAAGCACAGGGCCAAACAATCGGGCGTCGCGTCCCGGCCCAGTTCCTCGCGGAGGATCAGTTCGCGGGCCGTCTCGATCGTGTATTGGCTGGCGAACGGCGAGATCGCGAAGCGTTTGAAGTACGCGGCGTCCTCGCCAGCGGGCAGTTCGTGCGGGAAGGCCGCCGAGAGCCCGCTGCCCGGCTTCTCAAACTTGTTGTCGTCGGCGACATGCGAATGATATCGCTCGGCCGGATACAGCAGCGTCCAAGCTTGGCCGCCGAAAGCTCGCGACGCTCGGCCTTCGTTCAATACTCGCAGCCAACCCGGCAGTTCGCTTTGAAAAGCGTCGCTCGTGACCCAATGGCCCGTGTCGTCGTCGAACCAATAGGCCGCGTCGGCCAGCCGGCCCGCGGTGAGAATCGGCGAACGGTCCTTCCAGCCGATCGCGAACACTTTGGCTTGCGGCCCGAACGCCAGCTTCATCTGATCGCCCACCGTCGGCACTTGGAGATTCTTGGCCGACGCTCCCGCGCCCTGCCCGCCGACCGTCTTGGCCTCGGCGTCGGCCACGCAGTTCAACGTCTTGTTCGATTCGCGGTCGTACCACGAATTCCCAATGACGCCCGACGTGCGCGGATAAGCGCCGGTCATCAACACGGCATGGCCCGGCCCGGTGAACGTGAACGCGTGACCGTGATGGCAATCGGTGAACACGCTGCCCTGATTCGCCGCTCGGGCAAAGAAACCATCGACCGGCAGCGAATCGCCAAACCGCCGCCAATAGTCTTGCGGCAGTTGATCGACGCTGACGAGCACGATCAACCGGGGCCGAGTGGACTCGGACGAAGCCGCCGCATTCTCCGCGGCATGGCTGCTCGCCGCGATTGCCGCCCCGATGGCAACAAGGACGAAGACCGACCGGGCCGCTGCAATCCAACGCGTCGCGACGCGAACCATTTGAAAATCTCCTGGTGCGGAATCGAAGCCTCAAGCTGTTTCAGGCCGTCCAGCTTAGTTCAGCTCCGTCGGATTTTCGACGCGCGAATCAAGCCGCCCATCGTTAAACCGCGTGGGCAACGCCCCGCGCGTCCGTTGGATGAGGCTGCGATGCACACGACCTGACGCGATTCTCCCGAACCATTCATGTTCATGTGCTTATAGCCGCGATCTACCGGCCCCTGGACTTCCAGTGCACCAGGTAAACCAACGCCGCGAAGTCGTACAAGGCGTGCGTGACGATCGAAGCCAACAAGCTGTCGGCCCACAACATCAAGCCGCCAAAATAAAACCCCATCGCGGTCGCGATCACCAGATACATGGTGGAAAGCCAATGGCACATGCCAAACAGGATCGAAGCGACGAGCAGCGCGAACGCGATGGCCGTGGGCGAGCCCCAGGTTTCCGACAGCATCGCGATCAGGCCGGCTTGAATGAGCCCGCGAAACAATAACTCTTCGCCCCAGCCCGCCGCCGCGGATATTAGAAATAGGCGCGGAAGGCCGGCTGCTCGGAACAGCGGCGACAACCGCTTCTCGACCAAATCCTTCAGCCCCCGCAATCGCCCTACCGGATACCGATCCATCAGCACCAGGCCGACCAGCATCGGCAGCGTGCCGACAAGCCCGATGAGCATGGGCCGCGACGCATCACTCCACGCATGAATGCGCAACGTGCCGAGTGGCGCGAAGCCGACCAGCCAGCCGAAGAAGATGGCCACGACGCCCAAACCGGCTTCGAACGCGATCGTCACGTTCACGAACGAAGCGCCGGGCGTGGCACGATTCGTCACGACGCGGCCCTCAGCCGCCGCCATCTCGACGTCGTTCGGACAATCCGGCTCGCCGTCCACGGCCTCCGGCGGCGCTGGCGTATCCCGTGGCTCCGGCTGTTCCGCGTTTTCCTGCTCATCAAAGTTCGTCATGGTTCCGCCACGATAGGCCGCGCCGAACCGCGCCGGAAGCTCTCGCCCTTTGGCTGGATGCGATTGCCCGCGTTCTGTTTCAAGCTCCAGCGATCGCCTAGAATCCGCCTATTCAACGGACGCTACACTCACCGCGGCAAAGGAACGAACGTGGCTGACACGGAGAAGGTTTACATCATCGGGATCGGCGACGACGGGTTCGACGGACTGACGCAAGCTTCGCGCCATCTGATCGAGCAGGCCGCGCTGCTGCTTGGTCCGACGAAGACCTTGGCGGCAATGCCTTCGCCAACCGGGCGAAAGATCGAGATCGGCGCCAATCTGGAAGAGATCGTGCAGGCGATTGCCGATCAGGGCAGCCAGCCCATCGTGCTGTTGACCGTCGGCGATCCATTGTTCTATGGCACGGCCCGCTATCTTTGCGATCGGTTGGGCAAGGAGCGTTTCGAGGTCGTGCCGCACGTCAGCAGCATGCAACTTGCGTTTGCCCGCGTCAAGGAAAGTTGGGACGAGGCGTACCTGACGAATCTTGCCACACAGGCACTCGATCGTGTGGTCGATAAGGTGCGAACGGCGGAGAAAGCGGGCATCTTCACGACCGATGAGGCGCCGCCCGCCGCGGTGGCTCGAGCGCTGCTGCAACGCGGCGTCGATTACTTCACCGTCTACGTCTGCGAGAATCTCGGTTCGCCCGACGAACGCGTGACACAGGGCGAGCTGGCCGATGTGGCCGAGCAGGAATTTTCGCCGCTGAATGTGATGATTCTGGTGCGCAAGCCCAACGTGCCGGACCGTCCCAGCTCGATGATTGGTACGCGGCTGTTCGGCAACGCGGACGACGCCTTCCTGCAATCGCAACCCAAACGCGGGCTGTTGACGCCGGCCGAAGTTCGCTCGATCGCACTCGCCGAATTGGACCTCGGGCCGACCAGCGTGGTATGGGATATCGGCGCGGGAAGCGGCTCAGTCGCCATCGAAGCAGCTCGACTGGCCAGCGGCGGCAATGTATTCGCGATCGAACGCGACCCGGAAGACTATCAATTAATCGCCCAGAACGCGGAACGATTCGGCGTCTCGAATCTCACACCCGTGTTGGGACAAGCTCCGGACGCTTGGCAAGACTTGCCCGAACCCGATGCGATCTTTGTGGGCGGCACCGGACGCGCGGTGGCCGGGATTGTGGAGCTGGCGTTCGACCGACTGCGGGTCGGCGGCCGGTTGGTCGCCAATGTGGGCAGCGTCGACAATGTGGTAGCCGTTCGAGATACACTGCGGCGACTGGGACAGGAGCCTATCGTTCGCATGGTTCAACTGTCACTGGGGATCGAGCAGATGGAAACCATGAGACTCGAATCGCTCAACCCCACGTTTCTCATTACCGCGACGAAGCATTAGATTCGCCATTGACCTCACATCATTTCGCGTCCTCGTTTAACCGCGTGGGCAACGCCCCGCGCACTCATTCGCATCCCTCGTTTAACCGCGTGGGCAACGCCCCGCGCACTTGTGCTTAAGAGCTGCGTTATGAAGCGACTGGCCGATTTTCAACGCGGCAACAATCAGAAGACCGAACACGCTTGGGATGAATTCACTTCGCATCGCCAACGTGTGATGGACATCCTGTTGCGGTCGCCGGCGGCTGCTTCCGAAAATCCCACGCTCGCGCTGCTAGGCTACGGCAACGGCAATGATGTGGAACTGTCTCGTCTGGTCGAGAGGTTCTCGACGGTGCATCTTGTCGATCTGGATGCCGAAGCGGTCCAAACTAGCCTGACGCGTTCCGGGCTTGTCAATCATCCACGCTTGGCCGTGCACGCACCAGTTGATCTCTCGGGAGTTTTTTCGGAATTGGAGCGATGGCGAGCGTCTCATCCGTTGAACTCCACATCTTCCCCGCCGTCGCCAGTTGACGGGACCACTGTCGAGGAAATGCCGTGGCTGAATCTCGCAGCCCAGTCGCCGCTGCCTTTCACGCATTCATGTGAAGTCACCGCTTCGTTGTGTGTGCTCACACAGATGATCGATTCGGTGGTGGCAACTTTCGGCGATCCATCGCCGTATCTTCTGCCGACCGTGCAAGCCGTGCGGTTGCGTCACTTGGAGATGCTATTGGAGCTCACCAGTCCAAGCGGAACGGCGGTATTCGTTACCGACGTCGTCTCGTCGAGCACCGCGCCGGAACTTACGACTTGGGATGAAACCGCACTGCCCGACCTCTTAATGCAATTGGTGCGAGCTCGCAATTTCTTCACCGGCGCCAATCCCTTCGCAATACTCAACCAATTGAAGACCACCGTGACGCTGGCCAGTCGCATCCAATCCATTCACCTCGTGGCGCCGTGGCGGTGGCAGATGGGTTCGCGGGTCTATTTGGTGACCGCCATCGTCATCCGGCGCAACGACTTGGCATAGAGTCAACGCCATAGCCGAGACATGAACAACGTCGCCGATGGATACCCATTCGTCACATCACTGTTGCCGAATGCTGATCGCGGTGCCTTTTCCCAAGACAATATGATCCAGCACTTCAATTCCGAGCAGCTTGCCTGCCTCGGTCAACTGATTCGTCACCGCATGGTCTTCGCGACTGGGCGTTGGGTCGCCGGAGGGATGGTTATGAACCAACAACACGGACGAGGCCGCATCCTTGATTGCCGGCCGAAACACCTCGCGAGGATGAACCAAACTGGCATCGAGCGTTCCCACGGTGATGCGATGGGTGTCAATCACATGATTCTTGGTATTGAGTGTAACAATGTGAAACTCTTCTTGTTTAGCGTCGCTGGCCAAGCGCGCGAAACGCTGGCGGCAATAGGCAATGGCATCCGTGGGGCTACAGATCGACTCCACGCGTTGTGGCTCGGAGCACGCCGCCACTCGCCGCCCCAATTCGATGCCAGCCATAATCTGGCAATAAGCGGTTTTCTCGACGGCCGGACTAATTGCCTTTAATTCCGCTCGTCCCGCCGCAACGAGATCCGCAAGCCGACCATCATATCGCTGGGCCAGTTTCTGGCCCGCGGTGACGGCGGATTCGCCGGGCCTCCCGCTACGGATCAGGATTGCCAGCAATTCGGCCACCTTCAATTGCTCGGGCCCCACGGCCAGCAATCGCTCGCGAGGCCGATCTTGCTCGGGCGCGGTTTTCACTTGGTTGCCGAACAGCTTGTCGTCTAACCATCGCTGGGGCGAAAAGCTGCCACGATCCGTATTCCAGCAGTAGGTGTCGGGCGTCGCCTCTCGCAACAACCAACCGTCCGTCAATAACTCGTTGACGACCTTAGTCACAAACGCCGGCCGCTCGGGCGTACATGACTGCTTTACGTCCGCGACGGAGAACTGCTGCTGCTCGCAGACAAGTTCAATCACGGCTCGATATCTCTCATAGCGAACCGCCGAGGAACTCTTGGCTGTCTTTGCATTCATGGCTTCGTCTCACAGCATTGCCATTCCCATGCTTGCGAATAGACGGCGAATCCAATGGCGCCAGTTGGCGTCCGCGCCGTATACCGATAGCCAAATGTATACCTTCATTCTCTGCCGGTTTCCACCGGTTGAAGGCTTCGGGCAAGGTGTGGCCGAGAAAGTATTCGCCGTTACCGCCGATCGCGGTAACGAGGCGTCGTGACGATGCGAAACTCGTCCGAGTTGGCTTGCGCAGCTTCGGTCTGGTTTTGTCGCAGAACTCCCAGCAGCCCCCGAAGCACGCCTGGATCGAGACCGCCGTCGGACACGCCATCCAATCCGTCAATCTCTGTTAGCAAATCTTGCACGTCGTCCAAGCTCAACGTCTGTGTCTCGCTAAGACGTTTCAAGATGGTAGTCACCACGAGAGTTAGAAACTTCAACTCCTGCCGCAACTCGGCGATCTCACCCGCTTGTGGATCGGGCAATGTCACGGGTCGAGACGACGATGAACTTCGTTGAGCGATGCGACGCAGGTGTGCCGCTTGGGCTTGTTCCGGGAAGAAGAAGTCGAACATATCCATGAGATTGACCTAAATAAACGACGCGATCGCGTGGACCTGAATCGACCCTTAAGACGGAAGTTTGCCAGCGGCAATTTCGTCTTCCCATTCATCCATCAGAGGCCAGTCAATCGCGCAGGTACCGAAGTCGGCCATGTGCATATAGCCTTCCAGACGCGCAATGGTTTGATCGAGCAACGCGTCGTCCTTGCGAAAAATCGGACCGTGGCTCGGCAATAGCCACTGCACGTCGCTCTTGCGAATACGCCGCAAGGAACTCACGAACTTCGTCAAATCGCTACCATGATGCGCGTCAATCGCGCCCACACAACCATCGCGATAGATGTTATCGCCGCTGAACAGCAGGTCGCCCATGCGGAACGAAAGCTGGCTGTCGGTATGCCCCGGCGTGAGCCACACATCTAACTTGAGTTCGCCGACCGTGAGTTGTTGGCCATCATCGATCAATTCGTCCACTTCGACCGGCGGCATTTCCAGACGAATGCCTTGGGCCTCAATCTCCGCAAACGTTCTCAGTTTGTCGCCGGAGGCCAGCGGACCGGCGGCTTTGGGATGAGCCAGCACCGGAGCTCGCAGCAACGCCTTGGCTTTGGCCAAACCTTGAATGTGATCCACATCGGCATGCGTGGCGATCAGCGCCTTGCATTGCGACAAGGGAAAATCCATTTGCCGAATCAGTTCGACGATCTCATCCACATTTTCCTCATAGCCAATGTCAATCAACATCCATTCATTTTGATCGAACACCAAGTAGACATTGCAACCAATAATATGTCCGGCTTGAAAGTTGATCTCGATGACATTTGGGAAAATCGTTTTGCGGCTGAGCATGACTGCCTGGCTTGCTGAAGATGGACTGGCTTGAGGAGCTGAATCGAGCGAGTTTCGCGAGCCTATTGACCGACCCCACCCGCGAAAACGCGTCTGGATTCTAGGTCTCGCCTCCCAGTCGTTCAACCGCGTCGGCCAGGCCGTGACGGTAGGTGGGGTAATGGAAACGGATTGGCAATTCTTGCGTGAGGCGTTGGTTGCTGATTCGTTTGTCGCCGGTGGAACGGCGCGAGTTGGGTGACTTGGTTTCTGGGGCGGAGGCGGCTGGAACGGCGTCCGCGAATTGAAATGTAGGAGGCGGCGCATCGAGTAAGCGCGATAGTTCGGCATAGTAGTCGGCTCGCAGCGCCGGGTTGCCGTCGGAGACGGTGTAGAGTTTGGGCAAAGAGAGGTCCGCGGCGGCGACAGTGACCACGATGTCGGCGGCGTCTTCGACTTGGATCAGATTCAAATAGCTGTCCGGGGTGGCCGCGATCGGTTTGCCGGCCAACAGATCCGCGCGGCGCGGGATGCGATCCGGGCCATAGATTCCAGCCAATCGCAAGATGATCGCTCGTTGCCCGAGCGGATGCCCGGTCAGAAGTTGTTCGGCGGCCAGACAGGCTCGACCCCCGTCGCGATTTGGTTCCGCGGGCGAATCTTCGTCGACCCACTGGCCGTCGTTTTGCGAATAGACGCCCGTCGAGCTGATATAGATCAATCGCCCAGTGTTGGCCGGCAGACGGTCGAGCGTTCGCGCCAGGCCATCGACATAAACCGAATGGATCGGATGATTGGCCGAGCGGTCGTAGCCGACGGCGAACAGAACCGTGTCGGCGTGGGGAAGTTCCTCGACCGACTCATTCGTCACGTCCCATACGACCGGCCGCATACCGGCTTGTCGTAACGATTCTGCTCGTTCGGCCGAGCGGGTGACGGCCCAAACGTCGTCGCCAGCGTCGAGCCAGCGGTTGGCTACTCGGCGGCCGAGATAGCCGCAACCCAGAATAAGTCGCCTCATTGTTATGCTTTTCTTGGCCCGCCGTTGTCGACCGGACCTGGCAAAAGTTTGGGGAATCCTGAACTAAATGCCGACCGCGCGCGTGACTTCGCGACCGAGCCGACGTTAAAATGGTAGCACTGCCGACAGCGGGCGAAAGCGACTCGCCTATCGGCGGAACTTGGGAAAATCAGCCGGCATCCAAACGCCGCGGACTTCCCTCGGCACACGCGGAACACGGGATTTGCCGCGCTGTGTATGATTACGAGGCACATTCGGCGAACGGCCTTGTTCGCCGATGCGGAAAAGCGGCCACGTTACTCCTCCACCGCCATATCGGCTTGTCCCGGACGACATGATGAAGCAACGCAGGCAACCAGATCACCCCGTGCGCCGGTCGCTACGATCGGCGTTGTTCATGAGTTGTTGGCTCGCCGTGTTGAGCTGCCCGTTGTTCGCGGCGGCTCAAGCTCCCGCGTTGCCTCGACCCGCAATCGGCAGGCCGACCCTGCAAAAGCCGGCGGCTCAGGCTCCATCCAGCCCAGCGTCCACCACGAATCCTGCAACGCGTCTGCAACCACCCGCGGTTCCGACGCCACCCGCTCAAAGCGAGCCGATTCAGCCTGGCATCAGCCGCGAACGCTTGACCGCGATCTTCTCCGGCGAAGTGCCGACTAGTGTCGCGGAACTGCGAGCGATGGAGGTCAAGCAGCAAGCGCTTATTCAGCAGGCTTTGGCCAGCACCGTGGCCGTGCAGATCGGTCCGGCTCATGGCAGCGGTGTGCTCGTCAGCGGCGACGGCTACGTGCTGACTGCTTCGCATGTGGCGGGCGAGCCGGGACGGAAAGCCACGATTGTGATGCCGGACGGACGCCGCGTGAAGGCAACCACGCTGGGCATGAATCGCAACATCGACGCGGGCGTCATCAAGATCGACAGTCATCCAGATGGCGAAGGCGCCGTATGGACTCACGCACCAATCGGCCAGTCCGGCAGCTTGAAGGTCGGCGCTTGGTGTTTGGCCACGGGGCATCCCGGCGGTTGGCAAACCGATCGCGGTCCGGTGGCTCGCGTGGGCCGCGTGCTGTCCAATTCCGACACGGTGATCGTCACGGATTGTACGCTGTTGGGCGGCGATTCCGGCGGACCGCTGTTTGACATGGAAGGTCGCGTGATCGGCATTCACAGCCGCATCACGAACGAGCTGACGGAAAACATGCACGTACCGATCGACGGCTATCGCGAATCTTGGAAGCGAATGGTCGCCAGCGAGAAATGGGGCCATCTGCCAGGATTCGGTCCGGTAATTGGCGTGCAAGGCGATCCGAACGCGGCCAGCGCGATCGTGACCGGCGTCGTGCCAGGGTCGCCGGCCGCCAAAGCAGGCATTCGCGTGAACGACGTGGTCGTGGATTTCGACGGCGCGGCGGTCGCGGATTTTGAATCGTTGCGATCCCAAGTTTGGTTGCATGATCCAGGAGATCGTGTGACCGTGCGGTTGCGGCGCGAGGGAGAGATGTTGGAAGTCAGTTTGGTGGTCGGCCGTCAACGTTGATGCGTCTTCGGCGACACACGGCTCAAGTGACTTGCTAGTTCGACAAACGATTGTTCGGGACGGAGGATCCGAAGTGAGACGGCTTAGCTTTGCACGACATCCTTGGTTGGCCGGCGCCATGTTGGCCTTGACGTTGGCGGGCGCGATTTCGGTTCCGCAATCCGCGTGGGCTCAACGCTCGCGGCAATCGCTGTATCGACTGAACTACGCCGCGCCGCGCAACGACGAAGTTGTCCGGCGGGCGTTTCGCGAAGTGGTGGCCGAGCCGAGTCGTAGCATGGTTCGCGTGCTGTGCGACAACCGTTCATCGGCGCTCGGCGTTGTGGTCGACTCGACCGGTTACGTGCTGACGAAGAACAGCCAAATTCACGGCGAGATTCAATGCCATTTGTCCGACAACCGCCGACTGCCGGCCGAAGTCGTGGCTGTGGATGCCGACTTCGACGTGACTTTGCTGAAGGTCGATTTTGGCGATCGGCCGCTGCCGGCAATTCGCTGGAACACGTCCACTCAACCGACGCTCGGCGCTTGGCTGGCCACGCCCAGCTTGTCCGCGTTGCCGGTTTCCGTCGGCGTCGTAAGCGCCCAGACTCGTCGAATTCAATCCGGACGAGGTCTGCTGGGGATCATGATGGGCGCCGGCGAAATCGGGCCGTTTGTCGAGAAGGTGATACCAGGCAGTGGCGCGGAGCAAGCCGGCCTGCGCGTGGCCGACGTGATCTTGCGAGTCGGCGAGCGGCAGATTCGCACGCCCGATGCGTTGCAGGATGCGATCCGCGACTTCAAACCGGGCGACCGGCTGACGCTGACGGTTCAACGGGGCGACAACCAAATGGATATCACGGCGGTGCTGCGGACGCTGAATCAGATTCAAAGCCACGGCGAGTCGACCGTGTCGGTGGATGGTCCGATTAGCGAACGATCGACCGGCTTTCCGCTGGCGATGCAACACGATTCGGTGCTGGATCCGGCCGATTGCGGCGGAGTGATTGTGAACTTGAGTGGCGAGGCCGTGGGGCTGAACATCGCCCGCGCGGATCGAGTATCGACCTATGCGATTCCGGCCTCGGCGGTGGTCCCGTTGATCGCTCGCCTGAAATCCGGCACACTAGCGGCCGCTGGCAGCTAACGTTCGGTCAATGTCCACGATGCAAACCGCGCTGCCATTGGTTTCGCCACGGGCCGTCCTTTGCAAGTTTCGAGAACATCATCCATGCCGGAACGATTGGAACGCCTACGTGCTTTGGTGCGGGAATTGGAAGCCGAGTTGGAGCGGCTCGACGAGATCGATCCCGAAACTCGCGACGTTCTTCGCGAAGCGGCCAGCGAAATCGACGACGCGCTGGCCGAGCAAAGTCCCGAGCAGTTGCGGCCTCGAACCCTAACCGAGCGGCTGACGGAAACCGTCGAGTCGATCGAGGCTTCGCATCCCACGCTGGCCGCCGTCGTCAATCGAATGGCCGACGCCTTGGGCCAACTCGGCATCTAGAAACTAACGGCTAGACAAACACCGTCCCGCCGCAGACGTTGATCGCTTGGCCATTGATTCCGCTGGCGGCGTCTTCGGCCAGAAAGCCGACGAGCGCTCCCATTTCGTCCGGCAGCAGTCGCCGGCCCAACGGCGAGGCATCGGCTTCGAGCTGCTCGAATGATTTTCCCAGCCGAGCGGAGTCGTATTGCAGCCGCTTATCGTTCAACTCGGTCGCCGTCACGCCAGGGCAAACCGCATTTGCCGTGATGCCCTTGTCGGCCATCTCCTTGGCTGTCACCTTGGTCAAACCGGTCAACGCATGTTTGCTGACCACATACGCCGCCGCGTGCATCGCTGGCACTTTGCAATTGATCGACGAGATATTGATGATTCGTCCCCAACCGGCGGCGATCATGTCGGGCAGCACCAGCTTGGTCAACAGATAAGGCGCCGTCACGTTCACCGCCATCGTCAGATGCCAGAACTCGTCGTCGAAATCCAACAGCGGCTGTGGCGCTTGGCTGCTGCCGATCCCCGCGTTGTTGACCAGGATTTCGATCGGGCCCAACGCCTGCTTGACTCGCGCGTGGATGCGAGCCGGCGCGGCGGGATCGGACAAGTCATCCGCAATCGCCACCGCACGTCCGCCAGCCGCCGCAACCTCTTGGACCAACGACTCCAACTGCGATTCGGTGCGAGCCGTCACGGCGACCCGAGCTCCGCGGCGAGCCAACTCCAATGCCGAGCTGCGGCCGATGCCGCGCCCCGCTCCAGTAACCAAGGCAACTCGATTATTCATGTTTCCGGTCTACGATGTGCGTTGTCGAAAGAAGCGTCTGAAACAGACAGCGGTTGATGCCGTCTGATAACGCCAGCAGTTTTACTCTCCATGCCCGATCGACGCAAACACCGCGACCCGCGATATAATGGCTCGCCGAACGAACTGCTTCCCGGAGGAGCGTCGAAATGGATCCGTTGATTTGGGCCGTCATACTGCTGTTGGTTGGTTTGACCCTGATCGTGCTTGAGTTGTTCGTGCCGTCGGGCGGCGTGATCGGCGTGCTGTCGGCCGCCGCGATTTTGGGAGCGATCGTCGTGGCCTTCAGCGGCGGGCCGAAATCGGGCGTCGCGATTTTGATTGCCAGCTTGGTAATCGTGCCGACGCTGATCGCGTTCATGATCCGTGTCTGGCCCGAGACGCCGCTGGGGCGAATGATTTTGATCCGGTTACCCGAAGACCAAGATGAAGTGCTGCCCGACTCGGACTATCGGCGCGAGCTGAAAGGTTTGGTCGGGCGGATCGGTCGAGTTCGCTCGCCAATGCGGCCCAGCGGTCTAATCGAAATCGACGGCCGCACCTACGATGCCACCAGTCCTGGCCTGTCGCTCGAAGTTGGCGAACCGATCGAAGTGGCTTCGCTGAGTATGAATCGGCTGGTCGTGCGACCGTGTGAATTCGCAACCGACCCGGCAACTCGTTCGCCGGCCGCCGTGCCCGTCGCCAGCGACGATCCGCTGTCGCAACCGATCGAACAATTCGGCATCGAGCCGCTCGACGATCCGTTGGCTTGACAACCAAGCCCGCTTGCTTGACAGCAGACTGTCGGGGTGATACCACTCTGCTAAAGTGTTCCTTTGGTCGAGGTCAAAAACGACTTCGTGACTGTCTGGCCAAGCTTTGAATAAGGGAGTTTGCCTTGTCGCGCAACGTTGACGGATTGCTGCTGGCCGACAGCGTGCTGCTGGGCCAAGGGCTGTCGGCTCAAGCCGCGAGCCTGCTGGTAGTCACGGTTCTCGTCGTGGTCGTGTTGCTGGTTGTCTTCGCGGTCTTCGCGTCGTACTTCAAGCTTTGGATTCAATCGGTGCTCACCGGCGCCAGTGTCACAATCTTCGATCTGCTCGGAATGACGTTCCGCAAGGTCAACGCCAAAGTGATCGTGACCAGCAAGATCATGGCGGTCCAAGCGGGATTGAACGAAGACACGGGCATCACGAGCAAAGCCCTGGAAGCTCACTTCTTGGCCGGCGGCAACGTGCCGTTGGTGATTCGTTCGTTGATCGCGGCTCGCAAAGCCAAAATCGTGGATCTGACGTTCCGCGAAGCGACGGCCATCGACTTGGCGGGCCGAAACGTGCTCGAAGCGGTCCAGACCAGCGTTTACCCCAAAGTGATCGACTGCCCGGCTCGCGGATCGGCCAAACATTCGTTGGACGCCGTGGCCAAAGACGGCATTCAGCTCAAGGTGAAAGCCCGCGTAACGGTGCGAGCCAACTTGCAACAGTTGATCGGCGGCGCCACCGAGGAAACGATCATCGCCCGCGTCGGCGAAGGCATCGTCAGCGCGATCGGCTCGGCGGAGTCGCACGCCCACGTTCTGGAGAATCCCGACATGATCTCCAAAGCCGTGCTGGCGAAGCGGCTCGATTCGCAAACGGCGTTCGAGATCGTTTCGATCGACATCGCGGATATCGACGTTGGCGAGAACATCGGAGCTCGCTTGGATGCCGATCGGGCCGAAGCCGACACGCGCGTGGCTCGGGCTCAAGCCGAAGGCCGCCGCGCGATGGCGGTCGCGGCGGAACAAGAGAAGTCGGCCATGATCGAAGAGAGCCGCGCGAAGCTGGTCGAGGCCGAGGCCGAAGTTCCCAAAGCGATGGCCGAAGCGTTTCGCACCGGCCGACTCGGAATCATGGACTATTATCAATTGCGAAACGTCGACGCCGATACCAACATGCGGCGAGCGATCGCCAGCGCCGGCGCGACTGCCGCCAAATAGCGAGCCATCATGTTTGACGAAGTCGATCAATTCATTCGCCGCGTCCGCGAACTGCAACAACAGCAGCAAGGCGGCGGCCAGCGCCAGCCCGCTCCGCCGCCCCGTCCAACGCCCGCTCCGCCCCGTCCCTCCGCGACTCGCCAACCGTTCGAGATTGTCGAAGCCGAACCGGTGGATGCCGAAATCATCGAGGCCGAGCCGGTGCATCAAGCTTGGCCCGCCAACACGCTTCCTCTCTCAAAGCACTTCGAGAACGCCGATTTTGTCCAACGGGCGGAACGCATGGCGGACTCGGTCGAAATCGCCGACGATCTGATGGACGCACGCATCCACAACGCGTTTGACCATCAAGTCGGCCATCTCAGCCACGAGGAAACGAAGGCCGCCGCCGATCTGAACATGTTTCATCCGCAAGACGTGGCTCAATCGCTGCGCGACCCGGCCAGCTTTCGCCGCGCGATCATCGTGTCGGAAATTCTGAACCGACCGACCCACCGCTGGAAATAACACGTCGCGAATCGACCCGCGACGACTTCTACCTCGACGAACTACCAGACGACTCGTCCTCGACGAAAGGAACCATGATGGCAATGGAAATCGCTCCCGGAAAAACTCGCATTGGCTGGATCGGCACGGGAGTCATGGGCTCCAGCATGTGCGGCCATTTGATCGACAAGGGGTTTTCCGCCACGGTCTATTCCCGTACCAAAGCCAAGGCCGAAGCGCTGATCGCCAAGGGCGCTGCTTGGGCCGAGACGCCGCGAGCCGTGGCCGAGCAGAGCGACGTGATCTTTTCCATTGTGGGCTTCCCCAGCGATGTGCGCGAAGTGATGTTGGGCGAGCAAGGCGCGCTGGCCGGTTGCAAGTCGGGCAATGTGCTGGTCGACATGACAACCAGCCAGCCGTCGTTGGCGGTGGAGATCGCCGAAGCCGCCAAGGCTCGCGGCGTGCATAGCGTCGACGCGCCCGTTTCGGGCGGCGATGTCGGCGCGCGAGAAGCTCGACTGTCGATCATGATCGGTGGCGACCGCGAAGTCGTCGAAGCGTTGCAACCGTGCTGGGACGCGATGGGCAAGACGATCGTGCATCAAGGCCCGGCCGGCGCGGGGCAACATACAAAGATGGTCAACCAAACGTTGATCGCCACCAACATGATCGGCGTCTGCGAGGCGTTGTTATATGCCTATCGAGCCGGTCTGGATTTGGAAACCGTGATGCAGAGCGTCGCGGTCGGCGCGGCGGGCAGTTGGTCGTTGTCAAATTTAGGCCCGCGGATCATCAACAACAATTTCGACCCCGGCTTCTTCGTCGAACACTTCATCAAGGACATGAGCATCGCCTTGGACGAAGCCAACCGCATGGGCCTCTCGCTGCCCGGTCTGGCTTTGGCCAAGCAACTGTATATCGCGCTTCAAGCCCAGGCCACGGAAGCGCGACGGCACTCATGCTCTGCAATTGGCTTTGGCCTCGATGTCCAAAATCGACTGGCGCGGCCGTTAATCCAAACGGCCGACAAAACCCTCTCACCCCCGCAAGCGCACCGCCGCAATCCCAAATGACAGCAGCGCAAGCCGCCGGTGCGCCCACACAAAAGCGGAGCAGCCGCAAGCTGCCCGGTGCTCACACAGCGCCAACCCGCCGAGTCGAGCCCGGGAGAACCGCCGCAAGTGGGTCTTCCGACTCCCGCACATCATCACGCCTCGACCGAAGGGTCTCCCCAATCCTCTCACCGTGTCGCGAATAGAGTACCGCTTCGCTGAGCACGAGCCGAGCACGAGCATGAAATGCCAATCCGGGAGAACGAGGCTCCTGCCGAGTCGACCCAGGAAGAACGAGTCTCAAGGCCACCCCTTTCGGTCCCCAAACGCTCGCGCCGCTCCCAAACGCTCAATTACATCGTCCAAATCGATGCGCAGCGTCCAAACGCTCATTTACACCGTTCAAACGCCATCTCGCACCCTTCAAACGACGTTTGCCGAGCCCAAACGACGATTTACAGTCCCCAAACGCTGGCTGCATCGCCCAAACGCTCGGCGACACGATCCAAACGACATCGCGCAGCGTCCAAACGATCTTTGCAACGCCCAAACGCTCGCGCGCAGTCCCCGAACGCCATTTACAACGCCCAAACGCTCGCGCGCACCATCCAAACACTCGGCGACACTGCCAAAAAGGCAGCTCGCGCGGCCCAAAGACCGTCTCCCGCAGTCCAAATCGCAGCGCGCCGCGGCCAAACGGCAGCGCGCAACCCTCAAACGGCAGCGCGCAGCCTCCAAATCACGGCGCGCAGTGTCCAATCACAATTGGCGGCGCGCAGTGTCCAATTGGCGGCGCGCAGTGTCCAAATGACGGCGCGCAGTCCCCAAATGCTCATTTACAGTGCCCAAATGGCGGATTGGCAAGCCGCAATTAGACGTAACCGACTGCAATTATTAGCCTTACGGCACAGCAACTCGCCGCACGCCGCAACCCGCCCGCCAAGGGCGAATATTTGTCCGACTCCCCGACTGCCAAAACGGCAGCCGCCAGCCCGTCTCATAACAACCACGAAGGACACGAAGACCACGAAGAAAAGAACCTTCAACAATCACAAATCATCAATCGCCAATCATTAATCGTCTTCCTCTTCCCTTCGTGCTCTCGGTGTCCTTCGTGGTAGCAATTACCTGATTCACCAAAAGCATCTAGTGCCTGGGGTCGAGCAAAGCAGCCCCCAGCGCCCCGAGTCCGCGCAAATCTCAAACAACCACGAAGGCACGAAGACACGAAAAAAGAACCTTCAACAATCACAAATCATCAATCGCCGCTTCCTCTCCTCGTGCTCTCCGTGTCCTTCGTGGTGTATTACTATTCACCAAAAGCATCACCGCCTCACAGTTCCCCAGTTAACTCGCCCGCCACGGCAAAACCTCGCGTACCAGCCGATCCACATTACGAACCACTTACGGTCCCGCGCCGACAACAACGCTGTGCCGACAGCCCCCGCCATTTCTTCGCGACCGATGGCACGTTCCTACTTGCATTCAGGTTGCAACCGGCGATAATCGGGCGAAGTTGAGATTGTCCGCGATTATCGCGGATAATTCAAAGTTCGACCCTTTAAGCAGAGCTTCGTGTAGCATGACTTGGGCACTATGTTTCAACTGTGGCGAAGTCAAATTCGGTGCGATCTGCCCGTGCCCGAAATGCGATGTCAAGTCCACTGGCGACATGAATCTCGACATTGCCTTCAGCGACCACAACATGACCAAAGAAACGCTCGAAGGTTTTGGAAAGGTTGTTGCTGCTATTCACGCAAAATCAGATGATGCCGAGTTGTGCTTCTGGACATTCATTCGATACGTATCGATCAACCACTCGTCTATCCTTGGCGTCGATCTGAATCCAGAAATTGCCCAAACGTGTGATACACTACTTTCGCAGATTTCATTGCCTGAGGTGACACTGACTCCATCACAAGCGAAGCTCGCAAAAGACGGCGACGGGAATGACGGACGAACAATCGGTTGAACGTGAGCGGCGGATCACGTCGGTTTTGAAATCCACGGTTATTGGCCGCCGTCACGTTAACCGAATCGTAACATGGAGTGATGTGATACGCTTACGTTTTTCCAAACGAGTGTTGGTACGCTCGACGATTGTATTGCTTGCGGTCTTCCTGGTGCCGTTTGTCGCTAGTCGGATCATGAGTCCCTGGAGGAGAGTATCCATCCACTCCTCTAGTCAGCAGGATGCGCGAGCGGACGGCCGACTTCCGACGACTGTGCGAGTCGCCTGTTTCAACATCGCACATGGTCGCGGTACTGCTATTTCAAATTGGGATGGCGGCGACTACCAAGATCGCATCTCGCGACTCGATCAAATAGCCGCCCTGTTGCGGGAAGTCGATGCAGACATCGTCGTTCTAAACGAGGTCGATTTTGATGCATCGTGGAGTTATCACACGAATCAAGCCCGCTTTCTGGCCAACAAGTCCGGCTACAGTCATTGGGTTGAGCAACGCAACCTAGATTTTCGTTTCATGTTCTGGACTTGGCGATTCGGCAACGCTGTGTTAAGCAGATATGAAATAACAGATGCGCAGCTCGTGGATCTACCGAGCTTCTCCGCCTTGGAGACGTTACTTGCGGGCAAGAAACGATCGGTCCTGTGCGACATCAATGTTGACGGACTGCCGATACGAATCGTGGCCGCACACCTCTCTCACCGCAGCGAGTCGCTGCGCGTGTTATCCGCCGACATTATCACGTCAATCGTCAGGGAAAGCACGACGCCAACTATACTGGCCGGAGACATGAACTCTACGCCCGTGGATTTCCCGGGCGCCACAACAGACGAAAACGGAAACAATGCCATAGAGACGTTCGACGAAAGTGGCTACTTTCTCCGTGAACCGAGCCGTCTAGGAGTAGGTAAGGACGATTTCACATATCACTCAAACGATCCTCGGTCCGTAATCGACTGGATCCTCGTGCCGGCCAAGTGGGATTACGCCGAACACAACGTTTCTCGGACAGTCCTTTCCGATCATCGACTCGTCTACGCCGACGTTGTCCCAACTGATCTGCAATAACCATGTAACGAAGCCATCCACGTGCGGACTGGCAATGATGGATTGACTAGCGGGTGAGAAACCCGCCTGGGTAGGTGTTTGGCACACTGCGGGTGGCACTGTTTTAAGTTGGGCGTGTCGGTTCCGTTCGTTGTGCCACTGGCATTTTGCCAGTGCTCTTTTGCCGTCACTTGCAAGCCGAATTGGCACACAGGTTTCCGCGTGAGCTGTTGCCAAAGATTGTGTGTTTAGGTGAGCGCAGTGAGGGCAGGCAATGTTATTTCGGAACAGTGGAACAATGCCGCTCGATCAACCTTGCTGGATTGATTCGCAGAAACGTTGCTTATGCCGCAACACCCAACGAACGGCGTAAGAGCACTGGCGAGACGCCAGTGGCACGCTGGGTATCGCCATACGAGCACGATGCGCCAGCGAGTGTGTGAGATCGGGTGGCGAGGAATGCTGGGGACTCACTTGCTGGCGCTACGTGCTTGTATCTGACAGCCGAGGAGACTCACTCGCTGGCGGCTGAGCAGCATGAGTTTCGGCGACGTGGCAGCTGTTGTAAGGTGGACGAGTCGGATGCGTTCGCATGCCACTGGCGTACAACCGGGCGGCTTGCGCCGGCTCCGCTTGTATGGGATCGTGTTACTGGAGCGGTTCTTATGAGAACAGCTCGGTGATCGGCTTGCCGTGCGGCAACACGGTCACCGGCCGGCCCGAGGCGGTGAGATACTTCTTGCCGGTGTCGACGCCCAGATGATCGTAGATCGTGGCCAGCACGTCTTGCGGCGTCTTGGGGTTGTCGCGCGGAAACGCGCCTTTGCTGTCCGATTGGCCGACGACTCGGCCGCCCTTGCACCTTGCCGCCAGCAATCGCGGCGCTGAACACGTTCGGATAATGATCGCGACCCGCGTTGTTATTGACGCGCGGCGTGCGACCGAACTCGCCCCACGCCACCACCAACGTCGACTCCATCATCCCGCGTTCCGCCAAATCATTCATCAACGCCGCATAAGCTTGGTCGAAACGGGGCAAGAAGCCTCGACGCAGCGAGTCGAACCCCAGCACGTGCGTGTCCCACCAGCGCAAATCCACCGTGACCAATCGCACGCCCGCTTCGACCAACCGCCGAGCCAACAGCACTCGCTGGCTCAAGCCGATGCCGCAACGATCCGAAGCCATCGGGTCGAAGGCGGCATGAAGCCGTATCGCTCGCGAAGCGGCTGTGGTTCGCTATCCAAATCGAAAGCCTTCTGGGCCGCCGGCGAACAGAGAATGTCCCACGCTTTTTGCCCGAAGCGATCCAGCGCTTGCATCTGTCCCGTGCTGTCCGCTTCGCCCCGCAAACGATCCAAGCTGGTAAGCAAATCGCGGCGACTTCCCATCCGATCGACCGACAGTCCCGCCGCCATCTTGAAGTTCGGCAACTCGAACGGACCGCTGTTCGCCGGATCGGCCTCGGTCTCGAACGGTTTGTAGGCGACGCCCAAATGCGCCGAATTCGTGCCGGGAACCATCCGCGGAATCATCACGTAGGCGGGCAACTCCGGCGTTAGGTGGCCCAGTTGTTCGGCGACGATCGAACCGCAACTGGGGTTCACGTTCTCGTCCGGTTTAGGCCCCGGCGGATAACCGGTAAAACAAATCTGATCGCCGGCCGAATGCCCGGCGTTGTCGTGATACAAGCTGCGAATGATCGACCATCGATCCATCACCGCCGCGCACTTAGGCAGCATGTCGGTCAATTGAATTCCCGGCACGGTCGTATTCATCGTGCCGAACTCGCCACGAAACTCGGCCGGCGCGGTCGGCTTCGGATCCCACATGTCGATATGGCTAGGCCCGCCCCGCATCCAAAGAATGATGACCGAGTTGCCGCGTTTGCCCGCCTGAATCGCCCCACGCGCTTCGGCCCGCAACAGTTCCGCCAGCGACAACCCGGCCGCGCCCAACATGCCAACGCGCAGAAACCCACGGCGATCGACCGCTTGACGCCGAAACTCCGAGCAAGCGCGATTCAATGGAGACGCGTGATTCATCCGTCGAAACCCTCAGCGATATGTTGAACGGCGAGTTCCCATCAACGAGCGGTTATATCTTAGGCGTGAACGGCGACTCTCGCAAACAGCAAACAGCAAGCGAGCAGGTCGGGTGGCATGCCTGAGTCTTCAGGGCATGGCTGATTCGCGAGAGCGTGGTTAGCTGTCACGTTGCGCTCGCCAGTCGCGGAATGCCACGCCCGCAGCCACGCCCACCGCCGCGCTCGGGCGCAGGTCTCCCCGACCTCGCCGAAACCGCCGACCGAAGGTCTCCCCGCAAGCAGCCAGGAGGTGGAGAGTGTGCGGGGTCGGGAGACCCGCGCACAGCGCGCGTCGCGGGCAACCACTCACGCAAGCCAGCCACGCCCATCGAAGACTCTGGGCGTGCCACCCGACGCAGGCGTGCTACCCGAGTTGTTCGTGAGGGAAAGCGCCTAGACATCGGCGACAATCTGCTCGACGACCTCGGCCGGAGTCGCATCCGGCGTCATCGCCACGCGGCGGCATTCGCTCAAGCTGCGGAACCAAGTTTCCTGCCGCCGGGCGAATTGGCGCGTTCGAGCTTTCACGGTTTCGATCGTCCGATCCAACGGCACGTGTTGTTCTAAATGGGCCAACGCCTCGCGGTATCCAACTGCCTGAGTCGCCGTGCGGCTGATCGAACCGAAACGGGCCAACAGCCCGCGCACTTCGTCCACCAATCCTTCGGCAAACATCCGATCGACCCGCGTTTCGATTCGCCGATGCAATTCGGCGCGAGGCCAGAAGAGTGCGAATACCCGGCAGCGTTCCGCCGCGGCTCCCTCGTCGAATTGCATCTGCCGATGGCTAATCGGCTGGCCGGTCGCGCGAAACACTTCCAAAGCCCGAATGATCCGCCGCTTGTCGTGCGGATGCAGCTTGGCGGCGGACAACGGATCGACTTGCCGCAAGCGTTCGTGCAACGCCTCGATCCCGACTCGCTCGACCTCCGCGTCGACCTCGCGGCGAAACTCCCAATCCGCCGGCGGCCCTGGATCAAGCCCACGCAACATGGCCTTGAGATATAGAGACGTACCGCCCACAAACAACACTTCGCGGCCGCGCGACCGAATCTCGGCGATCGTCTCGTGCGCCCGCCGCGTGTAATCGGAGATACTGAAGTCTTCGTTCGGCTCGAGCAAATCCACCAAATGATGCGTCACGCGCTGGCGATCGTCGGCCGAAGGTTTCGCCGTGCCGATGTCCATGCCTCGATACAACGCCATGGAATCGAGCGAAATGATCTCGGCCCCCAAGCGTTCAGCCAACTCGACACCAATCGAAGTCTTGCCGCTGGCCGTCGGGCCAGTCAAATACCAACAGTCCAAGGCGGGTTCGCGTAAATCCATGCGAAGCAAAGTCCTCTCTTCCGCGGCCAACTCTCACACCGTCAGGTAATCGTCGGCGGCCAATATTGAATCTAAGAGTGTTTGGCAGGTAACTCGGCGACGAACTCCGCCGCGGCCCGAATCCATCGTTTCAGTTCGTTGTCATCTTCGACGCCTTCCGGCGCGACCATCGCCCAACCTCGCATCGCTCGCCCCGTGATATCGAACGGCCGCACGTGCGGTTCCCGCAGCGCGCTCTCACCCATGTCTGGTCCCAAGCGAACGATCAGCCATTCTTTCCACACCCCGACACACATATTGCCGCGCAGCAAGAATCCCACGCCGCCAAACATCTTTTTCTCGGCAAACCTTTGGCGGCGTCGCAATACGGTCCGAACGCGCTGGGCCAATCCTTCGTCGTAAGCCACTCGTGATACTCTCCCACGTCCAGCGGATTTGCGGCCTAGAACCCGTCCGCAAAAAATTACCGAATCGCTTGTAGCGGTCGAGAGCAAGCCCTCCGGTTTCGCGAAACCGGATGGCTTGCGCCATTCCGCTAAAGTGACAAGTTATTTTCGGACCGGTCCCTAGCCGCCCGCCTTCTTCAGTGTCGTTAAATACTCGACCACATCCACCAGATCCTGCACGCTCATGGTCTGTTGCAGATTCGAAGGCATCAACGACACCTTCTGCTTAATCATCTCTTCAATCTCATCTTGTTTGAAAGTGCGTAGGATCGCTTCGGCGGTCTTGATGGTAACGGCCTCATCCGTTTCGCTAACCATGAGACCGGTGACCACCGTGCCGTTATCTAACAACACGGTATAAGTCTCATAGTTATGACTGATCCCGGCGCTGGGATCCAAGATGGCCACATATAAGGCGTCGCGAGACAGCTTGCTGCCGATTTCCGACAACTCGGGTCCGACCTCTTTGCCTTCGTCTCGCACCTTATGACACTTACCGCAAGTTGCCGTCGTCATAAACAGCTCGCGGCCGTGAGCCGCGTCGCCAGAGCGGCCCACCAGTTCGGCCACCGGCGGCAGCGGCTCGGCGTTTCTCGTGGCGGGCAGACTGAGATACTTTGCTGCTTCCTCGCGAATCGTGGCGTCGGTGGAAGCCAACAAGGCGTTTGCCACGCTGAACTTGCCGTCGTCCGGCAGCGTGCCATCAGCCGCCGCCTGGAGCAACGTTTTTGACCCGCGGGAGTTCGCCCCAGCGCCGTAGCGGCCGCGTTGCGAACCGACACCGGCCGAGCGGCATCGACAACCACTGGCCCCAGCCAATCCGCCAGCTCGACTCCGCCAGCCAATCCCAGCGCCGTAATGATCGCCGTGGCGGCTTTCGGATCCTCGCCCGCGACCACCTGTTTCATTCGGTCCAATTCGTCGAACTTAACCAACAGCGAAGCCGCATTCACACCCAGCGAATCATCCGGCTTTTCAATCGCCAGCGCCAACAGCTTGTCCGACGCGTCCCGCAACTTCAGCTTCTCGACCAACTCCAGAAACTTTGGCGTCCCTTCGACCGTTTCCAGATGCCGCATCACCGACGCCTTCAACTGCGGATTCGCGTTCACATTCACGCCCGGCAAACGCAGGATCGTCTGCACGACCGCTGCATCCCGAGCTGCTGTCGCCGGATCGGCCGCCAACAACGCCCCGCCGCCCAAGGCCATGACATGCAACAACGCGACGGCAAACAATTGGCGAACGACAAGTCGACAACGCATGGTTTTTTCTCACTCGGTGGGACGAATCGACGGCGGGATTTTCGCAAACAGGCCATTCTACTTGGCTCTTGCCAAGTGACAACGCAAGCAGCCAGTCGCTCGCGTGCTGGAGTCGGACCTCGGAATGATCCACACTTTTCCGAACCGTGGCTCGTTCGCGCGTCCGGGATTGGGTCGCAACGAAGCTGATACAATCGGGGCGAAACTTCGACTCGGTATTGGTTCCCCATCAATTTCATTCGAGACGGTCTTGCCATGCGACTTCGTGCTTACGCTTTCGACTTGCCGCTGCGTCATCGATTCACGATTTCTCGGGGATCGTTGGATGTGCAACCGACGCTGATTGTCGAGTTGGCCGACGACGAAGGGCGGCGGGGCTTTGGCGAAGCAACGACCAATTCGTATTACGGGGCGACGATCGAGAATATGACGGCGGCGCTGGAAACAGTGCGCGAATTGGTCGAAGGCGATTCGTTGGATGATCCGGCGGCGCTGTGGGATCGCGTGCATGCGGAGTTGAACGAGCAGCCGTTCGCCCTGTGCGCGCTCGACCAAGCGGCTCATGATCTGTGGGGCAAGCGGCGTGGGCAGCCGGTTTGGAAGCTTTGGGGGCTGACGACCGAACAAATGCCGCTGACGAACTACACGATCGGCATCGACAGTGTGGCCAAGATGGTCGAGAAGATGAACGAGTTTCCGGGGTGGCCGGTATACAAGATCAAGCTAGGGACAGACGACGATTTGCGAATCGTGCGTGAGTTGCGGCAGCACACCGCGTCGGCTTTTCGCGTGGATGCCAATTGCGGTTGGACGGCCGAGCAGACGTTGGCGATCGCCCCTGAACTGAAATCGTTGAACGTCGAGTTCATCGAGCAGCCATTGCCGGCGGATCATTGGGATGGCATGCGGCGGTTGTTTGCCGAATCGGCGTTGCCGTTGATCGCGGATGAAAGCTGTCAATTGCCGGCCGACGTGGATCGGTGTCATGGATGCTTTCACGGCGTGAACATCAAGCTTGTCAAATGCGGCGGCCTAACGCCAGCTCGCCGCATGATCGAGCGGGCTCGGGAACTAAAGATGCAGGTGATGGTCGGCTGCATGACCGAGTCCAGCGTCGGCATTTCGGCGATCGCTCAACTGTTGCCGCTGTTGGATTACGTCGATATGGACGGCGCGTTGTTATTGGCGGACGACATTGCCAGCGGCGTAGCGATCGACAACGGCCGAGCGGTCTTTCCCAACGAGCCGGGATGCGGCGTGCGTTTGCTGGGCGACCAGTTGCCTGACGGCGAGTGGCCTCGCGGCGGGCGACCGGTGCTGTAGCAAGTTTCCGGCGTCGAGTACGTTGGGCGATTGCGCGGCGAATGTGGGTCGCGCTTCGAATTCTCATTCTTTACCACGGGATTGGTATGACTCTCCCTCGCGTCGCCGTGACGATGGGCGACCCGTCAGGCGTTGGCCCCGAAGTTTGTCTGCGGATGCTGGCCGAGCCGGCGATCGCTCGTGTTTGCACGCCGATCGTGTTCGGCGACGCCAGCGTGTTGCGGCGAGTGGCCGAGCGGTTGAAGCTGCCCTTCGATGCGGAGATCATCGATCGCGACGATTGGCACGGCGCGGGGCGAGCGGTCACTTGTCCGGCCGTGTGGGACTTGCGGCAGATTGATGGCGACTCGATCGAGCCGGCGCGTATCGACGCTCGTTGCGGTGAGGCGGCCTATCAGTATGTGATCGCCGCGATCGAAGCCGGTTTGGCGGGCGAGATCGACGCCGTGTCGACCGGGCCGCTGAACAAAGCCGCGATGCAAGCGGCCGGGCATCATTATCCCGGACACACGGAATTGTTCGCCGAACGGATGCAAGCCGCGCGGTCGTGCATGATGCTCACGTCCGAGACGATCACGTGCAGTTTCGTCACGGCGCATGTCGGTTATCACGAAGTTCCGAAGTTGCTGACGATCGAACGAATCGGCGAAGTGATCGAGTTGACGGTGGCGGCAATGCGGCGACTGCGCGGCCGCGAACCGAAGCTGCTCGTGTGCGGCTTGAATCCGCACGCGGGCGAAGGCGGTTTGTTCGGCGATCGGGAGGAAGAGCGAATCATCGCTCCGGCGGTCGAGCTGGCTCGTCGACAAGGCATCGCGATCGAAGGGCCGGTTCCGCCCGATACGGCCTTTCTGCCTTGGCGGCGCGACGAGACGGATGCGTTCATCTGTATGTATCACGATCAGGGCCACATTCCGCTTAAGGCGCTGGCCTTCGATTCGGCGATCAATACGACGCTAGGATTGCCGGTCGTGCGTACCAGCGTCGATCACGGCACGGCGTTCGATATCGCTTGGCAAGGAAAGGCGAATCCGAACAGTTTGTTCGAGGCGGTGAAGCTGGCGGCTCGGTTGAGTCGCGATCCGTCGCGCGGCGGCTAATTCGGCCACTATCCCGTGGACGGCCAAGAAACGCCGCGAGCCCGGCGGGTTGGCGGCCGCCGGGCTCGGAGCGAATATCGTGATGTTATGGCAAGCGACAGTGTGTGGCTGTCGGTAGTCCAAGGTCTTCGACCGCTCGCGGGTGGAACGGCGAAGAAGTGTAAAGGGAACAATGGTGTCCGCTGGGCGACCGGCGAGCATGGCGCCGCTAATGGCGCGGCGACGCCGTTCTTGCCGGTCGCGAAGCTAGACCGCGGTCCGAACCACTTGCAGGAAGCGACCTCCGTTCTCATACCACCCAAACTTGTTGAAGCGGCACCAGGAGAGGTCTAACAACAAACCGATGCGTCGGCCTTTTTGAGGTTCAAACCAGGCGATGACGCGACGGTACGGCAGTGGTTGGTCGCAATAGAAATCTAGGCCATATTCCGAGAGGTGCTTGCCTAAAACGGCGAAAGTTTGTTCCGTCAACGGCACGTCGCCATCCATGGGCGTCAACTCGATCGGATAGGGATACGGATGCCTTTGATTCTGTCGGCGATCCGTAGTGATTCGGGACGGCGTGTTTTGATAGTGAAACAACATGCGGACCGAATCTCGAATATCACGGTCGGCCAATCCGCGCGGGCTCATCGGTTTGACCGAGCATTCATGGCGAGCCGGCTCGATGGGCGGAGCGAGTTCGTTCGCGGTGGGCGCGGGTGATTCCGACGGCGCGGATTCCAGCAACAGCGTCATGACATCCTCAATGGCAAAATGCTTCAGAGATTAGGGCCGCGTTGCCCCACGGTAGCGCGGCTGCTGGGATAAGTGCGATGCGGCCAGCAAGGGGTTCGCCCGGACTCATGACAAGCGGGCGGCGGAAAAGTGATTCGTCCGCAAAGACTTGGACTGACTTCGAGTGAAGTGCAAGTGCGACATAGGTTATTTACGTCGAAAACGACGGGTCGTCAAAGAATTGGGGGAATTTCAGCTTTAGGTTCCCCGCGGCGCCAACCGACGCACGCTCCCGCTTGAATCGTTTTGAGGAGCGCGATGCGACCAGGCGACAACCTGCGAGGCCTCTTGGTGGCGACCAGCCTCTTGCAATTCGCGAGCCGCTTCCCGCAACGTAACGGATTCGCAAGCTTCCACGTCGGGACGCTCGCCCACCAGCCGACGGGCCTCGTCAAAAACCGCAAATCCTTCCCGTAATTGGCCGCGGTGAATCAGCCACTTCGCCCACAGCCGATAGACGGCCAGCCGCCCATTGTCGAACAGCTCGGCGTCGGGTCGGCGTCGAAAGCCGGCTTGCAGGACGTCCCGGGCGGCCGCGAAACGACCGTGGTCGCACAAGTCAACGACCCATCGCTGTCGCACGTGCAGGTCGTTTGCCAGCAGTGGTTGATAGGTTGCGTCGATCGCCAAACCTTCGTCGATCAATCGAGCAGCCGAGGCGAATCGCCGAGCGTCGCACTCGGCGAGCGCCCAGTTGTTCAGCCCGGCCAATAGATTTTCGCGAGCCGACGGATCGTGAGCGTCCCACAACAGACTGGTTCGGATCAGCTCGATCGCCGCGGCGAAATCGCGTTGTTCCAGCAAAGCGACGCCACGATTGAAATAGATCTTGCCGATCAACGCGCGGTCGCTAATCTCGCGCTCCTCGGCTTCGACATGAGGTCGTTCGGCGACCGGCACATCGAACCACTCGGCACAAGTGGTTTCGACATCCAGATCGGATTCGGGAAGCCGCGAGAAAACATGCGTGCGTCGCGCGACCGCGACTCGGTGCAAATCCAATTCGGTGCAGAGCGCGTGAAACACGACGGTGGCGGAGACACAGTTGTAAACGCCTTCGTCGAACACGCGCTCGACCTCGCTGCATTCCGCCACGTATTGGCCGGTCAATAACGTGGCGTGCAGATGGCGATGCACATCGGCCGCCACCTCTTCCGGCGAACGAACCGTGTTGCCTCGCTGCGATTTAAGCGACGCCGCGATCCGTGCGAACTGAGTTAGACATGCCGCCCGGTGCTGGGCATCTTCGACGCCGCTGGCAATCAGAGCTGACTCCAACAGCGCCAAAGTTTCCGCTCGTAACGATTCCACTCGCACCGACGCCGCCACGGCGGTCGGCGTGTCGCTGGCTCCGGTCTCGCCCACTTCCGCATCCGCCAGCGTTGGTCGACACCAGCCGCTTAGCACGCAGATCAGCAGCCAAGCGATCACGGCGATACGCTTCGCGGCGCTGGAATCGGGACTTGGGCGAGTTGGCAATCGCATCGAGCTGACCGGACGGTTGGTTGTAGTTTGGCCACGTTGGCCGGGTTGCTGCCGTTCAGCAGAAACATACGATGCAAATTAACAACGTGTGCGGCAAAGTTTTCGCGGGTGTCGCCATCCGCGCCCGTCGGTTTCGCTACGACCGGCATTACTGATCGTGGTGCCGGATTTGCGGCGGAGTGAAATCGGCACGTTGGCTATCGCCATTAGTAACCGGAGCGGCTGGAAATGAAGAAACGCGTGTTGGACGTCGGCAATTGTGTCCCGGACCATGCGGCCATTCGCAACATGTTGGTGTCGCGATTCGCCGCCGAAGTGCTGCAGACAGACGGGCCCGACGATACGTTGGCGCTGCTGCGTGTCGAGTCGGTGGATCTAGTGTTGATCAACCGCAAGCTTGACCAGGATTACAGCGACGGAATCGAGATTCTGCGACAGATCAAGTCCGACCCGCAGCTAGCGTCGTTGCCGGTAATGCTGGTGACGAACTATCGCGACCATCAGGAAGCGGCGGTTCGCGAAGGCGCCGCCTACGGATTCGGCAAGCTCGCGTTGCACGAGGCCGAGACGCATGGCCGTTTGGCCGAGTTCCTGGGAGAACCGGTCGCTTAGATTCTGCCCGATCTACCGTTTGAGAGAGGCAAGTCGTTTGGGCTGTGCGTCGGCTTTCGGATCGGTTGCTGAAATCGGAATCTTCGGGGAGAATGTCCCGTTTTCGGGCGCTGTCCAGACGGCATCGTCCGACTAAGATTGTTTGGCGTTCCTGCCGACGTTCTCTCCGCAAGGGTGTTCCCGATGACTGCTTTCTATTGGGTTTTGGTTTGGATTCTCATGCTGACCGCCTTTACGGCCGCTTGGACGTTCATCGTGCTGGGTTGCGAGGCGTTGGACGAGGCGCATCCGGGTGAATCGGACCACGAGTAAACGAAGCGATGGCTGTTTATCCGACACGGCCGCGCGCTGTCATTTGTGCCGATTAAGGCAAGTGTTCTGGCTGGTCAAAAAAATCCCGGTGACTAGTCTGAGAAAGGTTGTGAATAGATACGGCCCAAGCGGCCGATTCAGATAGAGACGTGGAAGCCGCACGACGGACTTTTGGGGCACGACGATCGGTCGCCAGCAGGCGAATTGGCTGAGAGTTGTCCCGGTTGTGAGGAAGATTGGCGGCTTCTATAATCCCTGGTCACTCCGTTTACTGCCAGGAGCTTTGGGGTTGAGCGACAAACCCAAAATTCTCTGTTTAGGCGATGTTCGCGACAAGCCGCCCGAGGCAACGCGATTTGAGCCAGATTCGTATGAATACGTGACGGTCAAAGAACCGTTACGTGCCCTCTCGCTACTTAGTCGCAATCAATACGCCGGTTTGCTCGTCGAACCGGCTTTTTTTGCGGAAGCTGCGGAGTTCGGGAGGTTGCTTCAGAATGAACGCATCCTGGACGGAATGCCGGACGGCGTCGTCGTCGTGGACTCGACCAATACGATCCGGTGGGGCAATGACCAGTTTCGCCGCTGGGTAGGCTGTGACAGCGTCGTGGACCGCAATTTTTACGCGGTCTTGGGCAACCCGGAGATTTTGGGGCCCGATTTTTGTCCGTTCCACACGGCGCTGGCGACTGGCCAGCCAAGCAGCTCGAAGCTCCGATTGGGCGAGCATCGCTTTTTCCAGGTCCACGCCGCGCCCGTGTTGGGCGATGACGCGTTGCCCGAACATTTGATTGTGTCGGTTCGCGACGTGACCGAGGAAATGCTGCAGCAACAAAAGCTGGCGGCCATTCACAAGGCCGGCATCGAACTGGCTGACATGACTCCCGAGGAAGTTTTCCACATGGGAGTGGAACAGCGGATCGAGTTGTTGAAGGACAACATTCTGCACTTCACTCAGGACTTGTTGAACTTCAACGTCGTCGAGATTCGTTTGCTGGACGAGGAGACGGGTCGGCTGGAGCCCCTGTTGGCGGTTGGCATTGATGATGAAGCGGCACAACGGCCCTTGTTCGCCAATTCAACCGGCAATGGCGTAACGGGATTCGTCGCGGCGACTGGCAAGAGTTATTTGTGCGAAGATACGGCCGAAGACCCGCTGTATCTGCAGGGCTTCAAGGGAGCTCGCAGTTCGCTGACCGTGCCGCTGTCGTTGCACGAGCAGACGATCGGCACCTTCAATGTCGAGAGCCCCGAGCCTCGGGCGTTCTCCGAAAGTGACCAGCAGTTTCTCGAGATATTTTCCCGCGACGTGGCGGTGGCGCTGAACACCTTGGAATTGTTAGTGGCGCAGAAGGCCAACACGGCCCAGGAGAGCGTCGACGCGATTCATAGCGCCGTGGCGTTGCCGGTCGACGAAATCCTCAACGACGCCGTCAACGTAATGGAGCAGTTCATCGGACACGAGTCGTCGGTGGCCGAGCGGCTGCGACGAATTTTGAAGAACGCTCGCGACATCAAACAAGTCATTCAGAAGATCGGCCAGAAGATGACGCCGGTCGAAGCGGTTCCGGCCTGGATGCAGCAGACCGAGCAGCGACCGAAGTTGCGAGGCCGCCGGATTTTGGTGGTCGACGCGGACGACATGGTTCGCAACGACGCCCACGCTTTGCTCGAACGTTACGGCTGCATTGTCGAAACGGCGCACGACGGCGGCGAGGCTACGTACATGGTTCGTAGCATGCACGACGGCAACTACGACGCCATCATCGTCGACATTCGACTGCCCGACATGCGCGGTTACGACTTGATGATGAAGCTGAAGGAGTTCATGGGCGTCGTCCCGATCATTTTGATGACTGGATTCGGCTATGATCCCGGCCATTCGATTGTGAAGGCTCGCCAAGCCGGATTGCTACCCAACGCGGTACTCTACAAGCCGTTCCGGTTGGACCAACTGTTGACGACGGTGGAAACGGTGATCGACGCCACGGCCGACGAAATGGCTCGCTTGGCGCAAAGCAGCTAAGGCGATCGGCAGCGAAATTCTTACCTACCGATGCTGGCAGCATCGGCCACGCCACGCAGCATCGGCCACGTGGTGGACGCTGCCAGCGTCCCAATGGTTACATTCTCATCTGCCGCTCGCCGGATCGGGCGGAGTTCACCCGGTCCGCTGCAACGCCTTCGCTTGGCGGCGAGATTTTTTCCGCCGTGTTGAGCGGTCGGGCCAGACGCCGTTCCAACCACGCGGATCGTTTGGCTCGTCACAGTTCTTCCACCCGGCCGTTTGGCCAAATGATTTTGGCAATGCGGGTCGGGCTTTGCGCATTAACCTACGATTGGTATACATCCCACCAAACGCAGCCAATTTGGGTTTCCGACAGCATTGCAGACATGATGGAACTACTGAAAATAATCGCCGTTGTCGTGGCGCTCGTCGGCCACGTGGCAGTGTGCGTGTTTCTTTTTAACCGCTTGAATGCGTTGCCGATCCCTCGTTGGACGATCTCGTTGGTCGAGAAGCTGATCGGTGCGGCGGTCGTCGCCGGGATGGTTGCCGTCGCGGGCTGGCTGGCGATGGGTAAGCCCGAGCTCTTCAGCTTGGCCGCTTGGCCAAACATCGCGGCAGCCGCCTATGTGGCCTTCTGCGTTGCCGTTGCCTTGTGGACTGCAAAGCAAAAATGGCCGCGCCCGCTTTCGTCCGAATTGCGGCAACGGTTCACCAACCAGCGGTCGCGCACGATTGACGTTCAAGGGCGGCTGGGAAAACGATTGGCTCACGGGTGGAAGACCAACCTGCTTGCCGCCGTTCCGGGCAATCAGATTTTCGAGCTGGATGTAACCGAGAAGACTTTTGAGCTGCCGACGCTGCCCGAATCACTGGATGGCTTGTCGATCGCCCACGTTTCCGACTTGCATTACACGGGGCAAATCGATCGGCTGTTTTACGACACCGTCATCGACGAGTTACTGTCGTTGGATGCCGACTTGGTGATGATTGCCGGCGACATCATTGACCGAGCGGCTTGCATCGAGTGGATTCGACCAACGTTGGGCCGGCTTGCGGCGCCCCACGGAGTCTTCGCGATCTTGGGAAATCATGACAAACGTCGGAGCGATCCGGCGCGGGTGCGGGCCGCGTTGAACGAGTGCGGCATCATTGATCTCGGCGGTACAAGCCACACCGTTCAGATCGACGGAGTACGGCTGTTATTGGCCGGTAATGAAAGGCCGTGGTACAAGTCACTGCCGAAACTCCCGCCGCGCATCGGCGAAACGGACGACGCCGAGTTCCGTTTGCTGTTGTCGCATACGCCCGATCAAATTGGCTGGGCTCGCCAACACGGCTTTGATCTGATGCTGGCTGGCCATACGCATGGCGGACAGATTCGGTTTCCGTGGCTGGGGCCAGTGATCGCGCCGAGTTTGTACGGGGCCAAATACGCGTCGGGCGTGTTCTACGAAGCTCCGACGTTGATGCACGTCAGCCGCGGCGTGGCTGGACTGGAGCCAATTCGGTTGAATTGCCGCCCCGAGATTAGCCGCTTGGTCTTGCGCTGTTCGGTCCCGGTGCGCGGCGCTACGTCGCGCGCTGAAAATGTCCGTATCGCTTCGCTGACGGTGTGACCTAGGCTTGGATTGGGATCGTCCGACATCGGTTCTTGTCGAGCGGTTCGTTCTCGTCCAAACCAGCAAGAGGGGCACGTCATGGTTAGCCGCGCGCGAAAACGACTTTGGATATTGCCAGCAATTCAAGGTGCGTTGTTAGCACGAGTCGTTGTGTACTGGGCCTTCTGCTTGCTCGCGATTGCAACGCTCGGCACATGCTTTGTCGCGGTCCGATCGCATCCGCAGAGCTCGGGCGAGATGCTTTCGATGGCGGCGGGGCAGCTAGGTCTGCCGCTCGCGGCTTCGTGCCTAGTTCTGCCAATCGTGATCATGGATTGCCTGCGATTGTCGCATCGCTTCACGGGACCTCTGTACCGTCTGCAAGACGGCTTGCAACGAATGGCTGCCGGAGAAACCATGCAGCCAATCCAGTTACGCGAAGACGACATGTTGCGAGACGTAGCCGACGAATTCAACCGAGTCGTGGAACGGATAAATCGGCAAACCTCGGCGAACGACCAAACCGTTTCTTGAACTCCAGTCATTCATCTTCCGGCAAATAAACTCGGAAGATCATTGCCGGCTCGGTGAACTAGACCTTCGCGCCTCGGCGGCACGAGACCGCCTTGAGTTCGACTTGGCGAGCCACCCTCGTCAACGGAATGACGCTGTACCGGCGCCGGCCCATGACGAGTGGTAAGGAGTGAATCCACCACGCCGTGCAATTCTTTAGCGGCCACTCTGTCGGATGTTTACACAACCCCCGAAGTGATTATTCTGGGCCGTGTTTCGATGCGAGATGGGCCGCTCGGTCGAAACCGCTCGGCACTGGAATTCTCACGTACGCATTCGATCATTCCGTTTGCGCCAGCGTCGATGCGCGCCTTTGTTGCCATGTCGGTCCCTTGCGATTCGCATCGCGAGGCAGGATTCAATGGGGCCGACCACGCCGAAGGAGCACTTCGAAAGCAGTCTTGCTCGCTGCGCCGACGACGATCGCTTCATGCCCTTGTTTTACTTCCGATTTCTCGCCAGTTCCGAGGAAGTCAGGAGCAAATTTCGGCAGACGAACTTCGACCAGCTAGGAATGATGTTGCTGCAATCCTTGAAGCTTGCGGCTGGCGCCGCCGCCGGCGATCCCGAATCGCTAAAAGAAATTCACGAACGTGCTCAAAGCCACAGTCGTCGGCACATGAATATCGAGCCGCACTTGTATGAGATTTGGCTGGAGACGCTGATCCAAGCGGCTCGCGAGTGCGACCCCGAGTGGAACGAGGCTGTTGAGAATGGCTGGCGAACAATTCTGGGCCACGTGATCCGCGCGATGATTCGCCACTACTGAGGGACAGGCGGCGCGTCCGGCGAACGTAGCAGGAACAAGACGCGAAGCGGGCGCGCCTCGTCGGACAACGCCTTCGGAGCGGAGACAGTTGCTGACGCGTCCTCGGCGGACGCGCGATCATTCTCGCCCGCAACTGCCTCGGACGGCGCGGAATGCTGGAAGTAATATCGCACGGCGGGACGCACGGCGGACTCTTCAGCGGAAGGCGAAGTCGCGGCTCCCGCCACGGGCGCTGGATCCTGCTTTTTCTCAGCCGCGATGGATGTCTCTTTCAGCGACTCTTCGGCGACCGGCGCGTCGGCGGCTTTGTCAATCGCCGGGACTGCGTCGTCGTCCGCCTTCCGTGCGTTCCGTTGTGGCTGCCGCAACTCGGGGGCTGCTTCATCCTTGACCGGCTTGTCCGCAGGCGACGCCGCAGGCTCCATCCGCTGTTTCGCAAGCGATTGCGAGAATCGCACTGCGTCCGCCGATTCATTAACCGGCTCGATCGTCAATCGCGACGCTGGCCGCTCCTCGATTTGCCGAACAAGCCGCGCCAACATCTCCGCGTCGGCCGCGACGTAAACGGCTTCGTCGAAAACTGCCGCTTCCTTTGATTCAATTCTTTTCGTTGCCGACGAAGTTGCCGGCTTGGATCGCGACGAGTCAGCGGCGTCAGGCGACGTTACGAGATCGGCGGCCTGTCGCCGCGTTCGTTGATCGTCTCGAGAGCCACCGATCGACTTTGCTGTGCTCGGATCGCGACCAAACTGGTTGGAAGCGAGTGAAGGCGAAGCCTCGAACTCCTGCAATTTGCGTTCACGCAACATCTCGGCCAGTTGGTCCGGCGCAATAGTGACAAACACCACCACGTCGGCGGCAGGCAAGCCGGCGCCGCGAGGCAACGAAGCGGACCGCGGACGATCGGCAAGCCGGTTCTGGCTTTCGATCGGCCCCGCGACACTCGGTAACGGCTCCCCAGCCGCTCTGCCGACCGCCGCGCCCATCGCGCCGATCGGAGATGGCTCCGCTCGAAGCGCTCGCGCGCCAGGCGAACCAGCTTGTCCCGCCGCGGTCGCCTCGGCTTCGCTGGCTCCGCGGGTGAACTCGTTCATCGGAGCCGAAGTCGGCTTCGCATCCGCCGACGACGATGCGGGGGATGGAAAACTCCTCGGCGGTTGATCGCCAACGCCAAACGCTGGCGAGTTTCCGGCTGCGGACTTTTCCGCCGGCGTCGCCAACCCGCCTCCGAAACCACCACGTCCCCAAGTGCCGCCTCGGCTGGCGGAAAACGCGTCGGCTGGCATTTCGGTGGAGGCTGGCATCTCGGCGGAGGCCGCGTTTTGGCGCATCATCATCGCCCCCGGTGGCTCCGCGGGACTGCTCATAGCCGACGGCGTAACGGTTTCGTCGGCCGCGCGCGATTCGGCCCGCTCCAGGCTCGCGCCAGAAGCTTCCTCCGCCATCGGTGTGGCTGCCGTCGGTGTTTCGGGCTCGGGTGATTCAGCTATCAACGCTTCGGAAGAACGAGCCTCGTTCTCGGCGGTCGAATCGCTCTGGGCGAGATCGCCTTGCCGCGTATCTGGCAAGCTCAACACGACCAGCACCGTCGCGGCGGCCGCGGCCACCACTCCCACAACGGTCCAACTTCGCCAGCTTGGCCGCCGATTCGCGGGCGCTTCCTTCGTGGCAAACACCGGCGTCTCGACCGTCGCCGGATTCGGCGGCCACGTGGTCCTAAGCGGCGCGGCCGGCGCCAACATCGGGTTTTCGCGGATCTCACGCACTACGGGTTCAACATAGTCGCCATGCAACTGGTGCCGAGGCAGTTCGCTCAGCCGCTGATGAATCGACGCTAACTCCTCATACAGCCGGCGGTGCTCGGCGCTCTCCGCCAGCCAACGCTCGACTTCACGACGCTCGTCCTCGGACAGCTCGTTGTCGATATAGGCGCTGATTAGTTCTTCGTCGAACGGCTTCATGAAATGGGCCCGCAAATCTTTCGTGCGTTGGTCAATCTCCGAGCGTTAGTCGGCCGAGTTTTCTTGCCAAATGCCAGTAAGCTGGTCTCGCATATCCAATCGGGCGCGATGAATTCGGCTTCGCACCGTACCAATCGGCAGGTCGAGGATTTCCGCGATTTGTTCGTAGCTGAAACCCTCGATGTCTCGCAATATCAGGATGTCGCGACGATCCTCGGCCAGTGCGCCCAAGGCCATATGAACCTGATCGGCCTGCTCTCGTAGCTCCAAATGCTCGCTCGCATCCTGCCGATCGTCCAACGGTTCGTTGGCCGGCACGATCGGCGCGTGTTCGTGTGAGTTTTCCAATCGTCGTTTTCGGCGCAAACTAATCGTCAGATTAAACGCGATTCGGTATAGCCACGTGTAAAACGAACTTTGACCGCGAAACGAATCCAATTTAACAAACGCCTGAACAAACGCGTCCTGCATCAAATCTTCGGCTTCCTCGCGACAGCCCGCCAAATGCACCAGCGTATTGAACAGCCGCTGTTGGTACTTATGCACCAACAGGCCGAACGCCGCCGCATCGCCCCCAAGGGCTTGGTCGATAAGCCTTTGATCGTCGCTCACAACCGCTCCGTGAATAGGGACGCGAAGTTGTTTCGGAAAGTTCCCGGCGGCCATGACCGTGACGAATTCAATCGCCTCGGCCCATTACGAAGCGCCCGCCGCCGCGGCTTCGCTCGCTCCAGGATACCGCGCAAAAGAAACATGCCTGGGCCGCGCGAGCAATACGGCCCACAGCAAACACGATACGGCCAACATGCCCAGGCTCACAAGTTGCGAAATGCTGAACGCCGTGCCCATTGCCCCCGCTTCGTCAATTCGAATCGATTCGAGCAGAAATCGAGTGACCGGATAAATCGTCAGCATCCACGCAAACACTTCGCCGTCACGACGCCGGAAGGGAAAATAGACCCAAAGCATAAACGCCAAGAGCGCGGCGTTTACCGAACTGTAAATCTGCGTCGGATGGACCGGACGACTCCGCGCCGGAAGCTGACTGGCCGGAAAGCTAATTGGGCCGCGCGACGTATCCAACACCACATGCGGCGCGGACTGACTAGATTGACTCAGGGCCTCACGCAACGCATCGATCGAAGGATACCGCAGGCTCGTAACGCGGTCTCCCGCTCGCAATCCGGCTCGATCCGCCAAGCTACCCTCTTCCACTTGCAAAACTTCCCGCGAGCGATCCTCCGCGGGACGAGCCAATCTCAGCCCCAATAGCTCACCTTCATGTAGCTGTTGCAGATATGGCGGGCTGGGCGGAAAGGTAATCCCCAGCCACGGATTCTCACAGGCGCCTCCCCAGCAGCAACCATTCATCAAACAGCCAATCCGCCCAAACGCCAAACCAACGGCCATACTAGGCGCAATTAAATCCCCCAGCGCCAACGCCGAAAGACGGCGGCTGTGACAGAACCATAACACAGCGCATAAGGCGCCAATTAGCGAACCATAGACAACCAATCCACCTTCCGTGAATTTAAGGATTTCGCCAATCGTCCCGGCCAATGTGGGGCGTCGAAACTCATCCCACTTCTGAATCACGTAAAAAGCTCGCGCGCCAGCAATGCCCCCTAAGAACATCCAAAAGGCCAACGAGAAAATCACGTCGGGATTCAACCCCACGCGACGCGCGCGCTGCGCGGCCAGCCCCACGCCGCTGACCACGCCCAGCAACATCAACACACCGTATCCGCGAATTGGCAGACCTCTCGGCAATTCGGATTCACTGGCCGCCGCGGAAGCCGACTTGCTGGACGAGAACATCTGCCGAAGCAGGGCGAGCGGACCGCCTTGCGACCCCACCTCCAAAATCGGCAAGATGAAACAAATCGCGATGGCCACCACGGCCAACATCGGCAAGACACTCCTGGTTTCCGCGGACCAACCGTGACGCCGAATCATCCATAACAACAGTCCGACGCTGAACAAACACCAAGCCAACAGCATCCAGCCAAAGCCAAAGACCGACACGCCGGCAATTTCGTGGGGAATATAGAAGAACGTCTGTCTCATGGATAGATTGCAAATCCGTGTCGCCAGCAGATCATGCTGGCGGAAATAAACCAGTCCCGTTCCGTTTTCGGCCGAAAGACACTTCTAAGTTAGGAGGCAATTGTCGATCAATCGTGTCGAGCCGACTCGTGCGGCGATCAGCGCCACGGCCGTTCCATCCACCGCGGCCAGCGACGCCAAGGACTCGGCGTCCACGACACACGCGTACTCGATGGTAGTCACCCCGCCTGTCAACAATTCGTCACGCATCGCGGTTTCCAGCTTGGAAATATTTCGCTCCCCCTGATCCACCATTCCCTTTGCCACGTTCAACGCCCGCGACAATGCCAACGCGCGGCCTCGCTCCTCGGACGACAAATAAACATTCCGAGAACTCATTGCCAAACCATCCGACTCGCGCACAATCGGGCACACGCGAATAGTGATCGGAACGTTTAAATCCTTGACCATGTGCCGGATCACCAGCGATTGCTGAAAGTCCTTTTGTCCGAAGAACGCCACGTCGGCGGGCGCCACGTTAAACAGCTTCAGCACGATCGTGGCCACGCCACGAAAATGGCCAGGGCGACAGTCCCCTTCCAGCGACCGACTGACTTCCGGCGGCTCGACATACGTGGAAAATTCGGCGGGATAAATTTCTTCGTTCGTGGGAGCGAATACCGCCGCCACGCCATGCTCAGCCAATTTTTCCAAGTCGGCGGAAAAAGTTCTAGGATATTTGTTCAAATCCTCGTGAGGCGCGAACTGCGTTGGGTTAACAAAGATCGTGGCCACCGTCTCGTCGCACTCGGCTTGTGAAGCTCGTACGAGACTCATATGCCCCGCATGCAGCGCGCCCATGGTCGGCACCAATCCCACGGTTTTTCCGCGCGCGCGAACTCCCTCGACATAAGAATGCATCTCTCGACACGTACATATCACTCGAGGTTGAGACATGGAGCTATTCAAAAATCGATAAACTGGGGTGTGAGTTATGCAAAACGTGGCCTAGAACAAACCGCCGAACCTAGCTACGAACGCCGCATCGCTTGCATCGCCGCCGATATCTCCATCACAGCCACTTCGTCGCTCGGCGCGTTCAAAATCAAAGTAGGCCGCCGGTATTCGTGGCGAACATAGTCTCGCAAGTCAACATCGGCGGCATCGGACGGATCGCTCAACAGCACCAGCAATTTTGGAGGCGTCACTTCGGCTTTCAAGTTTCGTAGCAATTGCAAATCCGATTCATTGCCAATCGCGAACGCCAGTTGCCTTATCTTGAACCATACCGAGTCGAACCAGAAATCGCTGATAACGCACCGACGAACGTCGAACGAAGCGACCAATTCGGCCAGTTGGCTCAGTGATTCTAGGTTCGCCGCCATCGACTGGCCAGACGAACCGATCGCATCGCTAACCGGCGGGCGCAATGCCAATTGGCAGCTCAAAGCCTGGGCAACTTGGCGAACGATGCGTTGGGCTTGAACCGCGTCATGTCCGCTCACCGCCAAATAATCGGGCGTCGCGTCCAAATGTTCGAGCAGACGCGCGATCGTCCAGCCCGTTTGTGGATCGACCATATCGCCCCCAACCTCCGCCGCTGGTTGCAAAACGAATCGGCGAAAAGCCATGCGTGGGTGAGGCAAGCTCAGTCGAGGCGTGTCACGGATTTGTTGGCCGTGTAGCAATAAATCCAGATCAACAGTTCGCGCACTCCATCGCGCCGACCGCTGCCGCCCCAATTCCGCTTCGACGGAAAATAACTCGTCCAGGAGCGCATCTGCATTCAGTGTCGTCCGCAATCGAGCCGCGCCGTTCAGATAATCTGGTTGGCCCGACGGACCACCAACCGGAGTCGTGGCATACCAACGACTGATCGCGGCCACTTCGATACCGCCGCGCGATTGCAGTCGACCAACGGCCTTGTTCAACAATTCGCCACGGTCGCCAAGATTGGAACCAAGCGAGATCAAGGCATCGGCCATGACGGCGGCTCGCTACTGGCGACGAATGCGTCGTCATCCTGGGCGACAAAGAAAAACACGGGGAGGGCGTCCAAACCACGACCAAGGTCGTCGACTGTCGGTTCCATCAGTCATCGCCCCCCGATCTTGTTCGAGGTGGCAGTTGTGTCCGCGATACCGTTCGCATCGCACGAAAATCGCATCCCAGGAAAACAACAGCGGCCCGCGCGGTACAGGGGCGGGCCGCTCCATCCGGTCTTTCTAAACCCAATGCGTGCCAGAACGGCAACGGGGACAAGAACCACCAGGGGTCGAATTAGCCAAGCAAGGTTTTTCGTGCTGAACACTGGCCTCATTGTGCGAAACTGCGAGCAATTGTCAAGCACCTAGACCAACTAACTTTTTTCGGTTCCGCAGCCCCGTTGGTCGCCCCGAATTCGCCGCTTTGCCGGCCAGCGACCGTCGTCCACGATCCTATTCGCCGTTCCAGCCAAGCCGCCGTGGCGCAATCACGTCGCCACGCGCGATGATGAACCCAACCAACACTCACAGAATCTCTAACACCGCCTCGGGCGGACGCCCCAATCTCGCCTTGCCGCCCGAAACCACAATGGGTCTCTCAATGATCTCGGGATGTGTCGCCATGCGGGTAATCAACTCTTGCGCGTCATCGGTCTCCGGCAATCCCAAAGCCCGATGCTCTTTAGGCCGAATCAAATCCTTCGGCTGTACGCCGAGCTTTTTCAGCAATCCACTCAATGCCTTGGCGTCGGGCGGCTCTTTGAGATACTCAACTACCGTCGGCTCGATTCCGCGATCGCGCAGTAATTGCAACGTCTGGCGACTCTTGGTACATCGTGGATTATGGTAGATCGTTACGGCCATCTCACATGGTTCCTTTCGATAGTCGAAGCAACATTCGACGAATGCCACTGCTAGTCATTTCTAAGCTCCAATACGAACGATCACTCGACCGACCTGTTCGCCGTTCAATATCCGACGCACTTCCCGATCCACGTCGTCCAATGGAACTTCGGTAACCTGGGAATCCAGTTCGCTCAGTCGCCACTCACCGGCTAACCTGTTCCAAATCTCAAGCCGTCGCGGGTAGGGGCAATCGGCGGACGCCACGCCGGCAAGCGTAACGCCTCGCAGCAAAAACGGGTAAACTGACATCTGCAATTCGGCCCCGCCTACCAATCCACATGCAGCGATGCAACCCCCATATCGCGTCGATCGCAACAGCGTCGCAAGCGTGACACCTCCGACCGTGTCCACACCCCCGGCCCATTGTCCGCGGAGCATCGGTCGTTCGCTTGTGTCACACACTTCGCTCCGATCCATGACACGCGCCGCGCCCCAGCGTCGAAGTTGCTCGTGCCAATCCTTCTTGCCCGTCACCGCGACGACTCGATATCCGAGCTTGGCCAACAATCGCACCGAAAGACTCCCGACGCCGCCCGTCGCGCCCGTCACGACCACTTCTCCCAATTCGGGCCCCACTTCGTTTCTTTGAATCGCCATCACACATTGGGCAGCCGTGAAGCCGGCGGTTCCCAGAATCATCGCCTCGCGAGCCGTAAGCCCCGGCGGTTGCGGAACGATCCAGCTTGATGGCACCCGCACATACTCGGCCCAAGCGCCCCAGTGGGACTGCCCCAGTTCGTAACCGGTCACGAGCACTCGATCGCCAGCCTGGTAATCGCTCGACGAACTCGATTCCACGATGCCCGCCGCGTCGATTCCCGGCACATGAGGCAACTGTCTGACCACGCCGGGATGTCCCGTGGCGGCCAACGCATCCTTATAATTGAGCGACGACCATTGGACGCGAATGAGCACGTCTCCCGCGGGTAGTCGCTCACTCGGCAACCGCTGTAGCGAACCGCGGACGCCATCCGCGGTATCCTCCACGAGGTCCACAGGCACTGAAGTGTTCGTTGGACATCGGCGTCTCTCTCTTTTCGAGTGAATCGGTGTCGCATACTAATCGAGATCATGTCATCATAACAACGCCGCCAAGGCCTCCAGCAGCCGCTCCAAATGCTGTCGCGTATTGTAAAGGTGACAAAGAGACACGAATCGTTCGTCTCGCCAGCTCACAATGGGAACTTCAATTCCATAATCTTGCCACAGTGAGTGCTGCAAAGCCCGAGCATCACCTGGGGGTAATGGCAGATGGGTCATGGAGCCGTACCAAGCATGGCCGTCGCTGGTCGCGGGAGCATACGGCTGGCATTGCAAGAGGTCGAGCAAGCCGGTCCGAGCTTCGCCAGCCATGACATACATTCGCTCGCGAACACTCTCGAATCCAACGAGTTGAAGAAGTCAACTGCCGCGGGGATCGCTAAAGGCACTCGGATCGCGGTGCCGCTCAGTAAATTCGTCGAACCATCGTTCCAGTTTTGTGGGCGGCGTTCGTCCCAACTCATCGCGGCCGGTCTCATCCACGGCTGAAACTGCGGCGATACATAAAGGAATCCCGTTCCAAACGGAGCACACAGCCATTTGTGGCAACTGGCTGTGTAAAAGTCACAACCGAGCCGCCGAAGATCAACGGGCGTTTGCAGCAAGGCATGAGGCCTCAATGCAGACCAAAGCAGGAGTGCGACTACGCTCGACAAATGGCTTCCACCGGCAAGATAATGGCGGTGGGTGAGGTAATGTGACTCACAATCAACAGACGTGTTTGCACCGTAACACGCGAGAAGATCGCTTCTAACACTTCACCGACCGAGCTGATCGGGAGCGGAAGCCGGGCGATGGCCAGCTTGGCTCCGACAGCATCCGCGGCTCGGCGCCAAATTCGCTCGACCGCGCCATACTCGTGGTCGGTCAGTAGGACTTCGTCACCAGGGCCCGATCGAAATCCGTCCGCGACGAGGTTCATACCGGCGGTGGCGTTCTCCACGAAAATCATGTCGTCAGCCACACAATTCACAAACGTGGCTAGGCGCCGGCGTGCGTCGAACCAAGCGGGCTCGAATTGCCGCACGAAGAAGTCCATCGGTTGTTCGTCGAGCGCATCCTGCCACGCTCGACGCGCCGCGCGAACGGGCGCGGGCGGCGGTCCGAACGAACCATGGTTGAGATAAATGGTGTCAGGACGCAACCGCCACGCGGCGGCCACGTCCTGCCAGTCTTCCTCGAAATTTGCCCGCCGCACTTGCCGCTCCGTCCCATTCGACCACGCGTCTGTTGCTACCGCAATTCACATGCGCAGTGTAGGGAGCGGCACATGGCCGGGGCAATGGCGGGCCACCGGACCCAGCTCGTGGATGTGCCGGAGTCCGGTGTCGGGCTTCAATCTCGCTCGCTAATTCATCGGCGGCGCGGGCGGCATGCGATCGTCGGGCATGTCCGGGAAATCCGTGGGGATTGTCACATCTCCCATGAGTGGGCCAACCGGCGGAACCATGTGATCTGGCAGCGGAGGCAGCGCGTCCGGCGTGGGAGGAATCTCGGGCATGTCGGGCACTCCCGGAAATCCCGGCAGCGGCGATTCAAAGCCGCCGGGCGCTACCAGCGGGTTATGTAGAAACGCGTCGGGAACATCAGGCACGGCGGGCGGCGTCATCGCTTCGGATAACGGAGCGCCAAGATCCGGCTCGGGGATCATCGGTGGAATCTCACTCTCGTTCGGCAAGGCAGCCGGATCCACGGTTGGCGAAGATGCTGGCGCCCGACGACGGTGTAAACGAAGTTAGGGTCGTCGGATTTCGCAAAGGCTCCTTCCCCCGGTCGCCGGCCGTCTTGCCACATCCGAACATGGATCCACAAACGGTAACAACAAGATTTAAGACGCAATCCAATGATGTCTCATGGCTACTATCTCACTTATAACGCTTTGTGATACAACAAATCCGTAGGCTGTCACATCCCGGACGCCGGAACGGTTGACACGGCTCGAGTGGGCACTGGCGGGCAGCAACAGGCCCAAACCCTGGTAGGCCCATCCCCGTCAAACCCGGGAGATAGAAGGCATCGGGAAACATGCTCGCGTCCGCGGGACCGCCTGGGCCACCGGGGCCTGCCGGATCCACGAATCCGCCACCAGGAAATCCTGGACCACCGACGGGATTCGCCGTCACTGGGCGAGTCGATGGCGTCGAACTGCGCGACGATGAGGAGTATCCGGTCGGCGGACGTAGTAGCACTGAACCTCTTTGGTGTTTACCGCCGATTGCAGCCCAAACAGGTCGAGTAGCCAGGAGTGAATCGCCTTCGGGACAAAACCACACCTGGCGAGACCTCTTGATGGATATCTCGTCCGCATGCTCTGTCCGGCATGGCACGGTCGTCTTACTGATGAATGGAGTATGGCGCTGGGTTCCTTATTTTCGGCAAACCCCAATAGTCGGACACTAGGCGGCGACCACGTCGGCTCCCGAAGTTCGGGTTCCGGCTCGACCGCCGTTGTGGTTGGCTGTTCAACTGGCGTGCGAACAATCTCGGGCTTGGGTTTCTCTGGTTCCGGCATAATAGGCGGAGCAAACAGATCGCGAATCGGAACGGCGCCCGACGTCTCGTTCGCCAGAGGTGTTCCGGAGTCGTCGGAACTCGACGGAAGAGTGGAATCCTCCGACGAGTTTGTCGCAACCTTTTCAAAGCCGCGGACTCATTGGTCCTCTGGCCATTAGCCGAGTCGCCAGCGATCGATTCATTCACGGACTTTCCATCGTCAGCTACTGCGGCGACGGCCTCACGGAGTCGCCCTGAAACCGTGGATTTTACCGCGACCTCGCGATTCTCATCGGGCGGCGACTGAACGATCGCCGCCTCGGGATCAACTTCATCCGAAGCAGGCGACGACAACGACGCCGGTACGTCAGGCGTGGCGGCCGAGTTGGTCGCACTTGCCAGTGTGGCGTAGCAGAACACCTTCGGTCGCGGCAGCCGTTACTGCTTCAATGGTGGACTCGTCGCAACCAGTGGCGAGTAAAGTCACGATCACCAGCAGCGAGAGCGGGCCTAATTGTAGCGCGATATGGCGCACGTTGATGAACGGCGGCGTGTTGCGCCGTGGGCTCTCCCCACAGGTCGCAACGAACGACGAAACAGACGGATTATCATCCGTTAGATGGATCTGACTGCCCCTCGAAGCGCGCTGCATTGCCCGCCCACGGACCGTGGCAACATCTACAGCGTGATGAGGATTCAAACAACCTTAGATTGAATTTCAGCGGTGGGAGCAAGTGCACCGCGACATTTGACTGTCTGCCGATCCAGACCTGCTCGACAATCCACACTTGCGGACCAATCGTCATTCGCTTGCGACAAGCGGACACACAGTGATCTACGTGCCGGTACGACTGGAACTAGGCGGTGCCGCGGCAATGAACGAACCAGGGTGGATGATGGGATCGCCAGTTTGACTCGCTTATCGCTCAAGCTACGTTTCTATGCCAAACAATGGAAGCATTGCGTATTGAATCGTCAATTCAAACGTGTTTCGCACATGGATCGGCATATTGGGGGCAGAGCACAATGCACATACAACAGCGACATCTGTTGTTAGTCGAAAGGATATGCTCTCTTTCGGATATCACGGCCTTTCGTTTGGAGTTGCTGGGATACGCCGTCGAGGCCGTTCCCTCGGCCGAGGACGCGGTGGTCAGCCTGGAACGACGCCGACGGATTAATTCTGCTAGACCTCCACCAGCCTGGCATGAGTGGCCTGGAATTCATCGAGCAACTGACGCGGGATGAAAGCACCAACACGATTCCCATCATGGCGATCGCGATTGACGCCGACTTGGAATCCGTACAGAAGGCTCACAAGGCCGGCGCGGTCGACTACCTTGTCGCCCCCTACGACCCCACGGTTCTCGAAGAGAAAGTCGCTCGGCAGCTAGAGCGCAGCTCAGCACCGACGGCGACACCGACTCGACCCGCACTCGCGCTAGGAAGACGTACCTAGTCGCGACACACCATATACCATTTCCCGCTCGACGACGTAGGTGCAGATGTCGTCGAGCGGTGGAGCGTCTAATAATCGCACACACGGGGCACACTCATGGCCAGGCTTGGAGACATACTCATCGCGCGCGGCGATATGACCGAGGACCAACTGCGCGATGCCTTGGCGTCACACGGACGCGAACGTGGAATGTTGGGCAATACCCTTGTAAAACTTGGGTACATTTCGCTCGAGCAGTTGGGGTCAGCGCTCTCCGAGCAGTTTGAGGTTCCCTACCGATCGCTCGGCGGCGAAGAGATTAATCCCCAGATCGTTCGACTGTTGCCCGAAAGCATGGCTCGAGAACGGCAGGTCGCGCCGATCGAGGTTGAGGGGAACCAACTCACATTGGCCATGCTCGCTCCCGACGACATCGGCACTGTCTTCGAAGTGGAGATGATCACCGGTTATCGCGTCGATCCGGTGGTTGTCGTCAGCAAGGATCTCCAAGCGGTACTGGATCGGGGATTCGACGAACGTGTGTCGGCTCGCCAAACGGTTGTCGACATCAAGCTTGCCGAGTTGGAAGAGGCTAAAGCGACTGGCGACCAAGAGGTTGAAGTCGTGGTCGAACGCGACGAGGACGACGCGCCGGTCGTGCGCCTCGTTCAGTCAATTTTAATGGGTGCCACGAACGCGGGCGCTAGCGATATTCACCTGGAACCTCATAAACCGCAAATGCGGGTTCGATATCGCGTTGACGGGCAATTGCAACAGGTGATGACGATTCCCGATCATACGGAAGAGGCCGTTGTCGCTCGTATCAAGGTAATGGCGGATATGGATACGACGGAGACACGTCGCCCGCAGGACGGCAACCTTACGATCGAAGAAAATGGGCAACGAGCTAGCTTTCGTGTGAGCACGATTCCCACGGTTGGTGGCGAAAAGGTCGTGATGCGTGTGTTGGACGAAACCAATAAGGTCTTCACCTTTGAAGCCCTCGGTATGCCGGAGAAGGAAGTCACGATCTGTAAGGACTTGATTAACAAGCCTTATGGCATGGTGGTTGTCACGGGACCAACGGGTTCTGGTAAAACGACTACCATGTACACGATGCTAACCAACATCGACTCGAACGAGAAAAATGTGTCGACCATTGAGGATCCCGTCGAGTTTCGCTTGCCGGGCATCAATCAAGTTCATGCGGACAACGCCCACGGAATGGGGTTCGCGACAGGTCTAAAGTATCTCATGCGACAAGATCCTGACGTGATCCTGGTCGGCGAAATTCGCGATCAAGAGACGGCAACCACCGCCGTGCAAGCGGCACTGACGGGTCACTTGCTGATTAGCACCCTACACACGAACACAGCCGTGGGTTCGGTTACCCGTCTCGGCGACCTTGGTTTGGACAATTTCAAGATCGCCGGGGCTCTATTGGCCGCCATTGCCCAGCGATTGCTGCGAAAGATTTGTCCCTACTGCAAGGAGCCGACGGATCCCAATCCAACAATGCTATCGCACTTATTGAAAGGTGCGGAGTTGCCCGACGGCGCACAGTTCTATCGCGGAGCCGGATGCTCCAAGTGTCTTGGCACCGGTTACTCTGGCCGTTTGCCCATTTATGAGATCATGGTAGTGACGCCAGCTTTGGAACGCGGCATCGAAGCGGGGTTGCCAGGTTCCAAGTTGCGGGAGATTGCTGTCGCCGACGGAATGGTCGAGTTAGCCGCGGCGGGACTCAAGCAAGCGATAGCGGGCAAGACATCCGTTGAGGAAGTGTATTTCAAACTGTCGACGTAGCGCTCGTAGCACGAGACATAGCGGCGTCTCAGGTGACTCACAAATCGCGCGAAGCGAACGAATAAGGGATCGCAGACATGGCAGGACAGGCAGTTCCGAACGCGGCCAAGCCAGCCGGACTCGTTCAACAACTGAGCCAGATCCAGATCGGCGGCGCGAAGAAAGCGTCAAAAGTTAAGAAACGCGATCTGATCTATATGTTGCGTAATATTTCCACCTTGGTCGACAATGGGTTGTCGTTGCCCAAGGCGCTCGAAACGGTATCGCAAGAGAAGACTTTGCGCAAATACGCGCACATGTTGGTCAATATCCGCCAGCGCGTCGAGCAGGGAGAGACCTTCAGTAACGCGGCGGCAAAGTTTCGCGACGCCTTTAGCGATTTGATGATTCAACAGATCAAGGTCGGCGAACGAAGCGGTACACTGTCGGCCACGCTCGCGCGTCTTACCGCCCAATTGGAACAGGGCGATAACTTGAAGAGCCAGATCATCAAACGACTCACGTATCCGGCCATGCTTATGTTCTTTGGCAGCGGCGCCGTCTCGTTCATGTTGCTGTTCGTCGTGCCAACGTTCGAGAAGACATACTCGGAGTCCGGGGCCAAGCTGCCCGCGGTCACTCAGTTGCTGATCGATACCGGACGTTTCGGAAAAAGCTATGGCTGGCTAATCGCCATAGGAATTGTGGCGACTGTCGTGGGGACAATTCTGGTGCGGCGAAATCCGACGGGCCGGTATGCGTTCGACCGATCGATACTAAGAATCCCCATGCTAGGCGATTGGTTTCGTAACATTGCCGTGTTGCAGTTCATGGAGGTGCTGGGAAATCTGATGGACTCCGGATTTACGGTCGTCGAATCATTGGAAGCTTGTAGCCGGGCGATCAACAATATGGCAATTCGGCGCAGCATTGAAGAACTGAGATTGTCCGTGCTACGCGGCGAGAAATTCAGCAGCGAATTGGAAAAGCATGGCAATATGTTTCCGCCGATCGCCATTCAGCTCGTCATTATTGGTGAGAAAACTGGTACGTTGGCGAAAGTCACCACGCAGGTTCGCGAGCATCTGCGGCGGGAAGTTGAACGCACGACCAATTTGATGTTGGGCACGATCGAGCCGGTGATGACCATAACTTTGGCCGGCGCGATTGGCACCATTTTGCTCGCGATCTACCTACCAATGTTCGACATGATTAATACGATGGGCTAAGCGGCGAGGTTGCTTGCCTGGCCCGATGTGAAGCTGATTCAAACTAGGACTGGGAATAAAGTGTGATGCAAACGAACTTTGCTGTCTGCCGTCGCCGTGGGTTTAGCATGCTCGAATTGGTCGCGGTCGTGACCATCCTGGGAATCATAGCGGCGATTGTGGTGCCGCGAATGAGGACGCGAGCGGCTGACTCGCAGAAGGCGGCTTGCGACGTGAATCGATCAAATATCGAGATCCAGGCCCAACTGTGGTTTCGCGATAAGGGAGTGTGGCCCGCCGCGAATCTAAGCGATATCGGGGCGGACGCGAAATTCTTTCCCGATGGATTGCCGAAGTGCCCGATCAACAATGGGTCGTACACATTTAACTCGACGACCGAAAAGGTGAATGGGCACGCTCATTAGTTATGGGACGAACTGGTTGTTAGAAACCGATCCGCGTACCACCGTTGCCAAAGGTTAGGCGAACGCCGCCCAGGTTCAGTTGAACGGCTGACGGTGAACCGCCGCGATGATGCGGGTGCGCCGCGTGTCGATCATAAGGACTGTGCGAACGGTGCGTCAGAGCCGGGTGGATGTCCACATGGGCATGGGCGGCTTGTTCGATGCTCAAAGCGCTTTGAAGATGAGCATGAGCCTCGTCGAGATCACAGATCCGGCCAGCGACTTGGTAGCGAGCGATGTCGCGGATTGCTTCCAGCATTTGGCGGCGGGCTTCATGGCTGCACATCTCATGGTGAGCTCGCACGGCATCTTGTTTGGCGAGCACACTGTTGACGATCCGATCGCGATCACAACTAGCTCGGTAAGCATCATCCAAATGTTGCATGGCGGCAATCACGTGCGACTCGCCATGCACATCGCGGCAGCGTCCTGAGAAATAGTATGACTTGCCGACGGGCCGAGCGACCGTGTAACGTCCGAACGCCGCGGCGACCGGAACCGCGTGCCGAGCTTGCTCGACCGAGATCGCTCGCAGAATCGCGTCACTCGCCGAATCGAGCTCGCGAATGTGTCGCGAGCCGAGATAGTGGACCAAGTGATCGCACGCGTCGTCCAGCAGCCGATGGGCGGTTGGATCGCATACCTCTCGCGAGCTGACAAGCACTTGCCCTTTGGCCAGCAATGTTTCCCGTACGCGGGTCGTTTCGCAATCGGCATGAAAGGCGTTGTTGATGTGATCCAACGCGTCAATCATGTGGGCTTCGCCATGACAGCCGCAGCGTTGGCCGGTATAGCAGTAGGAACCGTGTTGGGCCTGGGCGGAATTCGCAAGGGCAACACTGCCGGCGAGAGCAATTGCGGCCACGGCGGCTGTGATCGAGCGGGTCAGGCGGGTCGACTTCATGGCGATGCTCCTTCATTGGAACTGGCGGGACTGGAAGGTCATTGCAGGACCGGAGTCGCTATCACCGGGCCAAAACGTCATTTGCCTGTTCGCAAGTCGCAGCAAAAGCGTCGCTAACGATTGCTAGGAAAAGAGTTACAAAACGTTATCGACGACGTGACGGATTTGGGGGCGAGTGCCGACACGCATCGAGTGTGTCATCGTGGTGATAACAAGGCGAACACTTTGATGACTGCCAGTCGGTCGTTGTTCGTCGAAAGCAAGAGTCGCTTCGATCGCGTCCGGGCGGCAGGATGCGGTCGGGAAGCGCGGACTCGCTTGCTCCAGAGTTCGGCCGAACGGGTGCTTAAGCGATCGGCAGCGAAATTTTTACCTACCGATGCTGGCAGCATCGGCCACATGGTGGACGCTGGCAACATCGGCCACGTGGTGGACGCTGCCAGCGTCCCAACGAGTACATTCTCATCTGCCGCTCGCCTTAGGACTCGCCGTTGCCGATTGAATAGTCCGCTGCGATCGAAGTGAACGCGCGAACTTGCTCAGCCTGCCATGCGGCGTCGCGTCCCAGTTCACGCGACAGCCAATTCGCGACGCTCGGCGCGGCCTCGATCGCAGCGGATGCATCCAGCAGCAAGCCGCGGCTGCGTCGTGCCAGCACATCGTCGACCGTGCGAGCCATTTCGTGGCGAGCGGCCCAGACGACTTCAGCGGCCGTCAGCGACAATCGCGGGTGAAGCATCTCAGCCAACGCCGAATCCGCGGCAGCGAGTTCCCCGATCAACGCCGCGTCGGTTCCGTAAACACGCCAAGCTGCTCGCGGCGGCGCGTCATCCGTTGCACCGTGAAGCGGCAGGTCGTGCGTGCGGCAACCACGCGCGGCGAGCCCACCGAGTTTTGCGGCCTGGTCGACGCATTTCTCGGCCATGTGGCGATACGTCGTCCACTTGCCGCCCGCGATCGTGATGAGTCCAGACGTTGATGTACGGATCACATGATCGCGAGCCAGCTTAGCCGTCTTCTTCACTATGTCGCTACGAACCAATGGGCGAATGCCGGCAAAGATACTGCGGATATCGGGGCGAGTTGGCTCGCGCGTCAAATACCCGGCCGTGGTCTCCAGCAGGAAATCAATCTCATCGTCCCGCGCCTTCGGCTCTAACAGGATTCCATCGCTTTCATCGACCTGCGTATCGGTGGTTCCGATCAGCGTCGCGTTGTGCCAAGGAATCGCGAACATCAGCCGGCCGTCACGCGTTTTCGGCACCAGCAACGCCGCATCGCCGGGCAAGAAATCGCGGTCCAGCACGAGATGGATTCCCTGACTGGGCGCGATCATTGGGCGGCTCGTCGGATCGTCAAAGGCTCGCACGCTGTCGGCAAAGGGGCCGGTGGCGTTGATAACGACGCGAGCTTGCACCATCCATTCGCGTCCCGATTCGTGGTCCAGCACGCACGCGCCGTTGATTTGTCCCGCGTCGGACTTCGCCAATCTCACGACCGACACATAGTTGGCCAACGTCGCTCCCTGTTCGGCCGCCGTGCGAGCCATCGCGATTAACAGGCGAGCGTCATCGAATTGGCCATCGTGGTACAAAACCGCGCCGCGAAGTCGCTCGGTCCTTAGCGTGGGAATGCGCCGCTGCGCTTCGTCGCAACTCAACCAGCGCGACGCTCCGAAATTCAGCCGGCCCGCCAGCAAGTCGTACAGCTTCAGGCCGACTCGGTATTTCCAACGTTCGGCCGAGCCAAATGTCGGCACTAGCAATTCGAGATCGCTCACCAAATGCGGTGCGTTCTGGCGGAGCCGTCCGCGTTCTCGCAACGCCTCGAACACCAGCGACAGATGCCCTTGCTGCAAGTAACGCACGCCGCCGTGAATCAGCTTCGTGCTGCGGCTGGACGTCCCTTTGCCAAAATCGCTGCCCTCGACCAACGCCACGCGGTAGCCGCGCGAGGCCGCGTCGATCGCGATCCCCACGCCGGTCGCTCCGCCGCCTATGACCAGCATGTCCCACACGATCGTGGTGTCGGACAAACGTTCGATCATCTCGGCGCGGTTCAACAGATTGGCTCCTTTTGGTGAATGGATCGACGCGGCGTTTGAGCCCCCTGTCCGTTGCCCGCGACTTGAACATCAACCACAATGCGGATGGCTTCGTCGCCCGGATGCCTCTGGTGGCTTTCGGGGTTCACGCATCTTATCGCTTCGCGTCACTCTCTCGCAGGATACCTCGTCGATGATTATCGGCATTGATTTGGGAACCACCCACAGTGTCGCCGCACATATGACTGCCGAAGGTCCGCGTCTGATTCCCAACGCGCTGGGCGAAACGCTGACGCCGTCGGTTGTGGGCTTCGAGCCCGATGGCAAAGTGCTGATTGGGCGAGCTGCCCTCGAGTATCGCGTGACGCATCCCGAGCGTTGCGCGTCGTTGTTCAAACGTCACATGGGAACGGATTGGAAATTCACGCTGGACGGCAAATCGTACACACCCGAGCAGCTTTCGAGTTTGGTGCTGCGAGCGTTGAAGGACGACGCCGAGGCGTTGTTGGGGCAGTCAATCGAGGACGCCGTGATTACCGTCCCGGCCTATTTCAGCGATCCCCAACGCAAAGCCACGATGCGAGCCGGCCATCTCGCGGGACTGGACGTGCGGCGAATCATCAACGAACCGACCGCCGCCGCGATCGCCTACGGTTTGCACGAAGCCGACAGTGACAAGATCGTGGTCGTATTCGATCTGGGAGGCGGGACGTTCGACGTGTCGGTTGTCGAGTTGTTCGAGGGAGCGATCGAAGTGCGGTCGTCGTCCGGAGAAAGCTTTCTCGGCGGCGAAGACTTCACGCGTACGCTGGCCGCGCGGGTCATGGAATCACAAGGTTTGTTGTTCGAACGAACGGAGTTGGAAGCTCCGCTGCTGGTGTCGCGGATGATCCAACAAGCGGAACTGGCGAAACGGCAACTCACGCGTGGCGAAACGGCCGTGATGCGAGTGCCGAATCGGGCGGGCGAGTTGCAGGAGGATTCGCCGCAAGTTCGCGTGACTCGCGAGCAATTTCAACAATGGACCGAGCACACTTTGGCTCGGATCGAGCTGCCGATTCGCCGTGCCTTGGGCGACGCGCAATTGCGCCGCACGGATATCAACGAAGTCATTTTGGTCGGCGGAGCCACACGGATGCCGGCCGTCGCGCAGCGGGTGACCGAGCTGTTCGCCCAGGCGCCGCATAGTCGGCTGAATCCTGATGAAGTCGTGGCGTTGGGTGCGGCGGTTCAAGCCGGTTTGATCGGCCGCGACGAGAGCCTGGAAGATGTGGTGGTGACCGACGTGGCTCCGTTCACGCTGGGCGTCGAGATAACGAAGCAGATCGGAGCCGAGTTGCGGCCGGGTTACTTCAACCCCGTCATCAACCGCAACACCACGATTCCCGTTAGCCGCGTCGATCGGCTTTCGACGTTGCGAGCGAATCAGACCGAGGTTCGGGTGAAGGTCTACCAGGGCGAGAGCCGCAAGGTGCAGGACAATCTGCTGCTGGGCGAATTCGTGGTGAAAGACATTCCGCGTGGGCCGGCTGGTCAGGAGATTGACGTGCGTTTCACCTACGACCTGAACGGCGTGCTGGAAGTCGAAGCCACGGTCGTGGAAACGCAGAAGAAATCGTCGATCGTCATCACTCAGCACGCTCGCGGATTGACCGAACAGCAGATCGCTCGGGCCATCGACGAAATGCAAACAATGAAGACACACCCGCGCGAAGAGACGGCCAATCGATTTCTACTGAAGCGGGCCGAACGCATCTATCGCGAGCTGCCATTGATGGATCGCGAAATGCTGGCCGACGTCATGGACGGCTTCGAAACGGCGCTCGACATGCAAGACCAAGAAGTGATCGAACGCTTTCGGCTGGAGCTGGAAATGTTCCTCAGCCGCTATGAAGCGGATGACGTGGAAGACGACGCCGAGTGGTGAGCGGTCTTGCCGGGCCCATTTAGAATTGCGAGCGTCTTGCGGTAGTCTCGCTTGCAAGTCCGACGTGGATATTTAGCTTGCCAGGGCGTCGTGTCCGCTGCTACTCATCCGCGGGCAACAATTGGAAATGCGAAAACGCTGTCGATTGAACCACGCGAAAGTGACGTTGGTCGAAAGTAAATAGTCGCTGTACGCCCAGCTTTTCCGCGGTAACGACGACGGATGAATCCGAGAACCCCAAAGGCAAGTCCCGATACTGTTCCATTAGCGTTCGGCACTTGGATAGGTCAGCCAGCGAAAGCTGCTGAACGGAAAATACACCGGCTTCGACGGTTCGCATGAAATCGAGCGCTGCGTCCATTCCCAGGCGAGAAGTTAGCAAATAGTCGATTTCCGCCAGCAACACGACCGGCAAGAAGAGCTCGCCCACTTCCGAACGGAAGATTCGTACGGCTTCCAAATGATTCTCATCATCCGAGTCGTAGAGAGCATAGATCGCTCCGGTATCACACACTATTGCCATTCACCCTTCCTTGCGTCTTCACGGAGGATTTCACGAGCTCGCTGCGAAACGTCTTTATGGCCGCTGCGGTATTGTCCCATTCCAACGCCCAGCGGACGCATTGTCCCCGTTAGGTGAGTCACCGCTTCGACCACAATGTCTTCCGGCGTTCGCCGCTGTACCTCGGCAAGCTGTCGAAGCTTGGCGATTGTGTCTTCATCAAGTTGCACTGTGATGGCCGTCATAATGTTGCCTCTTTCTGGCGTGGAGTTGAACCTAGATCACGTCGTTTGGCAGGTGTTAGGCTGACGCCACCTTATTCTACGTCCACCGCGTCGTAACTTTCTTCGACTGCGTCCAGAAGTGAATCGACGCCTTGCCGGTGATGTCGCCGACACCGAAACGGCTGTCGTTCCAGCCGCCGAAGCCGAACGGTTCGCGAGGCACCGGCACACCGATGTTTACCCCGATCATGCCGGCGCTCGCACGCTCGGCCACGCGCCGAGCCGCTTCGCCATCGCGAGTGAAAACGGCCGCCGCGTTGCCGTAAGGCGAATCGTTCTCGATCGCCAAAGCTTCGTCGATGCTGCCAGTGCGAATGATCGCCAGCACCGGGCCGAAGACTTCCTCGCGAGCGATCTTCATCTCCGGCCGCACGTTGTCGATCACGGTCGGACCGACGTAAAAGCCACCCTCGCAACCACGCACCGTCGCGCCCCGCCCGTCCACCAGAACACGAGCTCCCGCCGCTTCGGCCTCGCCGATATATCGCTCGATCCGCTGCTTGCTTCCAGCGAAATCACGGCCCGAGATTCTCGCCGTCATTCGCCGAGCTTCTTCGCAAATCTGCCGAATGATTGGATCGACATCGCCCACGGCCAACATCGAAGCCGCCGCCATGCAACGCTGGCCCGCGCATCAAGCCATCGAAGCCGTCGCGTTGATGGCCGTTTGTTCGATATCCGCGTCGGGCAACACGACCAAATGGTTCTTCGCTCCGCCCAAAGCCAGCACGCGTTTGCCATTCCCCGTGCCTCGCACATAAACGCTTCGCGCGGCGGTGGTCGAGCCCACAAACGTCATGGCCGCGATTCCCGGATGGTGGGGTCTGCGTCCACCACTCGGCGATCGCCATGCACGACACGAAAGCCCCGGCAGCAAACCCGCTTCGGCCAGCAGCCGCGCGGGTCCAATCGGCGGCTCAGCGGCACTTTCTCGACGGCTTCAATATCAAACAATTGCCCAAACACAAGGCGATCGGCACGGTCCAATGCGGCACCATCATCGGAAAATTGAACGGCGTGACCGAAGCCACCACGCCCAGCGGCGCGTGCTGCACGCGGCACTCGATGCCCGGACTCACCTCCAACACTTCGCCGGTCGTCAACTGTGGCAGCGAACAAGCGAACTCGGTCACCTCGATCGCCTTGGCCACTTCGGCGTGACCCTCTTCCAACGTCTTGCCGTTCTCCTCGTGGACGATTTCGGCCAAGCGATCGAAGTTGCGTTCGAGCAGTTGGCGATAGGCGTGAAGACCTGCGACCGTTCCTTGATCGTGCGGCCCGACCATTCTGGAAAAGCTCGCCGAGCCGCCGCGACGGCGCCGTCCAACGTGGCGGCATCCGAAGCCGGCACGCGCGACAACAACGATCCATCCAACGGCGAGACGACATCCAGATGTTCGCCCGAGAACGAATCGCACGCGCTGAGACATAGTTGCGAAGCGGCGGATACTTCATACATTGACCTATCGGTTGGCTGGCGGAGTGACACGAACGGAGCCGTCATTAAACAAACCATTAGTCGTTGGTTGGCTAACGTATCGAGCCAATCAATCCGATGCAACTCAACTCATCCTTCCCTCCGAACACTCGCCGCCATGAACAACGACCACAAGACCGCTTCGAGCTCCAAGTTCGCCGCCACCAGGACCCTAAGGCGCGAGAAGTGGGCGTGTTCGGCGCGTGCGTGGGGCTCGATCGTCGGCACGGGCGTGTTCGTCAGCATCGGGATCGCGGCCGGGTGGCTGGGCCCGCCGTGGTGTTGGCCATCGCCGTCGCCGCGATCGTCGCCACTTGCAACGGCCTGAGCAGCGCGCAGCTCGCCCGCCAATTGCCCGGTCAGCGGCGGCACGTATGAGTACGGATATCGCTGGCTCTCGCCCCGACTCGGTTTCACGGCCGGCTGGATTTTCTTGTGTGCCAAGAGCACTCGGCCGCCACGGCCGCTTTGGGATTCGCCGGCTACGCACTGAATCTGTTGCAGTTGGACGACCAAGTCGGTCGAGCGCCCGTGGCCTTCGCCGCGGTGATCCTTCTCACCGGATTGCTGCTCGCCGGCCTTCGCCGCACGAACGCCGTCAACATCGCGATCGTCAGCGTCACGTTGCTGGCCCTGGCAACGTTTGTGGCCGCGGGCTTTCCCGCCGCTTGGCAATCGGCCGGCCAAAATCTGACGCCGTTGTTCGCTCCGGTGTCGTCCGACCATTCGGCGATTGCGGGCTTTCTGCAAGCGTGTGCGTTGATGTTCGTCGCCTACACCGGCTACGGGCGGATCGCGACCTTGGGCGAGGAGATCACCGACCCGCGCCGCAACATTCCCCGAGCGATCATCGTCACGCTGCTGGTGTCGATGACGCTGTACATGGCGGTCGGAGCGGTGGCGATCGCCAGCGTCGGCGCGCCGGCGTTGTCCGAAGCGACCCGTGGCGAATCGGCGCCGCTGGCTATGGTCGCCGCGATTTGGAAGGCATGCCGGCCGTTCGCGTCGTGGTGGCGATCGGAGCCGTGACGGCGATGGTCGGCGTGCTGCTGAACTTGTTGCTGGGCCTATCGCGAGTCGCTTTGGCAATGGGGCGGCGAGCCGACTTGCCGCCGCTGCTCGGGCGACTAAACGAATCGACCGCCTCACCGACCGCCGCCGTCGTCTTCGTCGGCTTGGCGGTCCGCCGGTCTCACGTTGATCAGCGACGTGAAAGCCACGTGGTCGTTCGCTTCACGGTGTTGATCTACTATTCGCTGACGAATCTCACCGCTCTGCGATTGAACGCCCGCGAGCGCCTCTATCCCAAGTGGATTGCCGCCGTGGGCCTCGTCGCCTGCGCCTTTCTGGCTTTCTGGGTCCGAGCAGCAAGTCTGGCTGACCGGCCTCGCCCTCATCGCCGCCGGTCTGATCTGGCAACAAATGGCCCGACGCATTTGGCAGATAAGCCGAAGAGATGATGGCGTCCTCGCCTTTGCGGCCTGGCGTTTGCTCGGAAATGGCTCAGCCAAGTCGATTAAGGCAATGGGGCGGTTGTTTCCGATAGCCAAAATCGGGTGCTGCGCGGTAGCGACGATGGTCGAACGAGTCCGTTGACGTAACTTGCTTATTGATGGGCCGTTACGGCATTTAATTTCGTGGGAACGGTCGATTGAAGCAATGTAAGCTGCCATTGTGGCAGTGCGAGCTGCCATTACGGCAGTGTAAATGCGATTGAAGCGATGTTACATCCAGTGAATTGATGTAACGTTCGGTGCGCGCTGTAAGCTGCCATTGGCGGTGTAACGCGTGTCATTGAAGCGTGGTAGCTGCCATTGAGGCAGTGTAAGCTCGCGTTGACGCCCGTGAGCTGCCATTACGGCAGTGTAAGGTGCTGTTGAAGCGATGTAAGATGCCGTTGCGCGCGTGTAAGACGCCATTGAATGGCTTGTCAGGGCGACTTTAACTTGCGCGCGATGGCGTTGCGATTATGCGCGGGTTTGCTGGGGCTCGCTTCGCTCGATCCCAGGCTGCGCGCTCGGCAGAGTCTCCCGACCTCGCCGAAATCTCCGACCGCAGGTCTCCCCGCACCGCCTGGAGACCTGCGGTCAAAGACGTGCGGGGTCGGGAGACCCGCGCACAGCGCGTGTGACGTGCGGGGTCGGGAGACCCGCGCACAGCGCGCGGCTCGCTTTGCTCGACCCCAGGCACGTTACGACTGCGGGTGGACGGAAAGCCGCTTGACGCTAGGCGGCGTCTTCGTCTTGCCAGAGATCGGACCAGCGGGGGGCGGGTTCCCAGGTGAAGAGGCGATCGGGATCGGATTCTTCTTGCCGCTGTTCGGCGAAGACCGGCGCGGGTTCGCGTTCCTCCGGCGGCGATTCGACTTCGATTTCCTCGTACAGATCCTCGAACTCGTCGATCTCGTCCCACGGTTCGGCCACGCGCGGGGCGAGCTGCTCCTCGTCGGGCCACTGGTCTTCGATGTCGGCGGCGGTGGCGACTGGCGTGGGTGGCGGCGGCGCGACTTCGTCCTCGATGTCGGCGACCGGCACGAACGGCTCCGGCTCGGCCGCCTCGATCGGCGCTTCCTCGGGCCAGTCATCGTCCAGTTCGTCGATCACCGCGGCGAAGGCGATCGGGGCCGGCGGCGCGGCGGGCACGGGCTCGATCGGTTCCTCAGCGACAGGTTCTTCGATGACCGCTTCTTCCGGTTCGGGCTCCTCGAACACTTCCTCCTCGGCGACCGGTTCTTCTTCGACGATCGGCTCCGGCTCTTCCCAGGCGACGTGGTATCGTTCGCCGTTCATGTTGTGGCGATCGGGCAGCGTGCGAATCTCGGCTCGCGTTTGCATGAACAGTTTCACGATGTGTTCGTGGCACGTGAACATCATGATCTGGTGCCCTTCCAAGGCGAAGTCGCGCAGCACTCGCGCGGCCAGCGTCGCTCGGCTGGCGTCGAAGTTCACCAGGATGTCGTCCAGCACCAACGGCAACGCGGCGCCGCGTTTGGCGTAGGAGGCGACGAGCGCCAAACGCAAGCTGAAGAAGACGGCTTCGCGCGTGCCGCGGCTGAGCACTTCGACCGGCAGCGATTCGCCTTCGTGGTTATCCACGCGCAGTCGGTCGCTGCCGAGCGGCGTCCAAACGCGGCGGTAGTGGCCGTTCGTCAGCGCCGTCAGATATTCGGAAGCCTTCTGCAAGGTCTCGGGTTGGCGTTCCTTCTCGTAGACCGCTCGGACCGATTCCAGGATCAGCTCGGTCACGGCCAGCACTCGCCAACGCTGTGTCGCTTCGGCAATCTGTTCGTCGACCACCGTCAGTTCCAAGCGGGCTTGGTCCAGCCGCCGGTCTTCGGCCAGCGCCTTCATCTCTTGATTCAGTTCGCCGCGGCGTTGGTGCAGTTGAGTGAGCGCCTCCTGGCGTTCGCGGAGATCTTGTTCCAGCTTCTCATGGCGCCGTTCCAGCTCGTGATGCGGGTGATCTTCCAACTGTCGCAGCACGTCTTCCTGGCGGAAGTGCGGCCCGATCGACGCCGTGATTTGGCGTTCGGCCGTATGGCGATCCTCGACCAGCCCCTCGTACTTCTTCACGCGTTCGACCAACGCTCGCAGGTCGTTTTCGTCCCCCGCGCCGACCGAGGCCAGCAGCGTGCTGCGACGATGTTCCAGCCGATCCAACACGCGGCGGCAACGCGAAGCGCCGCGACGCAGATCGGTGAACTGCTTTTTCAGCACGCGTCGCCGTTCGACCATTTGCTGCTGTCCGGCCACGGCCGCAGCCAACTCGCGCAGCCGGCCCTGCGGTTCGGCCGCCTTCACTTGCAGCCCCGTTTCGCTGACCAATTGATTGATGCGCGACGTGATCGCGGCCAAGTCGCTCTTGCGCTGACGCAGTTCCTCGCGACGATTGTCCAGCCGCGATTGCACTTCGGCGATGCGTTCAAAGCCGCGCGACAACTCGCGGACTTGGCGGGTGTTCAACGTCTCGGGCAAGCCGGCTTCTTCTAGCGCCTGACGCCAGCGTTCGTGGGCCGATTCAAGAGCCGCGGCGGCTTTCTCGGTCCGCATGTCGCCGGCTTCGTCGCGCTGCATGGCCGCCTTGCGTTCGGCTTCCATCGGCAGCAATCGTTCCAGCCGAGCCAACTCGTCTTCAGCGGCCTTCAAGCGAACCTCTAACGGCCCGCCGCCCAACGGCATCCGCCGCTCCAAGTCGTCGCGTTCTTCCTTCGACTTTTGAATCTGCTCGCCCAGCACTTCCAGTTGATGTTCGCATTCTTCCAGCTCTTCGCGAGCGTTGCGTTCCATCCACAGCTTGAGCAGCATCGTGCCGATCAACCCGCACATGCCCAGCACCAACAACACGATGCCGCCCGCCGAATCGATGCCCCAGAGCACCAACGACATCAAGCAAGTGCAGGAGATGATAAACGGAATGGCCAAGATGCCGATCGACTGCATCGGCAGCACTTGGGCTTCCAGCAGTTCTTCGTGGTCGTCTTCCAATTCGCGGCGGTGGCGTTCCATCTTTTCCAGCCGCTCTTGCAGCTTCATCCGCCGCCGCAAATCATTCAGCCGTTCGCCGACGGCTTCCATCGCGGAATCGAGATCCTCGTGCCCCAGGTCCGACAGGGACGAAACGAGTTGCTTGCTGATCTCGTTCGCTTCGCGCTGGACGGTGGCCTTTTCGTTACGGATTTGCTTCAGCCGCCGCTCTTCCATGTAGATGCGTTTGGCCGGACCGCGCAGCATGTTCAAGCTGCGGCGGGACAAGTCGGGCAGCTCGCTGTACTTGACGCCCGACGGTAACCCGGACTCTTCGTACTTCGAGTGCAGTTCGGCTTCGAGCGCCGCCACTTCGGGCTCGAACCGACGGATTTGATCTTCCAGCGACGCGATCCACGGGCCGTGCTCGCAGACCGCTTCGATCCGCGTTTTGGCGGCCCACAGCAAGCGGTTGATCGGCTGAGCCTTGCCTTCGTCGCGAATCGTTTGCAACTGCCGACGGAGGACGCCCATCTGTTCGCGGCGCTTCACCATCCGCTGATTCACATCCTCGACCTGCCGCGTGATGTCGGGCGGCAGCTTGGGAATGTTGCCGAGTTCGTCGATCTTGTGATTCACGCGCCGACGTTCCAGCCACGGTTCGCGAGCGACGATGGCGGTCTCGATCAATTTGGCGTCGCGTTCGACCGAGCGCATTTGCTCTTCGTGTTCGGTGACTTCGGCCTTGAGCCGCACGGTCTGCGCGGAGAGCTGCGCCCAGCGTTGGCCGCGCTGAGCCAAGTCGTCGATTTCGGCTCGCAGTCGATCTCGCTGCGTCATCAATCGGCCGAGCTGCGATAATTGGTTTTCGCCCGTGCCCAGCAGCCGTCGGCGCGAGGCAGTCAGTTCGCGCATCACGTCGACCAGCGACACACGATCCAAACCGGTTGTGAGCTTATAGAGCTGGTCGGCGGCGTCAGTGTCGTTCAGCGTGTTCAGCTCTTGCAGTTCGCGCAGCCCCACGGCGAACACGTTGTTGAACGTCGATTCGTCGATGCCCGACAGCAACGCTTCCAACTGAGCTCGGCCAAGCACGCGTCCGTCGTGACCGATCACATCGACGTGGCCGTGCGAATGATCGTCGTCGTCTTCGGGCAATCGGCGACGCACGGTGAACATCGCGTCGTCCTCGCCCATGCGCAGCAGACCGCCCGGCGCGCCGCCGTAAACGGGCGGTAAATACCGCGTCCGTCGTTCGTCGGACAGGCCGTACAGGACGGTCCGCATGAACTGCATCAGCGTCGTCTTGCCGGCTTCGTTCGGGCCGTAGAAGACTGTCACTTCTTGCGACAGATCCTCAATCGCCAGACCACTCCAGACACCGAAGCCGTCGATTTGTACATCCGTGATTTTCACGTCCAGCTCTCCTGCAACGTCGCTTGGCGGGAACTAAGCGGCGTCCTCTCCGGTCAGTAAATCCAATCCCAGCAGCGTGGCTTCGTGCAACACGCGGCGGCGTAGGTCGGGTTCGCGCACGGCCAGCATCTCGGCGCAACGTTGCGTCAAGTCATCGTCGCCCAGCAACTGTTGTATGGCGAGCGGCTGGCGGTCATCGTCTTGCAATTGTCGGGCGCTTCGCAGAAAGTCGCCCAAGATCGTGTCTTCGTTGAAGCGATCGGCGGCGACTTCATCGGGCGGAGTTACCTCGATCTCGACGCTCCAAGCCGCGGACTTGCCCATGCCGAACTCTTTCCGCAACTCGTCCAGCAAGCCGTTGTAGTCGCGCGGCCGCGCCAACTGCCGGGCCAGCGATTCATTGGCTTCGATTACCCAACGGACCAACAGCGTTTGCCCCGGCTCCTTGCCGATCACATGCGTCAGCCGCTCGGACATCCGAGCTCGCAGGTCGTCGAACGTCGCCTTGTCCTTCACGCCCAGTCGTTCGATGCGCCATCGCACGCTGTCGGTCGGCGTGAACGCGCCGCGCACTTCGCCGCTGCCCGTGATCGTGACCAATTGGCAACCATGCGGGCCCGGTTCGCGCACCGAGCGGCCTTGCGTCGCGCCGCAATAATGGGCGGCGCTGGGTGGTTTGGTCACCGTGCGGCGATTGTGTTCGCTGCCAAGCGCCCAATACGTGACTTGCTGATCGGCGATACCTTCCTCGGGACAATGCCCGTAGGCCAGCGCGATATGAGTCGGGCCGCCTCGTTCGCCGCGAAACTCGCCGGGCCGAATGTCCAGCCGACCGTCGAACGATTGCCCGGCAATGGTGGCGATCGGCGTGTCGTTGCGAAAGTGCGAGACTTCCTCGACGCGGTTGCTGGAAAAAATGTGAACCCCGTCGGGCAACGCCACGGTCTCCGGCCAGCGTCCGTTCATCTCGCTACGTCCGCCAATCCAATAGACGGCGATGCCATTCTGATCCAGCATCTCGAACTGATCGCGCAGAAACGCGATCGCTCGCGGACCGGCCGCCCGCGCGTCGAGCACATCGCCGGCCAGCAAAAGGAAGTCAACGTTCTCCAACACGGCCGTCTCGAACATCCGTTGAGCCGCCGCGTAGGGAGCTTCGATCAACAGATCGCGAAGATGATCGGGGATCGCGCGCAAACCGCCGAGCGCGGTTTCCAAATGAAGATCGCTCGCATGAACAAAGCGAAGCGAGTGTGCGGACATGACGTCTTCTCCCAACGATCCGTGCCGGGTAAATGCGTCACGCGGAACCTACGGCGTCCCTGCGTGGATTCGTCGAGTGCGTAGTCTAGCCAAACGGGCGAACGAATCACAATGGCGATTTGAGATTCGTGGGTGCTAGCAGATTAAGACATATGAAGCGCACCAACTCGTTCACTCACCCCTCATACGTCATCAACAAATCACCCGCTTGTATCTGACTGCCGGCTTTGACGAAGACTTCCGCAATCTTGCCATCGCGGTCGGCGACGATCGCCGTTTGCATCTTCATGGCTTCCAGCACGATCAGCTTTTGGCCCTTCTCGACCGAATCGCCTGGGCGAGCCGCTAAGGTCACGACCATGCCGGGCATACCCGCTCCCACGTGGTTGCGGTTGTTTGGATCCGCCGTCAGTCGCTTGGCGCCTTCCGGCTCTAGCGAATGGTCGACGACCGACACCTCGCGCGGCTGGCCGTTGAGTTCGAAGAACACCGTGCGGCTGCCGTCTTCGTGCGGTTCACTCACCGTCAGAAACTTGGCAATCAACGTCTTGCCTGGTTCCAACTCGACCGACCATTCTTCGCCCGAGTTCATGCCGTACAAAAAGATCGGGGTCGGCAACACGCTGGTGTCGGCGAACTTCTGCCGCCGTTTGAGATAGTCCTCGAAAACCTTGGGATACAACAGATAAGTGACTTCGTCTTGCCGCGTCGGCGGATGATCCAGCAAGCTGGCGATCTTCTCGCCAGCCGCAGCGAAATCGGCCGGAGGCATCGACGCGCCGGGCCGTCCTTCGACCGGCTTTTCGCCGTGCAAAATGCGATTGCGCACTTCGACGGGAAATCCGCCCTCGACCTGTCCCATTCGCCCGCTCATCAAATCCAACACGGATTGCGGAAAAGCAATGTCGCGCTGCGTGTCCAGCACATCGGCCGTCGTCAGATCGTTCGCCACCAGGAACAACGCCATGTCTCCCACGGCCTTCGAGGTCGGCGTCACCTTCACGATGTCGCCGAACAACTGATTCACGTCGGCGTACATCCGGCAGACTTCCAACCAGCGATCGGCCAACCCCAACGCCCGAGCCTGCTCGAACAAATTCGTGTACTGGCCGCCCGGCATCTCGTGTTCGTACAAATCCGAACCGGCCGCCAAGGTCGGACTCTCGAACGGCGTGTAAAACTCGCGAACCGATCGCCAATACTCGGCGATCGCATCCAAATCCTTGCCGGGCAATTCCGTATCGCGATCCGTATAGCGCAGCGACTCGACCAGCGTGTTCAAGTTCACCTGCGACGTGCCGCCAGAAAACGGCGCCATCGCCGCATCGGCCACGTCCAACCCCGCTTCGGAAGCCTCCAAGATCGACGCCGACTGCAAACCGGCCGTGTCGTGCGTGTGGAAATGAATCGGAATGCCGATCTCCTGCCGCAACGTGCTGACCAACTTCTGAGCCGCGAACGGCTTGCACAGCCCGGCCATGTCCTTAATTGCCAGGAAATGCGCCCCCATACGTTCCAGCTCTTTGGCCAGTTGCACGTAATACTTCAAGTCGTACTTGGTGCGTCCCGGATTCAAAATGTCGCCGGTGTAACAAATCGCGGCCTCGCAGATCGCGCCAGTGCGTTGAACCGCTTCCATCGCCACCTTCATGTTCGGCAGCCAGTTCAACGCGTCGAAGATGCGGAACACATCGATCCCCGCGTCGGCCGCTTCCTCGACAAACGCTTCCACCACGTTGTCCGGATAGTTTGTATAGCCCACGGCGTTCGAGGCTCGCAGCAACATCTGAAACAAGATATTCGGAATCCGCTCGCGCAACTGAGTCAACCGTTGCCAAGGACTCTCGCCCAAGAACCGCATCGAGGTGTCGAACGTCGCTCCGCCCCACATCTCGATCGAAAACAATTCGTGAGCCAAGTGCGCGTAAGCCTCGGCGATATTCACCATGTCGTGCGTGCGCAGCCGCGTGGCCAGCAGCGATTGATGCGCGTCGCGAAACGTGGTGTCAGTCAGCAACAACCGGTTCTGCTCGCGGACCCAGTCGGCAAATTTCCGCGGCCCCAGCGACTTCAGCCGATCGCGCGTTCCCTCGGGCGGCTTCTGCCGCACATCGACCGACGGAACCGGCGCGGCCGCGCGGCGCTGAGCGACCGGGCGACCCTTCACATACGGATTGCCGTTCACAATCGTGTCGGCGATGTAGTTCAACAGCTTCGTGGCTCGATCGCGTCGCACGGGGAACTGGAACAAGTCGGGCGTGTCGTCGATGAATCGCGTCGTGCAAAGTCCCTTCACGAATTGGTCGTGCATCATCAATTTGATGAGGAACGGAATGTTGGTCTTCACACCGCGAATCCGAAACTCTTGCAGACACCGCTCCATCCGCCGCGAAGCGTCGTCGAATCGCCGAGCCCACGCCGTCACCTTCACCAACAGCGAGTCGTAATACGGAAACACGACCGCGCCCGAGAACGCCGTGCCCGCATCCAACCGAATCCCCAAACCGCCCGCCGAACGATAATGCGTCACCCGGCCGTAATCCGGCAGAAAACCGTTCGCCGGGTCTTCGGTCGTCACGCGAGCCTGAATCGCATAACCGTGCGTGGCAATCTCGCTCTGCGAACCCAATCCGATATGCGGATCGTCCAAGGGCGTGCCCTGAGCGATCAGAATCTGCGACTTGACGATATCCACGCCGGTCACGGTTTCGGTCACCGTGTGTTCCACTTGAATCCGCGGGTTCACTTCGATGAAGTAAAACTCGTTCGTATCCGCGTCCACCAGGAACTCGACCGTTCCCGCGTTCTCGTATTGCACTTCGCGGCCGATTGCCAAGGCCGCTTCGCACAGCCCGTCGCGCACATGGCGATCCAACGTCGGGGCCGGAGCGATCTCGACCACCTTCTGATGCCGCCGTTGTACCGAACAGTCGCGTTCGTACAAATGCACCAAGTTCCCGTGTTTGTCGCCTAACAACTGGACTTCGATGTGTCGAGCCCGCGAAATCAGCTTCTCGACAAACACGTCGGTGCTGCCGAACGCGTTCTGCGATTCGCGTTGAGCTTGCTCGAACGCCTCGGCAAAGTCGCCCGGCGACTTCACGATCCGCATCCCGCGACCGCCGCCGCCGTGAGCCGCCTTTAAGATCACTGGAAAGCCCAACGACTCGGCCAGCTTCAAGCCTTCGGCCGGCTCGGCAATCGGTTCGCTGCTGCCGCCCAACACCGGCACGCCCGCTTGCTGAGCGATCTTCCGCGCACTGATCTTGTCGCCCAACATCCTCAGCGTATCCACGCGCGGGCCGACGAACGCAATCCCCGCTTCGCCACAAGCCTGGGCGAACTCGGGGTTCTCCGAGAGGAATCCGTAGCCCGGATGAATCGCGTCGATCTCGTAATGCTTGGCCAAAGCCACGATCGCCGGAATGTCCAGATACGATCGAATCGGCTCGCCCGGCACGCCAATCTGATAAGCCTCGTCGGCCTTGAAGCGGTGCAACGCATAACGATCCTCGTAGGCATAAATGCCCACGGTCCGAATCCCCAACTCATGAGCGCTGCGAAACACGCGAATGGCAATTTCGCTGCGATTGGCCACCAAAAGTCTGGAAAACATGGGCGAGCGTTTCTCCCGCGAGATGAATGAGCACGGATCGACAACCGCCTGCGGACGCAAAGAAATCGCCTGCCCAAGCGGCTTTCGCATGATAAACGACAGGCGATGAAGCGGAAGGACGCCAGGATTTCGCGATCGCCGCCAGAAAAGACGCCGGCTTTAAGACCGCCGCAGGGAATGCTGAAGCCAAGGAGTTGGCCCGCAATTGTTACTCGTCTAACCGCGTGCCCAGCGGGCCGCGCGGCGCCCAACGGGCTGCGCGAATTGGCGTGCGGGCCGTTGGCCGCGCGATTAAACGACCAATCGGACAGTCATTCAGACTAAATCCGAAGCGCACGGCCGGGCCAGCTACGCCAACTGCAAGCCGAACACTTCCGGCCCGCAATGCTGCGTCACCACTTCGCCGATCAGCGTGTGCGGAGTCACCTCGTAGATCGTGATCGGCAACAGCTCGCCAACCTGCCGCGGATTGCCGTCGAACACCACGATGCGGTCGCAGTGCGTGCGACCCGTCAATTGAATTTGCGGCCCCTCTTGGCCTTGCCGCACCGCCCGCTTGCTCGGGCCTTCCACCAACACCTCGACCGTTCGGCCGATGAAGCCCACGTTGTCCTGCTCGCTGATCTCGTCCTGCACGGCCAACAGCTCGTTGTTGCGACGCTGCTTCACATCCTGAGGCACGTCGTCTTCGAACATCTCGGCCCCGCGCGTCCCTGGCCGCACGCTGTACTTGAAGATAAAGCTGTTCTTAAACCGACATTCGCGCACCAGATCGACCGACTGCTGGAAATCCTCCTCCGTCTCGCCGCAGAAGCCGACGATGAAATCGCTCGACACCGCCGCGTCCGGCACCGTCGCCCGAATCCGCTGCATCATGTCGCGATACTCTTCGATCGTGTAGCCGCGCTTCATCCGCCGCAGCATCTCGTTCGATCCGCTCTGAGCCGGCACGTGCAAGTACGGCGAAACCTTCGGCAGATCGCGAATCACTTGCAGCAAGTCGTCCGTCATGTCTTTCGGATAGTTCGTCACGAACTTCAAACGCAGGAGGCCGTCGATCTCGTGCAATTGACCCAACAAGTCCGACAGCCGCGTCGTTTGCTCGCCCGACCGATAGCGATAGCTGTTCACGGTCTGGCCTAGCAGCGTGATCTCCTTGCATCCTTGATCCGCCAAAATTCGAGCCTCCGCCACGATCTGCTCGGGCGGCCGACCTTGTTCCGGCCCGCGAGTCATCGGCACGATGCAGTACGTGCAGAACTTGTCGCAACCGATCTGAATCCGCAGATAAGCCTGAAACGGCGTCGGCCGCATCGTCGGATCGCGCAGCGGATCGAACGACTCGTGACTGCGACGAATTTCCTCCTGAGCTCCGTCGCGCCGCCCCAAGCTCAGCGCCTGTTGCCGTCCGCCGCCTGCCTCGACCTTCGCGATCAGCTCGGGCACCTGCTGCAACTGACCGGGCCCGACGATCAGATCCACATACGGCGCCCGCTCGAAGATCAACTGTTGATCCTTCTGAGCCATGCAGCCCATCACGCCGATCACCTTGTCCGGATGCCGCTGCTTCGTCACCCGCAGCTTGCCAGCTGGCTATAGATTTTGTCCTCGGCGTGTTGCCGGACGCTGCACGTATTAAACAGAATCGTGTCGGCCTGCTGCGGGTCCGAACACAGCTCGTAACCCTGCTTGCGCAAGCTGGCCACCACCATTTCGCTGTCCAGCATGTTCATCTGGCAGCCGACCGTTTCGATATACAACCGCTTCGGTTCCGACATGCGATTCCCGTCAATCCGCTAAGGTTCCCGACGCCGCTCGTCGCGCCGCCCGATCATCAACACCAACAACGCCACCACGGCAATCACCGCGACCAGCACGAACACCAAGCCCAACAATAACAACAACGTGACTCCCATCGTCGATCTCCCATGGTCGCGACGAACACCCCGATTCGCCGAGCCATCCTAGCAGGCTAATTGCCGAACCCGCGAGGGGAAATCGCCGCAACGAAAGCAGACGTGCCTGGGATCGAGCGAAGCGAGCCCCCAGACGCAAGACGTTGCACTTACTCCGCTGCCAACATTGCGCGGGTCTCCCGACCCCGCACGTCTTTGACCGCAGGTCTCCAGGCGGTGCGGGGAAACCTGCGGTCGGAGATTTCGGCGAGGTCGGGAGACCTGCACGTTCGAGAAACAGCGTGCCTGGGATCGAGCGAAGCGAGCCCCAGCAAACCAGCGCCATCATAACGCCATCGCGAGCAAGCTAAAGTCGCCATGACCGCCATTCAATGGCGTCTTACACACTGCGACGGCATCTTACATCGCTTCAACGGCATTTATACACTGCCACAATGGCAGCTCGCATTATTCAACGCGAGCACTTACACTGCCACAATGGCAGCTTACACGCGCGCAATCGAACGTTACATCAATTCAATTGGATGTAACATCACTTCAATCGCATTTTACACTGCCGTAATGGCAGCTCGCACTGCACAATGGCAGCTTGCATTGCTTCAATCGACCGTTTCAGCCAATTTATTGGTCGTAACATCCGTGTTGTAAATGCGTTGCGTCGTCGACACCTGAACGACGCCGGCAATGTCACAGCGCGGAGTTCCTTTTTTGGCTAACGGGAAGTTATCCGCCTTAATCAGAAATCAGGCAACCGCACTGTCCGCTCGCTAACTGTCGCCCGAGGTATCCAGCAGCGAGCGAACGGCCCAGCGAGCAAGCAGAGCGGCACGACCGTTAGCGATGGGGTTGGCCTGACGAATCCAACCTACGATACCCGCCGTCCGCATTCGAGCCGCGGCTCACGCGAACGGTACGGCGTCTCCGCAACCGCGAAAGATTGACAGCCAAACCTACTAGAGAGATACAACGTCGCTTGTCATAAACGAGCAGGCAACGATGATCCATTTGGCTACTACAACCGCGATCTTAACGAGGGCACGGGACAATTTCCGTGTCCCCAGTGCTGTACAGTTGCGGGTTCATGCTAATCAGGCGATACTTTCATCTGTATGGCATTCCCGTCGCCAAGCAAAGACAGCGGCGAACGCATCTATGCAACAACTGCGGAAGCCAGATTTCCCATTACCGTGCTGGCCACGGTACCCTTACTGCCGTTGGGTCGCAATTCAGGGACGCTGGCAGCAGGATGGCCCATTCACTGTCGGATCATTTCGGTAACGTCGTTGATCTGACGGACGCCGCGATCGACGAAATCCGAAAGCGGCACAAGGCGGGACGATTCGATCCCGACGTGGTGGTTCGCGTGACACCCGACATTGCAGCCTATCGCAAAGTGACCATTCAGTTCGACTTCGCTTTGGCCGACGGCCGAGATTGGATCGGCCAGTCGCAAGGGATTCCCATCGTTGTCGATCGCGAAGTAGCGCCGGAATTGCAGGGGCGCACAATCGACTTTCGGGATGGGGACTTTGTACTCATTTAGTTCCGCGACACGATAAACTCCCATCGGCCACACACTGCTTGTCATCCACAATAAAACTTAGATAGATCGCTTAAGGTCCACATGCGTCTTCACACCCAACGAGGACCAAGATAAGCCTTCGCCATGACGCCTCCAGAAATCCATAGTCTGTGCCCGCTGCTCCAAGTGTTCGACATGCCCCTATCGCTGGCTTTCTATCGCGATGTCCTTGGTTTTGAAGTCGTCCAGCAATCGTCCCCCGGTGACAGTTGCGATGGGTGTAGCTTAAATGTAACGCCGCGCAGTTAATGCTGAACACGATGTTCGAGTCGGATTCACGCCCGGCGATTCCTAATGAAGTGCGGAACGGACATCACGGCGATACGCGGTTGTTCATTGAAACTCCGCACGTCGATACAATGTACAATTCCTCATATGCCGCGGCTTTGCCGTTGAGGCCTCCCGTCGTCAGGCCGTATGGTATGAAACAAGCTATACCTGAAAGATCCCGATGGGTACGGCATCTGTTTTCAATGGCCCGCCACCGGGCAAATCAAAGACTAGTTGAAGCGTTTTCAGAACAAGCTCTTATAATTAACACACTCGTCACGATAAACTAAGTTCACCAAATCGATCCGTGGGATTCCAGAATATGTTTTCAATTGTTCTGCTGGCCGACCGTAATAGCCCGACAAATCAATGGCTGCGCGAAAACCCACTTGTGCTCGGCCTGATTTTCGGCGTTCTTGGAATCGCGCTTCTGTATTTCGGAATTACTGGTCTGAAAGCAGGCAAGACACGCGGTAAGTATGGTCGAGAGTTGTCCGGTGGGGCGGCGATGGTTACTTCCATCATCCGATTGGTCGCTGGCGTAGGATTGATTGGCACGGCAATCTACATGTCGATTTTCGGCGCATGGTAGGTCGACTTAGTTGTCTGCAGCCGTCTTATTGTTAGTGACGGCGACGTGGGTGAAGTGATATAAAAACACGCCGGTGGCGACGGAGACGTTGAGGGAATCGGTTTCTAGTCGCATCGGCAGGGTGACTTGATCGTCGCAAGCCGCGGCGACTTCGGCGGGCAGGCCGTAGCCTTCGCTGCCGAAGACGAGTCCGAAGCGTTCGCCGCGCGTGGCTTGTTCCAACGGCGTGGCCGAGTCGCTGAGCACGGTCGCCGCGAAACGGACTTGCCACTGCTCTCGCAGGCGTTGCAGATCGGCGACCAGATCCGACGATTCGATCATGGTTAGCCGCAGGGCGGCCGCCATCGAGACTCGCAGCACTCGGCGGCTGAATGGATCGGCGCAACTGGGGCCGAGCAGCAAGGCATCGGCGCCGAATGCCGCCGAGCTGCGAATGATGCTGCCCAAGTTTTCGGGGTCCATCACGCCGCAAGCCACGACGATCGTGGCTCGCGCTGGCCAAGCGGCGGCGACGGATTCCAGCGGCGCGAACGGCCGCCGTCGACCGCACGCCATCACGCCGCGATGAAAATGGAACCCGACCAGCTCGTCGACCAATTCATGCGGAATTTGATACACGGTGGTGCCGGCGGGAATCAGCGGCAATAGATTGGCGGCGCTGCGGTCGTCGACCAGCACCGATTCGACTTCGTAGTCGCTCGTCAGCAGCCGCTCGGTGACTAGCCGGCCTTCCGTGATGAAGCGGCCCGAGTACCGCGTGAGGTTTGCTTGCCGCACGTCGCGATACACATCCAGCCGCGGATCGCGGAGGGTTTCAATTCGTTCGACGGGCATGGTTGATGCGATCCTCGTTTCGCGTTGGCGGGCGGCAAGGATGCTATGATGCCGTCTCCCTGCTCACTTTGACAATCACCTGGCGGCGAAACCATGTTGTCCGTTTGGAAATCCATCTCGCATCCCGTGATCGGTATGTTGCACCTGCCGGCGTTGCCCGGAGCGCCGCGGGGCGAACGTTCGCTGGACCAGATTCGCGAAGCGGTGTTGCAAGACGCCGACACTCTGTTGGCCGGCGGCGTGAACGGGCTGATGCTGGAGAACTTCGGCGACGTGCCGTTCTTTCCACGCCGCGTGGCGGCTCATACCGTGGCCGCGATGACCGCGATCGGCGTAGCGGTGCGCGAGCGATTTGAAGCGCCGCTGGGAATCAACGTGCTTCGCAACGACGGCCTGAGCGCTCTGGCTATTGCCGCTGCGATTGGAGCGGACTTCATTCGCGTGAATGTGTTGTCGGGAGCTCGCGTCACGGATCAAGGCATCATCGAAGGGATCGCGCACGACTTGTTGCGCGAGCGGCGAATGTTGAATGCCGGTCATGTGCTGATTCTGGCCGATGTGAATGTGAAGCATTCCGCGCTTGGCGGCTCGGCCGATCCGAAGAAGAGGTGTCCGATCTGGTGGGCAATGGCGCGGATGCGTTGATCGTCACCGGCGGCGACAGGAACGCCGGCCGGTTTGGCCGATGTCACTCGCGTGAGGAAGCGTCGCAGGAATGCCGATCCTGGTTGGAAGCAGCGTCAGCACCGCCAATGTGGAAGCGTTTCTGCCGCTGGCCAACGGCTTCATCATCGGCAGCGAATTCAAACGGGATCGCCAAGTCCACCAGCCGGTCGACCCGCGCCGCGTTGCCGAACTAATCGGCCGAATCCGCCAGCACGATGGCGGCGAAAATATGCCCGCCGAACGTGAATCGCAACTGTGGATCGTGCGGCTGGGCGTCCGGGTTCAGCTCTTTGAACATCAAACTCGGTTGAATGTCCTGGTTGTGCTGGTACTTGTCGCTTTGATATTCGCGGATGTCGCCTTCCACCTGGTGATAGATGATCTGGCAAATTTGCACGCCGGGATAAATCCGCACCGGTTGAACGGCGAACATTTCCAGGGTCCAGTAGCCGCAGAATCCGACGTCGCCGAACCCGGCCGTGACGTGGACGAACAACCGTTCGCCGATCGACGAGCGGCCTTCGATCATTGGCACGAAGCCGTGCGTTTCGGTTCGCTCGACCGTGCGGGCCAGATAAAGCTGATTCGGGCTGAGCACCAAGCCGCTATCGGGAATGGTCAACCGCCGCACCCGGTTTGGCTGACGCATGTCGAGCACCACTTCTTCGTAGGTGAGCAGCTCGTTGTGCAGCGACAGGTTGTAGCTGTTCGGATTCAGCCGCTCGGGATCGAACGGATCGATCTTGATGTTGGTGCCGAGATTCTTGCGAATTTCCTCGCCGGACAGAATCATGAGCGTCGTTCCTCGTGGGGTGAGCGGCGCGGCTAGTTTTCCACGCCGATGCGCGGGCAGAGATGATTCAGCGAACATTGCTCGCACAACGGCTTACGGGCCTTGCACACGCGTCGTCCGTGATGGATCAAACGGTGCGAAAAGTTGATCCATTCCTTGGCCGGCAATTGCCACCTTAGATCGCGTTCGACTTTAACCGGGATCGGTCTGTTCAGTCCCAGTCCCAATCGCCGCGTGATTCGGCCAACATGGGTGTCGACCACCTAACGCCGGTCGGTTCGCCAAACGCCGTTCCCATCACGACGTTGGCCGTCTTGCGACCGACGCCGGCCAGCTCGACCAGGGCGTCCAGATCGGGTGGCACTTGGCCGTCGTATTGATCCACCAGCGCTTGGCAGCAGGCTTTGATGTTCTTGGCTTTGTTGCGAAAGAAGCCCGTGCTCTTGGATTTCCTTCTCCAGCTTCGGTTGCGGCAAGCACTCGACGCCAGATCGGAGGCCGTCGGGTATTTGGCGAACAATGTGCCGCGTGACGATATTCACGCGTTCGTCGGTGCATTGAGCCGACAGGATCGTGGCGATCAGCAATTGAAAGGGGCTGTCGTGAATCAGCGCGCACTCGGCGTCGCCATAGTCGCGAGCCAGAATCTTCGTAATCTTCGCCGCGTGGCGCTTTTCGTCGGCCGTTGCAACCATGCCGGAGAGCTCGCTGGAAAGGCATCTGCGTGCTGGAGTTCGTCGAGCGTTCGATTGTGGCGGACCGGCGCGCCAGTGTCAAGCGGCTACGTTTCGCTTGGAATGGCACGTCGCGCACAGTTGCACTGCGGCGATCGCTACGACTAAGCTCGTGGTTGATTCGAGCGTTTTCTTTCCTTAGGACTCGTCCGTAAGTAATTTGCCGAATCGTTTGTAGCGGTTGGGCGCACGGCCGCCAGTTTCGCGACACCAGACGGCTCGCGCCGTTCCGCTTCAACGGTAAGTCAATTGCGGACCGTTCCTTAACCGCTGTGCCGCCAGCGTGTTTGCGGCGTGTTGGAATGATGTGGAAACCAGTACTGCTTGGCAGCTTCGTTACGTTGTGTTTCGCCAGTGTCTCGGCCGCTGAAGACACCGTGGATTTTGTACGCGACGTGCGGCCGATTTTCGAGCGGCATTGTTACGAGTGCCATGGACCGGAGAAGCAGAAGAGCGGATTGCGGCTGGACGTGAAGGCGGCCGCGTTGGAAGGCGGCGATGGCTGGGCGCCGAACATCATTCCTGGCGATCCGCGAAAAAGCCCGCTGATGCAGTTTGTTCGCGACGATGACGCCGATACGCGAATGCCGCCCGAGGGCGAGCGACTGTCGGAACAGGAGATCGCGACGCTGACGGCTTGGATCGCGGCCGGCGCGAAGTGGCCGGACGGTGTGGATGCCGTGGTGCTGCCCGATAAGCGACTGCATTGGGCGTTTCAACCGATTCGGCGACCGGCATTGCCCGAGTTGGCCAACGGTGACCGGGCCGGCGGTGACCGCGTCAGAGCCGAGTGGGCTCGCAACGAGGTCGATCGGTTCATCTTGGCGCGACTTGCCGAGCACGGACTCGCGCCTTCGCCCGAAGCCGATCGCACGAGTTGGCTGCGACGCGTGTACTTCAACCTGATCGGTTTGCCGCCAACGCCCGAGCAGGTCTCGGCTTTCCAGGCTGACGAACGGCCGGACGCTTACGCGCGGGTTGTCGAGCAATTGCTGGATAGTCCACGCTACGGCGAGCGATGGGCGCAACACTGGCTGGACGTGATTCGATATGCGGATACGCACGGTTTCGAGGTGAATACGCCGCGCGACAACGCTTGGCCGTACCGCGACTACGTGATTCGCTCGTTCAACGAAGATACGCCCTACGACCAATTCATCCGCGAGCAATTGGCGGGCGACGCGATGCAGGCCGATGCGGCCACCGGTTTTCTGGTGGCCGGAGCGGTGCTGTTGCCGGGTCAGATCGGCAAGGACGACGAGTCGAAACGGTTGGCTCGCCAAGACGCTTTGGACGAGATCATCGTCGGCGCGGGCGGAGCTCTGCTGGGCCTCACGATCGGCTGTGCTCGATGCCACGATCACAAGTTCGATCCGATTTCGCAGCAAGACTATTACGCGATGCAGGCGTTCTTCGCCGGCGTCGAGTACGGCGATCGGCCGATCGACGACGCGGCTCGAAAAGCGAACTTGGCACGGGCCGCCGAACTGGCGCCGCGGATCGCGGAACTACAGCACCGGTTAAGCCAACTCGAGCCACCGGCGTTCGCGGGCCAGACGTTGTTGATCGACGAAGCCGACGAGAGTCACGTCACGAAGCTGGTCACGCCGAACGGCCCGGGACAGAATCCGGCGGGTACGAAGCGCATGCGAAGATATCGCGACGACGTGGGTGATCGAATCGCATCGGCAATCTCAGCGGCGGGGCTTACACCTGGTGGAACAACGTCGCGGGACAAGAATGTGATGACTTACAACCTGGAGTCGCCGGCGAATATCGGCTGTGGATTTCGTGGGGCGTGCATGGCAACGGCGTGCATACGCCGTGCTCGCTATGTGCTGGACGCGAGATGGCGATCACTGACGACGCGGAACGATCAGCGCCGAATTGGCCCGCGTCGATCAGTATTGCCAGCCGGTGTGAGCGACGGCGAAACCGAAGACGCCGCAGTGGAGCGGGCTGTTGGATGTGGGCGTCGTTTCGTTCTCGCCCGATTCCAAGGTAGTGTTGCGGCGGCGAAACAGGCACGGGTATCACGGCCGATGCGGTGTGTTGCAGCGAAGTGCCGCGGGCAGGAATTGTCGAATGCTGGGGCATCGAACGGCGAGCGGCCGAGTCCGGGCAAGTCGCTGCCGCACTTTCGCCCGGCCGGTTGGCCCGCTGCAAAATGTCGAACGATTCGCGGCCGGCGGCCAAGTTCGTAGGTTCACGACGCACAGGCGACGATCGACGACGAAAGCCGACACCAACCGTGTCTCGATGAGTTGGAAATTTACTCGGCGGCCGACCCACGAAGAACGTGGCTTTGGCGTCGCAAGGGTCCGTCGCCACCTCGTCCGGCAACGTGTCGGAAACCGGCATCCATCAACTCCGTCACATTAACGACGGCCTCTATGGCAATGACCATAGCTGGATTTCCGATCAATACTGACGGCGGTTGGGTGCAGATCGAGCTGCCGACGGTCACCGAAGTCGATCGCGTCGTTTGGGGGCGCGTCCTGTGGCAAATTTCCGGATCGATTGCCGGTGCGGTATCGCATCGACGTGTCGCTGGACGGCCAGCAGTGGCGGCCCGTCGCCTCGCACGAAGATCGCTTGCCAATCGGCACGCCGCACGATCCGAATCACTTGCTCATGACATGGCCAGCAGCAAGATGTCGATGTGCCAACGATCGTGGCCGAGATCGCAGTTGGAGCGACGGAAGGCCGAGCTAGAACAGCCGCGTCTAACGTTCAGCGGCAAGTTTCGCAAACCGGACGAGACGTATGTGTTGCGACGCGGCGATCCCGAGCAGCGTTTGGACCGGATCGGACCGCGCGTGCCAGAGTTGTTTGCGAACGTTTCGCTGGAGTCATCCGAATCGAACACGGCCGCGTTGGACACGCCCGAACAGGATCGACGGCTGGCATTGGCCGACTGGGTCGCCTCGCCCGACAATCCACTCACCGCTCGCGTGATGGTCAATCGCATTTGGCAATATCACTTCGGCCGCGGATTGGTCGACACGCCGAACGACTTCGGAGTGAACGGAGCGCGACCGAGTCATCCCGAATTACTGGACTGGCTGGCCAGCGAGTTCATCGACAGCGGTTGGTCGATCAAACATTTGCAGCGGTTGATCGTGTTGTCGGCCACCTATCGGCAATCCGGTCAGATCGAACCAACGGCCGCCGAAGTGGACGGCGACGTGCGTCTGCTGTGGCGCTATCCGACTCGGCGCTTGGAGGCCGAGGCGATTCGCGACTCGATGCTGGCGATCAGCGGCGAGTTGAATCTGGAAATGGGTGGCCCCGGCTTCAATTTCTTTCAGACGCGAGGCGGTCTGAACGGCTTTCCGCCGGTCGAGAACTTTGGCCCGAACGAACTGCGTCGGATGATTTACCAGCACAAAATTCGGATGGAAAAGGTGCCGGTGTTCGGCGCGTTCGACTGTCCCGACGCGGGACAAGCGATGCCGGTCCGTAGCCAGTCGACGACGGCCATTCAGGCTTTGAATCTGTTCAACAGCCAATTCGTGATGGATCGCGCGGCCGCGTTTGCCGAACGGATTCGGAGCGAGGCGTCGGACGTTGACGGCCAAGTGGCGAGGGCCTTCGCATTGACGTGCGGTCGCGAGCCGAGCGATGCGGAGCAGGCTGCTTGCCGAAGAACAGTGGACCAACATGGTCTCGAGCCGCTTTGCCGCGTGCTGTTCAACAGCAACGAGTTTTTGTTCGTGCCGTAGATGCGACCGAGCCCTGTCGACCGCGAAGGCCGTTGACTTCGGCCGTTGACTTCGATCAACACGACACGAGCGGCGAACCCTTGAAATCGACTCATCACGCGACCATGATAGGCCCGCCTGCCTGTTCGTTGTCCCGCCTCGCCAAGGAAACCATTGCGATGAAGACCCACCTGTTGCAAACGTTCGGATCGATCTGTTTCCTTGCCGCGTTGGCCGCGGTCGCCGGCGCCGAGGATCAGGGCTTTCGCCAAACGCTGTTCAACGGCGAGAACTTGAACGGCTGGATCGTGACAGGCTGCCAAGCGGGCGTGGAAGACGGGCTGCTGGTGATTCAGGACGGCGATGGTTTGGTGCGCGGCGAGCATCGATATCGCGACTTCGTCCTGGAGCTGAGCTATCGTCCGCGACGCGAATCCGAATACGACTCGGGCATCTACTTCCGCTGCGATCTGCCGACCGATGGCAAGCCGTGGCCGAAGCGTTACCAGGTGAATCTGAAGCAAGGCGACGATTGCAACTTGATCGGCTTTCCCAAAGGTCGCAGCACCGGTTTGATCAAGCCGGGCGAGTGGAATCAGATTCAGTTGACCGTGGTGGGCGATCGAGCCTCGATGAAGATCAACGGCCAACCGGCTTGGGAGACCGATGGCATCGAAGCGACCGAGGGTTTCATTGCGATTCAGGTCGAGGTGCCCGGCGGCGGTCAGTATGAATTCAAAGACATCGCGATCACCGAGCTAACGCATCGTTCGCTGTTTAACGGCCAGGACCTGACCGGTTGGGAAGGCGCCGGCGGCGATGCGGCGCAGTGCTGGGGCGTCGAACAGGGTTTGTTGATGTGCAATGGCCAGAAGGGACCGTGGCTGCGCAGCCAGGAGCAGTTCGGCGACTTCAATCTGCGGTTGCGATACAAGCTGCAATCGGGCGGCAATTCGGGCGTCTACATCCGCGTGCCGGAAAGCGGATCGCACCACGGCAAGGACGCGGGCATCGAGATTCAAGTGTTGGACGACGCGGCCGAAAAGTACAGCAAGCTGAAGCCGTACCAGTACACCGGCAGCCTGTATGCGATCGCGCCGTCGACCGAGCACGTTGGCCATCCGCCCGGCGAATGGAATTCGCTAGAGATTGACTGCCAAGCGGACAAGTATCGCGTGCTGCACAACGGCGTGGTGATTGTCGAAGCCAGCGAGGAGACGTTCCCGCAAATCGCCGAACGCCTGCGAAGCGGTTTCCTCGGTTTGCAGAACCACAGCACGCATGTCTGGTATCGCGACGTGCGAATCGGTCCGTCGTTTCAGTAAACTCTTTGGAGTGCGGCGATTCATCGCCGCTTTCTTTTGGTCGAACATTCGACGACCCAACCCGAACTCGCGTCGCGAAGAGAAAGCTCCGACAAGGCGGAGCACTCCAAAGGCCGTCTCGCTCGAATCACTTCGAAACGCCGTCCACGCAATCGCGTAGCGCTCGCATCAACAGCGGCGCGACGGCCGGGCCGCAACTGTTGATCTCGCCGTACTGCGACTTGCTTCGTCCGTAAGCGAACGGCGGTCGCTCGTCCCATTGCCGGCGCGGGATGATGTAGCCCACTTCGTCAGTTCGCCAACCCGAACAGCAGCCAAGGCGTCGATCGCCCATCATGCCGGCCACATGCGGCTCGGTCAGCGCCTCTGGGAAAGCCGGCTGCGGGATCGGCCGGCGTTTGGATCGCGCCGGTAACCAGTTCGGGATAAAGCTCGCCCGGAATGGCCGCTAACAACACTTCGCCCAGCCGCAGCGTCGCGACCTCCGTCACAAGCGCCTTGTCGGCCGCGGCATTTTCCAGCGTGATCGGCGGCCCCGGACGCGCTGAATCGCCGGTCCATTCGAACGCTTCGCGTCGCAAGACACCCAATTCGCGGCCGGCTTTGTACAGCGGATTCTCCAACGGCAACGCCACTTCGCGCGACTCGATCGAAAACGGAGTCAGCGACACCCGGCGGCCGTTCCGCAATGCTTGCTCGGTCAACTCGCCCACCATCTGGCCGTAACGCCACGCGTAGGCGAAGTCACCTTCCTTCAGCTCGACGCCCGCTTCGTCCTTCACGCGTCCGCCGCGCGGCGGCGCAAGCAGCCCGCCGACCGCGCCGCTGAAGTAGACCACCGGCGTCTTTGATTTCTCCTGCAGCCATTCGATCGTCGCGGCCGGAAAGTCGGCCGTCAGCAGCGTGTTGCGCGAGCCCATCGCTTCGGGATGGCAATTCCATTGCACGAGCACGCCGAGTCGCCGCTGGTCCGTTCCATGAAACTCCAAAGTCCGCAGTGTCCCGTCCTTGACGATCGGCTGGCGACTGTCGTTCACCAGCGACTCGTCCGTGGCCGTGCCAAAGCGCACCGATTCAACCGGCGTCGCCGCCTTGTCCGCCTCGCGGACCGCTTGGACCACGCGCTGCACAACCAGCGACAGGTACTCGTCATCCACGCCGCGTTGGAAATGCGAAGGCCCCCACAGCCCGATCACATCCGGGCCTTCGTGATTGTGCGTGCTGGCGACCAACACATAATCAAAACCATCCAACCGCTGTCGAATCCGCCGCGTCTCGGCCAACTGGAGACCGATGAGGTCGACGGAGACCAGGGCGATCTTCCGCTGTTCGTACTTCAATACCACGCATCGTGCGAACAGCGGATCATGCACTCCCGTAGCCCGCCGCCCCGCTCCATACCCAGCCACCCACACCGGCCGCTCGTCCCGCAACTCGGGCGTGATATCCCGATGGGCGAAGCCAACGTGGAGCGGTTGGGCGTGAAGCGAAGTGGCCAGCGCCACCAGCGTCAACAGACAGGCGACAACACTACGGTACATCTTGCAACGCCACGGCTCCGGCCACTTCGCCTTCGTCGGCATCGCGGTCGACGCGATCCCAGAAGAACAGGAAGAAGATCACCATAATCACTCCGGCGAAGACCGCCGGGTACAGCCAGATGGTTTGCCAATCAGCCACGCCCTCCGCGTCGGTTTGCATCAAGACATGGGCAAAGAACAGTTTCGCTCCGATACCTAAACCGAGACCTTGTGTGACCAATACCAAGAATCCCTGAGCCTGATTGCGAATGGCATTCGGAGCCTTCTTGTCGACGTAGATCATTCCGGTGACAAAGAAGAAGTCGTAGCAAATACCGTGCAAAATCACACCCAACAGAATCATCCACACGACTTCGTTGCTGGCGGCCGCCGAGAACAGCCCGTATCGCAACACCCAAGCTCCCATTCCCGCCACCAACATCCATTTCACACCCAGGCGGGCGAAAAACAGCGGCATCACAACCATGAAGAAAACTTCCGACATTTGGCCGAAGCTCATGGTGAATGTGGCGCTGTCATTCACCACGGCGCCCGCGGCTTCCACATAATTGCGAGCGAATGAATAATAACCGGCCAGTGGGATACAAATTAGGAACGAACACAACATGAAAACGGAATAGGCTGGACTACGAAACAGACGCAGCGAATCGGTCCCCAAGATTTGGCCGATGGTAGGCTTCGTTCCTTTCGCCGCGGGTGGTGTATGAGGCAGGGAAAAACTGTAAATGCCAAGCAGAATTGCGGCTCCGCCCGCCATCATAAATTGCGAGGCCGACTGATCCTTTCCAGGAAGGAAGCTAACGGCGATGTTTCCCACGATCCAGCCAATGGTCCCCGCCACTCGGACCAACGGGAATTGCTTTTCCTGGTTCTCTAAGTTCTGAAACGACAAGCTGGTTGTTAGTCCCAACGTAGGCATGTAACACAGCATGTGCAGCAGCAAGATCAAAATGAACGGGTGAACGTACGCTGGCAGATCGTGGAGGACCAAGTTGTAAAACAAACCGGCGTTCTCTGGCGGAGCCGGCAGTGTGAATGCCGAAGCGGCCAGCGGCGCCGCGATCAGAAAAGCACCTCCCAGCAGGTGCAGCACGCCCAAAACTCGCTCGCTGGAGAAGAATCGGTCGGCGATCATGCCGAGAAAGAACGGAGCAATAATCGCCGCCAACGGTCCCACGGTGTAGGCCGCACCCGTTACGGCCGCCATGTCCGACTTGTTGATAAAGCCGGTCATCGACACGTACCAAGCTCCCCAAACGAAGAACTGCAAGAACATCATGATGGCAAGTCGGACGGTATTCGGACTTAAACATCAGGCCAGGCGCTTTCACAACGAATGGTTTGCGGCGCGGAGGCAGGCGATGATCGCTTGGGCTCGTCCTCGCCTGCGGCTGCGGGTTAAACGAAATTGGGACGCGCAGGGGTGGCACGCCCATAGCGCAGCGGTGGGCGTGGACGTTCGAGGCGACGCTCAACGCCGGAGGCAACCATTCGCGCGAGTCAGCCACGCCCATCGAAGACTCTGGGCGTGCCACCCGTGTCGAACATTCTGGGCGTGGCACTCGACCGGAGATGAAACTCGGGAATGGTTTGCGGCGCGGAGGTAGGCGACGATCGCTTGGGCTCGTCCTCGCCTGCGGCTGCGGGTTAAACGAAATTGGGACGCGGAGGGGTGGCAGCCGACCTCGTAAGTGCGAACTTTTGTCGCTCGACAATCGTTGCGCCGGTTCAAAAGTTGGTTTTGGAAGCGAGGCGAACGTTGCGCCCGTCCAAAAACTGGTTTTTGGAGCCTGACAATCGCTGCGCCCGTCCAAAAGTTCGTTTTTAGAGCGAAGCAAACGTTGCGCGGGAGCAGAAATTGACTTTTGGACGGCGTCATTCGATTGCGCGGCTGCAAAAACGAATTCTGGACGCCGCGCAATGGTTGCGCCCGGCCGTCAGCCGATTTTTGACGCTCGAGGATCGTTGCGCCGGCCCAAAAGTTCGTTTTCGGAGCCCGACAATCGTTGCGCCGGAGCAAAAATTGACTTTTACACGGCGGCCTTCGATTGCGCGGCTTCAAAATCGAATTCTGGACGCCGCGCGAACGTAGCACTTGACCGTTGGCCGAATTTTGCCCGGAGGCGGTCGTTGCATGGCTTCAGAAAACGGATTCGCGACCGGCGACAGGCGTTGCGCCGCACCGGAATCTCGATCTGCTGCCGAATCACTCGTCGCAGTAGCGCGCGAGCCTTCCGGTTTCGCGGCTCCGAACGGCTCGCGCCGCGCCGCCCGGACTTGCGGTTCGTTCCTTAGCCTGCCAGACGCAATGCGACGGCGGCGAGCAGCAAGGCGATGGCAAACGCGTCGCGGCGAGTGAAGCGGTCGGCGTCGGCGTGGAAGCGAAGGAAGCCGAGCATCGCGCCGGTCGGGCAACCGAATCGACAATAGGCCATCGGCACGAACATCGAAGCGATCAACCCAACGCCGGCGATCGCCAGCGTCGACGCGCCGGCCACCCAGAACACAAACGCGTCGAACGGTTCGATGCCCGCCAGATTCAGCGGCCAGTGCAGCATGGCGGTCGACACGACCACGACCAGCAACACGGCCGGAATGGCTTCCAGCGCCTTGGTGAGCTTGGCCGGCAACGACACGCGCCACGGCAGCCGGCCGCGCGTCAGTTGCTGGGCCGCGCCGAACGGGCAAACGTGGTGGCAATATATCTGTCGCTTCGAGACCACCGGAATCACCAACGCCGCCGCCGTCAGCAGCGTCAGCCCCGGCGCGAATCGCCACGGCACGCCGCTTTGCGACCAGCCGACCAGCAGCGCTTGCGACAGCAGATCGCCGTTCAAGAATCCGAAATAGCCGATCAACGCGATTTGAAAACCGATGCGAGCCCAGCGACGGCCGCGCAGTCGTGTGAAAGTCATCGCCAATGCGCCGAGCAGAATCAGGATCGTTCCGGCGTCGCGCGCCGCGAATCGGACTCGACGCACCGGCGGTTCGGGCGGCGGCTGCAATGCCGCGGCGGCCGCTTCGGGCAATCCGCGAGCGACGGCCAAGCTGGTCATGGTCGCCCCCGAAACGCCTTCGACCTCGGCGGCGGCCGGGTCAAACTTCGCCAACTCTTCCAGCGTCATGCCGTTGAACAGATCGCGAAAATAGTAGTCGTCGCGCACGTAGCCGACATAAGGCTCGTTGTCGAAACTGGCTCGCACCCTGACACCGATCACTCGGCCGTCCGCACCCAGCGCGATCAGCGAATCGGTCGGACCCTGATAGCCCATCACATCGTCCGTCGCGGGCGACGTGCGGAGCGCCGTGCCCAGCCGCTCGCCATCCTCGCCCAGCACGTCGACCGTTTCCGGCGACCGGCCCGGTTGCGTGGCAAGTCGCGCCGCGCCGGGAAAGAACCGTTGCAGTTCTTCGAGCGTGAGTTCGTTCGGAAATCGGGGCGACGGACGATGGCCGCCCAGCCGCATTCGCAGCCCTTCGGTAATCGCCAAGCTCGTCAGCGTCGCTCCGCTGACCGCTTCCACATCCGCCTCGGCCGCTTGCTCGGCGGTGAGTCCGTCCAGCGAGTGCAGGAACCGCTCGCTCTCGCGAACGCTCTTCACGTGATCCGCCGTGTCGCCGCTATGAGCGATCGCCATGGCGACGATTTGATCGTCCGGCGAGAAGCCCAGCAGCGTGTTTGTCGGGCCGGCATAGCCGACGATCGAATCGCTCTCGGGCGAAGTTTGCAGGACGTAGCCGAGCGTCGCGTTATGTGCGTCGTAAACTAGCCAACGTCCATTCGCGGTCGCCGCATCGGCAATCGACGCAGCCGCGGGAAACAGTTGCCTCGCATCGGACAAGGTCACTCGACCCGCGCGAGCCAGCCGCTGTGCCGCCGCGAATTCGATGTGCTGTTGGCGAATGAGCCAGATCAGCGCGGCGAACAGCAACAGCCGACCGGCGTGCAACAAGGCGGCTCGCACCGGCCGCCGTCGCTTGGCGATAATCGGCAACTCCGCCGCGGGCCGGTCTTCCATCGTCTGCGTTCCTCGCGCTCCGCGATCACATCCACTTCATCTCACGATACCACTCGACCGATTGCCGTAAACGGTCGTGCAAGGAATAGGCGGGCTGGCAATCCAACTGCCGCCAAGCCGACTCGCCGCAGCAAGCCCACGACGGCGCGGCGGCTTCGCGGATTTTGTCGATGGTCAGATCGGCCGGCGAGACTCGCAAGCGAATCAACGTCTCGCTCAGCGAAGCCACGATCCAAGGCAACGGTTCGGGGGCGTAGAAAATCGTGACCGGTCGCCCGTCCATCGCTTGGCCGATCGACAGCCCCAACTGCTTCCAATTCAGATGCTCGGGCACGGCGGCAAAGTAGTAGCCGCGGCCCGGCGCATCGGTCGCCGCGGCGTCGACCGCGATGCGTTCGCCGCGCTCGGCCGAGCGGAGCAGCATCGTCACCAGATCCCGCGCGTCGATAAACGACAGCAGCGGCGGATTGTAGAACGGCACGATGTGGAAACCGGTCCGTTGAATCATTTGAAACACCGGCAAGATCGCTCGGCCTCGCGGCCCGAACACCACGCCCGGCCGCACCACGCTGATGGGAACTTGCCGAGCGAACCGAGCCACACACAGCTCGCCCGCGCGTTTGCTGCGCCCGTAGTTCGAAATCGGACAAGGCGGATCGGTCGGCCGTCGAATCAAACCGGGTCGCGCCGGACCGGCCGCGGCCAGCGACGAAACCAGCACCATGACCGGCGGCGTGGCTTGCCGCGCACAAGCCGCGGCCACACGTTCGGCGCCCAGTGCGTTGGCTTCGTGCAACGCTCGGACGCTGACGCCTAATGTCAGTCCCGCCAAGTGATACACCTCGTCAGCGCCGGCCACGCCGCGCGCGATCGCTTCGGAATCCGAGACGTCGCCCGGCACGATCTCGGCGCCGGCGGCTTTCAGAAGCGACGTGTCCGACTTGGGGCGAGCCAAGCAACGCACGTGATCGCCGCGCGCCACGAGCGCCTCGACCAAGTGCCCTCCGATGAAACCGGTTCCGCCAGTGACGAAGACGCGCGCCATGAATTCAAATCGTTGCCAACGAGGATCGCTTACCGATCAACGCGTCGGCAGCAGTTTGCGGAATTGTTTCCAAGATCGTGTGTTGATGACGTCTTTGGCCGTGAGACCAGCGCGGCGAGCTTGCAGAATGCCATATCGCATCACGTCCAGCCCGTCGGTGCTGTGCGCATCCGTGCTGATCGCCAGCCGAATGCCGTGCCCCTTGGCCGCCGCGCAGAACACATCATTCAAATCTAGTCGGGCTGGATTCGCGTTCAATTCCAAGAACTTTCCCAACTTCTTGGTTGCGGCAAATACCGCGTCCAAATCCACTTCATACGGTTCACGTCGATTAATCAGCCGACCCGTTGGATGCGCTACGATCGCTACATGCGGATTTTCGAGAGCGCCGAGGATTCGCTCGGTGATCTGGGCCCGCGATTGCTTCTGTCCGTAATGCACGCTGGCGATTACCCAATCGGCTTGAGCCAGCACGTCGTCGGGCAAATCCATGCCGCCCTTCTCGAGGATGTCGCATTCGATTCCCTTGAGCACCACGAAGTCGTCGCCCAGCCGCTCGTTCAGCGCGTCGATCTGTTTCCACTGAGCCAGCACGCGCTTGGCGTCTAGTCCATGAGCCATCGACACGCGCTGCGAGTGATCCGTGATCGCGATGTATTCCAGCCCGCGAGCCCGCGCGGCGGCGACCATTTCCTCCAACGTCGCGTTGCCATCGGTCGCGTTGGTGTGCATGTGCAGATCGCCTCGCATGTCGTCGAGCTCGATCAGCTTCGGCAACTCGCCGGACGCCGCCCAATCAAACTCACGCCTCGCTTCGCGCAGCTCCGGCGGAAAACAGGGCAAGTCCAGCGTGGCGTAAACGTCCGCCTCGGTCGCGCCGGCGATCGGCTCTTCGCCCGAGTCCGTTACGCGGAAGACGCCGTATTCGTTGATCTTCAAGCCGCGTTGTTTGGCCAGCCCGCGGAGGACGACGTTGTGGTCCTTCGAGCCCGTGAAGTACTGCAGCGCCGCGCCGAACGATTCGGCGGGCACCACGCGCAAGTCGA
>JAWKTM010000024.1:0-100731 GCA_041399085.1 Pirellulaceae bacterium
GGTGGGCGGCATCTTCAGATCGGGGTCATCCGACGTGATGCGCTGCCACAATTCGCTGGCATTCAGGTCACCAGGAACGATGGGGTGCGAGCCGGAGTCGGCCGTGCCGAGCGCACTTTCTTTCGAGTCCAGGCGAAAACCACCTTCGCGTGTATTCTCGTCCGGTCCGTGACAGGCAAAGCAGGCATCGGACAAAATCGGGCGGATATCGCGAGTGAAGCTGACGGACGGTTCTTCTGCCTGGACGGCAGGCACGGCAATCGTGAGCATTGAGAACGCCAGACAAGTCCAACGTTTCATGGATCGACTCCTTCAAGGATGCTTGTTCGATGGGATGCGTCGGGCATCGTGCCGACATTCGCCGATGTCACTCATTCTAAATGGCCGGCGAATGGGCCGCGAATGCTCGACCTGGTCCAACATCTCTCGTTCAGTCAGTGGGGTGGGAAAAGCCGGAGCGGCAGACAGTGACCGGTTAATCGCCAGCGGTAATTCGTCGACATGAACGACGGCCTCGGCGACTGTACACACCGTCTCCGCCAAATTCGATGCGGCAAGAAGGGCGGGACATCGAACCTTTGCGGCTTTTCGTCCGAGTCTAGCCGAACAAATTCGGATTTCAACATCCGTAATCGGCCGCGTGGAGCGACGTTGGTAGGGCGAGCGGCAGAGGGGAACTCACGGCGCGACGGACGAGAATCTGCGTCGCACAGACTCGTCCGTCCGACAACACTGTCCGACGGACACGAGAAATGCGGTCATCACGAGGCGCTGTCTTGTTTGCGACGCCCGTGCCACAGATCGGCAGCTAGGTCGTACAGCCACCACTCCACAACAATCATCAAGACCGGACCGGCGAACAGGACAGCTTGGACGACTCGCCGGTTTGACATCCATGCGGGCAGTACGGGTTGGGCCGTGTCGTAAGCGAGCAGCACCAGCGCGCTGTTGACGATCAGCATCAAGCACATCGACGCGCACAACACAACAATGAAACCGCAGCCCGAGGCCCGCTGACGAATCGACTTCATGGGCTCAAACCAACGGCAGCACTTGAGACAGAATGATCGAGAACAACAGACTGGCGACTCCCAACACGGCCAGCAAAATTGACCACGACTTCAGCGCCTCGACTTCGGTCAAGCCGCCCATCTTGGCGAAAATCCAAAAGCCGCTGTCGTTCATCCACGAGCCGACCAACGACCCCGCGCCGATCGCCGTGCCGAGATAAACCGGGCTAAAGCCAAGCAAGTCGGCCGAGGCGATTCCGGCCAACATTGCCGAACCGGTAATCATCGCCACCGTGCTTGAGCCCTGGGCCACTTTCAAAACCGTGGCGATTAGGAATCCCAGCAACAAGAACATGATGCCGGCGTTGTTGCCCGATTCGATGCTGAACAGACCTTTGATGGCCTCGCCAACTTTGGCCTCCGTCAACATCGCGCCGAACGCTCCGCCGCCCGCTGTAATAAGAATGATCACGCCGCCACTCATCAGCGACGTTTCCACCACGTGCGCCAGCTCGTTCTTGGACAGCTTGCGTTGCCGCACCAAAGTGAGCATCGCGATCACGGTGGAAATCAACAGTGCGAAGTTGGCGTTGCCGATGGTCGAGCTGAGATCGGCCCAACGTCGAGCCGGCGTTTCCCATGTGTGCGGTTGGATGAAGTCGGGATAGGCCGATTCGAGCAGCGCACGATTCATTCGCTCGGCATCGACTTTCTTCATTCGCAAGCGATCCTTGCCGATCAGTCCCCGAGCCACGGGGTTCGGCATCAATCCCAAGAACGCTGGTTCGCTTCCTCCGCGATGAAATCCCTTGCTTGGCAGCAGATAGCGGTTGAGGCCCGCGATCAATCGCTCCTGTTCGGCTTCGTCCAGCGGCGTGGTGCGGGTGAGCAGCCCGACCAGTTCCTGCCGAGCTTCCGCGTTCCCCGCCGAAGCATCGCCGAGCGTTTCGACGATTCGCTTGCCGGGCGATTCGGCGTCCGTCGCAAGTTGTTCGCGAACGACGGCTCGCCAAGCGGCGAAGTCGGTGAAGTCCGCCGGCCGAAGCAGCGCCGCGTGTTCGGCGTCGGCGATCGTGGTCAGCACCGTATTGGTCGAGATCATCAACACCGGCAATACAACCGGAGCCAGCGACCAGAACAGCGAAGGCAGCTCGGAATCGTCCAGCGGCTGCGGTTCGGGTTCGCTGCCGATCGCTCGCATCGGCGTTTGCATCCAGTTGTCCATCAGCCGAGCGCCGATCAATCCGACGCAGGCCGACGGCGCGGCGACCAACAACCCGATCATGATCATCCAGCCGACGTCAACGTTAAGATTGTCGGCCATCACCAGTGGGCCAGGCGTTGGCGGAACCAGCGTGTGCGTAATCGCCCCGCCCGCGCCGATCGCCAGAATATAGAAGAGATAGTGTCGGCCAGTTCGCTTGTGCATGGAACGGGCCAACGGTACGAGCAGATAAAACACGGTGTCGAAGAACACGGGCACGGCCAGCACGAAACCGCTGCTCATCAAAGCCACCGGAGCTCGCTTCTCGCCCAGTACGTTTAGGAACGCTCGGACCACGCGATCCGCCGCGCCGCTGTCGAGCATGCATTTGCCAATCACGGCGGCCAGAGCGATCACGATGCCGATCCCGCCGGCCGACGAACCAAACGCCGATGCCACGCGAGCGATCTTGTCGCTCCACGCTCCTGGCGCCATCACGCTGACCACCATCGCCGCCGTAATCAAAGCGATGAAGGCGTTCACTTTGGCCACGATAATCAGACCCAACACGGTCGCGATGCCGACGGCCAAACAGGTGAGCGGCCACGCGATGTCTTGTGCCGGCTGAGCCGAATCGGCGGCGGCCAGCACCGTCGGCGCCGCTTGGGCCCAAGCGACACAGCCCATCCATGCGAGAAGTCCGGCCACAATCCAGCTCAACGAACGCCGCGGTCGCATGCTTATCTCCTGAACCGCGCGAAGGGCGAGCGCGGCGCTTCTGCAATAGTTTTGGTTTCGGGAAGGCCGCGCGGCGCGTCGCGAGCAATGCGATCAGCGGTTCGGGATGGCGGCAAATCGTTTGGGGAAACGTCCGAGCATCGCATACCGCGCGGCGGACTTCAAGTAAGTGCCTTAGCGCTGTTTTTGGCAACGGCTATGATTCCCGGCAGATCAGGCCACGCCGTTGAAGTCTCGAAAAACTGTTCTGTCTCATCCCGACCGAGAAGGATCGACCCGCCATGAGTGATTTTCGCATCGAACGCGATTCGATGGGCGAAGTTCAAGTGCCAGCCCAAGCGTATTACGGCGCCCAAACCCAACGAGCCGTTGAGAACTTTCCCATTAGCGGCTGGACATTGCCGCCCGCCTTGGTCCACGCGATGGGCTTGGTCAAGCTGGCCTGTGGCATCGCCAATCGGGATCTCGGCAAGCTGACCGGAACGGGCAAGAACCCGCTGAACGACGCCCAGGTGGACGCGATGCTGGCCGCTTGTCGCGAAGTGGCCGACGGCAAGCATGACGGCGAGTTTCCGATCGATGTGTTCCAAACCGGATCGGGCACTTCCAGCAACATGAACGCCAACGAAGTGATCTCGAATCGCGCGATCGAGATCATGCAAGGCGATCGCTTTCAAGCGGACAAGCCGATCCATCCGAACGATCATGTGAACATGGGTCAAAGCACCAATGACACGTTCCCCACGGCGATTCATGTGGCCGTCGCCGTGCAAATCAAGAATGACCTGATCCCCGCTCTGCAACGATTCCATGACGTGCTGGCTCAAAAGGCCAAGGAATGGGATCGCATTATCAAGATCGGCCGCACGCACTTGGCCGACGCCACGCCGTTGCGATTGGGCCAAGAGATTGGCGGGTTCGCGCGTCAATTGGCATTGTCAATCGAACGGGCTCAAGTGGCGATCGACGCGGTGCTGGAGTTGCCGGTCGGCGGCACGGCGGTCGGAACGGGCATCAACACGCATCCGGAGTTCGGTTCGCGCGTGGCGAAAGCCTTGGCCGACGAGACCGGAATTGCGTTCGTCGAGGCCGCGGATCACTTCGAAGGCAACGCCCAGCGCGACGGACTGGTCGGTTGTCACGGCATGTTGCGAACGATTGCGAATACGTTGTTCAATGTGGCGAACAACATCCGCTGGCTCGGTTCGGGTCCGCGCTGCGGCTTTTATGAGTTGAAGCTGCCCGATCGCCAACCCGGCAGCTCGATCATGCCGGGCAAGGTCAACCCGGTGATGTGCGAAAGCATGATGCAATTGGCCGCTCGCGTGATGGGCAACGATCAGACGGTAACGATGAGCGGCGCGACTGGCGGACAGTTCCAGTTGAACATCATGATGCCGGTGATGGGCCAAACGACGCTGGAAAGCATTCATCTGATGGCCTCTGGCACGCGTGCGTTCGTCGACTTCTGTGCCGAAGGCATGGAAGCCAATGAAGAGCAGTGCGAGGCTTCGGTCGAGAAGAGCCTGTCGATGGTCACCAGCTTGAATCCGCATATCGGCTATGAAAATGCGGCTCGCATGGCGAAGGAAGCCTTCAAGACGGGCAAGACGATTCGGCAACTTTGCCGCGAGCAAGGAGTCTTGCCAGAAGCGACGTTGAACGAGGCGCTCGATCCGATGTCGATGACCGAACCGCATGCATGATGACTCTCGCACCTGAGACGTTGGCCGAGCAGCTTCGCGGACTGGATGCGCGGAAAGCGGACTACGCCACGCGCTTCGTCGACACGCTGTTGGCGGCCGCAGTCTCCGGCGGCGCTAGCGACGTGCATCTGACGCCGGCGGCCGACGGGTTGGACGTGCGTTGGCGATTGGACGGAGTGCTGCACGAGATCGGCCGCTTTCCCAAAGGCGAAGCGGCCGACATCGTTTCTCGGCTGAAGGTGCTGGCTCAACTGCTGACGTATCGCCACGATGTTCCGCAGGAGGGCCGCGTGCGTCGCGGCGAGTTGGCGGAAGGCGGAGCGTCGGGCGGCGAATCCCGCGCGTCGGACGCGGTTGAAATGCGAGTCAGCACGTTTCCGACGCTGCATGGCGAGCGCGCGGTCGTGCGTTTGTTCGGCGGGGGCGAAGCGGCTTTGCGATCGCTGGCCGATTTAGGGCTTCCCGATGAAATCACCGCAGCGCTTACTCGGCTGTTGGATGAAACATCGGGCGCGATTCTGATTACTGGGCCGGCCGGCAGCGGCAAGACCACGACGCTGTACGCTTCGCTGCGTGAAATCGTGCGGCGAGCCGGCGGTTCGAAGAGCATCGTGGCGCTCGAAGATCCGATCGAAGTGGCGATTGACGGTGTGGCTCAATCCCAAGTGAATCCGGCGGGCGGTTTCACGTTGGCGACTGGTCTGCGGTCGCTGATGCGTCAAGACCCGGAAGTGATGATGGTCGGCGAAATCCGTGATCGGGAAACGGCCGAGGCGGCGTTTCAAGCGTCGTTGACCGGCCATTTGGTGCTGACCACGTTCCACGCGGGCGGAGCGGCGTCGGCCATCAGTCGCTTGGCCGACATGAGCATCGAGCCTTATCAACTGAGAAGCGGCGTTCGCGCGATCCTCAGCCAGCGGTTGGTTCGCCGCCTGTGCGATTGCGCCGAATGGAATGACGATGAAGCGGCGCGGTTGGGGCTGCCCGTGCAACGAGTGCGCGAGCCGCGCGGATGTGCCGACTGCGGTCAGACCGGTTATCGCGGTCGCTTGGTTTTGGCCGAGATGTTGCAGCCCGAGCCCTCGGACCTGGGCCGCGCGATCCTCTCGCGCGACGACGCCGCGCGGCTGCAGCAGCTCGCTCGTCAGTCCGGCATGGTCACGCTTTGGCAGCGAGCGGTCGCGGCGGTCGAACAGGGAACGACCAGCCCGGCCGAAGTGCGTCGCGTGCTTGGTTGGGGTGCGACGCAGCAGGATTTGGACGGCTAATCGCCCGGAGGCAGCGCATGGGCCATTCGCACGGCCACGATCATTCACACTCGCACGGCGCCCATTCGCACGGCGCCCATTCGCATGGCAGTCATGCACATGGCAGTCGGCGGCCGGATCGAGCGTTCGCGATCGGCGTGGGGCTGAATGTTTTGTATGTGGCGGTCGAAGCTGGCTTTGGCCTGTGGGCCAATTCGCTGGCGCTGCTGGCCGACGCTGGCCACAATCTGAGCGACGTGTTGGGTCTGTTGTTGGCGTGGGGAGCCAGCTATCTCGCGAGCCGGCCGCCAAGGGGACGCTTTACGTATGGTCTGCGGAGCACTTCGATTCTGGCCGCGTCGTTGAACGGACTGCTGCTGCTGGTTGCCGTGGGAGGCATCGTGTGGGAAGCGGTCGGCCGATTTCAATCGCCGCCCGAAGTGCCGGGTTGGACGATTGTGATCGTGGCGGCGATCGGGGTGGTCATCAACACGGCGACGGCGTTGCTGTTCATGAGCGGCCGCAAATCGGATTTGAATGTTCGTGGCGCGTTTCTGCACATGGCGGCCGACGCGGCTGTGTCGGTCGGAGTCGTGGCGGCTGGAGCGATCATCATCGGAACGGGCATCCTCTGGATTGATCCGACGGTCAGCTTGATCGTGGCCGCCGTGATTTTGTGGAGTACCTGGGGTCTGCTGCACGAGTCACTCGAACTGCTGCTGCAAGCCGTGCCGCGTGAAGTGGACCAGAACGCCGTGCGGGACTATCTGAGCCGCTTGCCCGGCGTCACGGATCTTCACGATCTCCACATTTGGGCGATGAGCACCACGGAAATCGCTCTGACCGTTCACCTGCTCAAACCCGAGATCGAGAACGAAGACGCGTTGCTGGCCGGAGCGTGCCACGAACTGCACGAACGCTTCGGCATCGAGCACGCGACGATTCAGATCGAGCGCGGGACCGACTCGCACGTCTGTCGCCAATCCGGCCCCAACGCGGTCTAACGCTATGATTTCAAAATGGCGTTGCTCATCGATGGATACAACTTGTTGCACGTGACGGGAATCTTTGGCCGAGGTCGCGGTCCGGGGTCGCTCGAACGTTCGCGCAACGCGCTGTTGAATTTCGTTGCCGCCGCGGTCGATCCGGCGGAGTTGCCGCAGACAACCGTGGTGTTCGACGCCAAAGAGGCTCCGCCCGGATTGCCGCGCACCGTCACCCATCGCGGAATCACGGTGCATTTCGCGGCGGAATTCGAGGAAGCCGACGATCTGCTAGAAGAGCTGATCCGTACCGAGCCGTCGCCCCGCAAGCTGCTGGTGGTTTCGAGCGATCATCGCGTGCAGCGAGCGGCCAAGCGTCGTCGCGCCGCCACGATCGACAGCGACGTTTGGTATGACGAAGCCAAGCGACATCGGCGCGATTCGGCGGGCGTCACAAGCCGGGATGTCAAACCCGACTCGCCGTCCGTTGGCGAAGTAAACCGGTGGCTCGAAGCGTTCGGCTTTCCAGCGTCGCCGCCCGTGGCCGACTCCACGCCGAACAATTCCCCACCGATTCCCGAATCGGCCGAATCACTTCCGCAGCCCAAGCCAGCTTCGCAAGCTGAGCCAAAGCGGCTTGCGAAGCCACCGACGACACATGTCTCGCGGAAGAAGTCGCCGCAAAGTCCAGCCAACCGCCAAGCTCCGCCCACATCATCGCCGCCCGAAAAGTCTACTTCGGCTCGCAAGCCGCCGCCTTCTCGCCCCCGCAAGTCGCTGCGCCGTTCCAAGCCTCGGCAGCTTCCCGAAGACGAAGCCAACCCGTTTCCGCCCGGCTACGCTGACGATTTGTTCGACGAGTCATGACTGTCGCGCGGGAACTGGGGCACCGGAACTGGGGCGGGTCCGGCGATCCGAATTGCTAGCTCGGTCAAACTGACGTTTTGAACAAATTTCCCCAATCGCAGAAAAACTGATCTTCCCACAGGCTGGGCTTGTGTATAATTCGCCCTGTTGTTCGGGCGGGTGCCCGCACAGCGGGAAGATGTCAGATGCACTCAGCGCTATCGACTCTCGGCCTCTTGAACTGCTCGGCTTTGAGCCCAATCTCACGGCCCCTAGCGCTTCTAGGACCAGACTTGCTTGCGAAGGATCCGTATTCATCGAATATCGGTCGAATCTCGTCGGGAGAGAATTCCCTTCGTTTTGCTCGATCGACATCGCGGGTTCATCAGGGCACGCTTCCGACCGCTTACCAGCGGTTGACTGGGATTTCAGTTTTTTTGATGAGCCGCCACGGCTCAAGGGATGACAATGAGCAAGAATTTGTATGTAGGGAACCTCCCCTTCAATGCCACGGCTGACGATTTGCGTCAAGCTTTTAGTCAGTACGGTACCGTGACGTCCGCTTCGGTTGTTACCGATCGCGAGACCGGTCGTTCACGAGGGTTTGGTTTTGTGGAAATGTCGGATGGCGGCGACGCCGCGATCCAAGCGTTGCATGGTTCGGATATGGCGGGCCGTCCGCTGACGGTTAACGAGGCGCGTCCCCGCGAAGAACGCCGTGGTGGCGGTGGCGGTGGTGGAGGTCGCGGAGGCTACGGCGGTGGTCGTGGCGGCCGCTACTAAACCGCCCATCGAACACGATTAACTAAATGCCCGCTGTGGCTGTCCCGACCAGCCACAGCGGGATTTTTATTTGCGCACGATAGTTTGGAATGACGGATGGCCGCACGACGACCTCGCAATAACGCGGGCAAGGATGAATCGCGTTCGCCCCAGGATCGTTCGGTGTTGGTCGCCCGCACGCCCGTCGGCAAGGGCGTGTTCGCTCGCCGGCGCTATGCCGCGACGGCCATCATCGGCGAGATCGAAGGGACGTACTTTGACCCCAGCTACGGTTCCGACTACTGCATGACCGTCAGCGGTGATCGCCGCCTGGAGCCTTCGCCGCCGTTTCGCTACGTGAATCACAGTTGTGATCCGAACTGCGAATTCGATTGGTTCCAAGTCCGCGAAGGCGCGGCGTCCCGCGAACGCGTGTTCTTGATCGCGCTGCGAGACATCCGGCCGGGCGAAGAATTGACAATCGACTACAACTGGCCAGCCGCCGGTGCGATTCCGTGCCGCTGTCAATCCACGAACTGCCGCGGTTGGATTGTGGATCCCGCGCAGTTGGACGAGTTGCTAGAACAGATTGCGGAGAAGGTGGCCGAAGCCGAGTCGTCGGCGTAACGCGTTTTCATTTCTCGACAAAATACAGCGACACCGAATCTTCGAGAATCTGCGCCGCGACTTGCATAGGACTGACTCGCCGCCCTTCCTTGCTCAGCTCACTCGCGATGCTCGTCAGCCGCGCTTTGGTTTCCTCGCTCATTGGCACTTTGCCCTGCACAATCCATGTCGGATCGCTCGGGCGACCTGGGCGAAGCCCCTGGCTAGGTTGAAGACGGGTCGCCAATACGCTCGCCAACCTAGCCATGCCAAAAGCTCCGCCGCCCGTGTCGGGGATTTCCCCGACAACTTTCGCACCCAACCGATGGGCAAGCCCTTGAATGTTTTTAGCCATGTGGATCATTCTCCAAAGGAAACTCGATCTCCAGATAGTCGCGATCAATTACTAAGCCAACGGCGCCTTGCCGAGTTTCGCTTCCCATTTCCAGGAGGAACGCTCGCAAACTATCGATTTCCTGTTCGATCAGCGTTTCCGACGTATAGCAATTCACAATGACTGGCGCGTCGAAAACAAGCTCGGCGTTGCGGCCATCATCGCGCCAGACACCTTTCGCTTGTGGAAACGCGGTCGCGCCGCCAAATGCCGATCCTAGGAATGACAGCGCGCGTTCAACCCACGCATCTTGGTCGATTGCGACCCCGTAGCGATCAACGCTTGGGATAAACAATACGAGCAACGTCGAGGCGTTCTTCCTCGCGCCTAACTGTTCTGCCAATTCCTTGGTCATAGGCACCATCTCCCTTGTCTCTAACACTTCGCACTCTCCAGCTTGCGACTTTTTGGGCCGAAAGTCAAGCGCACCCGAAGCTTCGCGCAAGCGCCACCTACTTGCCCTGCCAGCAACCCTTCCGTTACAACGGACTGCCGCTTGTGCCGGCGCGATCGAGCTGGCCTGAACGTTTCGTTTCCTTTGCCAGTTGAGTTGTGCGAATGTTGGAGCTGTACGGTCAAATCGAGGAAGCGGTAGCCGCGATTCGCGGGCAATGGAACGAGACGCCGCACGCCGGCATTATCTTGGGTACCGGTTTGGGCGGATTGGTGGAAGAGATCGATGTCGAGGCGGCGATCGACTACGAAGCGATCCCCAATTTTCCTCGCAGCACGGCGATCAGCCACCGAGGCCGGTTGGTTTGCGGTCGACTTCGCGGCTTGCCGGTCATGGCAATGGAAGGCCGCTTCCACATGTACGAAGGTTATTCGCTGAAGCAGATCACGCTGCCCGTGCGCGTGATGCGAGCGATGGGCGCGAAGCTGCTGGTGGTGTCGAACGCGTGCGGCGGAATGAATCCGTACTACCGCGAAGGCGACATCATGGTGATCGACGACCATATCAATCTGTTGGGCGACAATCCGTTGATCGGCATCAACGACGATCGACTGGGACCACGATTTCCCGACATGTGCGAACCGTATGATCGCAGGTTGGTTGATCGCGGTTTGGCGGTGGCGCGAGCCAATGACATCGTGGCCCATAAAGGCGTGTTTGTGGCGGTCGCCGGGCCGAATTTGGAAACGCGGGCCGAGTATCGCTTTCTGCGATTGATCGGGGCCGATGTCGTCGGCATGTCGACGGTTCCCGAAGTGATTGTGGCCGTGCACTGCGGATTGAAAGTTGTGGGGTTCTCGATCGTGACCGATATGTGTCTGCCCGACGCTTTGCATCCGGCCGACGTGCAGAAGATCATTGGAATTGCCAATGAAGCCGAACCGAAGCTCCGCACGCTCGTCGGCGGCGTGTTGGATTCGGATGAAGTGCGAAGTCTCTAATGCCTCGACAACGTCGCTCATGAATCCCGTGCTCGCGCCCCTCGCATCGAACGTCCAGCAAACCGTGGGCGTAATCCGCGCCGTGTGGCCGACGCGTCCCCGAGCCGCCGTGATCTTGGGTACGGGTTTGGGAAACGTGGCGAACGAGATCGAAGTGGAAGCTGAATTTGGTTACTTCGATCTGCCCCACTTTCGGCGTTCGACGGCGCTCGCGCATCGCGGCCGATTGCTCTGCGGGCGATTGGGCGGCTTGCCCGTGGTGACGATGGACGGCCGCTGTCATCACTACGAAGGCTGCACATACCACGAGCTGACGTTTCCCGTGCGGGTCATGCACGCTTTGGGCGCCGAAGTGCTGATCGCCAGCAACGCTAGCGGCGGATTGAATCCGAAGTTCGCGGCTGGCGACATCGTCGTGCAAGACGATCATCTGGATCTGATGTTTCGGCGAGGCGGATTGTCGGCCGGATGCTCGATGCCGCGCCCCGCGTCGCCCATGCAATCGCCGTATGACCGAGAGCTGGCCGAGCTGGCGTTGTCGGTCGCGCGACGCGAGAACTTCGCGGCTCATCGCGGAGTCTACGTTGCCGTAACGGGACCGAACTACGAAACCCGCGCCGAGTACCGCATGTTTCGCCGACTCGGCGGCGACGTGGTCGGGATGTCGACGGTACCAGAAGTGGAGACTGCCGTGGCTTGTGGGATGCGTGTCTTGGCGCTTTCCACGGTCACCAACGTCGCTCGCCCCGATGCGCCGGAGACAGTGGACGCCGAGGACGTGGTCGATGTGGCTTCGCACGCCGAGCCCAATCTGCGAAAGATCGTGCTGGCCGTCATGCGACACGAACGGCTGGCCCAGCAAGAGAGCCGTTGAAGGCGATGGCTATCCGCCGCTTGCCGCCGGTATCGCGCATTCGGCAAAGCGTCCTAGCGTTTCGTACAGCTTCGTCTTTTCGATCGGTTTGGCCGCGTAGTCATCACAGCCAACCGATAAACAGCGTTCTCGATCGCCAGCCATCGCATTGGCGGTGAGAGCCACGATTGGACGGAGGTAACCCGCTTCGCGCAATCGCCGCACGGCGCCATATCCATCCAGCACCGGCATTTGCATGTCCATCAAGATCACGTCGAACGCTTGGGCGGTCTGCTCGGCCGCGCGAGCTTGTTGAATCGCTTGTTCGCCATCCTCGACCAAGGTGATTTCCGCACCGGCCCGACGCAGTAGATGCGAAATTAGCACTTGATTATCGGGGCCGTCTTCCGCCAAGAGAATTCGCATTCCCTCGAGTGGCCGTGTGGCCGTTTTCGTCTCCGCGCTGTTGGAGGTCGGCGTCTTGTTGGATTTGGATTGACTCGACGGCGGCACTTCCGCGTTCACCGCCTGCTCGGCTTCGATCAGCGGCAAAACCAATGAGAAGGCGCTGCCCTCGCCGATCATGCTGGCCACCACGATCTCGCCGCCCATCAAATGAGCCAGACGTTTGCAAATCGACAACCCGAGTCCCGTGCCGCCATATTTGCGTGTGGTCGAAGAATCGGCTTGCGTGAACGGACGAAACAGCCGCTGCAACTGTTCATCGGTGATGCCAATGCCCGAGTCTTCCACGCGAAACTCAAGCCGGCTTTGTCCTCGTTCATCGCGTCGGGGACGCACTTTCACTTGAACGCCTCCGATCTCGGTGAACTTAATCGCGTTGCCGATCAGATTGACCAAGATCTGTCTCAGCCGCGTCGGATCGCCCATGATCCGGGTCGGAATCGAGTTTTCGACCTCCACACTCAATCGCAAACCTTTGCCGGCCGCCCGCACATTCATCAACAGCACCACGTCGCCCAGCACTTGCAATGGCGAACAAGGGATGTGTTCGACTTGCAGCTTGCCCGACTCGATTTTTGACAGATCGAGAATGTCGTTTAACAAGTTCAACAAGTGTTGGGCATTGCGGCGAATGATCTGCGCGGCTTCGATCGTTTCCGCCTCGGCTCCGCTTTCCGACAACACTTCGGCAAAGCCCATGATGGCCGTCATCGGGGTGCGAATCTCGTGGCTCATATTGGCCAAGAATTCGGACTTCGCCTGATTCGCCGACTCCGCCGTTTCCTTGGCGGAACGCAGTTGTTCTTCCGCTAGTTTGCGGTCCGAGATATCGCTGATCGTGCCGGACATTCGCAGCATGCCGGTCGCTTCGTCCACGACGGCTCGCCCGCGATTGCGAAACCACGCGTAGTCGCCATCGCGCCGCCGCAAACGATGCTCGATGTCAAAAGCCGAGCGGTCCGCAATCCGGCTTTCGATTTCACCAGTGACGGTATCCACTTCATCCAAGTGAAGCAGGCTGGCGAACGTGGCGAAGCTCGCCGGGATCTCAAGTTCCGCGTACCCCAGCAACTCATAGAACCTGGTTGACCACCAACACGTGCCGTGGGGCGGATTTTGGCAGTCCCACAGCCCGTCGGTGGAACCTTGCACGGCCAACTGTAAACGTTCGCGGCTGGTGCGAAGCTGGGCTTCGGTTTCCTTACGCTGCGTGATGTCGCGACAGATGCAGACCAACCCGCCGTCTTGCAGCCGCGTCAGCGAGAGTTCCGTATCGAACCGCTGGCCATCGCCTCGCAGCCCATGAGCTTCGCCATGCCAACGTCCGTCGCGATCCAACGCGGGGAGCACCGTGTTGTCGAGCGTCCAGCTTTGATCGGGGTCACACAATATTCGCCACATGCGACCGATCAACAGACGTGGCTCGTAGCCATGCATGTGGGCGAAGGCCGGATTCACATAGACGAATTCTTCATCGCGGTTCAGAATCGCTACGCCATCTAAAGCCGCTTCCATTGCGATCTGGTGCTTCGCCAAACGATCATTGCGGTTGTCACTGTTTTGAACCGCGCGTCGCAGTTGATGCAGCGTGGTGACTTGACGGCCGAAGCTGGCCAAGTCGGCTAACTCGGCGTCCGCGGCGCGGGTGTCGAACTCGCGAGGTTGCTGGTCGGCGATCCCCAACAAGCCAATTTTCCGCCCGTCGTGATCCTCGACCGCTACGGCGGCAAAGAACCGCAAGTTCGGGTCGTTGGCGACCAAACCGTGCTCCCGAAGCTGCTCGTGCGTTCGCAAGTCGCCAATCCACAAGGACCCGCGATTGGCATCCACCGCTCGGTGAAACGCTTCGTCGTATGGTATCTCGGAACTATTCGAGCCGACAAACGATTTCAACCAACGGCGACGATCCTCGGAAAAACTGAGGAAAGCTACGGGCGAATCGAAATGCCGAGCCATGAGTTGTACAAGGTCGTCGTACTCGGCCTCCTGCCGTGAATTCAGTGGCCCGATGCAACGCAAGTTGATTGGAGGCAGGGATGCCACGGGACTCCAAGTCATGATGAATTCTCTTGATGCCAGTCTCGTTACGCCGCCCAGCTTGCGTGCCGCCCGCGATTCGACGGCTGGCTCGAGCGATATGAGAATTATCGTTCATGCAACTGTCCGATTGCGGTTATCCGATGTCGCATCTTCAATTTCTAGCCGAAATGCAGTGAGTTCGATCGGTCGCGCGGCCGTGTCCGATCGGAGCGCTCAGGCTCCCCCGCCCAGATAACTCCTGGCGCGTTTCATGACGGGCTATGGGTAGCGACACCAATCGCTGCCGCGTCGCCATATCGTGATTTGTCACGCGCTCGCCATTCAGCACGAGGTCTCGCGTGGGATCGGTAAAGAGACAGAACGCCACCGCGCAAAAAAACAGCCGGCTTCTCGCAACGAGAAGCCGAGCATGAATCGTGACTTATAAGACCAGTCGTGAGTCTTAAGATACCACGTCCTAGTAATCGCGCACGACAATCCGCCGCGCGGGACTACTAGATGAACTGAGTTTTGCTGCCCGGCATGGGGATCGCGTAGCTGCCGTCCGCCAGTGGTTTGACCGGCAGCTCGTCTTGCAACGAATGCAGGCTGTCGAAGTCAGCCAACGCGACATCCGAATTGATGGCCTTATCCCACTGGATCATTTGGCCCGAGTAACTGGCCAAGCGTCCGAGGATCGCCGTCATGGTGCTCTTCGCGTACTCGGCTTCGTTCGGACGTTCGCCGCGTCGCAGAGCCGCGAACAGATCGTGATGCTCCTCTTGATGGCCGTTGCGCTTGCCCTTGGTTTCCCAAATCTTCTTGCCGCTGGCGTCGTAAATCTTGCCGCCGCTGATATCCCAGCCCGGTTCCCTTCGCAGCACTTGGCAATGCTCGCTGACCGAATTCCAACAGCCCGGAATGTGGCGGCATTGGCTCAACATCGTGGCGCCGTGGCATAAGTGAACTCGATCATGTGGTGATCGTAGATCTCGCCATGCACTGATCGCCCGTGCGGACTTGACGGCCGCCTTGGCCTTGAGCCGAAACCGGATAACCGTTGAACAACCAGTTAATCACGTCGATGTTGTGAATGTGTTGCTCGTCGATATGGTCGCCGCAGAGCCAGTTGAAGTAGTACCAGTTGCGCAATTGATACTCCAACTCTGTGTGGTTCTTTTCGCGGACGAACCCACACGCCGGCTCCATTCCAGTAGGCTCCTTGCCAGCAGATGTCGCCGATAATTCCGTCCTGCAACTGCTGGATCTACGTCTCGACATAAGAGCCTTCGTGATGGCGTTGCAGACCACCGCCACGGCCAAGTTCTTCTTCTTGGCTTCCTCGTTAGCGGCCAAAACGCGTCGCACGCCGGCGCGTCGGTCGCAACCGGCTACTCATGAAAACGTGCTTGTTGGCCTTCACAGCGGCTTCGGGGTGCAACGGTCGGAATCGGAAGCGTGGCCAGCAACACCATATCAATGTCCGCTTCGAGAACGCTCTTGTAAGCGTCCAAGCCGACGAACTGCGTTTCATGGTCACGTCAACCTTGTCCGGGTGCTGGCTCTTGATGCCGCGAAACGCACCCTGCAAGCGGTCCTCGAGGAACGTCGGCACTTGGCGACCAAGCGAACTTCGCCACCCGTGGTGTTCATCGCTTGGATCGCCGCGCCCGGTTCCACGGCCCGCCGCAACCGACTAAGCCGATCTTGATGACGTCGGATCCCGAAGGAATGGTGCCGATCGCGCGATGCTGGTTGCCCGGCGACAGCGCCGCCCGCAACCAACATCGACGAGGTCTTGATGAAATCGCGACGCGAAGTCCCGGTGGCTGGTGTCGACTTTTGTTTGTCACTCATGATTCGTGCTGCTCCCTAATGAAGCTGGAGGGGATGGGTATTCCAAATGGCGTCGACAACGGCAAAACTCAATCGCCACCGACGCGCACAAGGCCTGCGAACAATCCGCTAAGCATATCTTCACGGCGGCGATTCTTCAATTAGTTGCGCAAGATCGAGCCGCGAGTGTCGCGGTCGCCCCGGATCGGAAGAACCGCCGCCACGCGCCGCCGACCGCTAGATTTCATTCGTAGGCCAAAGAGACTTCAAGACATTCGCAGCAAAGCCTCGCCACATCGATCGTGCGCGGGCAACAGCAAAGCGACATGTTCAGGCAGGCCGGCCGTAATTAAGGGCGAAGTCGAATCGTCGATGCAGCGAGCTATGCGATCCGCCCCCACTGCTGAACTTCGCTGGTCCGAACCACACGGGAACTCATGCCAGCGCGCACCGTCACCACCCCAAATCGCCCGTTACCCGCCGGTCCGAACACGTTGGCGATGCGTTATGGCACGTTCGGATAGTCGCCAAAGCTGGTCGCCCGGCGGCCGCTGGAGCGTCAATCGTCCAGCGAGGCCGTTCCAACGCCAACGATTTCCGTAGTCATCCGCGTGACCATCGTCAGAGCCCAGTAACGCAACTCGCCCGCGATGTGCCGTCCTCACGCAATACACGTCGCCCGAGGAAGCCGCCTCGCCCATGAAAGCGATCGATACGCGGCTCGCGGAAACCACGACACTCGACCCTGATGCGATCATGTGTCGCTTGGTCCTCGCCCCGCCAATGGAACTGGGCCGAGCGAAGATTGGGGCAAGATCAACTTAGAGTCAACGTCACTGCTCCTGCGGTCCCACGTCCGCGACATCGAACTCGTGTAGAACCTTTCGCAACTGAATGCCCGCCTCGTCGGCATCCGCCAAGACATCGCTTTGGGAATGATCGCCCGTCACGACGGCCGCGAATCTGTCCAGAAACGATTTCATGCCACCCTGAGCCGCGAAAAACTCTTGCAAGCGATGATCGACATACGCCAGCGTCTCGATCGCGTTCGCCGGCCCCAGCTTATGGCTCTGAAAATCATTCTGCGGAAAGTAGGCGACCGTCAGGTCCGGCATCCGTTCACTTGCCGCCAAATGCGCGAGAAAATCGGCCGTATTATGATCCTCGAAGCCGTAATGGTGAAACATGCCGCTACGCGTGCTCACATTACCGGCTCCCTCCCAGCCCTCGCGAACCATGTCGCCAAGGAACAAAATTTCCGGCCCCTCGATATCTTCCCGAAACGGCACTCCCGGCCAGAGTCGCATCAGCCACGGCGTTTGAACTCGATGCCGACGTGGACCGTGGAACACCAAATAGTTCAACGAGGCCGCGGTTCGACCGTGACGGGACAACCAATCAAACAAAGTGGGACACTGAAGTCGCGTCTCATTCAACCCAACGACAAAGTCTTCGAAGAATTTGTCAAACCCTTCGCGCCAAATAATCGGAACGTCGGCCCCAAAATAAAAGACCCTTCGGTCTTGGCGATCATAAAAATAGGCGCCTGTCACACCGTGGTCGCCCGGATAACAGCCCGTGATAATCGAGGCCGTTGCCGCCGGAGTGATCGAGGGAAACACGGACGTACAATTCCATTGCAGATGCCCTCGCTCGCCTAACTCCTTCAGTGTTGAGAGGCGCCCCGCTTGCATCGCCGGATGAACCACACGACTCGAGAGGGCGTCGATAACAATAAGTAGTACAGGCTTCATGGCTCGCGAATTACGAATAGCAACTTTGTTTGTTAAGAAGCATGACGGCGCCAACGATTCAGTAGCAAGAACTCGGCCTCGTCACGCGGCCTGCCGTTCATGGTGATGGTACTGACGAAACCACCACCAAACGGCGACGGCAACCACAATGACTGTGATGGTTATCGAAATCGGTTGCACGTATTGTGACACTAATTCAAAATTGTCCCCCAGCCACCATCCCAGGCACGCGAGCAAAGCTGTCCAGGCGAACGCTCCAATACTGGTGTAAATCAGAAATCTCCACAGATTCATGCCACTCATGCCCGCGGGAATGGAAATCACGGATCGCAGCCCAGGGATTAGGCGGCAGAACAGCACGGCCTTGTCTCCGTGGCGATCAAACCACGCATCGCCGCGTCGAAGTTCGCGACTGCTGATGCCCAGCCAGCGGCCTCGGCGATCCGCCCAGCCTTGCAGTCGCTCGACGCTGACCCATCTGCCCAAACAGAATAATGGCAATTGCCCGACTGTTGATCCAACCCAGCCGGCAAGGATCACCCCCAACAAAGTCAGCTCATTTTCGGCCGCCGCAAATCCCGCGGCCGGCATGATTATTTCCGATGGCAAAGGCGGAAACACATTCTCCAGAAACATCAATAGCGCGATGCCGAAATAGCCCAGCGATTGAACAACGTCTTGTATCCATGAAGACATTCGATACTTATAAGGCCGTGAATGTCGACCTGTTACTTCCTAGTAGTCGCTGGATGAAGTCACGTAGCTAGTTTGCAACATCCCATGTGGGGCTGGTTGAATCGTGTTTATCGTAGTGATGTCGCGTTCAGTTCCGCTCGCAGTCTCACCATTTCCTGTCGCAGTTGTTGTAATGTGGCCGCTAGTTCTCGATTTTGCACCAAGAGCTCTTGCTGACGAGCGGCCAGTTCCGCATTCGATACGCCGGCCACCGTCGGCGGACCAGGAGCGACACCTGTGAGTTCGCGGTACGCGGCGGCGCATTGACAGCCACAACCCAGTCCGTCGTACGGGTCGCGTCGCACCGGTCTGGTCCCCAGCGTCACCGGCAATGTCACACTATCGCCGTCGCGAAGTAGTTCGACGTTGACGGTTTGATTCGGACGGTGGCTGCGAATCGCGGCCACGACTTGTTTCGAGTTGTTCATGGCCACGTCGTCGACCGATAAGATTCGATCTCCGATGTACAAGTCGGCCACGTCCGCGGGACTGCCTTCGATTACACGCAGCACTTGAACACCCACGCCGTCGTCGCCGGCGTCCAGCCCCACGCCCATGAATGCCACCGGCAACGAACCGACGCTGACACCGCACCCAATTCTCGGCGTCGTCGCATCGACCGCCACAACACGGGGCGGCGCATCGATCATCGGTTCGACATCCGCCAGCCGCACCGTCGCCCGCAACCCTCGGCCTAGTTGGTCCAGCGTTGCAGGGACGCCGTTCAACGTGATCGTGGCATCCGGATCAATCGAATAGACAAAACCGTCGCCGTTTATCAGCAGCGACAGTCGCCGTCGCTCGCCCACGCCAGCAATCGTGCCTTCCGCAACCAATGGGTCGTCGGCCGCATCGGTTGCCGCGGGCTGATCGGCTGCGTCGGCGGCGCGCGGACGCGGAACCAGCGGGTCGAGGTCCAGTTGGTCGACCTGCGCGGCCGGACCATCCACTTGCGCCAAAGTGTTCTCGGCGGGCTGCTCACCTGCGATTTTGGCTGAATCCGCTTCTGTCGCACTCCCAGCGGTCGATGCTGGCGAATATGACTCCGGGGGTTCCAACTCCTCAGACGATTCCAGCACGGGCGGAGCGGCTGGCAACGGTCGAACGTCGACCACACGCGGACGCTCGGCGTACCCCCAAGATGCGACGGCGATCAGTGCGATTGTCGTCGGCACGGCGGACAAAGCGAGTAAAGTACCTGGCGATCTGGTTGGGCGAGTCATCGTAATGCTTCTCGATAAGTGACTTGCTACGCGGGTCGTGAATGACCGCGCGGGACCGCCCTTCCCGAGGCAAAGTCCGTGCCGAAGCCGTCGATCGCCACGTTGTCGACACTGCCGCGCCAGCCATCTAAACTGGGTTGGTCGCATGAGTGATCGGCTTGCCAATCAAGTCGGATCGCTTCCCGCCGCGACGCACGTCGCCCATCGCACACCGCCTTTCGAGTCGCCCATGCCGCTTTCTCATGAACGACTGCGCGCCGCCTACGAAACCGCCCGGCGCGATCTGTTGGCCGAACGCGACGCGGCCGGACACTGGGTCGGTGAACTGGCGACTTCCGCGCTTTCGACGGCCACCGCCGTTAGTGCTCTATCGCTGGTGTTGAGGCACGCGACGCAGTTGCCGTTCGATCGCGAGCGAATCGTGGAACTCATTCGTGGCGGAGTCGACTACCTCACGACCCACCAGAACCCGGACGGCGGTTGGGGCGACACCGACAAGAGTCACTCGAACATTGCCACGGCGATGTTAGGCGTGGCCGCGATTCACTTGGCAACCCAAGCTGGCGCGACGGATCGACCGTTGGAGGCTTACGCCGAGACGCTCGACCGTGCCAACGCCTACATCGACGCCCAAGGTCGCTTGGCCGGACTGCGGCGGCGATACGGCCGCGACAAGACGTTCGCCGTACCGATTCTGACAAACGCCGCGCTGGCGGGCTTGGCCGACTGGCGCGAAGTTTCGCCGTTGCCGTTCGAAGCCGCCTGCTTTCCGCAATCGTTTTATCGCTTTCTGCAACTGCCGGTTGTCAGCTACGCGATTCCGGCGCTGGTGGCGATCGGACAAGCTCGCTACTTTCACCGCCCGCCGAGAAATCCGCTGATGCGATGGCTCCGTCGAGCAGCGGTTGGACGGAGCCTGGAAGTGCTGCGGCGCATGCAGCCGGCCAGCGGCGGATACCTCGAAGCCGTGCCGCTGACCAGTTTCGTCACGATGAGTTTGGCGGCCACCGACCGAGCCGACCATGCGGTAACACGGGACGGCGTGCGGTTCTTGGTCGACTCGGTACGTCCCGACGGAAGCTGGCCGATCGACACCAACTTGGCCTGTTGGAACACCACGCTCTCGATCAACGCTTTAGCCAACGCCGAGCCGGCCGAGTCGCTCGCGGAGCTGGATTGTTTGGATTGGGTGCTCGGCTGCCAATATCACGAACGGCATCCGTTCACTGGCGCCGATCCAGGCGGCTGGGGCTGGAGCGACTTGAGCGGCGCGGTCCCCGACGCGGACGATACGCCCGGCGCGTTGCTGGCGATCGCTCATTGCCGGCGCGGCGAGACGCTGACGGACGCCGATCGCCAGCGAATCGATCGCGCGGCGCGAATGGGCATCCGCTGGTTGCTGGACCTGCAGAATCGCGACGGCGGCTGGCCAACGTTTTGCCGCGGTTGGGGTAAGCTGCCGTTTGACCGCAGCGGCGCGGATCTCACGGCGCATGTCATCCGTGCCTTTGCCGCCTGGCGTCCGAGTCTCTCGGACGCGGACTTGCTCAAACAGGAAATCGATCGAGCCATCGAGCGCGGCTTTCGATATCTACAGCGAGTGCAGCGAGCCGACGGAAGCTGGTATCCGCTGTGGTTTGGCAACCAAGATCATCCAGACGAAGAAAACCCGGTGTACGGCACCAGCAAAGTGCTGCTGGCATACCGCGACACGAATCAAATGGAAACGTCGGAAGCCCAGCGGGGTTTGGCTTGGCTGACCATGGCGCAAAACGGCGACGGCGGTTGGGGCGGCGGGCCTTCTTTAGCGGAGAACTCAATGGTGCGATCCGTAACAACCGGCGCCGACGACGACCACTCGATCGTGAGCAGCGTCGAGGAAACGGCGTTGGCCGTCGAAGCCTTGCTGGCGGGCGGTCGACCAAACACAATCGAACGAGAAGCAGAGGCGGGTATCGCTTGGCTGATCGAAGCGGTCGAGGCGGGCCGGCATCGCGAAAGCTGGCCGATTGGTTTTTACTTCGCCAAGCTGTGGTATTATGAGAAGCTCTACCCGCAAATCTTCACGGTTTCCGCATTGGGCCAAGCCTGCCGGCTGCTCCTCGGCGCCGATGCGGAAGTCCCGCCGTCCCGCCTAAGTCTCGCACACCCGACTAACGCTACCGCACGATAAGGACTTCACCTTGGCCACAGCACCCGTGTCGCGCCCGCTCGTCGAGTCGTTGCCGGAAACCCGCGGCGAAAAGCGTCGTTCGCGTCGTCGTCAAACCGCTCATTTGAAAGGCGTTCCGCAATCGAAGGCCCTGCGCGAATCGATGCGCGCGAAATGCCAGGAAGTGGCCGATCGGCTTGACAAGGACCGGCCGCTGACCAAAGACGAAATGGAAGCGGTCGCCCGAGCGCTGCTCGAAGAGATCGGCCAGCCGGAATCGTATCTGGGCTGGACGATGGTGATGCTGGCGACGGCCTTCTGGCAAGATCAAGTCGCCTCGATCCCGCCTTCGCGCCGCTTGTTTTTGCTGCCGCATTGCTTGAAGCACGCCGAGGGCTGTCCGGCGGATTACGACGAATTCGGTCTGGATTGCAAAACGTGCGGCGCTTGCAGCATCGCCGACTTCCGCACGATGGCCGAAGACATGGGCTACAAAGTCTTGGTCGCCGAAGGCTCGCCGATCGTGCTTAAGATCATCGTCAGCGGCTATGTCGATGCGATCGTCGGCGTGGCTTGTCTGAACGTCTTGGAGAAGGCGATCGACAAAATCCTGCTGGCCGGCATTCCCTGTATGGCCGTGCCGCTGTTGTCCAGCGACTGTCGCAATACGTCGGTCGACGAGGACTGGGTCAGCGAGATGATTCGTGTCGAGCCGCGGCAGGCGGCGACTACCACGCGGACTTATGTGCATTTGATGCGAGCCGCCTCGCGGATGTTCGAGCCCGACGAGCTGGAACGGCTCGCACCGCGATTGCGAGGCGGCCCGCGACTGGCGGAAGCCAACGGCCAGGGCATCGGCGCGCTCGATCCGATCGCCGCCACGGAAGCATTGGCTTACGACTTCTTGTCGAAAGGCGGCAAGCATTCGCGGCCGTTCATCACGCTGGCGGTTTACGATGCTCTGACCGGCGGACAAGGCACGTCGGCCGCGGGGGCGAAGTGCGTCGAACAATTCAGCGACGCCGTCCGTCGCACCGCCATGTCAATCGAGACCTTCCACAAAGCCTCGCTCGTACACGACGACATCGAGGACAACGACCAATATCGCTACGGCCAACCGACAATGCATCGCCAGCACGGAATCTCGACGGCGATCAACGTGGGCGACTATATGATCGGACTCGGATATCGACTGGTCAGCCGCGATACGGCGACGCTCGGCGCGGAAACGACGGCCGAGATTCTGGACCGCCTGGCCGACGCGCATCTGAAGCTGTCCGAAGGGCAAGGCGCCGAACTGCTGTGGCGCGACTCGCTGGAAAAGCGGCTCAAACCGATCGACGCGCTGAAGATCTACGCGCTCAAGACCGCCCCGGCTTTCGAAGCCGCCTTGTACTGCGGCGCTCGCTTGGCTGGCCCGGCCGATCAGTACGCCGAGCCGATTAAACAGTTCGCCCGCAACCTGGGCGTCGCTTTTCAGATTCTCAACGATTTGAACGACTGGCAAGGCGACGCGAACAACAAGCTTTCAGCCGGCGGCGACACGCTGGGCGGGCGGCCAACCGTACTTTGGGCTTTGGCGCTGGAGCAGTTGCCCGCCGACAAACAAGAGGAGCTGCTCGCCTTAGTTGGCGATGACACGCGCTCGGCGGAATACCGTGTGTCCCGCGTGCGGCAGCTTTACCAAGAGGCCAACGTCTTCGAGCAAGCACATCGCTTGGTGGACAAGCACCAGCAGCGAGCCGAATCGGTGGCCGACTCATTGGAAAACGACGAACTGCGACGTCTGTTTTACTACCTGATCGACTCGGTCTTGGAACGCCCCGACGAGACCGCGTCCGCACCCGTCGCGCTATCGCTCGCCGCGGTTCGTTAACGAGTTGTTTGGATCAATTCGCTCGTCTAACCGCGCGGCCAACGGCCCGCGCTTCAACACACGCGGCCCTTGTTTAACCGCGCGGCTAGCGGCCCGCGCCTTAAGACGCGCGGCCCGTTGGGCACGGGGTTAAACGACACCTCGGAAACAAAAAAAGCGACGCCGGGAACTCAATCCGCGGCGTCGCTTCGTGTTTTCTGCTCGACAATCCGACTTTGGGCTCGGTCTACCGACTAGCTTCCATCGTCGTCCAAGGCCAGCGGCACCGCGATCGCCACGGCAACCGCACCGCCCCAGAACCACGGGCTGCGAAGGACATTGCCCAGAACCGGATGACCGCCTTGGCCGCGATACACTTCGGCGCCAGTCACCAGCGTGGCTTGTTGCTTCGCCGCGGGCGGAGCCGTGTTCGGCGCCCATAGACGGAACATCATGCCTTCCTGGCCAACGACCACTTGGTACAAGCCGCCGTTCAGATTCGAGACGGTGAACTCACCGCTCTTGTCCGTAACGGTTTGAGCGATCACTTGATTATCGCGAGCGACCGTGACAGTGACGCCGACGTTCGGTTGACCGGTCGCCGTCAGCGCTTGGCCGTGGAACACTCCGCCGGATTGCAGAGCCACGTCGTGAACGACAGGCGCCGCGGTTTGAACAGCGGCGGGCGAGGCCGCCTGAGCGAGCTGCGGCAACGTCACCAACGCACAAGATAGCGCGACGGCGAGGCACCGGAAGCTTCCATTGATTTTCATGGGTTGCACTCCGTTTGACTGATTTAAGTGGGATCGTGGGATTTCGCCACGGACTTCGATCGACCGCGGCATTCCGTGATCTAAAACGAATTTCGCCGTGCGGCTATGTTTTCCAGACACACCCCTCGACTCGCTTGAGACATAGGGCGGCTGGGCAATCTAAAGCCGTCGACAATTGCCACGTGTCGCACGGTCACAATGCCGCTGGGATTGGGGTCGCCGAAGTCATGATTAAACCGCGCGGGCCTACATCGCTGACTCAAGCACTTACCTCACCGCGTGTGGGTGGCAACCGACTTATCTACCGGTATCGGCCAAGGAATTGGCTGTCTTGAGCTAAATCGGAGAATTGGGACAATCGGCATACTCCGACTCCGATCACGGGCCCATTTGGGCCTGCGGACCTCTTGCGACCGCGGCGATTCACCGCCGCTTGCTCAACGCAGCGGGGACTCGCCAAAGGTTGACCTGCCAGCTCACTCCCCTAACATCTACGGAAACACCCACAAAACGCACACTCGCCCACGTCGCTCTAGCCGTTTCGGCTCGCCGATGTGGGTTTTTTGTTTTCTCGCAATCGAAGGGAGCACGACGATGGCAAACGCAAAACTTGGCGACACGGTGGTTCTGCACTACACCGGCCGCCTGGACGACGGATCGGTATTCGATTCGTCCGAACAGCGCGAACCGCTACGCGTGACATTGGGCGAAACCGGATTGATCCCCGGCTTCGAGGAAGCGGTAATCGGCATGGAGCCAGGCGATTCCAAGACGGCCAAGATCCCGGCCGAATCGGCCTACGGACCGCGCCGCGACGATATGGTGGTCGAATTCAACCGAGGCGAACTCCCGGCTCAATTCGATCCGTCGGTCGGCCAGCAAGTTCAGCTTCGCACGCAATCCGGCCAACCGATTCCGGCTCGCGTGATCGATGTGAACGACGACGCCGTGAAGCTGGACGCCAATCATCCGCTGGCCGGCGAAGCGTTGACGTTCGACATCCGGCTGGTCGAATTGGTAGCGGAAGCTTAACTCGTTCGCCCGCAGCAACCCTGTCCCGCTCGAATTAAAGTAGTAAGCTCGCTCTGCTGATTGCTACTTGATTCACACTCGGGACGGAACACTGCGATGAGGCACGTTGGCCGCACAGGCGTTTGGTTAAGTTTCATTGTTACGCTGTTGGCCTTTGCTGGCGGCAGCCAAGTCGACACGCTCGCCGCCGCCGAACCCGCGCGGCAATACGACGTCGTGATCTACGGCGGCACGTCGGCCGGAATCGCGGCGGCCGTGCAAGTGAAACGCATGGGCGGCTCGGTCGTCGTGATCGAACCGAGTCGCCGCATCGGCGGGCTCACCACCGGCGGTTTGGGCCAGACCGACATCGGCAACAAAGCCGCGATCGGCGGCATCTCGCGCGAGTTCTATCAACGTGTCCGCCGCTACTACGATCGCCCCGAAGCGTGGCGCTGGCAGCAACGCGAACAGTATCGCGATAGCGGCCAAACTCGCACCGGCGATACCGAAGCCGCGATGTGGACCTTCGAGCCCTCGGCCGCGCTGGCCATCATGCAAGACTTCGTGCGTGAATACGAAATCCCAGTTGTCTACGAACAACGGCTGGATCGCACGGGAAACACCAAATCGGGCCAAGTCGCCGACGGCGCGTCGCTGGCCAACGGCCGCCTGCAATCGATCACGATGGAAAGCGGCCAAGTTTATCGCGGCCGCGTGTTCATCGACGCCACCTACGAAGGCGATTTGCTGGCCGCCGCCGGAGTCGCCTATACCGTCGGCCGCGAAGCCAACTCGGTCTACGACGAAACGCTCAACGGCGTCCAAACCCGCAACGCTCGCCATCATCAACTGCTGCCCGGCGTCGATGCCTATGTGAAGCCTGGCGACCCCAGCAGCGGCTTGCTCCCCGGCATCGATCCGACCGGACCGGGCGAGGAAGGCGCCGGCGATCACCGCGTGCAAGCCTACTGCTTCCGCATGTGCTTGACCGATCATCCCGAGAACCGCATCCCGTTCGCCAAGCCCGCGGATTACAACCCGCTCGTGTTCGAGCTCATGCTGCGAAACTTCGAAGCCGGCGAGCGGGGCATGCCGTGGATCAATTCGTCGATGCCCAATCGCAAGACCGACACGAACAACCGCACCGGCTTCTCGACCGACTTCATCGGCCAAAACTACACTTGGCCCGAAGCCAGCTATGCCCAACGAGACGCGATGATCGAGCAGCATCGCACCTACCAACAAGGCCTGATGTGGACGCTGGCCAACCATCCGCGCGTGCCCGACAACATCCGCAACGAAGTCGCCCGCTGGGGCACCTGCCGCGATGAATTCGAACGCGAAGACGGCTGGCAACAGCAGCTTTACATTCGCGAAGCCCGGCGGATGATCGGGCCGTATGTGATGACCCAACACAATTGCCAAGGCCGCGTCACCGCCGAACACCCGATCGGCATGGCCGCCTACACGATGGATTCCCATAACGTCCAGCGTTATGTCGATGCCAACGGCCACGCCCGCAACGAAGGCGATGTGCAAATCGGTGGCTTCCCGCCGTACCCGATCGACTACGCCTCGATCATGCCCCCGGAAAACGAATGCGACAACCTGCTCGTGCCGGTCTGCCTCAGTGCCTCGCACATCGCCTTCGGATCGATCCGCATGGAACCCGTGTTCATGGTGCTCGGCCAATCGGCCGCCACGGCCGCGATGTTGGCGCTGCAAGCCGACACGGCCGTCCAACAAGTCGACTACGCCAAGTTGCAAGAACGCCTGCTGGCCGACAAACAGGTGCTCGAGTGGACCGGCCCGCGAGGCAACGTCGGCCAGTCGCTCGATCCCAAGAAGCTGCCCGGCGTGGTTGTGGATGACGAAGCCGCCGAGCGAACCGGCTTTGCCGACGTGAGCCAAGTGATCGGCCCCTTCATCGGCGCGGGATACCGTCACGACGCCGACACCGATAAGGGCACGCAGTCCGCTCGTTTCCCGGTCGAAGTGCCCAAAGCCGGCCGTTGGGAAGTCCGCGTGGCCTACTCGCCCAACGCCAACCGAGCGGACAACGTCCCCGTCACGATCCATCACGCCGACGGCGAAACCACCGTCCGGCTAAACCAGCGTCAAAAGCCCAACCACGCCCCATTCGCCACCGTCGGCACCTTCAACTTCGCCGCCGGCAAAACCACCATCCTCATTACCAACGCCGAAACCACTGGCCACGTCATCCTCGACGCCATCCAACTCGTCCCAGCCGAGTAACGCCCCAGCCGCAAAGCGTCGCCGCGCTGTGCGCCGGTCTCCCGACCCCGCACATCTCACCGACCGAAGGTCTCCTAATCCTCTCGTCGGGTTGCGAGTACGAGTACGAATTGTCATGCCGGGAGAACGAGGCTCCTGCCGAGTCTAGCCAGGAAGAACGAGGCTCAAGGCCAACCCCGTCGGTCCTCAAGCTGCTCGCGGCGCCACTTCCAAACGCTCATTCACATCGCCCAAATACTGGCGCCGCCTCCAAACGCTCGTTTACACCATTCAAACGCCATCTCGCACTCTTCAAACGACGTTTCAAGAGCCCAAACGACGATTTACAGTCCCCAAACGCTGGCTGCATCGCCCAAACGCTCGGTTACACGCTCCAAACGACATCGCGCAGCGTCCAAACGATCTTTGCAGAGCCCAAACGCCGGCGCGCAGTCCCCAAACGCCATTTACGTGGGCCAAACGCTCGCGCGCAGCCTCCAAACGCTCGGCGGCACTGCCAAAAAGGCAGCTCGCGCGGCCCAAAGACCATCTCCCGCAGTCCAAATCGCAGCGCGCCGCGGCTAAATGACAGCGCGCAGCTCCCAAACGACAGCCCCCAAACGGCAGCGCGCAGTCTGCAAACGCTCAGCGACACCGCCAAAATCCCAGCTCGCACCTTCCAAACGCTGTCTTACACAGCCCAAATCGCGGCGCGCAGCCTCCAAACGCTCGCGCGCACCTTCCAAATCGCCGATTTCACCGCCACGACTTGACATAACCACGGGTTCTCATTGACGTTATGAAGTCACTACGAGCCCAACTCCCGCCCTGGCCTCTCAAGGGCGAAACCTTCGCCGGCTCTCCAACTGCCAAAACGGCAGTCAGAACCGCGCCACCAAGAACTCAACCCAAATCCCTAGCGCTCCCGACCTGCCTCGAAATCCACGTCAGACGCCTAACTCAATTCCTTTGCGCCCTAGCGTCTCGGCGTCTTTGCGTTCGGCGTCTTTGCGTTTCCGCATCACGTTCGCCTTGGATGGCGAGTTAAAATGGGGATAGGAAAGGTGCGAGAAGGGAACCGGGGTCCCCAACCGACAATAAAACAAAACATCCTCCTGCGCTAAAGGGGCGCTGCGTCAGTGCAATGTGAAGATTGCGATGAAACTCCATCAGTTATACCTGCGCGACTTTTTTCGATCGTATTTGCAGTCACGCTTATTTGTGGTTGGACTATCGACCGACTACATTTTCGGAAGCATAAGTCAATGGCGAAAGAAAACATCTCGCCGTGTTTCACCCCAAGCAGCCTCCACAGCCCATGATTCCGGCGACGGTTCGTCAAAAAAGCAGATTTCGGAATTTGCCAACCAATTCACTCGGACTCACGCCACGGATTCCATGATTCCAATCCAGATCCCACCTAGCCGTTCCGATGGCTCAACCGTCGTAACCTACCGGACACTTTACAAAGCGCTTCGAATTCTCGGCCGACGACATTTGATAGGGGACTTGGCGTCAAAGCAGTTTGAAATCGTAGTGCGAGATAACTGTTACGCCATGCTCGGCATTACCTGCGAATACTATGGATTACCCGACTTCTCCTGTGCTTTGACCTTGAGGGCGTCGAACCGAGGTTGCCAGTCGCCGGCGGCGATTTGTTGGTATAGCTCGCGAGCGGCGGTGAAACGCCCTTGTTGCTCCAGCAGCTTGGCGTGATCCCAGAGAATCTCGGCGTTCGAGCCTTCGGCCTGGAACGCCGCGGCATACGCTTGACCCGCGAATTCGTATTCGCCTCGGTCGGCCATGGACTTCGCCAGATCCAACCACGGTTGAGCCTCATTCGGCTTGTGAGCCAGCGGCGTTGTGAGATAGTCCCACGCCAGTTCCGTGGCTCCCAGTCTACGGAGAATTCTCGCCGCCGACTCGCATGCGGGCGTGACTTCGTCGTCCAGCGACCGCCAACGATCGGCCGTGCGGATGACGCGGTCGATCAGCGACTGGGGAGGGCGTTGATCCAATGTGGCGATGGCCGTGGCGAGCTGCTCATAGCGGTTCAGCAAATCCCCATAACGGGCGCGAACAATGGCCAAGTCAACTTGCTCGGGAAGATTGTTATACTCCAAATCCACGGCTCGCTCGTCGTAGCGCAACGATTCAGCCAACCGACCCTGCTGTCCCGCCATCACGGATGCCAAATGCCACAATTCAGCAAGCGACTGATACTCTTGCATCGCGGTCAACTGTTCTAACATTGTGGCGGCACGCTCGTGTTGGTTGTTATGCCACAGATAGTCCACGGCGGCCAGCGTCACCGCGAATCGTTCTTCGTCGGACACTCCCGACAGCGCCTGTTCGTACACATCTTGGGCCAATTCCGTGGCTCCCACGTGCTGTAACGTCCAGGCAAGTGTGATGGCAGTCGGACGGCGTCCGCTGTCGACCGCTAACTGCGTCGCCTCTCGCATTAGCTCGCCGAACTCGGCCCGCCGCTGCTCCGTGCCCGAAAACGCGATATACACATCATTGTCCAATTGCGGCATTTGACCCTTGTCGAGCTGTCGACGAATCGTTTGTGTATAGAGCTCGCGGCAGCGATCCCCAACGTCGACACCAAAGATCCTCGGGGTCGGCAGTCGGCGGGCATTCTCACATCGCGACACGTTCAGCAACGCTCGTGCATGTTCATAGGCTGCCTCCTCTCCCAAAACACTCATTTCGTCGATTCGCTGATAGATCCGCGCCTGCCGTTGCCAGCTTTCCAAGTCGTGTTGCTTGCGATTCAGGAACGCAACTAGCGACCAAGCAAACCGTGGCGAATCGCAAGTCTCACAAAAGTCGGCCAGCCGATCTAGTCGCTGAGCGACGCGCGATGGCTCGCCACGCGCGAATCTTTGGGAAGCCCAACCAATGTATTGCCGCCGAAACTCGGCCAACTGCACCACAAACGAATCCGAAGGGCCATCAAGGGATGCAGTATCCCGACTCGTTCCCTGCGAACTGACATCCAACTGGGAACGGATGAAGCGAGCCAAAGGTTCTTCGGGATGGTCGATCGTAGGATCCAGTTTGATCGGCCCCGAAGCGGTCTCATGCTCTGATTCCGGATTCCACGTGTGCATGCTCGAAAGCAACAATGTGTAGAAGCCAATGCGGCGGTCGCCACGCCCCAAGAATCGTTGAGTGATGATTTCGACAAGCTCTGAGTTGTTGACGCCCAGGTCCGCGGCGATCAACCGCAAAGCCGACTCTTCGTCCCAATCGGCGAACGTCACATTGTTTTCATCACCTGTCTTTTCATTTCCGGAGGAATCCGGCCGCCCATCCGCAACAACCGTTTGTCGGTCGCGAATCGGCATTGGAACAATGACCAGCGAGGATTGGTCGACCTGCAATGAGGGCGCCCCGATTTGCGTTCGCCGCAGCGACGCGCGACCGAATTCACGGCCGTCCTGATCCCAGGCTCGGATCGTTCCTTCATCGTCCAGCGTCACGCGACCCAGCGGTCGTTCGGAATCGTCGTTCGTCCAGCGAACCTCGCTAAGCTGATCGCCCGTGGTAAACTCATACTCAACTCGCACTGTGGGGGATGGCGGCGATTCATCTTTGCGAGCATTGGCGTCATGTTTGTCGGTATGAGGAACGATCCCAATGGTATGGGGTCCCAGCTCTACCACATCCGCATGAATAGCCAAGTCTTCCACCGGCGGCACGTACCAGGGGACGAGACGGCTTAACCATTGCCGATACGCGCGGCTCATGGACCGTTTGGCTCCCACACCCAGTTCCGGATATAAATGCCACAGTTGTTCGCCATTGCAAATAAGAAGCTCTCGCAGGCCGTCGATCGTGCGGCGGCAAGCCGAAACTGCCCCTTCCATTGCAGATAATAAAACCTCGGTCGATTCCTGTTGACGCAAAGTCGATACGACGCCAACCGGTGGCACGAGCTCGGTCAATTTGTTCGCGGGCTGCCGGATCAATGTGGCCAAGCACTTCGTTAGGTGGCCTCAGCCTGTTCCTCGTGAATCAGGGTGGTCACGTCAATCAATGACGTGTTCATGCCGGGCGCGAAACTTAGCAAATCGGAAAAGATGTTGAGATTGCCACTAAAGGCCGGACGCTGGTACAGAGGAGGTTGCCAAGGGACGCGTTGCTCGATTCGGTTGGCAAGCTGACTCAATAGGGCCTGTCGTAGCGTGACGAGATCGCCAGAGTCGGACGATGCATGGATTTGAAGTATTGAGGACGAATCAGCCGTGAAATGCTCAAAGAACAGACTGCCATGCGGCATCCAGGCTCGTCCAGATCCAACCAGACACTCCATTTTCCCATAGCACTCCGTCCGAGTCGAATCCGACGTCCAGTTGCCGAAATCCCACGTATTGACGTTAAGTCTTCCGTCCCGAACCCGACGATCGAAGAACGAGAATCCGTCCGCAACAAGCCCCCAATCCGTGATGCGATCGACGCTCCGCCTGGTCCAACGCACGGCAGAAGTATCCGTAAGTGCGAAGGCTACATTTGGGTTGACGGGAAACCTCCGGGATGTGTCATGATAGGAGTGTACTGCCAAACCGAGTTGCTTGAAGTTGTTCGCGGTATTGCTCGCCGCCGAAATTCGAACCACTCTTGTCGCGGCTGGTGGCGAGTTTAAAACGGCTGTCGGGAATCGGGGTGAAGCGAACATTGTCGTTCAAATGCAAGGCAGCTTGCTAACCGGCCATTCAGATTGATGGCGGGCAAATCGACGAAGGCCGTTGCTATTCAGTTGTACGTACCCATCGAAATCGTAGGAAAGAGTCGTTGGCCGGGCGAACGAAGTTGTGATAGCCGGTTGGTTAAGGATACTCACATCGGTAAAGTCGACAGATCTCTGACGTCGCCGAAGCGGTGACGTGGCAGCGATTGATTCACTCCCCAATCCAAATTCCCGTTCGCCGAGCTATACGCCCAGTATTGAATCGGAGCGACAAATACGTTTACGATCGGCGACGCATGAACGCCTTTCAGACAATTCCAAGCCGTGGTGACATAGCCGCCCGCCGCCAGCTACCGGGTCGTTGCAGCAGTGGAATGGGCACGCGAACGTGGGCGCTCGACAAAGTCGCGGCCAAGTCGACTGTATCCGTCACCGTAGCCGAATCACTCGTATCGTTGGGAGCGGGAACATCGGTCGTTGGTTCCTCTACCACTGCGATTTCGCGAGGGGCGTCGTACATAGCCCAGTGATCTTGGCGGCCACGATCGACCTGATACTGCTCGTACATCGCGTCGTTTTCCAAGACGAGCAAAGAAGTGAAGGGAGACATCACATACATGGATTTGCTGAGTGCGATGATCCGGTCTTTGTTCTCTAACAATCCCGGCGGGCCAGCCGTTGAATCTCCAGCTTGGCCCACATTCGCGGCAAATGCTCCGCGCGAGGAGCGACCTGCCGCACGGGAATCGTCTGAAGAAACGGTTGCCCGTCCAGATGACCACGCACGGTGACCTGCGTTGGCAGAGTTGCGGAAGACTCGTAACGGGCGATCGCACAAATCGACTCGCCGGCCGAAAGAGAGGTTTCAAATAATCGGAACTCAAGATGCCGGTCGAATGGTTGTCGGCCGTCACTTCGATATTTAACAGACGGGGCGTATTCAGCTTTCCAAACAGCTCGAACGCTCGCCAGCTTACATCTTCATCGGGATTAATCTGTGTGAAGAATCCGCCCGACCGCTCGGCGGCGAGTTTCATCAAGTCGCGATTCCATCGCTTGCCAACGCCAACGCCTACAAACTCGGCCGTATTTGGCAGCAACTCTACAAGTTTCGAGTCTTCGCGTTCTCCCAGAATGGGCACGGCGGAACCGCAATGGACAATCGTGGGATTCGTTGCGCTGTCTGACCAGCGGAGCGATGGCGCGGTAGGCGCGCTCGACGTCCATGGCCCCAACTAGGTGCGAGTTTTCCAGCCAAGCAATGGCTTCGGTGATGTTCTCCGGCGTCGCGTCGCTCGCTTGTGGCCGCCAAGCATGCATGCGAGTTCCCGCGGTTAGCAAAGAAAACGTATCGTGATGTTCGGCATTGTCCAGCAACGATCGTAAGATTTCGACTTGAGCCCGCGCGACTATCGGATCGCGGTCGCCGGAGGCTTCAAATAGCAAGATCCAATCGCGCCGTTCGCGTCGAGGCGGCAAACTTAGATGCGGCCAGTAGCGTAGCTGTAAGTATTGGCTTCCGTCGTGGAAGGTTGTGGCAAAGCTGGCAAAGGGTGTCGCTTGGGGAGTATAAGACTGGGGCGGCGTTAGTTCGAGTAACAAGTCACGGTCCAGGCGAATGTCATGGCCTTTCGCCGTCAGGATCAAATCGTCTTGCTCCGTCTTGGAGTCAAACGCGTGGGAGACCGACTGCCACTGCCAATTGTCGCCGTGTCTGACCTTAATTTGGGCCGACCAGTCACGAACTTGGTCCATTGTGTGACCAGCGGGAAAATGATATCGCAACTGGCCGAACATTTCCGGCAGGCGTTGGGTGTAGCTGATAAGAATTCGTTTCTCGCGGCGCGGTTCGAGCGGGAAGACGCGCATCTTAAAAGTGCTGCCGTCCACCCATTCAACAGGGCCGGATCAAGCTGCCGGTATTTAATCGTTTCGAACACTTGGCGAGCATAATCGCGTTCGGCCATGCCGCCTTCCATCAGCTTGCCGTTCACATACATTGCCAACCTTGACAACGACGCGTCAGGCGGGAGCGGAAAGTAGAAAGTGCCCTCTTGGCGCGAAGGCATGTGATTGAAGAACGTCTGGTCGATTGTGGTCCGCGCGAAACCGTCTTCGATATAGACGTCGACGTGATAGTTGCGCAGCGATAGCTTCACATCTTGGCCTTGTGTGTCCACCACGACTAACGAGCCGCCGGTGTGTTCGTTGGCGGGAATGAGAGGCGAGCGGGCCGTCGCTGCCAAATCGCGAGTCAATCCAATTCGTGAGCGGCGGGAGGCGGCACCGGCGCGATATCGGAGAGTGCGTCCTTTCGTGCCGTCCAGTTTGTTGGCCGGCAACCAGAGGTTGTGGCGGATTGTGACGTGTGAGAATTGGCGTTGGTGGTCGTTTCCGATGCAGCGACTGGCGAGATGGCCACTTTTCCTTGCGTGACTTGAACGCGCGTGGCCTGCTGCCGAACGTCGACGGCGAACTTGGTGCCGAGGGCCACGATCTCTTGGCCGGGAGTGGTTAGAACAAATCGTTGTCGCGATTCTTGGCCGGACTCAGGATCGAACTCCCCAACGGGATTTACTTCGACAAACACCTCGCCGCGATCAACCGAGACGTGGCGATTGCCGACGATTTTCGCCTCGCTATTAATGTTTACATATAACACCGAACCGTCAGGCAGCGTTACGCGGCGACGAGTTGTATCACTAGTGGATATCGTGTCGCCGACGGCCACTTTCTGCAACGTTGGTGGATCGGCGAGCTGCCGAGGCGTGAGACCGCGCGTGCTGACCAGACGCATTACATCCGCGGTTGTCTCGTTGATTCGATCGGCTGGAGCGGGGACGAATCCGTCCGGCCCTTTCGTTTCCGCGGGCGTATAGGCGCGGCCATCGATCCACACTAAATCGCCATCTCGATAGAAAGTGTCGGTCGCCGGTCGCAGTCCGTAGAACATGCCGATCGCGACGATGAACAGGGCGGCAATCGACCCGACTCGCAGCATCGTGGTTTGCCAATCATTGCTGGCGGAGCATGTTGGTGGCAAGCTGCTCGGTGCTCGGTGTTAGCTGGCCGCGAAGTCTTAACCATCGCGGCGCGTTCGAGGCGCCGCGGCTGCAATGAATTCGCAACACGCGTTGCAAAATCGGCATCGGGCGTTTCGGGCGCGTAGGCGTGCTTTAGTAGTCGCTGGATGTTTTGCGAACAAGTATCTTCAGTGTGCGATTGGGGGCGATTCTCAGTCATGGCAGATTCGCATTCAGTAGAAATGGGTGCGGTCCGTGACAGTGGAGTGACTGTGAGAGTTGCAGCGTGGGAGGCGGGGCCCACGCTTTATGTGGAATCGAGCGATTGTGAGAGTGTGAGAAATGTCTCCGGAACGCTTGGCGAGCTCGCGGTGCCCAGCGATTCCACCGCCTTTTCGGTCATGGCTCGTGCAGTCGCGATTTGCCGGACGCTGTGTCCGGCGACATATTTCAGCTCTAATGCTTCGCGATATTGTGAGACGGCAATTGCGACATCGTCGCGTTCACCATTTGGCGGGTTTCTTCGCACCGCAGCACGTCCTCTTCGATGAGCTCGCGGTCGAGCGCCGCGTAGACACGGGCTAGTCGCTGATCCATCGCGGCCCACATGGCTTCCAGACTGACGGAGTCGTGTCGGCGAGCGAGAACGCGTTGGATTTCATTCCTGGCTAAGCCGGCCAGCCACGGAAACAGGTCGCCACGCGAGCGGTCGGGTTCGTATTGCTCCAGCTTGCGAATGGCTTGCACCAGCGTTTCCTGGACGACTTCCTCGCACAGGTGCCGATCGCGGCCCACGCGGTAATAGCAGAAGCGGTAGAGCGGTTCGAGCATTTCCGCCGCTAACCGCGCGACCGCCGGTCCGTCGCCAGCGAGTGCCTGGCGACGCCAATGTTTGTCGAATGATCCGCTCACCGGTTGGTTCCCCGTGGTCGCGCGTGTCGTGTGGACACGAGTCTATGTGAGCGAGGCCGGGGAATCCTTCGCGGGGCGAGAGAAAAATGTGTGGGGAGAGGACTTGGCAGGAATTTCGTGGCGGTCCGTTGGATTGGAGGACTCGGCAGGAGTTTAGTGCACCCCGTTGCGGAGAAGACTCGGCAGGAGCCTCGTACTCCCGGATTGTTTGGGAGACTCGGCAGGAGCCTCGGGTTTCCGGTTGGGGGCGGATACCTAGCTGCTCCACTCGGTGTCGGCGGTGGCGGTGATGGCGTCGTTTACCAATTCGGCCACATTGTTGAGCGAGCGGAGGTCGTCGATCAAGTTTGCGTGGACGTAGATCCGCACACGTTTCACATAGTCGTCGAATTGGCGTTGAGCCAATGTTTTAACGACCGGCGAGATCTCGCCCAGCGGCCGATATACGTGTTCTTTCGGGAAGTAGATGTCGACCTGAAACTGGACTTCCAGCTTGACCGGCGGCGCGTCGAACAACAGTTCGTCTGGCGCGACGCGGCGGCCAATGGCTCGGCTCAGGCGATCGGCCAGCGCTTCACCGCAGGCCACTAACCAAGCATAGGGTTGTCGGGCCAAGCGTTCGTAGATTTCCGGCTGCTGGAACAAACTGTATTCTGCGAATCGCTTGTACAGTCGCCGTTTCGAGCCAAACAAGCCGTCGAGCAGATCGGCGGCCGGTCCGCTGCCGGCCGCTTCGCACAACCGCTCGATCATCCGCGGCTCGTTCAATCGAAACAGCGAGTCGAGATCCAAATCACCATGCAGCAGGTAGAACGCTCGCTGCAGCATCGCGGTGGCGGAGCGCACGGCGTGATGCCAATAGACTTCGCTGAACATCACATACCGAGCGAAAACCATCATCTCGGCGGCGGTCTTTCCCTTGACATTAAGGGCCAGCCCATCGCCCGCTTCGTTCAAGCACAGGCTGCCGATCAATCGCTGGCGATCGAAGTTTCGGCCGTAAGGGACGCCAGCGTGCAGACTGTCGCGCGTGAGGTAATCCATCTTGTCGATGTCGATCGGCCCGGACAGGATGCTGTGCAGAATCCGCGAGCGTCGGTCGCGCGGCTTTTCCGACAACAGCGACACCACATCACGCGGTTGAATGCCCCAATCGTCGCGCAGCGTATCGGCCACTTCGCCTTCCAGCAGAAAACTGTTAGCGAACAATTCGTGCTCGGGCACGCCGGGCAGATCGAGGTCTTCGATCGGATGGCAGAAAGGCCAGTGTCCCAGATCGTGCAGCAACGCGGCGACGATCAACACCTCGGCGTCTTCGGCCGAGATCGCGGCGGCAAATCGTTCGTCGTGAGCCAACTGGCGCAAGAACAGCAGGGCCATGCGGTACACGCCCAGCGAGTGCTCGAATCGCGAATGATGAGCCGCCGGATAGACCAGCGACACCAAACCAAGCTGGCTGATTTGCGAAAGTCGCCGAAACTCGGCCGTGTCGATCAACTGCCGCACGCGCGGCGAAAGCGGGACGTCAATCTCGTCGGGGATGCGAATCAGCGACTGTCGCGAGTCGAGCAAATGCAGTTCGGGTATCTCGATGAGCTCGCGCATGGTGGGCTACTGCGTGGAAATCGGCGACGTGTGAGCAACCGCGGAACGAAGACTAGCCGCGGCAAGGTCGAGGCAAGCTTTTCCCCGGCTTATCCGCCGCTTTCGATCAAGGGAACTTGCATGATCAGGCACAGCAGAATCGTCGCCAGCAAATAGATGCCGTAGTGCACCATGCTCAGAACATAGTCCAGCTCGAAGCAAGCCAGTGCGATTCCGCCACCGGCCAGCACGAGCGGCGGTACGATATAGACCAACTGGAATAGCTCCCATTGCCCAATCTCGAAATACCCCGGCAGCCAAGCGTAGATACCCCACAGCAGCGCGTAGCCGATGCCGCAGATGGCCGAACGAATTAGAGCTGGCTGCAAATCATAAGGCTCCAATTCATCGTCGCGAAGAAAGCTGTAGCTGCCGTAAGACAGCGGCACGCCGATCAATACGGCGCCGATGGCCAAAATCACGGCCGGCGGTCCGCCCTCGGCGCCTCGTAAGATCAGGGCCAGAATCAACGCCAACAACACCGAGCCGCCAATGATGCCGCCCATCAATGGCGTGAACTTCGTCTCCGTCCGCTTGATCGGCTTGAAGACCGCTTGGCCAACTGAATTCTTGGGTCCGAAATCCTCGGGCGCGTGAACGACGACTTCTTCCGATTTGGAAGGAATCTGGATCACGGTCTTGCATTTGGGGCACGGCCCCTTTTTGCCAGCGAATTGATCGCTGACTTGAAAGCGAGACCGGCAGCCGGGACAGATAACTTGAATCGCCATGAATGCGTCTCGAGCGGCGGATTGCGGGAGAAGACGCCACTAGTTTGACAGACCGCCGTCGATCGTCAAGAACGCGAATCGGCTCGGCTAGACGAAGACTTGGACCATCAGATTTCCGATCAGCACGGCGCTCAGAATCCAGCAGGTCGTCATGTGTCGCCGAATGCGATACCGCCGCTCGCTTTGTTCGACCAAGGTCACCAACAGCCCCACCAAACCACCGACGACCGGCGCACACAGAACATCGAACATCGGAGTCGCGGAGAACGAACGAGAGACGGTCAACGGGATCAGTCCCATCGTGGCCAGCGCAATTACGGCGCCGACCGCGATGCGCGCGTAGGGCTGGTCCGACCGCACGGCCCCGACCGCTCCGCCCGTGAGCATGCCGACCGCCGTCCAAGCGATGCAGAAAATCAACCCCTCGCGGCTTTCACCGCTAACCGACAGATAACCGCTAACGCCGATCAAAACCGCCCAGAAAGCGGAAATCGCCGGTCGCCCCGTCGCCAATCCTTGGGCCGCGCCGGAAACCGCTCCGCACACAATCACGACCAGCGTGCCGACCAGCAGCCATGTCGAACCGAACTGGCGCAAGTAGCCCAAAACTAGCGACAGCGTGAACATCGTCCACAACAGCGACGCGATCGTGAACTGGCGCGATGACGGAGCGGGCAACGCAGCGGCGTCGGAGGTCATGACCGTTTCCGTTTTCCTTTCGGGGGTCGAGTCGACTTCTTGCGGCGCGACGAGCCTTCCTGCTCGCCGCCCCGCGTCTTGCGTCCGCGTGTCGCCGGCTTCGAGCGAGCTTTTCTCGGCGGAGCTTGTCCCGGACGAGGCATCTTTTTCACGAGGCGGAAATCCAACTGCCGCCGGTCAATGTCCACCCGCGCGATCGCCACTCGCAACAAGTCGCCCAGCCGGAACTGGTTCCCTTCGCGCCGTCCCGACAAACTGTGAGTCGACTTCTCGTAGTCGAAGTAATCATCGCCCAACGCCGTCACGTGGATTAAACCTTCGGCCGGCAAGTCGATGCCTTGCACGAACAAGCCGTACTCTTCGACGCCGGTTATCACGGCGTCCATCTCCTCGCCGATGCGAGTGGACAAGTACGTCAACAGCTTGACTTTGACCAACTCGCGTTCGGCCCGTTCGGCCCGCTGTTCGCGCCGCGAGCAATGATCGCCCAACAACATCTGCTGATCGAAATCATCCGCCGGACGCCGCCCGGCCATGATCGCGTCCAGCATCCGATGAATCGTCAGATCGGGATAGCGGCGAATGGGGGACGTGAAATGACAGTACTGATCGCTGTTCAACGCGTAATGGCCTTCGACCTCGGGGCTGTAGACCGCCTTCTGCATCGCACGCAGCACGGCGTAATGCACCGCATGTTCCTGCGGCTCGCCCTGCACGGCCTCGACCACGCGTTTGATCTCGAAGCGGCTCCGCAGATGCTCGCAATCGATCCCCAACTCCTTCACGAAATCGGTCAGCATATCCAGCTTTTCCGGCTTCGGCGGAGCATGCACGCGGCGAAGGAAATTCAGCTCGCGGTCGTTCAGCAAACTGGCCACCGCTTCGTTCGCCGCCAACATGAACTCCTCGATAATTTGATGGCTCTCGGTGTGCTCGACCAAATGAGCTCCAGCCACCCGGCCGTCTTTATCGATATCGATCTTGGTCTCGGGCAACGTCAGTTCGATCGCCCCGCCATCCAATCGCCGGCGGCGTAACACCATCGCCAGTTCGTGCATTCGGCCAACTAGCTCAAACACTTCGGGCGTCAGTTTCTCGCGCCACGCGTCGCGATCCGCCAGATACTCGTCGACCTCTTCGTAGGTGAACCGCCGCTTGCTCTGAATCGCGGCGTTACAAGTCTCCGTATCGACGCGAATCCCTTCGGGCGTGAACTCGATGAAAGCCGTCTTGGCAAAACGGAGTCGGTTGGGCTGCAAGCTGGCCAGGTTGTTCGAGATGATCTCGGGCAACATCGGAATCACGCGATCCGGCAAGTAAACGCTGGTCGCGCGATCGCGAGCTTCGTCGTCCAGCGCCGACCCCGCCGGGACGAAATGCGAGACGTCGGCGATATGCACACCCAATCGCCAATGTCCATTGTCCAGCCGCTCGAGCGAAATCGCATCGTCGAAATCGCGCGCGTCGATCGGGTCGATCGTGATGATCGTCATTCCGGTCAAATCCCGCCGACCTTCCGGCACGGATTCGTCGAACGCCTGAGCTTGCTGGCGAGCAACATCCAACGCCGCGGCGGGAAACGCATCCGGCAAATTGAACTCGCGAATGATCGACAGCGTGTCGACGCCCGGCTCGCCTTTCGCGCCCAGCACCTCAACCACGACGCCTTCGCCGTCATGGGCGTGCGCGGGAAAGCGGACCATTTCCACGACGACTTTGTCGCCATCCTGCACGTTCTTCGCGCCCGGATCGCCCACATAGATCGGCTCGTTGAAGACGCCGCCGTCCACCACGACGCGTCCCACGCCCCCGGTCGATGAATAGGTGCCGACAAAACGATTGGTCTCGCGTTCCAGCACCGAAACGATCTCGCCCGCCTGCCGCAAGGCTTCGCCCCCGCGCCCATCATCGCGCCGCCCGCCTTCACGCCGCCGATGATGCCCTCCACGCGACAAACGGACTTCCACCGTATCGCCGTCGTGGGCGTCCAGCGTCTTGCGAGCCGGGATGAAGATATCCTCCGTCGGCTGCTTCACGCCGGCGGCCAACTTCGGGCGAACAAAGCCAAACCCAGCGGCCGCTCGGCGAAACACGCCCACGATCAGCCCCTTGTCGCGTTTCTTCTCTTGCCCCGCCGGCCGAACCAAATGCTTGGTCCCATAAGAAAGCAGTCCGCGTTTGGCCAGTCGCTTCACCGCTCGCCGCACATCCTGTTTCTGTTCGGGCGGATAATTCAGCTTCTTGGCAATCACGCGCGGTTTGACCGGCTGGTAGTTGGGCGCGTTGACTAAGTCCAAGATGGCTTGTTGCAGTTCGGGATTTTCCGCCAAGAGATTGGCTCCAGATGTGAGAAAAGATAGCCGTCGAGTCACGCCGTCGATTATGGCCCAAATCGAACGCTGAAGCGAGTTTAAGCCATGTCACTTTTACGCGGAACGAGCTCAAGCTAGTCTATATCCGTCGCCGTGTGAACTGAGCCAATCGGTCGACGGTGACAGTGAGAGCCACACGGCAATACTTCCGTTTGTCTCGAAGTCGCGTTTGGAAATCGCGAAGAACCGGGACGATAAGCGATGTTTCGTTGACAAGCTTTGTGTTCGCTCGATACATTTTGGGATCGGACGAGCCATTGCGGAATACGATGCTTGGGATGGCTGAAAAGGTGAGAAATTAGCATGAAGGGGGATTTCATTCCACTTTGGACTTCCGCGGGTGTATTGCCTCCGGTCGATGTCATCGAGCCAACGTCACAAGCTCGCTCACCCTACCGCATCACCTTGACGGATTTGGTTTTGCGGTTTGCCACTTCAGTCGACCGTTGCCGAATCCTCGACGGACTGCTGCGCTATCGCAAGGCATTGCATTCCGCCGGGTTATCGAAGGGTTTTCAATGGGTAGATGGCAGTTTTCTGGAGAATGTCGAGCTAATTCGCGGGCGTTCACCAGGCGACATTGACGTCGTAACGTTTTTTGAATTGCCATCGGGAACTACCGAATTCGATTTGGATCGAGAGCATCCTAACTTGTTCGATCATGCCTTTGTGAAGGCGAGTTACTTTGTCGACTCCTATCCTCAAAACCTTGATACGCCTCCGAATGAATTGGTGTGGTGGAGTTCCTATTGGTATGGCGTGTGGTCCCATCAGCGCGATTCATTATTGTGGAAAGGGTTCTTGTCGATTGACCTGGATATCGCCGACGACTTGGATGCGTCGCTACAACTTGTCAAGTTGACGAAGGAGGTCGAATCATCATGAACTACCGACAGTATCAATCGCTCGTCGCCGAGCGCAACGCGGTCGCCGAGATGTTGGAGCGAATACCTCCCGAACAGGTGATTTCACGCAAGGGCGCTAGCGGGCGACTGGCCGCGATTCAAGCGGAGCTGGATGCGGTCGAATCCGCGCCTCGTCGCCCCTTGTCGGGACGACTCACATTCGACGGCCGACCCGTAATCCGCAGTCATGGCATGTTCGCGGACTTCGGCGCGAAAGCGATGGCCGCATTTTCCGATACCGTTGCCGTACTCACAGCCGCGAAATCGGGAGCATTGGCGGACTCGGGACCGATTCCCAATCGAGAGCAAAATCAAGTTCTGATCACGGGAACCGCACTCGGATCGTTTGGATTTGAAATCGAGGAGCAGCCGACACAACTGGCAGATTTCGGCGACAAGACACCCGTCGCGGTGGCGTTAGAGGAAACGATTCGCTTGCTGGAAAGCGTTGCGGCCAGCGACGATGAACTTACCGATGCAGTGGCCGGCCTTGATCGGCGGGTCGTTCGCACACTGAAGAATTTCCTCGAAGTGCTCGCGTCCGGCGAAGCTATTTGCAGTCTCGAGGTTGATGGGCGACGGTTCGGCTTTACCAGTGTCGGACAAGTTCGCAATGCGGTAAATCGACTCGCCGACGACAATATTCACGAAGTGGAGCAAACGTTTTTCGGCGAGTTCATCGGTTGCATGCCGGCAAGCCGCCAATTCGAGTTCCATGTCGCGTCGGACAAACAGGTGATAAAAGGACGTATCGGTTCGGATGTTTCTGAACCGGAACTTATCAACCTACATTTAAATCAGCCGACCCAATTGACGCTTACGGCAATCCGGGCCGGCAATGGTCGGGTCAAGTACGTGTTGCGGGCATTACCGGATTGGCCCGACTCAGAAGGCAAACCATCGTGAAGCCGGTACCTTGTAGGCCGCTGAGCGGGATTTGGTCACGATCTATAAGGTCGGAGGCGGTGAATAAGGATTCTCGTTGTCCCGCCGAGATTCACCAGAAGCCGTGGACGCAAACGGTTGGTCGCCGTACGCTAGCTTTCGCCGAACACCGGTCTGCTCCAACAGATCCATGCTCTCACGAAACGGTTTTCGACCGCGCTGAGCAACGCGGACCCAGTGTTGCCCCAGGCCGATGGCAAACATAAGAAACGCACAGAATAGAGCCAGAAACAGCATCGCTCATCTCACAATCATACCGCTTGGCGATCGCGGACTTTGTTTGCGGCAGAAAGCTTAGCGTTCTCGCCGCATCCTTGGCGCACTCACTTATCGCGTGAGAATTCTTGTTTCATGAATTCCAGAGGTGAGATTCGTTCGTCGTCGCCTAACACTTGATTGCCCGCGTAGACCAAACAACGAAGCTCTAACGCGTCCATCTTGTCCTTTAAGAGCTTGCCGAAGCGGGCGTGGTGGATACCGATGCCGACGTCGGTAATCGGTTGGTCGAGCGGGGCGGAGTAGCTGAGCATTGCGGGTGGATCATCTTTTGTGAGATGTGTGATCGGAGAACACTCTTCGAATAATTGGTATTTCGCCATCGGGAAGATTGTCTAGCTGTTCCAAATCCACATCGTACAGACGAGCCAATGCGCCGTGCTTATAGGTATCTGACTCCGGGAACAACTTGCGGATAGCGCGCGGGTCGTAGGTGGTCTGACCGCCCACCACCATCATGCAGCTTAGACGTGTTGATTCGCGTAACACCGGGTCGTCACTGTTCGCGTCGGCCAAGTCGTCATGGAATCCCAGCCACAAGGAAATCCCGGCCCCGGCCGAACCGCCCGTCGCCGCGACTTTCGCGGGATTGATGTTCCACTGTTTCGCGTGATGTCGAATGAATTGGACGGCGCGAGCACTGTCATGAAACGAAGCCGGCGCGATCGCTTGGGACGAGAAGCGATAGGTGATCGCGGCCACGGAAATGCCCGACTCCAAACACTGTTCTAGCAGTTGAGGACTCACACTCTTATCGCCTCCCAGAAAGCCGCCGCCATGAATCGAAACGAGAATTGGCGTGGGCTTATCGGAGTCGGCCAGCCACAGGTCCATCACGTTCCGCTCGTGCGGTCCATATTTGACATTCGCCTGTGTCGGTGGTTTCTGCTGCTGTACGCGTTGAGGCAGACGCACCTGGGTCCGCTGCTCATCGGTGAGCAACTCCAGCAATTTGCTTCGCACGTCGGCGGCCAATTGATTGCGTTGCCCGAGGAGTTTAGTTTGCTCGGCTTTCTGTTCGTCGCTGAGTTGCACGGCCGCGTTGACCGCGTCTCGCAAGGCTTGTCCCGTTTTGCCGGCATCTCGCGCTTGCTGAAACGCTTCGCGCCGCGCCCGTTGTTGTTCGTCGGTCACAATGGCGTTCCATTGCCGCTGGTTCTCCTCCAGCTTCGGCACGAACTGCTCGCGCAATTTGGCGACTTCGGCCAATTGCGACTCGTTGAAGTCCACGCCCGGCAGGCTAAACATCTGCTGAAACGGCTCGGCAGCTTCACGGCGCGGGGCCTGACGCGGGTTGTCCTGCGCGTGCGCGATCGTGATGCCAAGCAGCAATAGGGTGATCGGCAAGGCGAATATATGCCTCATGGCGTGAACTCCGAGAGAAAGGAACCGAGGGATCGAACGTCGAGCCAACGTGCGTCGGATTATACTGCTTGGCTGATCTGTTTTGGGTGGCAGCCAGTTCCATCCGCTACGCATTCGCGAATCCAAGGACGGACTTCCGAGCTTCGCTGGTTCCGGTGCGGAGGTGGAAAAACTTGCCATATATCGGCGTTGCAGCGACAATCGCTGAATCGCCGCCACGAATTACATCGACCGGCTAAGCCGGCGTGGAAGATTACGAACAGCATTCGTCCAACCAACAGGGGAAACCATTATGGCAACGGCATTCAAGCAAGTCACGAGCGGGCGGCGAGCGCTTTGCGGTCGAAGAACGTGCGTTCTCGCGAGTCGAATCGCGTTCGCCCTCGCGCTGGTCGGCGCGTCGATCGCGGCAGTGTCGAGCCAAGCTCGCGAGTTTACTGATGCAAGTGGCAAGTTTCGCGTCGAAGCCGAGTACGTCGGCATGCAAGACGGTCTAGTGCTGCTGAAGAAGACCAACGGCGTCACGATTGGCGTGCCGCCTCAACGTCTGAGCGCCGCCGACCAAGAGTTCATTCGTAACGCGGGCAATGCCCCAATGCCGGCGGGCGACGCGGCCGGCGGCGTGGATCTCGGTTCCATCACGGCGGCCGATGAATACGTGCGCGTGGTGACCGACGCGGCTTACTCGGGCGACATGAAAACCGTGTGGGACGCTTTGCCCGCCAGCTATCAACAGGATGTCAACGACATCGTTCATTTGTTCGGCGAACGTATGGATCGTGACCTTTGGAATCGCGGCTTTGGGTTGGCCAGCAAGGTGGTCGGGATATTGCGAGACAAGAAGCAATTCATCGTAAATCAACCGCAGCTTCAACAGAGTTTGCAGGCGTCAAATACCGATCCGGCCGAGTTCAGCAAGAATTGGGATGCGATGGTGGCGATCCTGTCGACGTTGGTTAATAGCGAGATTAGCGATGTCGAGAAGCTGAAGACCTTGGAGGTGGGACAGTTCATGGAGTCGACCGGCCAGAAGTTTGTCAATCAAATCAAACTGGCCAGCAACAATGGCGAACCGGCCGCGTTGGGACCCGAGATCAAAGTGACGTTGATCGATCAACAAGGTGACACGGCAACGCTGGAAATCGAAACTCCCAAGTCGCCCATCGCCAACTTCGGCATCGGCGGTCCGGGGTTGGCTGGGGGAGCGGGCGATGCGTTCGGCGGCGAAGACGCGCCGGCGGAAGGACCACAGCGATTGGAATTCGTGCGCGTCGAGGGGCGTTGGATCGAGAAGGAAATGGCGGACAACTGGAGCCAACAAGTTGCCGAAATCAAGAGCGGCTTGAATGAGATGACGCCGGCTAAATTCGAGGAGATCAAGCCGATGGCGTCGGGCATCATGCTGGTGGCCAATGGGTTGGTCGTCAAGTTTCAAAACGCAAATACGCAAGCCGAGTTTGACGCCGCGATCATGGAAGTAATGGGCATGGTTGGCGGAATGATGGGCGGCGGAGCTGGCGGTCCTCCGGGGGCTGATCCGTTTGGGCCGGGCGCTGGACCTGGTGCTGATCCCTTCGGCAATTAGCCTGTGATTTCTCTCAGCCAGTTTTGTCATAATTCGTTCCGCTGTGCCTGGCAGTCTCCTATGTTTCGTTCGTTACAAAGATTCCTGGTCGCGGCGGCCATTGGCTGGTCCGTCACGGCCGGGAGCTTCGTCCAGTCGGCCGATCGCGCCGCGACCTACGATGTGGTGATCTACGGCGGCACGTCGGCGGGAATCGCGGCGGCAGTGCAAACTGTTCGGCAAGGCAAAACGGTGGTTGTGATCGAACCCAGCGGCCATCTTGGCGGCTTGACGACCAGTGGACTCGGTTGGACCGACACGGGTAACAAAGCGGCGATTGGCGGGATTGCTCGCGAGTTTTACCAAGCTGTCAAACGGCACTACGATCAGCCGTCCGCGTGGAAGTATGAGTCGGCCGACGACTACGACCGATATCGCCCGGCCGATGATGCGATGTGGACGTTCGAGCCTCATGTGGCTGCGGCGATCTTTGAGCGTTGGCTGGCGGATGCAAAAGTCCCAGTCGTGCTGAACCAGCGACTTGACCGAGGCGACGGGATAACAATCCACGATGGTCGAATTCAGTCGATTCGGACGGAGAGCGGTCAGACGTTTCGCGGCCTAATGTTTATCGACGCAACCTATGAAGGCGATTTGATGGCGTTGGCCGGCGTCACCTATACCGTTGGACGTGAGAGCAATGCCAAGTACAACGAGCAGTTAAATGGCGTCCAGAAGGATCAAAATGTTCACAACCATCGTTTCTTGAAGCCAGTCGATCCATATGTTCGACCCGGCGATTCCACCAGCGGCGTTTTGCCTGGCATACAAACGGATGGGCCAGGCGAAGACGGAGCTGGCGATCACCGCGTGCAGGCTTACTGCTACCGCATGTGCATGTCCAATGTACCCGAGAATCGTGTGCCGTTTGAAAAGCCCGACGGTTATGACCAGCAACGCTACGAACTGTTGTTGCGGAACTTTGAGGCGGGTGATTTGCGAGTTCCTCTGAGTCCCGGCATGTTGCCCAACGGTAAGACCGACACTAACAACAATGGCGCGTTTTCGACCGACAATATCGGGATGAACTACGACTATCCCGAAGCGGACTATGAGACTCGCCAGCGTATCTTGGAAGAGCATCTTCGCTATCAACAAGGGCTGATGTGGACGCTTGCCAATCATCCGCGGGTTCCAGCGAGTGTGCGCGAAGAGATGGCCCAATGGGGCTTAGCGGCCGACGAATTTGAGGACTCAAACCATTGGCCGCCGCAAATTTATGTGCGCGAAGCCCGCCGCATGGTTTCTGACTATGTAATGACGGAGTTGGATTGCCGCCGAGTTCGTCTGGCGAAAGACTCCGTCGGACTTGGCTCATACAACATGGACTCACATAATTGCCAGCGGTACGTTACACCCGACGGCCATGTCCAGAACGAAGGGGACGTTCAGGTATCGCCGGGCGGCGCCTATCAGATCAGCTATCGCTCGATCATACCGACACGAAAAGATTGCGAGAATCTGCTCGTGCCGGTTTGTCTTTCGTCATCCCACATCGCCTATGGCTCCATTCGCATGGAGCCCGTGTTTATGATTCTGGGCCAATCCGCCGCCACGGCCGCCGTGCTGGCTCTCGAGCAACGGATACCGCTTCAGCAACTGCGGTATGACACGCTCCGTGATCGACTGCTGGCCGATGGCCAGGTCTTGGATTTGCCGCCAGGTTCAACGCCAAAGATTACAATTACCGCGGCGAACCTGCCGGGCATTGTGTTAGACGATGTGGCGGCCAAGTTCGCAGGGGCCTGGCCCAGTAGTTCGTCCGCGACGCCCTATATCGAAAGCGGCTATCGGCACGACAATAACGAACTTAAAGGCGAGAAGTCGGCGATCTTTCAACAGATGTTGGAGCCAGGGGAGTATGAAGTTCGCTTGGCCTACACCTATGCTTCGAATCGCGCCACCAACGTTCCGGTGACAATCCGCACAGCGGACGGCCAGCGGCAAATCAAGGTCAATCAACGCCGCCAACCACCCATCGAGAAGTTGTTCGTCTCGCTGGGCGTATTCCGATTCGATCAGAGTCCGGCGGAGGTGACGATCGGTACGAACGACACCGATGGCCATGTTGTGGTGGATGGAGTCCAGTTTCTGGCTCGTTGATTCGGATGCGGCTTGAGAGCGCTTCCAGGGGAAGGGGCTGGCAGCCTTGCCCACGACGGATGAAATCTCATTCGCCACCGCTTACTCTTCGGCGACCGTCATGAATACTTTTAGCGCCGAGCGTTCTTCGACCAGCAGCCGCATCATCTCTTGATAGTTGTCCAGGCCGACGATCTCATTGGTGAGAATCCGCTGGATCACGCCTGGATACATGACTTCGCCGAGCGCCAAATCCTTGATGCCCGATTCAAAATGTTCGCGGTTGGCGTTGACCGAGCCGAGCAACAACTTGTTGCCAAGCACCCAGTCGATATTAATCTTGTCGCTGGGAACTTCGTGCTGTTCGATGCCGCCAGTGATGCTGGTCCAGACCAACACGCCGTTGTGCCCCAGCACCTTCATGCTGTCGAACGCCACGCGGCTGTTGCCCGTTGCATCGACGATCAAATCGGCTTTGCCCACGCGAGCGGCGAGGTCCGCCAGTTTCGTCTCGGACAGACTCACGTAATGGGCCTCCATACCTTCGACGATTTCCGAGTTCAGCGTTGGCGGCTTCGAGCGGGCCATCGTGTAAACCTCCAACCCTCGCAAACGTAGAATTAGCGTGGCCAGCAGCCCGATCTGGCCGGCGCCCATCACGTAAGCGATCCGGGGACGCCAAACTCGCATCCGCCGCTGGACTTCAAACGCCTGCTGCACGGCTTTGGCCGCACAACTCATCGGCTCCATCAGCACATGCAAGTGTTTCAAACCGGGGGGCACGCGAACGATGTATTCCTCGTCGTCGACAACGTATTCGGTGAGGAATCCATGCAGCAGGTTGATGCCCCGCTCGTAATAGGTCTCTTCGCTGGTCATGTCGTAGGTGCCGATCTGGTCGTAGATCGAACCGCCTGGCCGCCGCACGGTCGCGGTCACGTAATCGCCGGGCTTGATGCCGCGGACTCGCGGGCCAACTTCTTCGACGACGCCGAACGACTCATGCCCGAGGACCAGGAAGTCGCTGCCCGGCGGGGCATTGCCGTACAGGGCTTCGTTGATTTCCTTATCCGTCGCGTCCACGCCAACTTTGAGCATTCGCACGAGCACGCCGTGACCGGGGCGGATTTTCAGGCCGGGCGGGACGGAGTCGATCGTCGGCCGCGGCAGTTCCGCGAGGTGAGCGCTGTTGGGTGTTCCGGGAGTGACGGCGACGGCTTTCATAAGAATGACACAAGGGGTTTAAGGAGCGAAAACTGGAAAGGCTCGGCATTGTAAAGCAACAAGTCTCGATTGCAGAGGCGGCGAAACGACGCGAATCGCCGCATTTGCGGGGTTTACCCCCTTTTCGTTGACGATAAGTGCCGTCACACTGGCCTCGGACTTCGGCTGTTTCCCGAGCAAAGGGCCACCGAGTCGAATCGAATCGGCGAACTAAGACACAGGAATTGTTGCATTATGAACCGCGAACGAAGTCAGGCAATCTTTTCGCGTGCCAAGCAACTGATGCCCGGGGGCGTGAACAGCCCGGCTCGGGCGTTTGGAGCGGTCGGTGGCGAACCGATCGTGATGGACCATGCCGCGGGCGCGTATCTGTACGACGTGGATGGTAATCGGTATATCGACTACATCGGCTCGTGGGGCCCGATGATTTTGGGGCACGCCCATCCGGCGGTGGTCGAGGCGCTGCGCGAAGCGGCAGGGCGTGGCACCAGCTTTGGCGCGCCGACGGAGGCCGAAAACCGCTTGGCCGAGTTGATTATCGCCGCGGTACCGTCGATCGAACGCGTCCGGCTAGTGAACTCGGGTACCGAAGCGACGATGAGCGCGATTCGGTTGGCGCGCGGATTTACAGGGCGCGACGTGATCGTCAAGTTCGCGGGCAACTATCACGGGCATGTGGATAGCCTGTTGGTGGCGGCAGGCAGCTCGGCGGCGACGTTGGCCGTGCCTGATTCGCCGGGTGTTACGGCGGGAACCAGTCGCGACACGATGGTTCTGGCCTACAACGATTCGGCCGGACTGGAACAGGCGTTTGCCGAGCACGGCTCGCGAATCGCCGGCGTGATTTTGGAGCCTGTGGTGGGCAACATGGGTTGTGTGCTTGGAGACGCTGGTTTCTTACAGCGATTGCGCGAGCTGACCACTCAGCACGGCGCGGTGCTGATCTTCGACGAAGTAATGACCGGTTTTCGAGTGGCCTATGGCGGAGCGCAATCGCTGTGTGGCATTACCCCGGATCTCACAACGTTGGGCAAAATCGTCGGCGGCGGCATGCCCGTGGGAGCTTATGGCGGCAAGGCGGAGATCATGGATTGTGTATTGCCGGCCGGCAAGGTGTTTCAAGCGGGTACCTTGAGTGGCAATCCGCTGGCGACGGCGGCAGGTATCGCGACGCTTGAACAACTTCGTGACGAATCGCCCTATGAGAGATTGGAAACCGTTAGTGCTCGCTTGGCGGATGGATTAACGAAAGCCGCGAGTTCGGCGGGCGTCCCCCATGTGCTGCAACGCGTCGGTAGCATGATGACGTTGTTCTTCAATCCGGCGTCGGTGAGCAATTGGACCGACGCGGATCGCAGCGACCGAGCGAGGTTCGCCAAATATTTCTGGGGATTGATCGAAGAAGGCGTCTATATGCCTTGCAGCCAATTCGAGGCGTTGTTCGTCTCGGCGGCTCACTCGGATGACGACATCGATCACACGATTGATGCGGCTCGACGGGTGTTGAATTCACTCATGTAAGTTTGGCCGAAGTCGCCTATCTCGCGGGGATTCTGGTACATGAAGCCGCATCGAGGCAATCTGTTAGTCGTTTTCGGGGTATTGGGATTGATTGTATGTCCTGTGTTCGCGGTCATGACGTGGATCATGGCCAAGGCGGATTTACTGGAAATGCAAATGGGCGTCATGGATCCCGAGGGTGAGTCGCTCACGAACATCGCCAGGATTTTAGGTATAGTCGGCACACTCCTGGCAATCCTCACTATTGTTATAATCCTCGCCGTGGTGGTTGTAATGATCGCGATGGTCGGAATGGCTAGTGCTAATGTTTAGTGACATTGTGCCTCAACATTTCTGAACGATGCCACACCTCGTGTCGAGGTTGCTTATTAGACTACGGTAAGCGTTTGCAGTTTAGCAAGCCGATGAATTCAAACAGGGTATCGACTCATGCTGTTGAAGAACCGTTACATTCAGCGACTCGTGGGCGGCGGCATCACCGAGCGAGTCGGCATTCGCTTGGCCTCGTCGCTGGAATATCTCTTGTTGTCGGGGCACAAGGACCGAAGCGAACTGCGGCGAATCTGGCGCGCACGCTGGGAACGGCGAACGCTGGTTACTTTCAACGAAGCCTATCTCGTTAATAACTTGGCCGCGTCGACGATTACCATGGATGGCGACTTGGCCGAGATCGGCGTATATGAGGGAAGCACGGCCCGACTGCTTTGCGCATTGAAAGGTGACAAGCAGCTACACCTGTTCGACACATTTGAAGGACTGCCCGAAGGCACTACCGAAACCGAGAAGTTTCTGTATCGCAAGAACCAATATCTTTGCAGCCTAGAGTCGATCCAGGAGTATCTCAAAGGATTCGACAACGTTCATTATTACAAGGGCTTCTTCCCTGACTCCGCGGTCGATCTGGATCCCGATCGCAAGTTTTGCTTTGTTCACATGGATGTGGACTTGTACCAGAGCACGCTTGATTGTTTGAAGTTCTTTTATCCGCGCATGCTGCCGGGCGGGATAATGCTGTCGCACGACTATTCGGTGCTGGCGGGCGTCGAACAAGCGTTTCGCGAGTTTCTGGCCGACAAGCCGGAGCGTCTGATCGAACTGCCAACGACTCAATGTATGTTGATTAAGCGTTAGAGATCGGCGTCTCGGAAATGTGGAAGGATCGCCGATTTCGATTGGCTGCACTAGCCTTTGGGCTGGTCACCTGTATTGTCGTGGGAAAACTCACGGGTTTAACCGACCGATTAGATGTGAGGCAAGTCCGCGACTGGGTTGAATCGGCCGGCGCGTGGGGTATCGCACTATTTCTTCTAATCTTTTCCGTGGGTCAGTTGCTGCACGTACCGGGCATGGTGTTCGTAGCTGCCGCCATATTTCTCTATGGCCGATTTGCGGGAGGCGGTTTGGCTCTGATTGGCGCGGTAACGGCGGTCACATTCAGCTTTGTGCTGGTACGCGCGGTGGGCGGTAAAGCCCTGGGCGAAATCGACCGGCCACTGATGAGGAAATTGTTGGCACACATTGACCAGCGTCCGATTCGGGTGGTCGCGATGTTACGTCTAATTTTTTGGATGCTGCCGCCGTTGAATTACGCATTGGCGTTAACGAACGTGCGGCTGCGCGACTACGTACTGGGTTCCACGCTGGGCCTGTTGATCCCCGTGGGCGTGGCGGCCTTCTGCTTTGAATGGCTATTCGAGCAACTGTAAGAGTCTAGAGCTCTCCGGGGGACTTCTTTCCCCTAATAACTCACCGGTTTGGAGACAGGAGTTGGCCCAACACGTGACGGACGGCGTGGACGGCCAAGCTGTTGCCGAGCAATCGCCAAGCGGTGCGATCGGTGGTGTTCGGCGGCCAACCGAAGGGCTGGCTGAAGCCGAGAAGACGCGAGATTTCGCGCGGCGTAAAGCGGCGAATGCGATCGGCGTGTTCAAGATACGAGCCGCTGCGGATTGGCGACTTGCCGTAGGCCGAAGTGAAACATGCAGCGATGGCATGCGGATCGTCGGCGTCAATGAGGTCGATCGCCGTCGAGTAGTCGGCCAGCAACTGGGGAGCGACATCGAAACGCGGGTCCGCTTCCATGTCGAGGAAATCACGGAGCGGCTGAATGGCGTCCGCGTTGTCCCCATCCTTAAACGGCGCGTCGTGTGAGAGCGATGCTTCTTCGCATTTCCAACCGGATTGGCGAGCAAGCAAATAGTAACGAAGCCGGCGATTGGGAATGCCGAGTTGTGTGGGACAGATCAAGGTCTCATGTACGTGGTATCCCGAATCGTCAAGGCCAGCGAGCAGTCGCTGACGAGCGACGGATTCGACAAAGCCGGGTACGTTCTCCAGGGCGACGATCGGCGGTCGCACATCGCGAATCCGCTCGATGAGCGCAAGCAGCGCTTGGCAGCGTGGATCCGCAACGTCACGCTCGGCGCCGCGGCGTGTGAACGGTTGGCAGGGAGGCGACATCCACCAGAGGTCCGCGTCGAATGCGGCCAGCTCGCGCGCCGGGATTGACTCGATTGTCCGAGCCTGCGTAGCGTGGGCAAAGTTGGCGGCATAAACGTCGAGCGCCGTGCGGTCGATGTCGATCGCCGCGACGACTTCCGCCGAGTCACCCAAGGCGGCCGCGCATCCGCCGATTCCACAGAACAACTCCAACACTCGCAGGCGACGACTCATGCAGACCAACACTCCTCCTCGGAAACTTCGTATGGCCTTGATTGGCGGCGGCGGCCAAGCATTTATCGGCCGCGTTCATGCCACGGCAGGAACGCTGGACAACCGTGCTGAATTGGTGGCCGGCGCACTCTCGTCCAACCCGGATAAAGCCCGAGCCGCGGCGGCTTCGTTTGGCATCGCGGCGGATCGCGCCTACGGTTCATGGCGAGAATTGCTGGACCGGGAAAGCGAGTTGCCGGCCGATCGGCGAGTCGACTTCGTCAGCATCGCCACGCCCAACTATACGCACTATGAGATCGCTCGCGAGGCGCTCCAAGCCGGCTTTCACGTCGTGTGTGACAAGCCCTTAACAACTCGATTGGAAGATGCCGAATCGTTGGCTCGCGTGGTTCGCGAGACGGGGCGCGTCCTGGCGCTGACGCACAACTACAGCGGCTATCCGATGGTGCGGCAGGCGCGTGCGATGATCGCGGCTGGCGAGATCGGGACGGTCAGGGCCGTGCGAGCCAGTTATCTGCAAGGCTGGCTGTGGGGTTGGCAGCCCGATCCGGATGCTCCGCGCGGCGCTTGGAAATCGGACCCGGAAAAGTCCGGACCCGGAGGCTCGCTGGGCGACATCGGCACGCATGCTTACCAGTTGATTCGCTACGTCACGCAACTTGCGCCACGCGATCTAAGCTGCCAACTTCGCACGTTCCGCGATGGTTGGACGCTGGATGATTACGGGCAAGTTACTTTGCGGTTCACCGACAACGCGATCGGTTCGATCTCGTTTAGCCAAGCGACGCACGGCCATTTGAACGATTTGTCGATCGAAGTGGATGGCACGACCGGCTCGCTGTTTTGGCGGCAGGAATCGCCCAACGAATTGGTGCTACGCCGTTTCAACCAGGCGACGCAAACGCTGGAGCGAGCTCCGGGCGCCAGCTACATGAACGACGCGGGCCGATTCGCTTGCCGTTTGCCGGGCGGACATCCCGAAGCGTTTTTCGAGGCATTCGCGAATGTGTACGTGGCGGCATTCGATGCGATGCTGGCGGAAGGCGAGGCCGCGCGTCAGAATCCGCTGGCCGTGTTTCCCACGGTCGACGATGGGGTTGAAGGCGTGCGGTTCATTGAGCAGTGCGTCGCCAGTCATCAAGCCGATGGGGCTTGGCGTGCGATGAACTCGTAAAGCTCCCTGGCCCGACCGCGAAGGCGTTCGACCAATGTGGCTTCGTCGGCAGCGGAAGCGAACACGGTAGCGATGGGCCAACCGGTTGAGATCGCCGTTCCAGGCCGTGGAATGTCGGCCAGTGTGGGCCGGTCGTCAACAAGCGTCGCTGCGTCGGCGTTTGGATAAGCCGTTGAGCAAGAGTCCAATAAGTTTCCGCTGACAAGATCGCGCGTGGCGTAAACGATTGCTTTGCCGAACCATTGGCTATTGTGCCGAGGTGTCGCCGAGTCCGAGGAGTTCCGGTGCTGGGAGCCGTCAAAGGCCGCGGCATGCCATGCGATCAGCGGAACTTGCAACGCGCGTTCGAGAACTTCGGCCGACGCCGTATAGCGCGGATTGATCTCAATCGGCCACGCGCGGTCGTCGGCATCCAGGATGAAGTCGACACCGAATAGTCCTCGCACATTGAACGCGGTGGCTAGGCGGTTGCCGATCGTTATTAGTTGGTCGCGGACGTCAGCCGAGACGGGCAGCGGACCGACGGAGCCGCAGTATTGAAAGCCGCCAGCTCCGAGCCGGTCGAGGCCAATCAATTGGCGACTGACGCCGACGAGCGTCGCATAACCATCGGCTCGCGCGACGAACAATGCGCCACAGGCTTCGCCCGCAATGAACTGTTGCCAGTATGTAGGCTCGAAATTCGCTTCGGCGGCGTTCGACGTAAGCTCCGTTGGTTCGCCGCTGGCTAGTGTGCATAGTTCCGCTTCGCGAACCTCAAGCAACCTTACCGAGCGACCCGCGCATGAACTTCGCGGCTTCTCGATCCAAGTGCCCGGCGCGAGTTGGCTTCGTTCGACGGCGACGGACGGCGTGGGGATGCCGGCTCGCCGAAGCGTTTCGCACCAAGCCATAGGGTCGCGCAGCTTTCGCAAAGCTTCTCCGCCGATGCCCCACAGCGGTTTGCTTCGCGCCAGCCGATCAATCAACCGAGGATGATTTTCCAAGCCGCCGGTATACAGCCAAGCGTCGGCGGAAGAATTTCGCAGTACGTCGGGCAAGTCGCGGCGATAGTCGGCGATCACCGTCGTGCGGGCCGCGGCCAGTAGATCGACATCGCCGAAAAGGTCGGCCGCCTCGACATCGAAGCCCGCTCGTCGCGCACTCTCGGCCGCCGCTCGCGCGCTGGCTCCGACGATAAGCAGCTTCCTCGGCATGGATTCTCGTGCTGGCCTTGGGTCTTCGCGGTCCGTGGGTGCTTGCAATTCGCGGCCTGTTTGGTAAGTTCACGGCTGCAAAAATATGCCGACATATACACACGGTTTTCTTTCGCGAATAGGGAGTATGACGAATGTCAATGTTCATCGGTGAAGCTTTGGCGGGTGACGGAAATGAGATCGCTCATATCGATCTGTTGATCGGCAGCAAGGACGGGCCCGTGGGTCACGCCTTTGCTGACGCGTTGGCTCGCCAAAGCCAAGGTCACTCGAACTTGCTGGCCGTGATCACGCCGAATTTGGCGGTCAAGCCGGCGACGGTGATGATTACGAAGGTAACGATCAAAGGTGCGAAGCAAGCCGTGCAGATGTTCGGTCCGGCTCAGGCCGCCGTGGCGAAGGCCGTGGCTGATTCGGTGGCCGACGGCGTGATTCCGAAGGATCAAGCTGACGAGTTGGTGATTGTCGCCGGCGTGTTCATTCACTGGGAAGCCGAAGACAACAAGAAGATTTACGACTACAACTACGAAGCCACGAAGATGGCCATCTCGAACGCGATGACCGGCAAGCCGACGGTAGACGAAGTGATCGCTGGCCGCGAGCAAGCCCATCCGTTCCAAGGTTTCTAGTGCTTTGTAGCCGCTGAAATTCCGCATTGGGTGACACCGCGCTGTGCGCGGGTCTCGCAGGCTGTGCGCGGGTCTCCCGACCCCAGGCTGTGCGAGGGTCTCCCGACCCCGCACGTTTTTGACCGCAGGTCTCCCGGCGGTGCGAGGAGACCTTCGGTCGGCTGTTTCGGCGAGGTCGGGAGACCTGCGCCGAGCGCGAGATTGAGAGACCTGAGCCGAGCGCTGGCTCCCAGATGCAACTGTCAGGTGATTTACAACGCCCATCGCCGATTCACTTCGCGATGGGCGTATTCATGCGCGGACGATCGACTTTCGATATTTTTTGACGTTGAGAAAGGAACGCGGCTCGGCCGCGCGAGGCAATGAGCAAAGCGAAGATTTTGTTGCAGCTTGATTCCGATCCGCAACCCAGCTCGTTCGATTCGGTCGTGGCGATTGATGCGGGGGCCGACCAATTGCTGCGATATGGCGGCGTGCGACCCGAACAGGTTGAGTCGCTGGTGCATGGAGCGATTTTCACGCGAGGCATCGACGATCTGCGAAGTACCGCGATTTTCGTGGGCGGATCGAACGTGGCGGCCGGTGTTGAGTTGCTGGAAGCCGTGAAGAAAACGTTCTTCGGACCGATGCGCGTCTCGGTGTTGTTTGACGCCAACGGCGCGAATACGACGGCGGCCGCGGCCGTGTTGGCGGCGGCCAAGCACGTTTCGCTGGACGGAGCGCGGGCATTGGTCTTGGCCGGGACAGGTCCTGTGGGACAGCGAGCCGCGCGGTTGTTGGCTCGGCAGGGTGCTCAGGTACGGATCGCTTCGCGTGATCGGGCGCGGTCGCAAAAAGTTGCGGATGAATTACAGGCTCGGATCGGCGGTGCCAGATTCGATGCCGTGCAAACTTCGACTTCGGACGAAACCGCAAAGGCACTGGAAGACGTGCAGATCGTGATTGCCGCTGGAGCTGCCGGAGTGGAGTTACTCAGCGAATCGTCGCGGCAACAAGCTTCGGCTTTGCAAGTCGCCATCGATCTAAACGCCGTCCCGCCGCTGGGCATCGGCGGTTTGAAGGTGACCGACAAGGCCGAGTCGCGTGACGGCGTGATTTGTTACGGCGCTATTGGCGTTGGCGGTACGAAAATGAAAATCCACAAGGCTGCGTTGCGCCGACTGTTCGAAGCCAACGACCAAGTGCTCGACGCGGAAGAGGTGTACGCGATTGGTGAAGGTCTGGGCTAAGTTGCCTCACATCGGCCCCATCACCAACAACACGTACATCGTGATGCCGACCAGCAAAATGCCGAGCGTCCAGATGACGAGGTTCTTGCGAAAGCGACGAGCGGCGCGTTCCTCCGGTGTTCGCTGACGCAGCTCAACCTCCTCGCCGTGAGCCGAAATTGTCTTAACCGGCTCGCGCACGGCGACTTGGCCGCCATCGGCTGTTGGAATCAGAATCGAACCGTCGGCCGCCTTGCCGCGCGGCTCGTCGGGTTTCCCAGCGGTGGGCAAGGCAACTTGCTTAAGCGGACCCGCAGGGACTTCTTCGGCTCCTGGCGGAAGTAGGTCGTCCGCCACACGATTCGTCGGGCGAGAGGCCGACGGTGTCGCCGCCGTGGCGACGGGCGCGGTATCCGCTCCCGGCGGCAACAGCGAGTCATCCGCGGCGGCAGGAAACGCCGTTTCCGCGCCAGGCGGCAGCAACGTGTCGTCGCCGGAGCTAGGCGGAAGCATCTCGGCGGCGTGGGTCGGAACGGGTTGTTCGGGCGAGTCGCTCTTGTTCGCTCCTCTATCGACTTCGGCCCCCGGTGGTAGCAGATCGTCGTTCCGCGGCTTCGACATTTCCGGCACGTTCGTCGATGTCTTTTCCAAAACGTCAGGCGACTTATCGCCGCGCGGCTTCGGCTCTTGCTCGGTCGATCGCTTTGGTTCGGGTTGTTTGGGAGCCGACACGGGCTCGGCCGGCTTGCTACTTGGCGGCTCGAATCCTGGCGGATACGCGTAAGCTGCTGGTTGCTGGGACGCGCTGCCTGGCGTGGCTTTCTGGTCGGAAGATTTCGGCGCGGGTTGTTGCTGGGGCGCGGGTTGATGTTGAGGAACTGGTTGTTGCTGAGGCGCTTCGGCCGACATCCCTGGCGGCAACAGATCGGACAGACGCGGCTGGGCCTTTCCACCGACGGCCGTCTCGCGTTTCTCTTGTTGTTTGGCCGCGGCACTTGTGGGACGTCCAGGCACGACGGAATTGAAAGACGGCTTGGGCGGTTCGCTGGGCGGAGGTGCTTCGAACGGCGCTGGCGGCGGCGTTTGCGGTTCGGGCGCATTGGGCCTTCCGAATTCGGGCAGCACCAATTGCTGTTGGCAATGAGGACAAACGACCTGTTGTCCCGACATTTCGGGCAGCACTTGAAACGGCCCGGAGCAGAACGGGCAGTTGACTTGTAGGGGCGCTGACGACGGCGCGGCATAACCGCCCGCCTGCGGCTCGGGCGTTGGCGCGGGTGGCGAATATCCGGGCGGCAGGAAGGAATTGGTCGGCGCTTCAAACTGCGGCGTCGGAGACCAAGTCGCGGGCGAAGGCGATTGGTCGGGCATCGGCGGAGTCATCACGGCTGCATGGCACAACGGGCAACTCACCTGTTGACCGGCCAATGAGCTATCCATCGAAAACAGCCCGGCGCAGTGCGGACATGAAAGCTGAACCGTCGACATGCGGACTTCCTGAGCCGCGGACGCCGACGCCCGCAGCGATACGAATCTGTTCCGAGAGTGAGAGAAGGTTCTATCCTAGTTGCCCAGGTTGGTCGCGTTCAACCGAAGAAAATCGGCGTCCGCAGCTTCCCGCCCCGCATGTTTCAGCCGCCCGATTGAAATTTGAACATGCGAGTCTAGGGTGTTTTTCTATAGATGTGGACATTGACATCCGATTATCTGCATGGTAATTTGCGGCTGCCGTGCGCTGCTTTATGGTCGCCGGTCCCGCCCTAATGCAACCGCTGACAGGATTACGTTATGCGTAGATCGCTCTGGTGCTTGTTGTTGACGTTGGCCTGCTTTCCGCTGATCGCGCGGGCCGATTCGCCGGACGAACAGTTCGAGAAACAGATTCGGCCGCTGTTGGTGAACAAGTGCGTCGAGTGTCATGCCGGGCGGACGCCGGAAGGGATGCTGGATCTGTCGAGCAAGAGCGGCCTGCACAAGGGCGGCATGACCGGTCCGTCACTGTCCGGCAAAAACGTCGACGCCAGCCTGTTGTTCGAGCGGCTAGTGACCGACGACGAAGACCTGCTGATGCCTCCGGGCGAGCGTCTTTCGGACGCGGAGATTGCGGCGGTGCGAAAGTGGATCGCCGCCGGCGCGCCGTGGCCCGACGCCAGCGCCGAGATGATGCCCGCTGATTTCGCGACGCAATCCGATCATTGGGCGTTTCAACCGATCACGCGTCCGCAACCGCCGTCCGTAGCCAACGAAGCTTGGTGTCGCACGGATATCGACCGATTCATTCTGGCTCGGCAAGAAGCGGCCGGCGTCGAGCCGGTTGAAGACGCCGATCGAGCGACCTGGCTGCGGCGAGTCACGTTGGACTTAACCGGTTTGCCGCCCACGATCGACGAACAAGCCGACTTCGCCGCCGACACGTCGGACCAGGCCGAGCAGCGAGTGATCGATCGCTTGCTCGCCAGCCGCGCCTACGCCGAGCGATTCGCCCGTCGCTGGCTGGATGTCGCTCGATACGCCGACACATCGGGCGATGGCACCGACATGCCTGTTCCCGAAGCTCGCTACTATCGCGACTGGGTTATCGACGCGATCGACGCCGACATGCCTTACGACCAATTCCTGATCGAGCAACTGGCCGGCGATATCTTGGCCAAGCAAAACCCGGACGATCCCGAAAACTACCGCCACACGATTGCCACCGGATATATCGCGTTGACTCGGCGATTTGGCAATTCAAAGTACGCCGAGCTGCATCAGATCATCGACGACACGATCGACACCGTTGGCAAGTCGACAATGGGGCTCAGCCTGGGATGTGCTCGTTGCCATCATCACAAGTTTGATCCGGTGACGATGGAGGACTACTACGGACTGTACGGTTACTTCGCCAGCACCGTTTATCCGCATGCAGGCACCGAACATCAAAAGGAACGCAGCGACATGCCGGCGATCACTGTACCGGCCAAGTTGCAATCGTCGATGGAGTCGCATGTGGCGTGGGCCGTCAGCGACAAGTCCGATCCGGGCGACTCGCCGCTGCACACGGCAGGCGATCCCAGCAAACGCGGGCCGAAGGTTCCGCGCGGCTATCTTGCGTTCCTGACCGACGACCGCCCCGAAATTCCGAACGACAGCAGCGGGCGTTTGCAGTTGGCCCAATGGATTGCGTCAAAGGACAATCCGCTGACCGCGCGCGTGATGGTGAATCGCATTTGGCAGAGTCATTTCGGTCGCGGCTTCGTCATCAACCCGGCCAACTTTGGCGTGCAATCGCCGCCGCCCACGCATCCGGCGCTGCTCGATTATTTGGCCGACGAATTCGTCGCCAGCGGTTGGTCGATCAAGCATATGCACCGGCTGATTGTTTCATCACACGTCTACCGCTTGGCCAGTAGCGAGTCCGCCGAACAATTGGCGCGGGATCAATCGAACGAATGGCTGTGGCATTTTCCACGACAACGCATGGATGCCGAGACATTCCGCGATTCCATTCTCGCGGTAAGCGGCCGGCTCCAATCGGGATCGAACGGCCGGCATCCGTTCAAGCCGACGGATCAGTTGAAGTACACCCAAGGCAATCCGTTCTCCGAAGTCTTTGACCATGAGTTCCGCTCGGTCTATCTGATGACGCCCCGATTGAACCGGCATCCGTTGATGGCGTTATTCGACGGCGCGGATGCGAACACGACGACGGCCGAGCGTGGCGAATCGACCGTGCCGCTGCAATCGTTGTTCGTCGTCAACGGCGGCTTCGTCCGGGATCAAGCCACGGCGTTCGCCGAACGAATTCAGCAAAGCGGCGATGATACGGAAGCCCGGTTGGAGCACGCTTGGCGGTTGGCTTACGCCCGCGATTGCTCGGCGGACGAACGGATCGCGGCCAGCTCGTACCTGGATCAATACGTCGCCAGCCGCTTGGCCGAAGCGAACGATCCGGCCGCCGCCCAACGCGACGCCTGGATCAGCTTGGCGCGCGTGTTAATCGCCTCGAACGAATTCATGTACATCGACTAACCCGCATCGAAATCCCAGAACCATACACCTTTCGGACTTTCAACATGACGAAGCTCAATCGACGCGATGCCCTGGTGTTGGGATTCTTCGGAGCCGCCGGGATCGCGAGCGGCGCTCGGCCGGCGATGGCTGCCGCAAACGATCCGCTGGCCCCGCGCGACCCGCACTTTGCAGCCAAGGCAAAACGCGTGATCCAAATCTTCCTGCCGGGCGGCGTATCGCACGTCGATACGTTTGATCCCAAAGCCGCGTTGCAGCGCGACGACGGCAAGGCGATGCGCAAAGGCCGCGTGTTGGCTGCCAGCCGCTGGGGATTTCAAGCCAGCGGCCAAAGCGGATTGGAAATCTCCGACCTGTTTCCCAAGGTGCGCGAGCATGCGGACGAACTGTGCTTGATTCGTTCCATGCACGGCGATAAAGGCGACCACTTCGAGGCCACGCTCAGCATGCACTCCGGCGCGATGGTCGGCGTGTTGCCCGGCATCGGAGCGTGGGTCAGCTTTGGCCTAGGCACGGAAAATCCAAACTTGCCGTCGCATGTGGTCTTCTGCCAAAAGCTGCCGTATGCGGGCAGCCAAGCTTGGAGCTCGAACTTCTTGCCGGCCTATCATCAAGGGACGCGCATTGTGCCGGGCAACGAACCGATCGCGAACCTGAAGCCCGAGTCGCGAGTGGCCCAGCAGCAACCGTTGGAGCTGGGCTTTCTGCGCGAACTCAATCAACGCCACCTGCAAACGCGTTCGACCGATTCGCGATTGGCCGCGCGGATGTACGCCTATGACTCGGCCGTTGGACTGCAAAGCACCGCGCCGGAAGTATTCGACTTGCGCGACGAATCGCAAGCGACCTTGGATTTGTACGGCGTCAAATCGGGCGAGCAATCGAGCTTCGGCTGGCAATGCCTCATGGCACGTCGCATGAGCGAACGAGGTGTGCGGTTCATCGAGCTGATCGACAAGGGCGCCAGCGGCAACTGGGACGCGCATTCCAATATGAAGTCGTATGAGGGCCTGTCGCGAAACATCGATCAGCCGATCGCCGCGCTGCTGCACGACTTGAAACGGCGCGGCTTGCTGGAGGAAACGCTGATCGTGTGCTGCACCGAATTCGGTCGCACGCCGGATGTGAAGGAAGATCAACGCGATGGCCGCGACCACTATAAGAACGCCTTCACGTGCTGGCTCGCGGGCGGCGGCGTGCGTGGCGGTTCGGCTTATGGAGCGACCGACGAGTACGGTGTGAACATTGTCGAAAATCCGGCACACATCCACGACTTCCACGCGACGATTCTGCATCTGCTGGGCTTCGACCACGAGCGGCTAACATACTTTTACAACGGTCGTGACTTCCGCCTGACAGGCCTAGCTGGCAAAGTGCTCGACGTATCGGCTTGAAGCTGACGGTTTTCTAGCGTTCCACTCGCTCGCTTCATCGCATTTTCAAATTGGCCGACTATCGTGCCGCGATGATGTGCGAACGAGCGAGTATGAGAGATCTCACGGCGGCCATCGTCTGCCTTCTACTACTGACCGGGTGCCGCCAGCAGGTTTACGACTTCGAGCCGCCGTCGGATGTCGCTCGCGGCGGTACGAACGAGGTCGAGCCGTCGGCTGCGGAAGGCAACGTCGGTTCCGCCAAGAGCCATGCGAGCCCCGCAACCGACGCCTGGCCGAATCTCTTCGGGCCGTTTCATACCAGCGTCGCTGGCGAAAGTCCGCCGTTACGAGAATGGACGGCCAACGGTCCGCCGCTGCGATGGGAAGCCGCGATCGGCGCGGGATATAGCTCGCCGGTCGCGCGCGACAATCGGCTGATCGTGTTCTATCGCGAAGCCGATGAAGAAGTGCTCGATTGCCGTGCCGCCGATACGGGCCAATCGATCTGGCAGCTCCGACGCCCCACAACCTACGAGTGCAAGTATCACTACAGCGACGGCCCGTACAGCACGCCGATCATCGACGAGGAATCGGTCTACGCGATTAGCGCCGAAGGAATCATACGTTGCGTCGACGCGGTGAGCGGAATGCCGCGATGGGAGAAATCCTTATGGGATGAGTTCGGAATGGAGGAGAATTTGTTCGCGGTTGCTGGGTCGCCGCTGCTGTGGCGGGACCGGTTGATATTTAACGCCGGCGACACAAACGGCGATGCGGGAATCGTGGCCATTGACAAGCGGTCTGGTAAGACGATGTGGACGGCAACGGATCACCGCGCCGGATATGCCACGCCCATCGCCGCCACGATTCACGGGCAAGACTATGTGTTCGTCGTTACGTTCGAGGGGTTGGTGGCCCTCGATCCGAACGACGGCCGCGTGTTCTGGGAGATTCGGCAGAGGCCGACGAAGCCCGATTCGATTAACGCGACTTCGCCATTGGTCGACGTCGACTTGGTGTTGATGGTGACCGGGCCGGGACCGGGCGCGATGTGTGTTCGCGTGCTGCCGAACGGCGAATATGCCGAAGTGTGGCGAGACCGCCGCGTGCTGGATAGCCAGTTCAACAATCTGGCGCTGGTCAACGGCTTCGTCTACGGCTATACGACCAGCCGACAAGGCGGAGCGGACTTCCGGTGCGTGGAGCTGGCCACCGGCGAGCTGCGTTGGCAGTGGAGCTCCGCCTTGGAACGCGGCTCGTCGCTGGTCGTGGGCCAACGACTATTGCTGCTGGGCGAACACGGACATTTGGCAATGCTGGACGTGAACTCGAACAAAGCCGCGCCGCGCTGCATCACCGACCATCAGGTGTTAGAAGGCCCCTGTTATTCCGCTCCAGCCTTTCATCGCGGAATGCTGTTCGTTCGCAACGAACGGTGGATTCGTTGTTACGAGGTCACTGCGAAGAACGATTAGTCGCCTTTCGCTCCGCGAAAGTAGCGAGGATTCCCCGTAACGTGCAGAATGGGAGAACACACGCAAAAATTAGCGGGCATACAAATGCTCCTTTCGCGGAGCGAAAGGCGACGATGGGTGACTCCAATGAATCCACTGGGCGAATTGTTCGATCCGCAGGCCCCCGTGTTCATTAGTGAGCATTTCCGACCGCATTGGTCACAGGCCGGCGCGGTTGTGTTTATTACCTTTCGCACAGCGGACTCGATACCTCAGGAAGTGCTTCGGCGATGGGAGCGGGAAAAGAATGAGTGGATTCGCAAGCACGCAGCAACGGACGAACCGTGGCGTCTCGCACTCCCGAAGCTACAACCAGAGATGCGCGATCGATTTAGGAAAACGTTCAATCGCTGCCGCGAGGATTTCCTAGACACTTGTCATGGGCGTTGTGTTTTGCGGCAGCGAAATATTGCAAAAATCGTCGCCGATTCGCTGCTCTATTTTGACGGCGATCGGTACCGTATGGGCGACTTTGTTATTATGCCAAACCATGTTCATTTGCTGGCAAGTTTTGCATCGGAGGATGCGCTTACCGCTCAGTGCCGTTCGTGGTTGCATTTCACCGCGAGGCAAATTAATCGTGAGCTGAGACAAACCGGAAAATTTTGGCAACAAGAGCCGTTCGATCACCTTGTAAGAAGCGTCGAGCAGTATGAGTACTTGAGGAAGTATATCAAAGACAATGGAATCAAAGCTGGATTGAGCCAGGATGAATATCTGTATCGGCGATTCGAAGATAGTCGCCTTTCGCTCCGCGAAAGTAGCGAGGATTCACGCCAACGTGCGGAGTGAGTTAATATGGGGAGAAACTAACAGCGCCTGAACGCTACTTTCGCGGAGCGAAAGGCGACTATTCAGCAGGCGACCGGTACTGGCCTTCCGTCACGGACCAACCGCCGTCGACGATCAATGTCTGGCCCGTAATCCAACGGGCTTGGTCCGACAACAGAAACACGGCCGCGCCATCCAGATCGCGCGGTTGGCCGATGCGTCCGCCGTCCAGTGGTTGTTTACTGGCCACATAGTGCATGATGGCCGGATCATTGGCCGCTCGGCCCGCCATCGACGTTTCGACTAAGGCGGGTGCGATGGCGTTGATGCGGATGTTCTGCTGAGCGTAGTAGGCAGCCGTTGACTTGGTGAAGCCGACCACGGCCGCTTTCGAAGTGGCATAGGCGTGCGTGGCAAAGTGGCCGGGCGAGGGCGAGAAAGCCAACACGGATGCCATGTTCAAGATCACACCGCCGCTGGCTTGAGCCAACATCTGCCGCACGGCCGCTCGATTGGAATAAAACAGCGAATCGAGATTCCAATGCAGCGTGGTTTGCCAGCCTTCGTCGGTGATCTTGTCCAGCGGTCCGTCGCCGAATCGCCGGCCGCTGCCTCCCGCGACGTGATACAAGCCGTCGAGCCGACCGAACGCATCGACCGCCGCGGCGATCGCTCTTTCGGCCGTTTGCGGATCGGCGGCGTCGCCAGCGACGGCTCGGCAGCGATCGCCAATCACGATGCGGGCGGATTCACTCCGTTTGGCGTCTCGGCCGACGATCACTAGATTCGCGCCGGCGGCCGCGCAAGCCTTCGCGGCGGAGAATCCCATTCCACCGGTCCCGCCGATGATCACGATCGTCTTGCCCGCGAGAGCCGTGGTTGAACTCACACCGCAACTCCCGGAGGAATGGACATCAGCGTCGCCTTTCGCTCCGCGAAAGGCAGGCAGATGTCGAGTGGAGAAGACGCTGCTTTCGCGGAGCGAAAGGCGACGATGGGAAGCGGGCTCGCGTGTTAGGCGGTGGCTTCCATGTGGGCGATCACTTTGTCGATCAAGCCGTACTCTTGCGACTCGGCAGCCGTCATGAAGCAGTCGCGGTCCGTATCGTGCTCGATCTTTTCCAGCGGATGGCCGGTGTGCTTAATCAAGATCTGATTCAAGCGTTCCTTGACGCGGCCGAACTCCTTGGCGTGAATCATGATCTCTTCGGCCGTGCCTTGCATGCCGGCCAACGGTTGGTGAATCATGATGCGGGCGTTAGGCAACGCGTATCGCTTGCCCTTCTCGCCAGCCGTTAGCAATACGGCGCCCATCGAAGCGGCTTGACCGATGCAATAGGTGGCCACATCACACGTCACGAACTGCATCGTGTCGTAGATCGCCATGCCAGCGCTGACACTGCCGCCCGGCGAATTGATGTAGAAATGGATGTCGGCCTTGGGATCGTCGGATTGCAAAAACAGCATCTGAGCGACGATGGCGTTGGCCACTTCGTCGTTGACTTGCGTGCCGAGAAAGACAATGCGGTCCTTCAGCAGGCGGCTGTAGATATCGTAGACGCGTTCCTCGCGACCGCTCTTTTCAACGACGTAGGGAATCAGAGGCATGGCGGACGTATCTCCTGTCTAAACGGAGCGGCCAGGGCCGCGTCATTCCTTTTCTTCGTCTTCGACGGCCGGCGTCGGCGCCTTGGCCAACACTTCATCGACCAAGCCATAGGCTTTCGATTCCTCGGCCCCGAGGAAGAAATCGCGGTCGGTGTCCTTGGCGATCTTTTCCATCGGTTGGCCGGTGTGGGCCGCCAGAATCTCGTTCAGCATCTCACGGTTGCGAAGGATTTCGTTAGCCTGAATTTCGATGTCGCTAACCTGACCACTGACGCCGCCATAGGGCTGGTGAATCATGACACGAGCGTGCGGCAGCGCATATCGCTTGCCCTTCGTGCCGCCGGCCAACAACACGGCCGCGCCGCTGGCGGCTTGCCCAACACAATACGTTGCCACCGGACATGACAAAATCTGCATCGTGTCATAGATGGCCAGCGTCGCCACCACGTCGCCACCCGGCGAATTCAAATAGAAGTGAATGTCCTTGCGGCGATTTTCGCTCTGCAAGTACAGCAGCTTCATCACGACTTCATTAGCGTTGCCGGTGTAGATCTCGCCTTGCAAAAAAACAATCCGGTTTTCCAGCAGCAGGTCGCCCAACGTCATTTGCCGCTGGCGCTGGTAGGACTGATAGCTGTATGAATCCAGCATGGGCCGCGGCAAATAATCGTTCATGCTTCACTCTTCCTTGCTTGTCGCGGGGTGAAAACGGGCCGTATGAGGAATGGCCCGCGTGGTTCCGAGCAGCCGCCGAACAATGCCGTTCGGCAACTGGAGAAACACCTAGCTCCGATCCGTGGGCAGCTTTTGACCTTCCGGCTCGTTGCCGTATTTGGCCTCGGGGATCGCCGACTCCGAACGACTGGCGATTGCGTGATCGATCGCAACTGACCGATCGTCGTCCGCTTCGTAAGGCTTGTCGGTGATTTCCGCGTGCTCTTGGATCAACTCCAAGACCTGACGCTCGACCAACTGGTTACGCAACGCGTCCATCTGGCCGCGTTTCTCGATCCGAGCCCGCACGCGTCGTGCCGACTCGTCACTCGCCTCGGCGATACGATCAATCTCCGCGTCGTAATCTTCCGGCGTCGGCTCGATGCTGTGCTCTTCCGCGATCCGCTCTAGGATGAAGTGCTCCTTCAGAGCGCGGCGAGTCGAGGCCATGCTGTTTCGTTGCAACTGGTTCGAGTACCGCTTGATGTCGTCCACCGCGAAGCCGGCCGACTGCAACTCCATCACAGCCCGCTCCAGCTCGCGCCGGGACTGACGCTTCAACAAGTCTTGAGGCAGATCCCAATCGGCGCCCACCAACAACTTACCAGTGATTTGCTGACGCAAGTCTTGGTCGCGGCGGTAAGCCATCTGCCGTTCCAGCTCTTCGCGAACCGCAGACTTCAAATCTTCCTCGTTGTCGAAACCGAAACGTTCCAGGAACGATTTATTTAGCTCGGGAAGTTCGATTCGCTTGACTTCCAGCACCTCGAATTCGGCGTCGACCTCTTGGCCGCGCAACGACTCGTCTTCGTGCTCTTCGCTCAGCGTGATCTTCGCAGTCTTCGTTTCGCCCTCATTCGCACCGATCATCAATTGATCGAAGCCACGAAATTCGGCGTCACGGAAACTCAAAGTCGGCTGAACTTCGACCGACTCCTCTTCGATCCGAGAAAGTGTTTTGCCCTCGTGGCTGAACGTAACATTCACGACGACGAAATCGCCAGCTTCGGCCGCACCTTCATACGGGGCCAATTGGCCATAGCGACGAAGCAATTGCTTGGCCCGCTCTGTAACCTCGGCGTCGGAGTAGTCGTGAACCAACCGAGTCAGCTTGATGCCCTTCCAATTCGGCAGATCAAACTCGGGGCGGACTTCGATATCGAACTCGAACGTCATGTCGCCTTCGGCTGGCAACTCGATCGCTTTGAAATCGATCTCGGGTTCGCTGATCGCCGAGAAGTCGCTGCTGTCGGCCACTTGGGCCATGCTGTCCAGCAACAACGAGCCCTTCACCTGATCGCGAATTTGGTCGCGAAAACGGCTCTCGACCAACTTGCGAGGAGCCTTACCCGGACGAAAACCGGGAATCTCGGCTTTGGGCACTAAGTCCTTGTATGCCTCGTCGAGATAACGATTGATGTCCTCACGCGGAATCGTCACCGTGACGTGACGTTCGCAAGCGCCGGACTCGTCAACCTTGACATTCAACGACAACGGCTGCTTCTCATCGCCAGCCGTCGATTCATCACCGGTTGCCGATTCGTCGGCTTGAAGTTCGGGATCTTGGACTTCGCTGGGAGAAGCATCGGAGGGAGCCATAAGCGGAAACCTCGGGGGTCTTGCGGCGGGACTGCCAGCACTTCGCGAGCGGCGAATTCGCAGCGCGTCGACCGGCCAAATTTGCGGCGAAGGCTCGGTCAGTCAATAAAAAAAGAGCGGGTGATGGGATTCGAACCCACGACAACAACGTTGGCAACGTTGTGCTCTACCAACTGAGCTACACCCGCTTTTTACGATCTTTTAACAACTGCGGCGTTGGTGGCCGAGTCTGATTTTCCTTCGGATTATATGATGCGTTGCGAGGCACGCAAGGGCGGATCGAAAACGAATCCCAGGATCGTTCCCAAGCCGGATGTCACGCAGGCCAGATGCTCCGATCGCAGCGATGTTAGCGGATGACTAGCCGAGCCGAAACAGGGGACGCCTTTGAATCCGAGGCGACTGGGTCCGAGGGCGTCATGGCAAAGCTTGTTGCGGAGTGCCGCCAGCGGGGATAAACTGAATACGCTTTCGTCAGCGATACGATGGATGGTTCGATGACACGCCCTTTTTGATTCCTTATTACCAGTTGACGCTCGGCAACGCTGGCACACCGATTGCCATCTTTTCGCAACGCTCGTTTGACGATGGAGCAGATTCGCCATGAAAGCCAAATTGGTTGTCGTGGGCGGCGACGCAAAGGCGGCGGAAGTGAGTCTCCGGCTGCCCACCGTGATTGGTCGCGGCCGCGATGTTTCCTTAACGCTGCCACATCCGCTCGTAAGCCGTCGACATTGCGAGATCTTCGAGTCCGGCGGCCAGTTGTTCGTGCGCGATCTGGGGTCGCTGAACGGCACGTTTGTCGGCAACGACCGCGTAACGGAGGCTCCGCTGCCGCCGGGTGAATTGCTGACTGTCGGGACGGTGACCTTCCGAGCCGTATACGAAGCCAACGGAACCGCGCGCCCGACTGCGAATCCCGCGGCCGTCGTTTCACCAACCCGCGCTGCCGATACCGTCTTCGTTCCGAAAGAGCAGACCGTTCGCAACGACAATGAGATGCCAGATTTCCAGTCATTGGAGCGTTCGGCCAAGTCTGGGTCGGCCAAGCCCCGACCGGCTGACGACGACGAGGAAGAGTTCGAAGAAGTCGAACTGGCGATTGACGATGATGACGGCGAGAGCGACCAAGCTTCTGAAGAGTTCGACCCGTCGCTGGCCGAGTTCGCTTCGCCGCTACTTGACGACGAAACGCTGTCTCCATCCGGCGTTTCGACTGTTGACTCCGATGAAACGAAGCCTGCGCCGAATTCCGACGAAGAAGAGGAAGACGACGACGATTTGCAGTCCTTCCTGCAGGCTCTCGAATGATGCCTTTTCTCGGAGGAGAAGCCGTCATGTGTCGACTAAGCCCGCCCGCGTCGCGATTTTCTCGTGCGCTCATCACGCAATGCGTCTCGCTGATGCTGTGGTCCGCGACGATGGCCTTCGCCGACGAGCCGGTCGCATCGAATCGAGAAAAACATCCGGCCAACAAGCTGGCGGGCGAAACCAGTCCGTACCTGTTGATGCACGCCCATAATCCCGTGCAGTGGTATCCGTGGGGCGAGGAGGCGCTGACGAAAGCTCGCCGCGAGAACAAGGTGATCTTTCTGTCGATCGGCTATTCCAGTTGCCACTGGTGCCACGTGATGGAACGCGAGTCGTTCCTGGATGAAGAAATCGCCGCGCTGCTGAACGAGCATTTTGTGTGCATCAAAGTCGATCGCGAGGAACGGCCCGATGTCGATTCGCTGTACATGACCGCCGTGCAATTGATCAATCAACGTGGCGGCTGGCCGTTGAGCGTGTTTTTGACGCCGGATGCAAAGCCGTTCTTCGGCGCGACCTATTTTCCAGCACGCGACAACGACCGGCCGGGAGTAACCGGTTTTCTAACGATCGTCCGCAGGATTCACGAACTGTGGGGCGAGTCGCCCGAGAAGCTGCGAGAAGACGCTGACCGCGTGGCTGCCGCGCTGAAGACAGAACTTGACGGACGCCGGCCACAGGCGCTGAAGCCGCTCGATCGCACGTTTCTAAATCGCGTGCAAGAAGAACTAGCCGAGCAGTTCGACGAGGACTTCGGCGGATTCGGCTACAGTGTGGCGAATCCGCAACGCCCCAAGTTCCCCGAGCCGTCGAATCTGCTATTTCTGATTCATCGCGCCCGCGACCAGCAACTGGACGATGACGCTCGGCAACAAGCTCGCCACATGCTGGTTCGCACGCTGCATCAGATGGCTTGGGGCGGCATTCACGACCATGTTGGCGGCGGCTTTCATCGGTACAGCGTCGATCGCTACTGGCGCATCCCGCACTTCGAGAAGATGCTGTACGACAACGGCCAGTTAGCGACGGCCTACGCGGAAGCGTTCGCTTTGACCGGAGATGTCGAGTTTCGCTTGGCGGCCGAGCGATTGGCCGAGTTCGTGTTGCGCGAGCTTCGCGATCCGCAAGGCGGTTTCTACGCCACATTGGACGCCGAATCCGCTGGCGAAGAAGGCCATTTTTATCGCTGGGAAAAGGACGAAGTCGAAAAGCTGTTGGGCAATGATTTCGCGCTGTACGCCGCAGTGTTTGGTTTTGAGCGAGCGCCGAATTTTGAGGACAAGTTCTACGTGATTCGCCGCCGTAGTTCATTGGCCGAATTGGCCGAGACGCACGAGCTCACGGTCGAGCAGCTTGTCGAGCGACTGAATCGTGGCCACGCCAAGCTGTTCGCCGCTCGCGAGCAAAGACCGCGGCCACTGACCGATCGCAAAGTGCTGACCGGTTGGAACGGATTGATGATTCGCGGTTTGGCAGACGCCGGTCGGTTGCTGGAGAATCCGAAGTATCTGGAGGCGGCCGAGCAGGCTGCTGATTTTGCGTTGAAGAATCTGCGCACCGACGACGGTCGCCTGTATCGCACGTGGACCGACGGCCAAGCGAAGCTGAACGCTTATGTCAGCGACTACGCATTCCTGATCGACGGATTGATCGCGTTGCATGAAGCCACGGGCGACACTCGCTGGCTGGACGCGGCCACTGCCTTGAACGATCGGCAATTGGAGCTGTTCTGGGACGAAGCCAACGGCGGGTTTTTCTTCACGTCCGACGATCACGAGTCGTTGTTGGCGCGGATCAAGAATCCGGTCGACGCCGCCGAGCCAGCCGGCAATTCGGTCGCCGCCGCCAATCTGCTTTACCTGGGCAAGAAGCTGAATCGACCGGAGCTTATCGAAAAGGCTCGCCAGACGGTGCAATCGGTGTCGGGGCTGCTCGAAGTATCGCCGGCCGTGGCGCCACGTTTGGCGATTGTGATCGGCCAGTTGTCGGCCCCGAAGCCCGAATGATTCTGCCTGAACTCAGGCCAAGATTTCCGGTTGTGCGAGGCCCCGCATCGACACCGGGTTATCCGCCACGGAAAAGTTAGCACGCGGTGCTGGCAATCCGTTAAGCCGCTGTTACACTGATACCAACGTTAGCGGGCGGTGTTCGCCCGGTTACTTTTCGGAGCGTGCTATACGCCATCACGGCCTGGATCGTTTCTTTCGATCGGAAGGCGGCTTCAAGAGCCGTCGAATTTTTATCGCCGTAAGTCGCTGATTCCATTCTCGGATTTCCCGTCTCTTTGAGAGTGTCTTTCGCGGACACGCCTCGCATGTCTCGACGTGATTCGTTTCGCCAATTGGGTGCCGCCGCGCCCGCAATCCTGCCGAGCCTGTTGCTGTGCGATTTCAGCAACTTGGAGCGAGAGATTGCGCGGTTGGAAGAAGCCGGCGCGCCGGGGATGCATCTGGACGTGATGGACGGCAACTTCGTGCCGAATCTGACGTATGGCATGCCGATCGTCCAAGCCGTGCGCAAGCTGACCCAGTTGCCGATCGACGTTCATTTGATGATCCGGCAGCCCGAGCGATATCTGTCACAGTTTCGCGACGCGGGAGCGGATCTGATCACGATTCATGTCGAAGCAGTCGACGATCCGCGAGCCGCGCTGGGCGCGATTCGCGACCTCGGCATAGGCGCGGGAATTGCGATTAATCCCGGAACGCCCTTCGATCAAGTAACTGATTGCCTTAACGCGTGTGACCTGTTGCTGGTCATGAGCGTGCCGGCTGGATTTGGCGGTCAATCGTTCGATCGAACCGCCTTGGACCGGCTGCGACAAGCTCGTGAGTTGGCTGGGTCGGACTTATTGTTGGAGGTTGACGGCGGAGTTAATTCGGACACGATTGCCGCTTGTGCGGAAGCCGGCGCGCAATTGTTTGTCGTGGGTTCGGCCATTTTTCGTCGCGACGATTATCGCGACGCCATTGGCCAGCTCCAGCGACTCGCCGTCCTTGGAGGAGGTTAAACCTCGTTCGTTATGTTACGCATAATTTTGATTCGTCCCGGTTCGACGGAGTTCGACGAACAGCGACGCATCAAGGGTACGTTGGACATCCCGCTCAGCGAGCACGGCCAGGCCGAAGCCACCGAAGCGGCGCGAGCGTTGTCCGATCTTCACATCGACTCGATCTATTACGGCCCCGGTCGCGCGTCGCGACAGTCGGCCGATCTGCTGGCGTCAGGGCGTCGCGTGAAGTTGAAAGAGTTGGAAAGCCTGACGAATCTCAACCACGGTCTGTGGCACGGCAAATTGATCGACGAAGTGCGCCGCAATCAACCGAAGGTGTATCGCCAGTTTCAAGAGCATCCCGAGTCGGTTTGTCCGCCGGGCGGCGAAACGGTCGATTGCGTCGAGCAGCGTGCGGCCAAAGCTCTGAACCGTTTACTGCGAAAGCATCGCCACGGCGTGATCGCTTTGGTCGTCCCCGAACCACTCGCATCGGTCGTGCGCCACTTGCTGACAAACCACGACCTCGGCGATCTGTGGCGAGCCGAATGTGAGACCGGTCGTTGGGAACTGATCGAAGTCGAAGCCGGCCGCACCGCGGCACTGGCATAACACCGATGTCGATCTCAGCGGTTTCGCTTCATTTCGGCAGCAAGCGTGTCGAGATATGCTGCCAAATCCATTTCATGAGCAACGGCAAGTGTTGCGAGTGAGTTTTTCGACGCGGCTTGTTCGCCGTGCTCGATTCGCCGAAGATGCCGTTCCGTCAGGCCGGCAACCTCCGATTGCTTCAGGCCGTGCCGCTCGCGCACCGCGCGAATTGCCTCGCCATAACGAACATTGAATATTTGCGTTCGCCGAACGGCTTCGATGGCGGTCGCCGGATCGACAAGTTGCCGAAGCTGCGTCCATCCGAGATGAACGTCGGCATGTGGCCAATAGATAAAGCGTCCATCGTCGTCGATCTGAAAGCTGCCGGCTTGATGCGAGTCGTCACCGATCAACTTCCCCAACTTCTTCAGGGGAACTTCCAGTCGCGCGAATTGCGGTGACAACAGGACTAGTTGATCGCCTTCCATCCACGCGTCGACGATCCGAGCATCTCCCGCGTTAGCTCCTTTGTCGTTGGCGGTTAGGCCACGAATCAAGCGGCGAATCATCATCTGAATCGCGGGTTCATCCGGTTCGGCGGCGATGTGTAGTCGTTCGGCATTGCGAATATTCAGCTTGACCAAACGAGCGGCAAGGGCGGCCACCGGCAGTCGCTCCAAAAAGATCAGTTGCCGTGAGTTTGCGTTTCGAACGCTTGTCGACGCGGGAAGCCCCGCCAAATCGCTGAGCCGCGAAACGAACAATGTCGCTCCGCCGGACGGACGAAGCCGCACTTCCGCCATGCTTGGAAACGAGAATACGCGGACAGGCCGGCTTGCCGCCGTTTGCCCAACCGCTCGCTCACAGATTCGGCCGTATTGCGGGTTCGTGGCGACAATTCGCAAGCCTCGCGGCCGGGTCGCACCGGGCCGTCTCGGATTAGCCGCGTTCGTGGTTTTAGTCTTGCTCTTCATAATCAAAGCTCGTTGTCATGCACCGCCTCCCACTGCTCTAACAATGCCACTCGATGCTGCGCGGCCAAGGCTGCGAGTTGCTTGAGTTGCCTTCTTGACGGTGCAGGACACTTCAAGTAAATGTCCGGCTACGGATTGCCAGTGGCCTGACCCGTTTCGCCCGTCTCCGCGCCATCCTTCTCGTCAGTAGCTGGCTTCACGGTCACTTCATCCCGCGACACCACGGCGGTCGCGTCTTCGGCGTCGGCCTCGCGGTCGAGCCAGCGGATGCGAACCGTGTTGTCCGGCAATAGCTCGACCACTTCGGCCAGTGTCGGTTCGTCGTCGCGCAAAACTGCCACCTTAACGCCGACAAGCACCTCGCCGGTCTCGCGGTTCGCTTCCTCCTGGGCGGTTGCCTCCGCCGCTTGAGCAGCCTGTTCGGCCAAAGCTTGCTGCCGCTCGGCTTCGGCCATTGCATCCGTCATCATCGCTTCCATCCGTGCCTCCGCCTGCGTCATCGTGGTTTGCGCGGTTCTAACGCCGAACAGGAACAAGCCGCCGCAAGCGAGCGCGGCCAATACCAACAACACCAAAAAGATGGCCACGATCACCAACACCGCATTGCCGCCGCCGGAACCTGGCTTCTGATTCATAATCGGTTTTCCTTCTGAATGATTCGGATGCTTGGAATTCGAGTCGCGCCGCGCGACCTGCCGCAATCGCTCGTAACCTGGCTCAGTGCCGCGCTAGTTGTCACAAGATGGGTCGTCGGCGAGTATATCGGCTCCGTGCGTCGAGAGAGACAAGCACGCGTCGCGTCGAGAAAAGAACCGAGCCGAGGATCATCATGAGTAACCGCTACCGTGAACTATCGCTGCCTTCGGGAGCTGAAGCCGTCCAGCCCGCGGCCGGAGTCGCCTTTACCGAAGGCCCAGCCTATCACGTCGACGGCTCGGTTTATTTCTCGGATATCGTCAACAACCGCATCCTGCGACGCGCGGTCGATGGGCAGATCTCCGTGTTTCGCGAGCCCAGCCATCGCACCAATGGTCAGACATTCGATCACCAAGGTCGTTTATTGCATTGCGAGGGCGCCGAGTTCGGGCCGGGAGGCGGCCGCCGTGTCACGCGCACGAATCTGGAGTCCGGCGAATACGAAGTGCTGACCGACCGCTACGACGGCATTCGCTACAACTCGCCCAACGACATCTGTGTCGACGGCCAGGGGCGGATTTACTTCACCGATCCGTGTTACGGCGATCGCTCGCAGATGGACATGGAAATCGAAGGCGTCTATCGGATCGACGTGGATGGCCGCGTGACGCGGATTCTCGAACAGCCCGCGATTCAGCGGCCGAACGGCTTGGCGGTCACGCAAGACAGCCGCCGCTTGTACGTCGTCGACAGCTCGCATTTCGTGGGCGGCAACCGCAAGATTTGGGCGTTCGATCTGGACGAACAAGGCCAGCCGTCCAACGCCCGCGTCGTGATCGACTTCGCTCCGGGCCGAGGCGGCGACGGCATGCGGCTCGACATCGCGGGCAACCTCTACATCGCGGCCGGCATTCGTTCGCCACGCGGTCCGCACGAAACCACCGAAGTGCCGCCAGGGATCTACAAGGTATCGCCCGACGGCCAACTGCTGGGGCGCATCCCGATCCCCGAAGACGTGCTGACCAACTTGGCGTTCGGCGGCGCTGATGGCCGAACGCTGTTCATCACGGCCGGCAAGACGCTGTTTCAAACGCGCGTGGGCATCCCCGGCCAAGTCGCCTTTCCACAATGGACCTAGTTAACTTTCCGCAACGGACATAACCGCACAGCCCTCGCCTTTGCCTTTGAGGCAACCGGCCGATGAGAACACGCCACCTACAAGCACGCAGCGCCAGCAAGTGAATCATCACGCCGCCTACAAGCACGCAGCGCCAGCAAGTGAATCATCAAACTCACTCGCTGGCCCCGCGCGCTAATACATTTCCCTCCCCCGCTCGCCGACGCGAACAATCAAGCTCACTTCTCAAGGCACAAGTATGAAGCTGCTAATTCACCCGCCGATCGACGAACAGCGACTTTCCAAGCTGCGAGTCGCCGCCGGCTCGATGCGCGTGGTCAACGCCGCCAGCCACGAGGAAGCGGCGGCCGAGATCGTGGACGCCGATGCGTTCTTCGGCAAGCTGACCGCGCCGCTGTTGGCCGCCGCCACCAAGCTGCGGTGGGTTCAGTCGCCGACGGCCAGCCTCGAACACTATGTCTTTCCCGAGTTGGTCGATCATCCTTGCACGCTGACCAACATGCGGGGCCTGTTCTACGACGTGATCGCCGATCATGTGTTCGGCTACATCTTGTGCTTCGCGCGGAACTTGCATCGGTACTTGCGTCAGCAGATGCGGGCCGAGTGGTCGCCGATCGGCGGCGAGCAAACGCGGCTGAGCTACGCCCAAGGCCCCGGCCAAGTCACGCCGATGGATCGGGCCCACATGCATCTGGGGGATTGCACGATTGGCATTGTCGGCTTGGGAAGCATCGGGCTCGAAGTGGCTCGCCGAGCGACGGCGTTTGACATGAAAGTGGTGGCGGTCGATGTAAAACTGACCGATCCGCCGCCATTCGTGGATCGCTTGTGGCCGGTGGAACGTCTGCCTGATTTGTTGGCCGCCAGCGATTTTGTCGTCATCGCCGCGCCGCACACGCCGCAAACCGAAGGGTTGTTCGGCCGTGAGCAGTTTCAGCAGATGCAGCGAACGGCGTATCTCATCAACATCGGTCGCGGTGTGATCGTGCGGCTGGACGAGTTGGTCGAGGCGCTCGACGCCCGCCTGATTGCCGGAGCCGCCTTGGACGTCTTTGAAACCGAGCCGTTGCCAGTCGATCATCCGCTTTGGCAACGTGAAAACGTTCTCATCACGCCGCATGTGGCCGCCTGCTCGGTCCGCGTCCCCGAGCGGCATCTGCAAATGCTGCTGGAGAACGTCCGTCGTTTCGCCACCGACCAACCGCTGCTAAATGTCGCCAGCAAGACCGACTGGTTCTAGGCCCGCGTGGCGAACATCGCGCCTGTTCGGAATCTGAATCAGTCCGCTTCGCCCGCAAAAGTCACCGCGGAGTCCGTAGAAACGCTCGTGCCAGCGTGGAAGCCATCACGCCATTCGTGGAATGGCTCATGGCGTCCGTGAAAAGCCTCATGGCGGTCGTGGAAGGGCTCATGGCGAGCGTGGAAGGCTCATGGCGGTCGTGGAAGGGCTCATGGCGAGCGTGGAAAGGCTCATGGCGGTCGTGAAAAGGCTCATGGCGATCGTGGAGGGTGAAAGGCTCGTGGCGCGTGAAAGGCTCATGGCGAGCGTGGAAGGCCTCATGGCATGCGTGGAAGGCTGCGTGGCGGGCTAATGCCTGCCTTTCTACGCCCGTCCCCGACGTATTGCGCGAGCCTATCTGCAAGCGTGCGGACTTCACTAGGCCAAAATGCGTTCGCGTCCCGGCCTCCGCGATAGGAATCGCCTGACTACATCCAACCTCGCCCACGATCAGCGTCGCCACACGAATGTAGACCAGGCGCGCGGCTTGCATCTCCATTAGCGTCGGTCGTCCCAAGTGCGTCCTCCCTCGTAGTGCGTCGCCCACGACCTGATTCGACAATACCGCCCGCGGGTTTTGGCACGTCAATCGCCCCGCGTGACACCCGCCGGCCCGAGAGCGCTCGGGTCAATCACCTCACGGATAGGGAGAAACCAATGACCGACCTAACGACAACTGGCGATACTTTCACCCGCGCTGCTGGCACGTTTCAACGTTCTCCGCTGCCCAAGTCGGATCATCACCACGGCTTCCACCCCGCCGTTAACGTCGGCACGGCCGAACGCTGGGCGTCGCTGGCGGCTGGCGGCGGACTCGTGTTGGCGGGACTGGCCAAACGTTCGACCGGCGGCCTGCTGCTGGCGGCGATCGGCGGCAGCCTCGTCTATCGCGGCTGGCAAGGACACTGTTATGCCTACGAATCGCTCGGAATCAGCACGGCCGAACGTCACGAGGCGACAGGAGTGCCGGCACAAAGCGGATTCAAAATCGAACGCACGATTGCCATTAATCGCCCGCGGGCCGAATTGTTCGAGTTTTGGCAGAACCTAGAGAATCTGCCGAACGTGATGAGCCACATTCAAAGTGTGACCGTGCAGCCCGGCGACGGCACACAGTCGCATTGGATCGCCGACGGCGCGTTCGGCCGCACCGTCGAGTGGGACGCGGAAATCATCAATATCCGCGAGGGCGAAGTGATCGCTTGGCGGTCGCTCCCTGATAGCCAAGTGGACACCGCCGGCTCGGTTCACTTTGAATCGTTGCCCAACGATCGTGGCACGACGATGCGGGTTTCCATGAAATATAACCCGCCCGCTGGCAAGCTCGGGGCCTCGATTGCCAGCCTGTTCGGCGATGGCCTGGAACAGAAGTTGGACGAGGATCTCCGCCGCCTCAAGCAACACTTGGAGGCTGGCGAAATCGCCACAACCGACGGCCAACCTCACGGCCCAGCGTAGTACGGCCATTTGCCACGTTATATGAGAACTGTACCAACACACATAAAGGACTCACCATGAAAGCCATTTGCTGGTACGGCAAGCACGATATTCGTGTCCGGGAAGTGCCCGAGCCCACGATCATCAATCCCCGCGACGCGATTCTTCGCGTTACCTCGACGGCGATCTGCGGCTCCGATTTGCATTTGTTTAACGGGTATATCCCTACCATGCAGCGCGGCGACATTCTGGGCCATGAATTCATGGGTGAGGTGGTAGAGGTCGGTTCCGCCGTCGAGAATCTGCAACCCGGCGATCGCGTCGTCGTGCCGTTCACGATCGCCTGTGGTCGTTGCTTCTTCTGCCAACGTCAGCAATGGTCTCTATGTGATAACTCGAACCCCAACGCCGCGGCGGCCGAACGATTGTACGGTTACTCAGGATCCGGCCTGTTCGGTTACTCTCATATGTTAGGCGGTTATGCGGGCGGCCAAGCGGAATTAGTGCGAGTGCCGTTCGCCGACGTGGGCCCGATTAAAGTCCCCGCGGACCTTTCCGATGACCAAGTGTTATTCCTATCCGACATCTTACCCACCGGATATATGGCGGCCGAGAACGCCAATATCGAGCCGGGCGATACCGTGGCCGTTTGGGGCTGTGGACCGGTCGGGCAGTTTGCCATTCAGAGCGCCAAGTGGTTTGGGGCTTCGCGCGTGATCGCCATCGATCGGGTTCCCGAGCGGCTGAAGATGGCCGAACGTCACGCCGACGCCGAGACGATTAACTTCGCCGAAGTGGATGTAATCAGCGAACTCCGCGAACGTACTGGCGGACGCGGACCCGACGCATGCATCGATGCCGTGGGTCTCGAAGCGCACGGCAGCACGTTCGACGCGCTTTACGATCGCGCTAAGGCCGCCATGTTCATGGCCACCGATCGCTTGCACGTACTGCGTGAAGCCATTCAATGCTGTCGCAAGGGCGGCACGGTCTCCGTACCAGGAGTTTACGGCGGCATGCTCGACAAGATGCCCTTCGGCGCGGCTTTCGCCAAGGGGCTTAAGTTTGCAATGGGACAAACACACGTCCATCGTTACATGCCGACCCTGTTAGAACGGATTCAACAGAATGGTTTCGATCCCTCATTCATTATCTCACATCGGTTGAAGCTGGAAGACGCCCCCGGCGCCTACGAAATGTTCAACCTCCGAGAATCTCATTGTACGAAGGTAGTGTTAGAGGCATGAGTCGAGCATCCCAGGCACTGATCGCGGCGGTCACGGCCGGCGCCGTCTATTCCGCTAGCCGAAAGCTGCAAGCAAAGTTGGGCTACCGATTCGCTGGCCGCAATGTGTTCATCACTGGTGGATCGCGCGGCTTGGGGTTCGTCCTTGCCCGGCAATTGATGATCGAAGGCGCTCGCGTGGCGATCTGCGCTCGCGATGAACGTGAACTCCGCGAAGCCCAACAGCGACTGGTCCAGGACCCGCGGATTTCCGAAGGCACGCCGCTTCTGGCCTTGGCCGCCGACGTGACCGATGCCGATGCCATGCGTCGTGCGGTCAACCAAGTCACCGAAGTGTTAGGTCCGATCGACGTCCTCATGAACAACGCCGGTATCATCCAAGTCGGTCCCGTCGAAACGTTGACGCTGGAGGACTTTCATGAGGCCATGAACATCAACTATTGGGGAGCGGTGCATACGACATTGGCGGCGTTGCCCGGCATGCTGCAGCGGCGCGGGCCGCATTGTCAACATAGCGTCGATCGGCGGACGTGTGGCAATTCCCCATTTGCTGGCTTACTCCGCGAGCAAGTTCGCTTTGGTCGGATTTTCCGATGGCTTGAGAACCGAATTGTCTCGTCACGGAATTGTCGTCAGCACGATTTGTCCCGGCGTGATGCGCACCGGAAGCGCGCGGCATGCTCAGTACAAAGGCTGGCACGACCAAGAGCAATCTTGGTTCGGTGTCGGCAGCGCCTTGCCCTTGGCAACCATCGGCGCGGAACGAGCGGCCCGGCAAATCCTCGACGCCTGCCGGCGAGGCGACGCTCACGTGGTGTTATCCCTTCCAGCCCGCATCGCCGCCCTTGCAAACGGAGTTGCTCCCGGATGGATGACAATGTTTATGCGAGGAATGAACGGCCTGCTTCCCAACGCGCCGGGCGAACTCCGTGAAGGATCGCTGGGTCGCGAAGCCAGGACCGGCTTTCGCAGCGAATCCGCATGGTCACCCTCTTGGCTCACAACGCTGGCCGATCGAGCCGCCGAGGCAAACAACGAGCTATATGAAACGTAAATATCCGTGTACAGCTAAGCTGCCGAATCGATAAGATCGGTAGGACCCGAGCCCTACGGTTTCAAACTGCAATGACAGCTTTAAAACCCTGGGCGCGAGCCCTCCGGTTTCGCAACATGCAACCTCCCATTAAATCGGCATCGTCGCATGTCTCAACCGCAACCACATCAACAGCACCGCAAACCGCCGACGAATACCGCCCCGGACTCGCACGTTCTGCCTGGCCATGAAGACGATGGCGGCGAAAGCATCCTGTCCGGTCAATCACGCGAACAGCAACCAGCCGACGCCGCTGATTCCGCATTGCCAGACGGTGAACCGAAAAACACACCTCAAGCATCCCGCCAACGCGGTCGCGATTTCCCTGGCGAGGCCGATGTGTGAGTTGGATTGATCGAACCAGAGTATACCAGCACGTAGCGCAAGCAAGTGAGTCTGTCGCAACACTCGCTCCCTATCCACAAAACCAATCTGACCGACGACATTAACTGGTGTCTGTGAGACCGCTATCGAATTCGAGCAATCGCTCGCCCCATGATCCACGGCACAGAGAACACAACTGTCCAAGCCAGCGCGTTGAGTACATCATCAGGTGAAAGCGCGAATCCACAGCAAGCAGCAACTATAACAACAAGAATTGAGGCGATAGCGTAGCGCACCGCAGAGGCGTTCCGAGAAACTGAGATTCATTCAGGCAGCCCGTGCAGACGAGTAACTTGCGAACGAACGGTTAACGTTCATCAACGCGGGCATCGGTCTGATAAGCCGCTAACGTCGACGAAGCTTTCACCGTGGTTCCAGCAATCGCCGACTGCTCGGCCAGCCGCGAAGTTCTCATAATCGAACCCGGCAGAATTCCCAACGCCACCACCGTAAAGGCACACAACCCGGTGGCGACCGCGGCCTCCCAGCCGCCACGAGCGTCTTCTTCGCGTGACGAGCTATAGAAATACATCGTGGCAATCACACGCAAATAATAGGCAGCCGCAATCGCGGCATTTAAGACGCCGACGATTGCCAACGTGATCAGCCAACTACTCGTGGCCGCATGATCCACGTTCGCCGCGGCGCTGATCGCTCCGCCAAACAATGAGAACTTGCCCCAGAATCCTGCCAGCGGGGGTATTCCCGCCAACGAAAACATGAACAACGCGACCGCTCCGGCAATCGCCGGATGACGCGACGCCACGCCCGAAATATCGTCCAGCGTGTTCACCTCGCGGTCTTCGCTGCTCAGAAATGACAGGGCCGCGAAGATTCCCGCCGATGCAACCACATATACGAGCAAATACAGATACATCGCGGCGACGCCGCCATTCTCTACCAAACCTTGATTCCGGCCAGCCAAAGCCACGGTCAAGCCAATCAGCATGTACCCGGCATGAGCGATGGACGAGTAGGCCATCAATCGCCGCAAATTCTTTTGCCATAACGCGGCCACATTTCCGATGGTCATCGTAAGAATTGACAACACGATGACCAACTGCCATCCCAAATGAGCCGACAGCGGCATGGTGGCGACGATCAACCGAATAATGCCGACGATTCCCACGATCTTCGGAGCGACCGTCAACAAACCGGCATTGGCGTTCGTCGTTCCCTGATAGACATCGGGAGCGTAAAAGTGGAATGGCACCGCCGCCAGGCGAAACCCCAACCCGGCAAGAATGAGAATGAGCGCAAACGGAGCGAACCGTCCCAATCCATCGGCAACTTCGGATTGAGTCATTGTTCCCAACATTTCTCGAATGCCTGGGTTGCCTTCCGTCCCCATGAGTACGGTCGTCCCCGCCATCCCGTACAAAAAGCTAAATCCATACAACAACACGGCCGACGACAGGATGCTGAGAAAGAAATACTTCGTCGTCGCCTCGGCCGAGCTCCGATCGCCGCGTCCCAAGAACAACAATACGTAGGTCGGAATGGAAACCAATTCCAAACCCAAAAACATTAGCACCAGATCGTTGGCTCGCGCGACAATCATCACGCCGACCACCAGCAGCATCAGCGTCGCCAAAAACTCGCTGGCCGTCCGGCGTCCAATCAGCCGTGAGCTCATCAACGTAAATACGAACCCCATTGCCACGGCAATCCAACGCGTGGCGTGTCCCAGATAGTCGATCACCAGCGGTCCACTGACGGCCCCGCCATCGGTCTCCGACAAGTACGGCCACATAATCAGATCCTGCTTATACAACATGAATCCGACAACGACATAGGCCGCCAGCGAGAACCAACTCCACCACTGCCGCTGGGTGGCGATCGTGCCGCCAATATAGATCCACATCGCCAGCGCGATCAGCGAGATCTCCGGCAGCAAGTCTTTGATAGTTGTTAGGTCAGGCAACACGTTCTGTTATCTCCCGTCCGGCGTGGCCACATTTGGTTGCCCAGCCACACGCAACTCACTCGCCGAATCCACCGCGGCGACTTCCTCTGTGTCCGAATATAAGCGAACCATCGAGCGCCGAGCCTGCGCCGTGGCTTCATTCAATGTGCCGTCCATGCGATCCAAAAAGAACTTCGGTTGAAGACCAATCCAAAAAACAAACACGACCAGCGGCGCGACCGCCAGCACTTCACGCAATTTCATGTCGCGAACTGGCTCATGATGACCGTCTTCGTGCGGTTCCTTCAGTGGGCCAAAGAAGACTCGTTGAATCAGACACAACATATACCACGCTCCGAGAACCACCCCGGAAACCGCCAACACCGCGATCGCCAGCAATTGAGCAGCAAGTCCGGTCGGCGCTTCCAACCAAGCACGCTGAAAAGCGCCTAATAGAATGGGGAACTCTCCGGCAAATCCATTGAGGCCCGGCAATCCAATGCTGGAGAAAGTGAACACCAGCATGAACAACGCCAACAGGGGCGTGCGACGCGACAATCCACCAAGCTTCGCGATCTCACGAGTATGGTACCGTTCGTAAACCATTCCCACCATCGCGAACAACCCGCCCGTCGAGATACCGTGATTGATCATTTGCAGCGTTCCGCCTTGAACTCCCAGTCGGTTCAAGGCAAACAACCCCAACATGCAATATCCCAGGTGGCTCACGCTGGAATACGCGATCAATCGCTTCATATCGCCTTGTGCCAAAGCAACCAACGCACCGTAGATAATTCCCGCCACGGCCAACCACATCAGCATCGGCATGAAGTACGCCGCCGCGTCCGGCAACATGGGGATATTGAATCGCAAAAACCCGTAAGTGCCAATCTTCAGCAAGATACCGGCCAAAATTACACTGCCCGCCGTAGGAGCCTGAACGTGAGCCAACGGCAACCACGTATGCAGCGGAAACAAAGGCACTTTAATGGCGAAACCAGCAAACAACGCCACAAAAATGGCACATTGCAATGCAAGTGGCTGGATGGGTTCGACAGCAAACCTCTCGGTCAATGCGGGAATGGAAAACGTCAACACGCCGGTCGCTTGGTAATGCAAAAACACAATCGCCAGCATTCCCAAAAATGTCAGAACGCTTCCCGCCAGGGTAAACACAAAGAACTTGACCGCCGCATAACGCCGATCCTCACTTCCCCAAATGCCAATCAGGAAGAACAGCGGAATCAAGGTGAATTCAAAGAAGATATAGAACAAGATGATGTCGCGAGCCGAAAACACGCCCAGGCATCCGCAGGCCAACATCAACAACATGCCGTAAAACAAGGCCGGCCGATCCTGGATTGCTTCCCAGCTCACAAGAATACAAGTCACCATCAGCAATCCAGAAAGCCCAAACAGCCAGACGCTCAGTCCGTCCAACCCGACACTGAATCGGATATCCGGCGCCCCGGTGGCCAAATCGCCCAACCATTGATAATCCGACACGGCAAAGACGCCACCGACCGCCGCATCCGCCGAAAAGACCGTCAGCCCCACGGTCAACAAAGTAACCAGCGACACCACCAAGGCCGTCCAGCGGATTGCGCCGCGGCCTAGCGGGGCGACTACCCACACCAAGCCAGCGCCCAACAGAGGCAGCACGAGTGAAATCAGTAATAGCATCTGAGAATCCATGAATCCCTCATCGAGCCAGCCAACGGGCGGCTCGGCCAAATCGCCCACGAAATGGCAATCAGTTCATCCACAAAACCTTGACTAGCAACAACACCAATACGCCGAGCATCATGGATAACGCGTAGAACTGAACCAGTCCCATCTGCAGCGAACGCATAAGGCCACCGAACGCGACCGGCAGTCTACCGCAAAGATTTACGACGCCATCAATCAACCAACGGTCTATCGCGTACAGCACGCGTGCCCCAAAACGCAACGGCACTACCACCAACAAGTTGTAAATCTCATCAAAGTAGAACTTGCGGACGCTCAGTCGGTACGGCGTTAGGAACAACCCTAAAAGAATCGGCGCGGTCAAAATCAAAACAACCAGCAATAGCACTTGGCCAATCAAAGATGCCAGCCAGCCCAGTCGCACCGACTTCGCAACCCGGTATACCCCCGCTACCCAAGGCAATTGCCTTAATCGCGAGGCGGATTCCACGTCCGTCACCCGCCCTAACCATTCCAGGTTCAACAGATACTTTAGCCAGTCGACTTCCCGACGATCGCCCAAGTACAGATACAGCGCCACCAGTATGCCGCCAATTGCAACGAAAGTACTCGTTGCCGCGACACTCAAATGAAACTCGTGCGGAGCCGCCGTGGCAACCACCAAGCCACCGGCCAGCGATGGAGTGTGTTCGAGGAATTCAGCGAACGCATGCCCTCCGTCCGCCGGCGTGCGATCAAAGTAGAGACCGACGAGCAACGCGCAGAACGCCAACACTCCGAGTGGCACGACCATATTTCCCGGCGACTCGTGCGCATGATGCCCCGCCTCATGCGGAACTCGTTCCTCGCCATAAAAGGTCATAAAGAAAGCGCGGAAGGTGTAAAAGGCCGTAAGAAATGCCACAACGAGCCCCAGAATGTAGAGCGACTTGTATAACAATGCATTGCGGTGCAGTTCCGCGTCGCTCAAGCCGGAGTACAGTCCCGCCTTTAGATGATCGTATTCCGCGGGACTCAGATACGCCGGTACGTGAGCCTCACCCGTTCCGTGCGACGTGGCATGCCCCCCGTCGCCGTGCCGAATCGCTATTTCATGTTCAAGCGCGTGCGCCTTGGTCTCGACTGCGGCCAAGACCGCATCTTTACTCCAAAATCCGGCGAACGGCGCCACGCCGGCCAGCGCCAAGCAGCCAAACAAAAAGGTCCAATGCGTGTGCGGCATGATTCTCCGCAATCCACTGAATCGACGCATGTCGATGATATGGCCCATTGCATGCATCACGCTTCCTGCTCCGAGAAATAGCAGTGCCTTAAAAAACGCGTGTGTAAACAAATGAAACATGCCGCCGGTAATACCCGCCAGCGTTCCGGCCCCAAGCGCCAGGAACATATAGCCAAGCTGGCTAATCGTGGAATAAGCCAGTACCCGCTTCAAGTCGAACTGGGTCAGCGCAATCAATGCGGCCAGCAAGGCCGTGAAACCGCCAATCACCGCGACCAGCATTTGCGCCGGCGGCGACGACATAAACAATGGCGTGCAGCGAGCCACCATATAGACCCCTGCCGTGACCATGGTGGCGGCATGGATCAGAGCACTAACCGGAGTCGGGCCTTCCATCGCGTCCGGCAACCACACGTGCAATGGGAACTGAGCGCTCTTACCACAGGCACCCAACATCAACAGAATGCAGATTGCCGTTACGGTTACTTGCCCGTGCTCGCCAATGACGTAATCATTGGCCGCGATTCGCGTTTGCCCCAACACCCCCGGAACCACTACATCTTGTCTCCCGGATTCGATGGCCTGCGAGACCACGTCCGACTGATAGCGGCCATCCTTCAGCGTGTCGTGATAATTGAGCGAGCCATACGTGGTCCAAATCAGAAACAATGCGATGGTAAACGCAAAGTCCCCGATGCGGTTGACCAAGAACGCCTTCTTGCCAGCCGCGGCCGCTTCGGGTTTCTCGTACCAGAATCCAATTAACAAGTAACTGCAGGCGCCAACCGCTTCCCAAAACACGAACAGCAACACGAAATTGCTGACCGACACCAACATGGTCATCGAAAACACGAACAGCGCAACGTAGGTGAAGAACCGCCAATACCCGCGATCACCATCCATATACCCTGACCCGAAGATGGCCACCAATGAGGAAATGAAGGTAACCATCGCCAGCATCATCGCCGTCAGAGCATCGGCGCGCAATGTGATGTCAATGCGGAAGTCGGGAGCGTCGGTCGCTGTGCCGACTGCATCCGACTCGTAGGCGCCGTCAATCGAAGCCCACGTCCAAAGCCTTGTAAGATGCTCGTAGCCGATGGTCCTCGTGGAGATCACCTGCCCTTCCAGTTCCGGCGGCGATTGCTGGTCTCGCACTTCGAAGACCAATAACAAGCTGCAAAGAAAGGAAACCGCGAACGCCACCACGACTGGCACGTGACTCATCGACCGCAGCACGCGCGGACCCAGCAAGGCCGTAACGATCGCCGCCAACAGCGGCAACCCCGGTATGAGCATCAGGAGAACGTCGATTCGTTCAAACATCGTCGTTGTTTCCGACCCGTCTTATAGTTGGCTTGTTAAATGTTCGTGCGACTTGTTCGTCGGGCCCTCGACCTATGTCGGCCGTGTCACAATTGCCTCGAAGGACTTACGAGACGTGTAAGCTCTCACGCTGCCTTCGCGGATTTCTCACACACGACCGCGATGCAACTCCGCTTCCCAGTCGTGCTTGGGCTCCCGTCCCGCCGGCGTAAGCGTCGGCCACAGTTGCTCGTCGCCACGTTCCTCTGGTACCCGCTCGTCAACGAAGGCCGGTTGGTCCTCTTCCCGCAAATCCTGCCACACGGCGATATCCAATTTGTGGGACCGATAGGCTAGGGAGAGGATCAATGCCAGCGCGATTCCCGCCTCACAGGCCGCAACGGCAATGATGAACAGCGTCAGCGACTGGCCACCCCAGTCGTTATGAAAGCGTCCCCAAGCCACCAGACTGACCGAAACGCCTTGCAGCATCATCTCGGCGCTCAAGAACATGACAATCATGTTCCGGCGAACGAGAAATCCCATTAGCCCGATGGCGAACAGGATGCCCCCAACGATCAAGTAATTTTGCAGCAACGCCAATTCATGCATCGCGGCGTTCCTCGCTTCTCACGGATTGGTTGGTGCGACTCATCATCACAATGGCGCCCACCAAAGCGACCATTAGCAACGTCCCGGCAATTTCAACCGAAATCAAATGCCGCGAAAATACCTCGGCGCCCAATCCAGCCACATGGGCAGGCTTGAGAACGTTGACTTCAAGCTGCTCCGCGGTGGCTAGTAGCGGAGCCGAGTCGGGCTCTATCGCCAAGACCGTGGCGACAACGGCTCCGAGCAAGATCCCCGCTGCGATTGTCGCGAACGGCTTCACATACCATCCCCAACTTATTCGGTCGTAGGAGGCGTGCCCTTCTGGTTGGGCCAGCATTACCACAAATAGAAACGTGACGACAATCGCGCCGGCATATACCACGACCGTGGCGACACCTAAAAACTGAGCGCCCTGATAGAGAAACAATCCGCCGGTTCCCAGCAGCGAAAGGGCAAACCAAATCGCGCAGTACACGGCATCGCGCATGGTCACGGCCGCTCCCGCCGCGACGATCGTGACTATGGCCAAAAACCAAAAGACACCTTGTTGAATATAGCTCTCCGAAATCGGCTCCTTGACGACCAACGCAGCAGCCAGCACCACGACGCCCGCCAAAGCCACGATCGCCCCCAGCCTCCGCATGGCAACCGAACTGCGGGGCATTTTCCACGACAATCCAATCGCTCCCAAGACCAATGCCCAAAACCAGGGATTCGAGGCTAGTTCTCGCAACCCAATTTCACCCACCAGCAATGGCGTCATACCGTGCCTCCCAATTGCTTGGATTTCATGGGTTCCTTGTCTTTCGTCTCGTCATAGACGCTGAGCAACTTCTCCTTGTCGAAAACCATCTCCTCGCGACTGCGGCCGGTCAGGTTATACATACTCGTCAGCTCGATTGCATCCACCGGACACGCCTCTTCGCACATCCCACAGTAGATGCAACGCAACTCGTCGATCGCAAAACTCTCGGGATATTTTTCGCGATCCGGCCAAGGGCTCTCGACACCGATAATATCGATACAGTGGGCGGGGCAGGCCGTGGCGCAAAGAAAACATGCCACGCATTTGACTCGCCCTTGTTCGTCCTTGTTCAACCGGTGGACGCCACGATAGATCAACGGGTTGCCGAATTCGGGCTCTTCGTCGGGGTAGCTCGTCGTCACCGGCTTGCCGGCCACGCTGGTCGACAAGTGGCGAAACGTAGTCGTCAACCCCTGCACGAACATCGGCAAGTACATCTTGCCCGCCAGTCCCAACTTCGGTTCCTCGATCCATTTAATCGAGGGATCGTTCTCTTGCATGATGAGCCCCCTTTATACCTGTGGATCAATACCATAGGGAACAAGATTGCGCTGGGGTCGATTGTCGGCGATGATCGGCCCCACAATGGAAATGCCTACCCAAGCCCCAATGCACACGCCCCAAGAGATGATGACGAACAGCCAATCCATCCACGCGGCGCCGTCGCTGAGCGTTCGAAGCTGCTCCAAGATAGCGACCGCAACAAAATTTACGATCCCCAGCGGAAGCATCACTTTCCACGCCAAGCCCATCAGTTGATCAAAGCGGAACCGAGGCCAGCTCCAACGCACTAACATGAAGAAAAGAATCACGAGCACAATCTTAACCGTTAGCACCAACACTCGCAGGATTGCCGTGACCCAAGTTATGTCCCCATCAACAGGACCTGTGATAAACCAAAAGTGCCAACCGCCTAAGAATAGGATGGCTATCAAGAACGACGCGGTAATCATGTGCAGGAATTCCGCCACCAAAAACAACAGCAGCTTAATGCCGGCGTATTCCGTGTGATAACCACCCACGAGCTCCTGCTCGGCTTCCGGTAGATCAAATGGCAGACGAGCGGCTTCGGCAAACGCGGCGATGACAAAGACAGTGAAGCCGAGTGGTTGGGCAATAGCAAACCACCAGCCCGACGCCGCTTGAGCGCGGATAACCTGATCCAAGTCGAGTGAACCGGTCGCCAAGACCACCCCCAGGATGCCTAAGCCCAGCGGCAACTCATAGGCGACTAGTTGTGCGCTGCGGAACGCAAGCCTCCCAAGAAGCTGTATTTGTTGTTGCTCGCCCAGCCCCTAAAATCACGCCGTAGACCGCGATGCTCGACAGCGCGAACACATAGATCATGCCCACATCCACGCCCGGAGCAACGACTAACGATATGGGCTGCCCGCTGCTCCATTCACCGAGCGACAAGGGCGGAATCATACTGCCGAACGGTATCACCGCGAAAACGGCCAATGCTGCCGTGAGAATCACGATCGGGGCCAGCAAATAGAGTTTGCGATCCACGTGGGCTGGCGTGTACTCTTCCTTCATGATGAATTTAACGCCATCGGCCAGCGGCTGGCCAAGCCCGAACAGCCGAATCTTCGTTAGGGGAATTCCAACGCGATTTGGTCCCACGCGGTCCTGCACCCAGGCCGCCATTCGACGTTCCAGCAGCACGAAGTAAGCTGCCGCCGTCATCAGCCCGCCGATTAAGAGGGCGATCTTTACGACGGCTATGATAATGGACTCGATCATGGATCTACGGCCGATTATGGCCCAGCTAAATGGTTTGGCTTGTCGAAATGGGGGCGCGACGGGACGAAAGCAAAATCAGGACGTGGCAGCCAGTTGGTTCACACGCAAGTCGATTCCAACATCCGGCACCTCGCCAATGGCCGGGGCAAAGAACGAATTCGCTTGCCCTAGTTCGGTCAGCACTTGGCGGGCGTTGTACATACCAGGCATGTTCAACAGTTGCCAGTAGACTCGACCCTCAACGCGAGCACCGGCAGGAGGTCGTACAGCCCAGCGGAATGATTGAAGTCGATCTGAATAATTCACATACGAACCATCGCGTTCGGCAAACGCGGAACTCGGTAACTGCAAAGTGGCTTGATTCCACAATGGAGATGCGAAAATATCCTGCATGACAATATTTGGCACGTCGGCGAACTGTTGGGCGAGCGTCTCGTCGTGCCACGCTGAGGGATATCCGCCTGTCATCCACAGCGCCTGGATGCCTTCACTTGCTAGTTGCTCGGGCAACTCTTCCCAGGCGATGGCTCCGCCGAAGCCCCGCAGCACCTGTTCGATTCCCCGCCGGTTCGGGCACTTCTCCGCCCGAATGGTAAAGCCATTTGCGAACTTCTCGTCTTCACCGACAATTGGCACGGGCCCCATTGCCAACAACGCGTCGGGATCCACCTGCCGGACATACTTTGCCAGTAGGTAGGCTTCCTCAACCGTCAGAAACGGAGAAAGCACGGCGGCGACTCTCCCGGCTTGACGCATCACCGTGTCCGCGTGATGGATTAGCTCCGACCACTCGACATTCTCATGCTGTCCGTCGGTCAGCCGACGTGGCTCTGTAAGTCTTTCGTTGCTGTGAACATGCTTCCAACCGTAACGCCCTTCGTCGCACATCCACCAATGATTTACATGAGGATTCTCGCGCGGCTTCAGCCGATAGATACGATCTTGATTCTGGTCGACCTTAATGGAGCAACCGGTCGAGCAATTAGCGCAGACGTTGTCGTGGCTCTTCATGAACCAGACACGTTGCGAATATAGGAAGTCCTTGTCGCCGAGTGCGCCAACGGGGCAGATGTCAACCACATTGCCCGACATCTTGTTCTCCAGCGGAAAACCCGGAAACACGTCGATCTCTTCATGTGCGCCACGATTAACCACCATTAACTCGGCCGAGCCCGCCACTTCGCGCGTAAACCGCACACACCGTGTACACATAACGCAGCGGTCCACGAACAGAGTGACCGTGTCACCCAAAGTACGTCGGCGGCTTGTGAACGGCTTTAAATCCGCCCGACGTTCTTCGCGACCATATTTAAAATGATAGTCCTGCAAATAGCATTCGCCGGCCTTATCACAAATCGGGCAATCGATCGGATGCCGTATTAGCAAATCCTCCTCGACCATGGCCCGCGCGTCTTCCACCTTCTTGCTATTCGTGACAAAGACCGTATTGTCCTTGGCGGGAGTTTGGCAAGCCGGCACAACCTTTGGCAGCATCGAGACTTCGCCTGTCTCGGGATTGCGAGTTCCGGTTTCCACGAGGCACATTCGGCAACTGGCAACAACCGTCAAACCGGGATGCCAACAGTAGTGCGGCACCTCGATACCGGCACGCTTGGCCGCTTGAATGCCATTCAAGCGCTCATCGTCGCCGATCGTTAATTCGATACCGTCAACAATCACAGTGGCCATTGTGTATCTTTTCCGCAAATCAAAATACGGCTTCGCCAACTAAGCGAGGTCAAGGACTCCCCGGTCAGCCGTTTGAGGTGTCGTCTGATGAATTCCTTAGCCGCTCATCAATGTGTGCTCAACTCCACCAAGTCCAGCGCCGGAACCGGATCGGTTTCCATGTATCCTTGGGGATTCGTTCGTCGTATGTGGTCTTCCAGCTCGCCACGAAACTTGGCGATCCCGTTCTTCAGCGGCCAAGCGGCTCCGTCGGCCAATCCACAAATCGTCGTTCCCGGCATAATACCGATCGTGTTTCCAATTTCCGCCAACAGGTCTAGGTCCTTAAGGCGTCCGCGGCCTGCTTTAATGCGCTTCAGCATCTTGAAGGCCCATGAGGTTCCTTCACGGCAGGGCGTACATTGCCCGCAGCTTTCGTGCGCGAAGAACTGACAACTATTGTGCAATACATCGACCATCGAGGTATGGTCGTCCATGACAACGGCGGCGGCGGTGCCCAAGCCCAAACACCCGTATCGTCCAGGACCCGCAAAATCCAACGGGCAATCGAACTCGTCGGCCTTCAGCAGTCCCATGCTAATTCCACCGGGAATCGCGGCCTTCCCCTTCCGGCCCTTCCAGATACCGCCGCCATGTTCATGTATCAATTCATTGAGCGTGATCCCCATCGGAGTCTCATAGCAACCCGGTTTATTCACATGCCCACTGATGCAATACAACTTGGGGCCAAAACTGCCGGGGTCGCGAGGATTATTGGGGTCGGGCGGCACTCCCATCGACTTAAACCAGTCGGCGCCGCGATCACAAATGTGTCGCACGCAGGCCACGGTCTCGACGTTGTTCACCACCGTGGGCTTGCGAAACGCGCCTTCCACCGCGGGAAACGGGGGCTTGATGCGAGGCCAAGCACGCTTGCCTTCCAAACTTTCAATCAACCCCGTTTCTTCGCCGCAGATATAGGCGGCGGCGCCCCGGTGGAGAAAAATATCGAGTGAATAACCGCTACCGAAAATATTGCGACCTAGATAACCGGCTTCATAACACTCATCGACGGCTTGTTGGACGCGTTTCCAGGCCAGCGGGTATTCATACCGCATGTAGAAATAGGCGGTCGAGGCTGAAGTCGCGAAACAGCTAATCGCCAAACCTTCAATCACCTGATGAGGGTCGTCCTCCATCAGAATGCGATTGTTGAAGGTGCCGGGCTCACTTTCGTCGGCGTTAAGACAGAAATAAATGGGTCCGGGGTGATCCTTGGGTAGAAAAGTCCACTTCAGCCCGGTGGGAAATCCGGCGCCGCCACGGCCGCGCAGACTACTTGCCTTCACGACGTTCTTCACATCGTCTGGAGACATGGACTTCAGAACTTTTTTCCAAGTCTGATAGCCGCCGGTCTTTTCGTATTCGCGCAGCGTATGACTCGCTTCACGCCCGACGTTCGCTAACAATACTGGCTGAAAATCGGCCACGGCCCGGTTTACTCCAACGATTTCAGAAACGTGTCCACGTCCTTCTGGGTCATACTCGTATGCAACGTCTCGCCCGCCAACATGCAAGGAGCATGTTCACATGCCCCCAAACATTCGGCGGCTTCCACGGTCAGCTTGCCGTCCGACGTGACTTCGCCTGGCTTAACGCCAGCCTTTTGGCAAAGGTAGGTCAACAACTCATCCGCGCCACGCAAATGACAACTCATCGATCGGCACACCCAGGCGCGGGTGCGGCCGTGCGGCGCGTCTTGCTTGAAAAAGTTATAAAAGGTCAGCGTATCCTGAACTTGAGCCGGCGCGAGTTCCAGCAACTCGGCGATCTCCACCACTGCTTGCAAGGGTACATGACGCAACCGCTCATTCACGATATGAAGCGCGGGCAGGGTTACCGCTTGGCGCGACGGATAACGCGGGAAATACTTCTTGATTTCCTCGATCATCTCGTCGGTTAGTACGCGGTCTTGAATGGCGGGCATGGCAACTGGGGATGGATAGATGGCTCACTGAGTCGAGTCGGTCGTGATGACGACAAGTCGCGAACAAAGCAGTACTAGCAGACTTACCGATCCAACTCGGCGGCAATAATGTTTAGACTTCCCAAGACGGCAACAATGTCACTTAAGGTATGGCCGCGAATCAGTCGCGGGAATAGGGCAAAGTGAATGTACGACGGGGGACGACAACGGGCCCGATAAGCTACGTCGCTGCCATCTCCAACGAGATAAAACCCGAGTTCGCCGTTCGGAGCTTCGATCGCGGAATAGCACTCGTCTTGCGGCACTGTGAATCCGCGATTGCTCATTACCAGTTCGAAGTGCGTGATCGTGCCTTCGATGGTCTGATAGACCTGCTGTTTCGTGGGCAGTGTGGTTCGTTCATCGACTCCCACATTCACCGGCCCAGGGGGGAGATTCTCAATGGCCTGGGCGACAATCTTCAGGCTCTCTCGCATCTCGGCCATGCGGACATAATAACGAGCAAAGCAGTCGCCCGCCTTGGCACAGCAAACCTGGAAGTCGAAGTCCGAATAGGCCAAGTAAGGCTCGTCCTTGCGGAGGTCGCGCGTCACCCCGCTGGCCCGAGCGATTGGCCCCGAGGCGCTGGTATTAATGGCCTCTTCTTTCGACAGCACGCCGACATCCTTCATCCGCTCGACGAAAATCCGGTTGCGATTCAGCAATCGCTCCATATCGTCCAGGGTCTTCGGAAAGTCCTTCACGAAGGCTCGGATCTGCTCGACCACCAACGGCGTCATGTCATGCATCACACCGCCGACGCGTGTGTAGCTGTTAGTAAACCGCGCGCCGCACAGCGACTCGAATATGTTGTAAAGGCGTTCGCGTTGGTAGAACGCATACAGAAAGAAAGTGAAGGCGCCGGTATCCAATCCCATTGCGCCGGTGCTTAGTAAATGGTCACTAATTCGAGCCAATTCGGCCACGATCGTGCGGACGTATTTGCATCGCGGCGTAAGCTCGATTCCCAACAGTCGCTCGACCGCGCCATGCCAAGCCACGTTGTTGGCCATGGGCGAGATATAATTCATCCGATCCGTGACGGTCACATACTGGTTGTAATCCAGGTGCTCGCCAATCTTCTCGAAGCCGGAATGCAGGTAACCAATGTCCGGTACGGCATCCACCACGCGCTCGCCATCCAATTTCAACACCAGCCGCAATGTCGTGTGCGTTGCCGGATGCTGCGGACCGAAATTCAGCGTCCACAGGTAGTCCTGTTCCGTGACTCCGGGTTCGAGTTCTGTGGCAAGTGACATGGCGATTCAAGTGTGTGAGGACAAGTTCGGTCGGATGATGTGAATGGGAAGGCGGGCGAGTATGAGTTCTCTTGGCGGGGAGCTAGCAGCTAAGCTTGAGCGCGACGTATGACCGGGAAATTGTGACGTTCACCGCGGCCTTGCAGCGGATAATCCTTACGTAACGGGAAAGCCGTGAATTCTTGCGGCATCAGAATTCGGCGATGATCGGGGTGGCCTTCGAAGTGAATGCCGAACATATCCCAGACTTCGCGTTCCATCCAATCGGCGCCTTCCCACAATTCAAACATCGAAGGAACCGTCAGATCGGGCTCGTTCAACATCACTCGCACGGTCAAGCGATCACTATTAACCGTGTTCGCCAGCAGATAAACCAAGCCAAAGCGATCCGTGGCGTCTCGATAGTTCAAGTAATCGACGCACGTTACGTCGACGAGCATGTCGAATCCATGCTGCGTCTTCAGCATCGACATCGCCGCGAGCAACGCATCCTTACCAATGATGACGCGCGTGGACCCGCGGAACTCGCTGACCACAAGTTCCCCGAATCGTTCTCGCAGCGCTTTAATGACCGCTTCGTTCATTGTGGTTGAGCGTCTTGGGGATGAAGTGAAATGGGAGCGAAAGCAGACCGAACCGCCAAATTCTGGTAATGCGAGTCACCTAATCGATGAGAGCCTAAACTTATCGATGCAGCAAATCCGCGGCGCGAAATTCGGATGCCTGCCCTAAGACCGGCAATTCGACCAACGCCCGCTTGGCCTGTTGGCGACCCGGCAAGTTAAACTCGTCGCCCATAATCGTTCCCTCGCGCTGAATCTTGTCTTGCAGGTCGATGATGGCCTGTATCAATTGCTCTGGGCGAGGCGGGCAACCGGGGACATACATATCTACGGGAATAAAGCGATCGATGCCTTGCACGACACAATAGGTGTCAAACACGCCGCCGGTCGACGCACAGGCTCCCATCGAGATGCACCATTTGGGCTCATGCATCTGCTGCCAGATTCGTTGCAACACCGGCAACATCTTCATCACCACGCGACCAGCTACAATCATCAAGTCGCATTGCCGAGGGCTGAAGCGAAAGACTTCGGCCCCAAAGCGGGCCAAATCATGCCGGCTCGCGCCGGTCGCCATCAGTTCGATCCCACAGCAAGCGGTGGCGAACGGCATGGGCCACAAGCTGTTCTTGCGGCACCAATTGGCAAGTTCGTCTAGTTTGCTGACGACCACATTTTCAGGAAGTTCTATCGCCACTGAAATACCCCTTTCCGCCAAGCGTAAACGAGTCCCAGCGTAAGCAGGCCCAGAAACACCATCACTTCGCCAAAGACCAGCCAGCGTCCGGCATCATCAAGCACGAGCGACAACCCCTCCGGGTTCTTATTCGCAACCGCCCACGGATACAGGAACAGCAGCTCGACGTCGAAAATCAAAAAGACGACCGCGACCAAATGGAAGCGAACGTCAAATCGCCGACGTGCCCCATGAATGGGATCCATGCCGCTTTCGTAAGGCATCTCCTTGACCCGGTTGGTGCGCCTCGGTCCAAACAGACTGCCCGCAGCCAACATGCCAACCGCCAACAGCGCCGCAAACAGGGCGAACAGCAGCAGCGGAAGCATCAGGGTGCCCATAACTCTTTTCCCGTCAAGCTCTTGCAATTTTGGCTGGACTTTGTGAAAGTTGTCACAAGGCCCGACAAATAAAAATCGACCCTGAGGTCGATCCTTGGTACGCGCCGAATCCTAACGGTGTTGATGGGACCGGTCAAGCCGCGGAAGTCGCGACGAAATCAGGGGTTGCCGCCGTTGGGCCTGTGTCCGGGATGGTCGAGCTCGTCCAGGACAGAGATGCGCTGGAGGTTGAGTTAATCGTGGACGAAGGTTGGCTTGGTGACTTTCGAGCGCACGAGACAGAGAGCGTGGACGAGCACTGTTGCAATGATTACGCGTACGAGCACGATTGTCGTGGCGAAGGGAACACGTTCAGTAGCGACGGGAAGCGATTGCTGTCGGGATCGCCGCAAGGAACGTAAAGTGATAGGCGCAATAAAAAACCCTCCGCAGGTGGGGCAGGAACCTGCGAAGGGTCAACGAGTGAGGGTACCCTCGTCACTCAATTGTGATTGTGGTTATTTCGGTTATTCAAGCAAGAGCAGTTTGCGGATTCTCGCAAGAAAGTTGCAGATATCCGCAGGTCTTTTTTCTTGACCAGCGGCAAAGAAAGCTTGATTCGGGCCCGAATTAGAGACGGTAAATCTATCATGAACAAAGACTTAGAGTCGATCTTGGCGTCGCTGATTTCCATCCCCAGCGTAAATCCGATGGGCCGGGCTGTGAATCCAGAGTTGGATTTCGAGGCACGCATGACGGATTTTCTGGAGCGGTACTTTCGCGAGCTTGGCGTTCCATTCCTTCGACAGCCGATTGCGCCGGGGCGAGACAATATCGTGGCTTGGCTACCGGCGGGCAAGGCCGAATCGGGTGCTCCGATCATGCTGTGGGAAGTGCATCAGGACACCGTTCCCGTCGACGGTATGACGATCCCGCCTTTCGAGCCGGCGGTGCGTAACGGCCGGATGTACGGCCGCGGCGCTTGCGACGTCAAGGGATCGATGGCCGCCATGTTGCACGCACTGGGGCGACTGGCGAACGAGCGACCAGTGAATGCGGCGTCGATCATCCTGGCGTGTGCGGTTGACGAAGAAGCGGGCGGATCGGGAGCTCGCGGCTTGATGACTCGATGGCCGGAACTAACCGCGTCCGATGGATTGCCGGCGATGCCAGCGATGTCCATCGTGGCGGAGCCGACCGAGCTGAATGTCGTCGTGGCTCACAAAGGCGTTGTGCGCTGGCGTTGCCGAACGATTGGTCGAGCGGTCCACAGTTCGTCGCCGGAAAATGGCGACAACGCGATCTATCGAATGGGCCGCGTCGTGGCCGCGCTTGAGCGTTATCACCGCGAGGAGCTGCGCGGTCGCGAACCGCATCGGTTGCTGGGCACGCCCAGCCTGAGCGTCGGCTTGATTTCCGGCGGGGCCAGCGTCAACGTTGTGCCGGACGCATGCGTGATCGAAATCGATCGCCGCGTGCTGCCAGGGGAAGAT
>JAWKTM010000025.1:0-97329 GCA_041399085.1 Pirellulaceae bacterium
TCCGCGCGATCCGAAGTGGCTATAAACATGTTGGCCGTCGGTGCAAGGCGACGCCGACGCATAGCCATTGGTCGAGTGCGTCCCCTGATGCGGCACGGTCTGCACGGCCGTTTTCCGCCAACGCAGCTTGCCCGTCGCCCGATCGAAGCACAAGGTTTGAAAAGCCAGTTCGCCGCGCGCCCCGTCGCTGACCGGCGCCGCCGTCACGACGAACACGCGATCGTCCCACACCACGGGCGACCCGGAACCGCGTCCGGGGATGTCCACCTTCCAAGCAACGTTCTTCGAGCCCGAAAACTCGACCGGCGGCCGAGCGTCCGGCGAAACGCCATTCCCGGTCGGCCCGCGCCAATGCCCCCATTGGCCAGCGGAAAGCGAGGAAACCCCCGCGAATAACACCACCGCCAAACACAACCACCACGATCGCAACATCGCCATGCAGCTCACATATAAGAGTCCCAACGCCGAACCGATCCAAGCCAACGAACACCCGCCAGCCCCGCTCGACCGAAACCACTTTAAGAAGAAACCGCCCCGATTGCCAGCAACGAAAGGATTGCTCAGCCCGTAACAAAGAGTCTCTTTGTTTAACGGCTAGCCGTAGGCGTCGACGGATCCCGCCCAACACGGTCGCCCGCGGCTTGCCGTTGGACAAGTGATACCGAATCAATCTCGATGAGGTGCTTCGCGCGGCCACGACTTCAATACATGGATGACGGCAAACATCAACCTACGAGACGCCCGTACCGGCGGGCCGAGGATCGCCGCCGATGCCGTCACAATTCAACGCTCGATTCATTAAGCCACCACACGCGGCGACAACATTGAAACAGCCCTTGGCCCATATGATGCCCTGTTTAGGCGACCGGCAGATGAGAATATTCCGAAATACGAGCACGCGGCGCGAGCGAGTGTGTCGGCGAATTCACTTGCTTGCGCCGCGTGCTGGTATTTTTTATCTGCCGCTCGCCTTATGGATGGCATCGGCACGGGCGGCCGATGTCGTTGAAGCCGTCGTTCGGACGGGCTGGGGTGGCTCGGCGTGCAAGCCGAGCGTGGTGTGTTCTCAGGCGGCGGGTGTGACGGGCGGGTCGGTTGTATCGGGGTCGGTGGGATCTGGGTCCGAACTGCCGCCGCCCGAGTCGATGATCTCGCGGGATTGTTGATAGCCCAGGTAAAAGGCCGGATTCGTCGAGCGAAACAACTCGGCCAAGTTATCCAGCCGGCCGGTCAACGTTTTGTTGGCGGCCGAGAAGGCGTCGTTGATCTGAACCCGCACGGCGGCGTTCGCGGCAATCGTTTGTTGCGGCGCCTGCACCGCCGCGCGATAGGCATCGATCGCCGCTCGCAAAGTGGTGAGGTGCGAATCGGAAATTCCATAGTCGACGAGATTGGCCGCCTGTTGCGTGGCGACCGCATGAAGCTGGTCGGCGCGATCCGCCGCGACCGTGTCGCGACCGCCGATCAACGTGATGCGAGTCACATCGGCCTGAGCCGCCAACTGGTTGTCGCCAGTTACCGCCGCCAGAGCTCGCATCGCCGCGGCGATCGGCACCGCCGCGTCCGCCATTGCTCCGCGCAATTGCGTTTTGTCGGCGGTTGTTCCCGCACTCGAAAGCAGTTGCTGGGACAGCGACTGAATCGCGTCGACTTGCGTCCCGAAATCATTTTGGGCAGCCAGAAACGCGGGTATCGAAGAGACCGTCGCCGAATTCTGGTTGAGGAAACCGCGGACCACGAGGAACATCGAGAATCTGTCTTCCTGTCGATCGTTCATGACTGGCTCCTGAAGCCTGGTACGGGATGGGGCGTCACCGCTCTTACAGCGGACAAGCAATAGAATACGGATTTTAATGCCGGGTGGCAAGGAAAAACTCGCGTCTAGCCCGTTTGACTCTGGCCCGGAATGCAATTCGTCAGGTTGGCCAGTTGGTCGATCCGTCCCGCGAGCCTACGTGAAAGGCCCGTCGCCGCCGGCCGCGACCTCAGGATCGTCGCGTCCAGCATCTGTCGGCACCGCAGAATCCGCGCGAGTCGATTCACGACAACTCGTCCCCGGAAAACTCGCTTGTCGCAACTGCGGGACAGCCCAAAAAGCCGGCCAAATCGTGAAAAACATTGCGCAAAACGCATCGGGCACCTGACAAACTCGTCGTGGCGGCTGTCAAATCGCTCATGCCGGCCAACGCATCGACCATTGCCGATGTGTGACGACACATTGTCCCTGTGTCATGAATCATTGTTCATGCAAAGTGCGTCATTGCACCAAACACATCGACCATTGTTGATGCAATATGCGCCATTGCGACTGACAGATCAATCATTGCTGATGTAAAATGCGTCATTGCCGCTGACGCATCAAACATTGCTGATCGGTTATGTCGCTGTGCGGCCGTGCGTCGGGTCGAATTTGCGGGAAGCAAGGTCGCGGTTAGCGTGAACCGCCTCGGTGTCGCCGCGATTTCACCGCGAGCGACCGCGAGATGCCGCGTGGCCAGCGTACGACAGCTTATGTCAACGCCCAAGTCGGCCGAGCACGCTGCGCGGAAGATCGATGCCGCGCGGCGGCGGCCCGTTTACAATGAGGCCCCAGTAAAACGGATGGCCCGGACCCGTGAACGAACTCCAGGAGATGCTGCTATGTGTGCGATGCAACGCCGTGATTGGTTGAAGTCGGTGGCCGTGGGCGGTTTGGCCGCGACGGGCTTCGGAGTTCCGCGGTTGGCTCGGGCGGATGACGCCACGACGCCGGCGCCCGTCGACATTGGCGATCGACTCGAACTGTTCGTCGACCAAGGGCTGATCGAACGACTGAGCGGCGAAGCGTCTCGGCGGTTGCATCATCCAACGCCAGCCGAAGTCGTGCTCCAGCATGACCAACCGTGGGAAGGCAGCGGCAGTGGGTATCACAGTGTGTTTCAGGATGGCGATCGTTATCGCATGTATTACAAGGCTTGGGATCTACAAGCCAGCCAGGGACGCGTGGCCACCAACCGCCATCCGTTATATTGCTGCCATGCCGAAAGCCAGGATGGAATTCATTGGGAGAAGCCAGACTTGGGGCTTGTGGAGTTCGACGGAAACAAACACAACAACATTGTGCTGGATAGTGTGAATTTGGATGGTGCCGAGATCGACGCCGGTCATCCCGCGGTCTTCAAGGACGACAATCCCGCGGCGGCGGCCGATTCTCGTTATAAAGCCATTGTGAGATCGCGGAAGCCGAAAGGATTGTATGTGCTCGGGTCGCCCGACGGATTGCATTGGCGGCCGCTCGCCAAGCAGCCCGTGATTACGGAAGGCGCGTTCGACTCCCAGAATCTGGCTTTCTGGGATCCGACCATCGGCAAGTACCGGGCGTACTGGCGCATCTTTTCCAATGGTATCCGGGCCATTCGCACGGCCACGTCCGATGATTGCATACAATGGGACCCGCACGTGGACTTAACGTATGTGGATTCGCCGGCCGAGCATCTTTATACCAATCAAGTGAAGCCCTACTATCGCGCGCCGCATCTACTGATCGGCTTCCCAACTCGGTATGTGGATCGGGGTTGGTCGGATTCGATGCGCGAGTTGCCCGAGCTCGAACATCGCGAACTCCGGGCGTCGGCGGTCGGTCGCTATGGAACAGCAATTACGGAAGGGTTGCTAATGGCCAGCCGCGATGGCCAGCGGTTCGAGCGGTGGAACGAAGCGTTCCTGCGTCCCGGAATCGAGCGACCAGGGACATGGCATTACGGCCACCAATATATTGCCTGGCATGTCGTGGAAACCGCGGCATCCATGCCAGGAGCGCCGCCCGAATTGTCGTTGTATGCCAGCGAGAGCTATTGGACCGCGCCCGGCAGCGACCTGCGACGCTACACCATGCGACTGGATGGATTCGTTTCGATCCATGCCTCGATGCGCGGCGGCGAACTGTTGACCAAGCCGCTGTTATTCTCGGGCAACGAACTGCGTTTGAACTTTGCCTCGTCCGCGGCCGGCGGAATACGCGTCGAGCTACAAGACTTGCAGGGTCAACCTCTGCCGGGCTTTTCCTTGGCGGACTGCCAGGAGGTGTTTGGCGACTCGATTGATCGACCGGTCACCTGGAAGGATGCGTCGAACTTGAACCAACATGTCGGTTCACCAGTTCGCCTGCGATTCGCTATCAAAGACGCGGACTTATACGCCTTTCAGTTCGGCAAGTAGCCGCGCGCCCTTCACTCGCGATCCGACAGGGCCGACATCATCCGGTTCCACGCGACGCGCGGCGACTAAGGTTCGGGCGCATCCGTCGGCGGATTCGCGTGGTGATGGTGATGATGTTCACCCGCGGAATTACTGGACCGTGCTCCGATGTTGCCGAGCGGCTCGACTTCGAGTGTGATGTTGTTGTCCGCCGAGCTTTGGATTTCGCACGTCAGCCCGGAGGTATGGTAAGACGCGAACCGTGGATGAACGACTCCATCGGTGCTGGGCACGTGTCCCACCAAGTCTTCAGCCACAATCAATTGCACGATCACACAGTTATGTTGACCCGCCACCGCGCCGTCGCCTGGCTCAAAGGTTGTTAGCTCGAAACGACCATCGCTGTCGATCTCACCCCGAGCGTGAATGGCGTGTTCACGTGACTTCAGTTCCACGGTTCCCATCCTTACCGGTGAACCGTCCTTAAAAACCACCTTCCCGGAAACAGGGAAAGTGGCCAAGCGGTCATCCGAACAACCGGCGAGAGTCGCGGCTAGTAAGGTGGACGCTAAGAGTCCGTGAATGTATCGAAACATGGATACCCGTTCCCGCAACGCGAAATCATGGACACGACTCATGGTAGGGAATTGACGGGCATCCCGTCGGCTCGGTTGCATAGTCGCTGCAACGTATCGGTATCCAGTGTGGTCGAGATGGCTCGCACGCTGCCGTCGGCCAGCGCGAAATGACATGTGCCAGGATGCCAGCTTCCCTAAGACACCAGCCCGTTCCTGGTATCTCGCTTGTCGGACACAATCGGTACCGTCGGTCCGCCCACGCGGGTCGAATTAAACACATGATCTCCGTTGAAGATAAATGCGTCCTCGGGAGATTGCCTCAGCATGCCCAGAGGTACGTGCATCTCTCCGGCTAGAAATGTGTTACTGAGGCCGTCGGTCACGTCCCGGTGTGAAATCCGGTCCACCCAATCCAAAGGAGTGGAACTATTGCATTTGGCACGGCTGGAAATAATGATCCCAGTGCCATTTCCGCCATAGTAGAAATCCGTTGGCAGTCCGAATGAACCGGGAGAAAGATCTCCGTGATTTCCTCCGTAGTCGCCCACCGCGCCGGTAACCGTCGTCGACCCAACGCTAGTCATCGGGACTTTGCATCCACAAGGCAGAGTCACCCAAACGGTGGTTGTGGCGGTCAGCAACCCTTCGCCAACCGAGTCTTGCCACGAACGCCGCGTGGGACACATATAGGTCTCAAGCGTGTGTTCACGCACGGCATCCGGATGGTTGCCATAAGGCTGGGAATAGTCCCACCAACAGTCCGACGATGGCGATTACGACCAACAGTTCGACCAATGTAAAACCGCATCGATGGTTCAATACATGCCGCATGATCCGCACAACCGTAGCTGATAAAGGCCCTCAAGGGCGGTCCGACCAGAACGTAGTCTAATCGGGTACGACGTCATTTCCAAGCTGAACGTTGCCGGTTGGTATGCTTCCCGCACTCGAAGAAACGCTAGGTTCTCGGCGTTGCTCACCATGCGATTTGGTCAAACAGCGCGCGCAGGCGTCGGCCTTTGGCGGCGTTTACGGATTCGAAAAATCCGATCCGCCCCGCCAGGTGACCGCGAAAGTCGGGATGGGCCATGCGATTCTGTGATTGGGGGCCGTGCCGAATGCAATTGGTAAGTATTGCCTTGAGTCGGTCGAAATCTTGCCGGCACACATTGAGACGTTCGTTCACCACCAAGCCCGCCAAGTGCTGGCGAACCCCACGTCGCATTCGACGCGTCTTATGGTGATGCACGCGGAATCCTTCCTCCATCACCGCGGCGCAAACGTGGAGATGAAACCGGTGGGCCACGCGTTCAAAGTCCCTTTCACCTGAAAAGGCAAGATCATCGGCGTAGCGCGTGTAAGTCGCCCCGGCCGAATTTGCGAGGGCGGCGAGTCGACAGTCCAAGCGGAAGGCACACAGATTCGCGAGCGCCGGGGATGTGGGCGCTCCCTGTGGTAAATGGGGTGTTGAGTAGAGTCGTTGAACGCCACTCGGCCCGAAAGTTGACCGGTTGCCAGAATCGCCCAGCCAAGTATCGAGAGGGACAACGTTCGTACAAAGACCCGCCAGCCGCTTGGCAACCTGTTGTGGATATCCGAGGGAGAGAAAAAGAGCTCGAATGCGGAGATGCGAGATCGACGGAAAGAAGTCCTGCAAGTCGATTCGCACCACGATTCGCTTACCCACATGTGGCCTCGCGAAGCTGCTTATGGAACACCCACGGCGAAAACCATGAGCGGCCGGATGAGGTGGTATGTGATCTAGAATGCCTGTAAGAATCTGACGTTGGATCTGTTTAAGGCGAGGTTTGGGTGACTCAATCACTCGGACTTGGCCAAACCGTTTTTCTAGAAGTCGATAGTGATAATGGCGTAGCTTGTTTTGAGGCCAATAAGATTCCAGCGAGCGAAGGTCGGCGTACCATTCGAGACGGTTGGGCTCGACATCCAGCCAATCGGCTAATTCGCCCGGCGTACAGATGGATGGAACTTGCCAATCGCGGGCCGCCGCGATCGGCCGCATGGGCGGGCGAGTGATGTGGATCCACTGAGCCACGTCGACTTCGTGGTTATCACATGCGCGTTGGAATCCGCGATCCAAGAAGAGGAACCACGCTACGGCGGCTTCGCGCCGTTGATCCGCTTCGTCCAGGTTGGCAAGGAGACGTACGGCCAACGGCCGGAGCCATCTCCAACGCCGCCCCAACGTGACGCTCCACCGCTCGACGATCTGGTCGAGATCGGGTTCTCCCGTGAGAAAGGCGGTGGTCAGTGCCTGGGCTACCGTGATGTCTGACATGGAAGCGGACGACGAAGCGCCCCAACGAGTCTGGTCCTGCGTGAGCAACTATGCGTGACAACGCATCGCGGCTCACGCCTCGAAATCGAAACCCTTCATCATGCCCTGGGGTAACCCCAGAGAATCGCATCGCCGCGAGTTCGCGGGACGTAACCAGCTTGGAACGCTCCGCCGCCGCCCCTGGATGATAACTTGTTCAGGAAGGCCTAGCAGGCTCGAATTCCGGCGGACGAAGATTTTGTCGACTCGATCGAGTTTTCGAAATCCGATTCTCCGGTTGGAAGGCCGGGACGGTCGATCTATAATTGCGAAGTTCACGTTTTTGAGGATCGTCTCGGGTCCACAAACCCTTGACTTACCACGAGTTGCGCGTGCGGCGATGGCCGCCCGCCGGTTAATCCGTTCATTGCGAGGGGACACATTCATGGCCAAGCAAGGGCCTCGAAAGAAGCTGCCGAAGGAATTGGCCGTCATCAATGCCGACAACTGCACGGGTTGCGAGTCGTGCCTGGAAGTCTGCCCGGTCGATTGCATTTCGCTGAAGACGATGAAGCTGGGCGTCAAAGGCAATCACAGCTGGTGCGAGATCGATATCGAACGGTGTGTGGGCTGCGAAGTCTGCGTTCATATTCCCCAGAAGAAGTCGAATCCCTACGAATTGACCGTTTGCCCCTGGAACGCCATCGAGATGGTGCCGACGGAGCAGGTCGCTCAAGTCGTCGCTCAGATCGGCGGACCGCCGGAATACATCCGCGACAACTGGGATCGATTGGTCGGCACGGCCCAGCATCTGGCCGAACTGAAAGCCGCCGCCAGTTAAGGGAATCCGTTAACCGCGGCAATGCGGGCCGTCGGCTGATCGTTCCGCATGTCGCGTTAAGGCAGCGATTGGGCGACGCTGAACATCATGGCGCGAAAAACCGGCAACAGGTCGCCGAACTCGCGCATCTCGGCTTGGTAAACGAACAGCAACGTCGCGTTGCCGATCGTCACGGCCAGCGTTTGGGCCGAGACAACGAAATCGAGACAATAGAAATCCATTCCGTAGCCGACGGCTTGATTGCCCAGCAAGTCCTCGACGACCACATCCGAATCCACGTCGCCATACTCTTGCCGCAGGGTTTGCAGCACTTCCTGCGTCAAGGCTTGGGGATCGCTTCCTGGCGGATAGGAATGAACCGTCCAGAAGGCGCCCGATGGACTTTGTACCGATACGACGTGAGGCCACTCGTCCCATTGTTCGTCGGCCAAAGTCCAGTTGTCGGGATACTGGAAGCGAAGTTCTTGTTTTTCGTATTGAGCTGGCATGGATGCTGAGGACCGAATAGTGGCCGGTGGATCCGATTGTTATCGTCTTCGTTGCGTCACGGCGGCTTCCCGTTCCACTTGCCGCTGGCGAATGTGGTCCAGCGAGTCATTGGGAGTGGCCGCGATCAAGCGCCGCGTGTAATCCTCGCGAGGCGCACGGTAGATTGCCTCGGACGGACCGAACTCCACAATCTTCCCCTCATTCATCACGGCCATCATATCGGCCATGAATTTTACCACACTCAGATCGTGGCTAATGAAGATATAAGTCAACCTTCGTCGCACTTGTAGGTCGTTCAATAGGTTTAGCACTTGCGCCTGTACCGAAACGTCCAGGGCCGAAACCGACTCATCACAAATCAGAAAATCCGGTTCGACGGCCAGCGCCCGAGCGATACAAATGCGCTGCCGCTGACCGCCGCTGAATTCATGGGGATAGCGTCGTAAATGCTCGGGCTTCAAACCCACTTCTTCCAACAGTTTGACCGCGCGATCGCGCCGGTCGCCTCGCGAGTCGCCGATCCGTTGAATAACCATGGGTTCCGTCAACGTTGACTCGATGGTCATCCGCGGGTTCATCGAACCATAGGGATCTTGAAAAATGATTTGCAATCGCCGCCGTGTTTCGCGCAGCGCGGCGGCATGAAGTTCTCCCAGGTCCACGCCGTCAAACCAGACTTTGCCGGCCGTGGGCTCGATCAATCGCAGGATCGCTCGGCCAGCCGTGGTTTTGCCGCATCCCGACTCGCCCACCAAACCCAAGGTTTGACCGCGATACACATTGAAACTGATCCCATCCACCGCGCGGACATGATCGACCACGCGCATCAACAGACCACGCCGAACCGGGAAATGAACCTGCAAGTTCTCCACGCGCAGCAGCGGCGCTTCGTCTTCCGCCACGAACTGAACGTCCGCGGGCCATTCGGCCTGCTCGGGAGGATGTCCCATCGCGTTCAGCTCACCCTTGGGATGCAATCGCCGTGGGCGTCCGTCGGTGGCGAATCGGTTCATATCGGCGTCGGTCAGCTTCCGCTCGACCACCCGCACTTCCCCGTCTTGGGTCTTCTCGCTAGTCATGAAGTCGCTGACCGTTGGCAACCGACGGTACTTCGTTTCTAGTCGGGGACGGCAAGCGAGCAATCCTTTTGTGTAAGGATGCTGAGGTGAAGAGAAAATATCCAAGACGGGACCGTATTCCACAATCTTTCCGGCGTACATGACCGCCACATGGTCGGCGATCTCGGCGATCACTCCCAGGTCGTGCGTGATGAACAGAATCGACATGCCGCGCGTGTCTCGCAGTCGTCGAATAATGTCCAATATCTGCGCCTGAATCGTCACGTCCAAGGCCGTTGTCGGTTCGTCGGCAATCAGCAGCTTGGGATTGCAAGACAATGCCATGGCGATCATCACACGCTGCTTTTGACCGCCCGACATTTGATGAGGATAAGAATCGACCCGTTGTTCGGGATTAGGAATGCCAACTTCGCGAAATAAATCAATCGTTCGCTGCCGCGCCTCGGATTTCGATACGTTTTGATGAAGGATAATGGCCTCCATCACCTGATGTCCGACAGTGAAAACGGGATTCAGCGACGACATGGGCTCTTGGAAGATCATGCTCACTTCCTTGCCGCGCACCGCCCGCATCGCCGGTTCAGGCAGGCCCACCAAGTCGCGTTCGAGCAAGGCGATCCGTCCCGATTCGATGCGTCCCGTTCCCTCCAGCAATCGCATGATGGACAACGAGGTAACTGACTTGCCCGACCCCGATTCGCCGACGATGCCCAGCGTCTGCCCCTCGGCCACGGCGAAAGACACATCATCGACCGCCTTCACCACACCATCCTCGGTGTGGAAGTACGTCTTCAAATTCTCAACGTTCAACAATGGGGCGGTCATGATGCTAAATCTAACGCCTCGGCGTGCAACTAAACACGTAGCTTGGGATCCATAGCGTCACGCAGTCCGCTACCTACCAGGTTAAACACGGTGACGGTGAAAAACATTGCCACGGATGGGACGACAATCAGCCACCAATACTGATAGTTTCCGTGAGCCAACTGAAGTATCGAACCCCAACTGGGCGCGGGCGGTCGCACGCCAAACCCCAATAGACTGAGTCCGGCTTCCGTCACAATGGCGCTCGCGACGCCGAACGGCGCGGAAACGAGCGCCGGGGAAATCGCATTCGGCAGAATGTGCCGAAAGATGATCCGGGCGTGAGAAGCGCCTAGGCTGCGGGCCGCGGCCGTATAGTCGATCGCCCGTTGCTTGAGCACCTCACCACGAATCAATCGGGCAATCGTGGGCCAACCGGTGAGCCCGATGACGAACATCACAATGAAGATGCTTTGCCCCAACATTGCCACGAGCGTAAGAATCAGAAAGAACGCCGGGAACAATAAGACCACTTCGATGGTGCGGGAAATAATGATGTCGGTCCAACCACCGAAATAGCCCGCCAGCGCTCCGACCACAATGCCAATCGAAATATAGATCGAGACAGCCACGAAGCCGACGCTGATGGCGAGCCGCGTCCCGTAGAGCATCCGAGTGAGCACGTCGCGCCCCGTCGTGTCCGTGCCCAGCCAGTGAGTCACGTCGTCATTTACGTCCGCTCGTTCCGAAGACGGCTTGCGATATCCCGGTGGCTGATTTCGCGCGGGTAGATCGACTTCCAGTGGACCAAAAGGAACCGGTGCATACCAGCCGATTCGTGTCGGCTCGCTGGCGCCCGCTTCCTTGGCAGCCTGTAAAGCTTGCAACTCTTCGCGCACAAACTCCCGGGCTCGATACTTATTCGTCGGCCTTAAGCCAAGCGGCGGAAACAAGAACGTGGCGCAAAGGGAAAGGGTGAGAATCAAAAAGGCTGCAAGGGACAAGAACACTCGTCGGCGTCCCGGTACACGCCTGCGTTTCAAATAGAAATTCGCGACAACGGTTAGCAGAATCCAGGGAGCGAAGGCCAGCATCGCCATATTGAACAGAAAGTCGACCGGAACCTCTGGGTTGAAGATCGACCGAAGCCACGGATACAACACTTCATCGCCATCCACAAAGATGTATGGTTGGTCGGAAGCGATCGCGGGCGCGAAAATGGCGATGAGAAATACCGGGGCCATCAACCACAACGCCACGTAGGCCGAAGAGTTTTTCTTAAACTGTCGCCAAACGATGTCCAGGTAAGCCTCGCCGCGTTCCGGTACATACGCCGGCGAGTTTTCGCGATTCAGCTCTTGCGCCACGGGCGAGGCGGGTCGGTCAATACTCATTGGCCTTTCCCCTGCCCGCCATAGCTGATTCGTGGATCGACCAACACATAGAGAATGTCCGTAAACAGAATACTCAGCAACACCACGATCGCATCCACGTAGATCAGCGCCATCATGGTTGGGTAATCACGCTGTTCGATCGACGCCCAACTCAGACGCCCCATACCAGGAATGTTGAACAAGAATTCGATGAGCACACTGCCGCCCAGTAGCGCGGGCAGAAAATTGGCGAACAAGGTTAAAACGGGAATCAACGCGTTGCGGAGCGCATGCTTGTAAATCACTCGAAACTTGGGCAAGCCTTTGGCACGCGCGGTACGTATGAAATCTTGGCCAATCACGTCCAGCATGGCGGAACGAGAGTACATGGCCAGCGCGGCGAGGCTAAACAGCGACAAGCAGGTCACCGGAAGAAAGGCGTGCCAGAGATAATCGACCGTGTAGCGAAACCATCCGAATTGCTCGGCCCCGTTGCTGTGCAGCCGCGACATGGGAAACCATTTCAGGTAGTCGCCATAGCAGAAGAACAATAGAAACATCATGCCGGCGACAAATGGCGGCACCGAATACAACAGAAATAATCCAAGTGAAATGGCGCGGTCGGTCAACCCGTTTCGTCGCACCGCACATGTAATCCCCAAGGGGATCGAGACCATATAGATGACCAGTTGGGACATCAACATCAGCGGAGCGGAAACCACGAAGGCGTCCCACAATTTCTCGGCGACCGGTTCGCGCGTCTTCAAGGCGCTGCGGCCAAAGTTAAACGTGACCAATCGCCAAACCATGTGGGCATATTGCGTGTCCGCCACAATATCCACAACGTTACTTCCCAGCGACTTGTCGTAACGCGCTCTTCGCGGCTCGTAGTGTGCTTGCCAATTGCCGATAACTTGTTCAACTTTGCCTTCGGAAGCGTTGCGCGACACGCGCATATCCAGCGGGTTCGCCACATACAAATTCAGGATCATCGAGGCGATGACCTTTTGATTCAGAGGCGCGTCGCCCAACACGACCTGCACGAAGAACGGCAGGTCCTCGCGATCATAGGTGAATTCGTCCTGCAAGAGCTGAAACACCTCGGTACGCGATTCCGCGTCGACAAGCGTCTGTAATTGCTGTTCCAGCACCTTCTGGCGATCGGGGTCCACGGTATCCAGCGAATCACGATTTATATCCCACCATCGTTGCCAAACCGCTTGCACCAATGGTGTCTCGGACGGTGTGGGATTGCGGGAGTAAGTGAACTGGTGCGCCTCGACGACCATATGATTGAGACAGTCGATCAGTCCGATCTTCCGCGGAAGCTGGGTATCCTCACTCGTTAGCAATTGCATCGCGTCGGGCACGGCGTAGTTGCCGATGTCCTCACACCAGACTTGGGCGTAATCGCGGATTGCGCGCGCTAACCGGCCGCGATTGGCCTCGCTCTTCAGATTCGCCTCGAAGTCAGGGATATCCAGCCGACGTAGAAACGCCAACCGACGCTGCTGTGGCTCGGTTTCGGCTCCGGCGGCAAGTTCCGTCAGCTCATTTTCGACCTCTTCCGCCGTCGAGTAACGGAAATGCGCCGCCGCCAGCAACTCGTCTTGGTAATCCGTAAAGTTGCGAAAGTTCAGCAGAACTGGTTTGTCCAGTTGCAGATCGCGCTTTTGAATTAGATAGGCTTCGCGCGTCTGGCCCGACGCACTGGCGGCGCCGCCGGAACCCAACTGGCTTAGCAGCGGGTCGCCCGGCGCGAGCTTCATGATTATGAACGACACGACGGTCACGCCGAACAGTGTCGGAATCATCAGAAACAGTCGGCGAATGATATAGGTCCACACGTGGTCGTCTTGTCCGTGGCTGTCCTATGTGGGGCTAAGTCTTCAGCACATGGCCTTCATGACCCGCTATTGGGCCAACAACCGCGGTTCGCTGGTATACCATTCACGCGAGTCGTAATGCGGCCGCAGCATGGGGTAGAAATTCATGTTCTCAATTCGAGAATCCACGCCCGCCAGCGCCTTGTCGATGTACAAAAACGTATAGGGTTGATCGTCATAAATCTGACGGTCGATGGCGTGGTACAACTCCATCTGCTTGTCTTCGTTCACCGTGCGGCGCAGTTCGTCGATCAGGCGGTCCACCTCGGGATTGGCGTAGCCGATCGCGTTCGAGCTTTCCTGCAATTCCGCTTGGCTGCCGTGCCAAATCTGGTAGGGGTCGCTCTTCCAGTCACTGACCCAACCGAGAATCGTGGCATCGAATTCCTTCTTGCGCAGTTTTTGCAACATGAGCGCCCATTTGGTGGGCGAAATCTGGGCGTCCACACCAACCGTTCGGAGCCGATCCTTGATGGTTTCAGCGATCGCCAAATATTGCGGACTGTCCGAGTAAATCATGAGGTCGAATTGGAACTCCACAAGCTGACCATCGATCATCTTGTCGCGAATACCATTCTCATTGGTATCCTTCCAACCGGCTTCTTCGAGCAGTTGCTTGGACTTTTCTAGATCAAACGGAATCGGCTCCAGATCGGGGTTCGCGAACTTGCTGCCGGGCAGGAAGGGCCCGTTCATACGCGTCGCCAATCCGTGGTAGATTTCGTCGATGATCTGTTGGACGGGAACGGCGTGGCTGAGCGCCCAGCGAACTTTGGGATCCGAGAATTTTGGGCGTCGCAGATTGTATCCCATATACCGATACGCGGTCCGTGGAAAGTCGATCAGACGCACTTCGCCGGCCTTGACCTTCTCGTGGTTGCGGTCCTCCACGAATTGATCGGCTTCCGAATAGCCAGCCAGATCCAGTTCGCCCTGCAAAACCTTTTGGCGAGCCGTATTGGGATTGGAAATAAACTCGTAGATGATCTGGCTGAAGTAGAAGGGTGCGCCCCAGTAGTCGGGATTTCGCTCGAAGCTCACTCGCTTCTGTTTCTCCCAACCCTTGAAAATCATGGGGCCGGTGCCGCACATCGTGGTGTTGGCCCAATGGTTGTTGAAGCCGTCGGCGAACTCTTTCGAACCAAAGTCAAACGAGATCGGTTGGCCTTCCGAATCCACGGAGTACACGTGACGCGGCAGCGGTTGCATCATCAAGGTGAAATCGTCGGCCATGAAATACGGCTCGGTCCACTTGACCTTCACCGTGTAGTCGTCGATACGCGTGGCTTTAACGCGTGGCTTTTCTTCACCTGTTTCGGGATCGACCGTCGAGTAGTAGCTGCGGAGCGACGCGGCTTCGACGTTGGGATTTAAGATCGCGTCGAACGTGAACGTTACGTCCTTCGCCGTGAACTCGCGAGCTTCCAGCGTTTTGCCGTTGGGAAGCTTGATTGGATGCCATTTCACGCCTTTCCGCAGGTGAATCACATACTCCAGTGTTTCTTCGTTGAACTCCCAGTCGGTGGCCAATTGCGATTCCCACTCTTCGGGATTTCCGTACTTACGGCGAGCCAAATACTCATAGACGGGGCGTTGGAACGAAGAGCTGACATTGTCGCTGGAGGTGATTAAGTTCAGCGTGTCGGGATCGTCGCCGTAAAACAGCAGCAGCACATCTTCCGCGGCGGGCTTCACGCCACCCATCGTTTCCTGCTGCATGACGTCGCGTGGCGTGTCGGACGAAGCAACTTCCACATCGGTCGTATCCGAGTTGGCTGCGGCATTGCCGGATTCGCCGTTCGCTTCGGCCGAATTATCGCCCGCGTCAGTTGAATTGGCTTGATCGACTGCTGCCGGTGTTGTGGTTCCGCCGTTCGATTCACCGACGCTGTCGGTGGAAGCTCGGCAGCCAGCCATCATCAACATCAGACCCACGGCCAAAGAGCCAAACGTTCGTAAGCAAGCGTGTCGAGCGTTCATTGTCCGTCTCCGTGTGTGCGGATGTAGCGAAGATCCAGCAACGGCCAGACGCGGGAAAGAAGCGTCGCATGCCCTCCATTTGGCAATGAGAAAGCGACTGGCCCCGCAGCGGACCGTGAAAGCAAAGGCATGCTATGGAATGGGTTGTGACGGGTCAAGCTGAGTTGATATGGCGAATCAGGCGGTTTGGTCAACGAAAACTTGGCTCCCTGTCGATTGGCGGCGTACACTGACGGCAGACTCCCGCCCGCACACGCATTGACGGAGGCGAACGCCATGCACCGCGCACGTCGAATTCTGCTCGTCGCACTTATTTTCGCTGGGGTGCTTGCTGCCGAAGCCAATGGCGCTCCGCATGTCGAGTTCGAGCTGATCACGGCATCCGGCTTTCCGATCACCGGCGCGCAGAAATGGATTCAGGCGCTGAAGGACCTGCCCGACATTTCCGTGCAGATTCGCGGCGGCCGATCGGGCGAACAGACGAAGATCGAGAATGTCGGCACGGACGCTACGCCGCGATACCACGTGATCGGGATTCTGGACGCCAGTAGCCAATTGAAAGTGCCCGGCGGTTCGTTTCGTACCAGCGACATGGCTTCGCTGGCCAAATGGCTGGAGAAGCTGCGTGCCGGTGGCGAGTCGGCGCCGACCGAGCAGACGGCCGTGTTTGGCTTGACGGCCAAGGAACTGCTGGCGCTGAACGAGGCGCTGTCGGGAAAGGTCGAAACGGAAACGGCTGGGCGGCGCGCCGGAGACGTGGCGCGCGAGCTGACGCGAACGATCGCGTTGGAAGTGAGTGTCGATCGATCGGCGCGGCCCGCATTTGCCGGACAAGACACCGTGGGCGACGAGCTGAAGGGAATGACCACGGGAACGGCGTTGGCCGCCGTGCTGCGTCCGTTGGGATTAGTGCTGACGGCCGAGCGAACCGCGGCTCGGCAAACGCGGCTGATTATTACGCGGGCCGATCAAGCCAAGGAGTTCTGGCCTATCGGTTGGCCGCCGCAGGATGCCGATGGTCGCGTCGCGCCGAATCTTTTCAAATTCCTCAACGTCGAGATCAACGACACGCCGCTGGGCGAAGCCGTGTCGGCCATTCAAACGCGAATGGAAATGCCGTTCCTATACGACTACAACGCGTTGGCTCGACGCCAAGTAGATCCGGCCACGTTTCGCGTCAGCTTGCCCGAGACGCGCACGTATTACAAACGCATCTTGGATCGGCTGCTGAACCAAGCTCGGTTTACCAGCGAGGTCCGTGTTGACGACGCCGGACAGCCGTTTCTGTGGATTAGTTCGCTTTAACGGAATCCGCGGAATGTCTCGATAATCGGGGATGTTTGCGGATGGGCTCTGGCCTACAATTAGCCGCTGTTTCGCGGCGGGGGCCGGTCCAATTCACTTTACTACTGCAAAGGATTCACGCATGTCTATGCTCACGCCGCGCTCGCTGCGCGCTCGCGTCACGGTCGCGGGAGGGATGCTGCTGACCGTCACGACGTTCTCTTTAACGGGCTGCGGCGGTTCGCAGGACCAACAGCCGGTCAGTTCCGCCAACAGCGAGTATCAAGCCGACGAAGAAGGCGGCGCGGCGGCCAGCGGCACCGCCAAGTCGGGCGGCGCGGCTTCGGGCGAGAGCGAGAATGTCTCCAGTCAGACGAACGGAGCCTCTCAAACCAATGGCGCCTCGCCTCGCGGCGACTCGACGAACGCAACGGCGACTGCCAATCCAACCACACAACCGCCGGTCGATCCGTCGCCGGCGCCGATGGCTTCCAAGCTGGCCGAGATGAAAGTGCCCGAGGGAGGCGCGGAACAATTGGTGGCGTTTCTCGACGAAGTCGATCAGTACTTCGAAGATTTGCGCAGCGGTCGCGTGCAGGGAATGAACCAGCAAGAGTCCGCTCTGCGCGAAGTCACGCAGACGATGCAATTGAAGCTGGATGCGACGAACCGCTTGTTGGCCCAACCCGAGCTCGACGAGCAGGCGAAGGCTCGGGCGATCGAGTCCAAGCTGGTTGCCCTGAGCATGTTGAGCCGGTTGGGCGATGCGACGGCCGATGCTCAGATGAACGACTTCGCTCAAGACTTGCTAAAAGACCCGTCGACCGAGAACCAAGGCCGCCTGATTCTGTTCGGCCACAACATCGACCGACTCAGCCAAGGGCAATTCGAAGACAAGTCGGTTCTGCTGACCGACCTCGAAAAGATTCTGCAGGGCGAGAAACTCACCCGCGCGGAGTTCTCGACGCTGCGTCAAGCCGCGCTGATGTTGCTGAACAGTGGCGAGATGGAATCCGGGCAGCAAGCTCTAGCCATGATTCGCGACAAGTTCGTGAATCATCCCGACGAGGAATTGGCCAAGGACGCCGCCACGATCAACGATCAATTGGATTACGTAGCGTACAAAAACGCTTGGTCGAATCTCGTTTCGGACGAGAACGGTGACATCGACACGATGATCGCCGCCGCGAAGAAATTCATGGCGAACGGTCCTGACGTGAATGTTTTTAGCGAACTGGCCAGCGATGCGTTGAACCTGGAGTACTCAGGCCAGACCGTCGCCGCCGGAGCTCTGTACGATCTGATTCGTCAGCAATACGCGAACTCGGAGAACGCTGACTTGGCCGCTCAAGCCAAGGAAACGTTGGCCAATTCGGACAAGCGTTTGGGTTTGTTGGGCAAACCGTTCGCTGTGACGGGCACGACGATGAGTGGCGAGCCGCTGGATACGGCGTCGCTCGAAGGCAAAGTCGTGCTGGTCGACTTTTGGGCCACGTGGTGCGGTCCGTGTCGAGCCGAGTTCCCGAACATGAAAGAGGCTTACGCCAAGTACAAAGACAAGGGCTTTGAAATCATCGGCGTGAATTTGGACGACACCAAGCAGCAGGCCGCCGCCTATCTAGAAAAGGAACCGCTTCCCTGGACTAACATCCGCAGCGAGAACCCGGACGAAGCGGGCTTTTCGAATCCCAATGCCGTGCAGGCTGGCGTCGAAGCGATTCCATTCTTGGTGCTCGTCGGCAAGGACGGCAATGTGGCTGCCTTGCATACGCGGGGTCAGCAACTGGATCGCAAGCTGCAGGAGCTGTTGGGCGACGCGGCGCCGGCAACCCCGGCAGGCGACGCGACTTCAGACGCTGGCTCGGCTCCGGCTGGTGATGCGGCGGCCGAGAAGACGCCCGCGCCGTTGGAACCGGCGACTGAATTGAACGGAGCCGGCAATGCCACTCCGCCAAACGCCTTGCGACCGAGTTCGGCGACGCCCGATGCGAACGACAATTCGCAAACCAGCAGCCGCTCGCCGTTCGTTTTCGTTTCGCTGCGGAACGATGATGAGACGCGGGACGCGGAAGCTGGCGACAGCGGGGACGGAAACGAAGCCGATGGCGACAAACCGCTGAACTTGCCGAAGAACCCGTACTTGGCTCCAACCGATCTGAGCGACCTGGAGCTGGTCAACTTTCTGCTCGACATGAGCGAGAAGCCCAAGTCGATTCGATATCGCGAGGGATTTGCCGCGGCCGTGGTCGATGCGGCCGACCGGTTGCTGGCCGCCGAGACGAAAGAAAAGTATCAGGTGATTGCGGCCGAGGCGAAGTTTGACATCTTGCATCGCGACGCATGTCTGGGCGATGAAGCGGCCGACAAGGCGTTGAACGAGTTCGTCGATCGGATGAAAGACGACTCGCGAGAGAAGATCGCTCGCCAAGTTAAATTCTTTCTCGAAGAGCGACAGGCGATCGCGGCCGAATCCTTGCCCGCCGATCAAATTCCGGGCGCGCTGGAGGAGCTGAAAGGGCGGATCACCGAGCAGTCTTTGTCGGCTCGTCATCTACGGATGGCTTCGGCGATTGTCGCGGCGATCAACCAATTGGAAGACGGCGATCAGCGCGAGAAGCTGTTTGCCGAGTTCGGCGGTCTGTTCGCCAAGAGCGAGGATAAGCAGTTGGCTCGCTATGGAAAGAAGCTGTCGAAGCCGATGGGCGCCGCCGAGGAAGACAAGCTGGTCGGACAGAAGCTGGAATTGGACGGCATCACGGCGCTGAATCAGCCGTTCGATTGGGCCAGCTACCGCGGCAAAGTCGTGTTGGTTGACTTCTGGGCCACGTGGTGCGGGCCGTGCCGCCGCGAGATGCCGCATGTTCGCGAGCTGCATCAGAAGCTGAAGGAACGTGGGTTCGATGTGGTCGGCGTTAATCTGGATCAGGACGAGGAAGCGTTGGCTCGCTATTTGGAAGACAACGACGCGCCGTGGGTGAATTTGGTCGGCGAGCGTTCGCAGGAACTGGCTCAGCAGTATGGCGTGCGGGGCATTCCCACGATGATCTTGGTTGATCAGAACGGCACGATCGTGGCCACCTCGCATCAGGTTGGCACGTTGGTCGAGAAGGCCGAAAAGCTGCTCACGAATCCGCCCGCGGCCGACGGTGCGAAAGACGCCGAGCAACCGAAGGCCAACTAAAGCAGCCCGAACCGAAGATGTCTTCATTTGCCGCCGAAGCCGAAGTTGCCGCTCCCGTCGCGGAAGCGCCGCCGCGTGAGAAGCCACGCACGGACAAGCAGCCGAAGCGGCAACCGCCTTATGCCGTTGTCCTACACAACGACGATCTCAACGGTTTTGATTTCGTCATCGGTTCGTTGCGCAAGGTGTTCAACTACAACCGAGCTCGCGCTTTCTGGCTGACATGGAAAGCCCACAAGGCGGGCCGCGCATTGTTTGGACGGGACATCGCGAGTTGGCGGGAACTCAAGGCGGATCAATCCGTCCTGCGGGGCAGATCCACTGCAAGCCCATCTGGGCGCTCTGCCGTTGCGAGTCACCGTGGAGCCATTGCCACAGTGACCGTGCCGATGCTCGGCTTGGCGATGGAACTGCGATCTACCAATCGCCGACGCTGCCATCCGTATAGAAGACCCGTTGTGGCAACTCTTGCTGGAAGGGGTGTTTTCTCACTTCCGCTTCGTCGATCTCGATGCCTAATCCCGGCCGTGTGTTCGGGCGGACTAAGCGGCCTTGCGGTTCCACGGTAAAGCCTTCGCTCACCACATCGCGCCAAGGCACATCATTGTGGACGGTCTCACAGATCACATAGCTAGGTTGTGAGAAACCGAACTCCAGCGAGGCCGCCGCGCTGACCGGGCCTTGAGGGTTGTGAGGGCGCGGAGCCGCGATTCGATGGGCCTCACACAACGTGCCGCGATGCGACGCTTCGCCTGCCGCCGCAGTGTGTGATATCGAGTTGACATACTTCACAACCGCGAACCGCAAACAGATCGCGAAACGCGGCCAAATGAGTGAGCCGTTCGCCGGTGGCAATCGGTGTGGATACGGCGGCGTTGATTCGAGCCAGCCCGTCGAGACTTTCCGGCCAGCACGGTTCCTCAAAGAAGTAGAGACCGTAGTGAAGGCTCCAGTGCCTTCGCGAATTGCAGCCCCATGGCTGGCGAAGGCCGAGCGTGACAGTCCACCATAATGTCGATCGCTTCGCCCACCGCTTCGCGCATCGCGCGCACCGCCGCTTCCGCCGCTCGAATCGGCCGGCAGCCCATCCAGCGGCAATGTGGGTGGGACGGCCATACTTTTAAAGGCGGTGAAGCCGTCGGCTACCGCTTGTCGAGCCAGATCGGCGAACCGTTCCGCCTCTTCGACCGACGTCTCAGCAGTCTTCCATTCGGCCGCCGCCCAGATGGCAATACGTGCGAACCGTGTCCCGCACGGGACCGCCCCACAACCGCGAGCAAGGCATCCCCGCGATTTTGCCGGCAATGTCCCATAGTGCTATGTCGATTCCGCCGCCGCGTCGCTCGCACGATTCCGTTGCCATGCCAGAAGTGTTGGCGATGCATCATTTGCCACAAGTATTCGATGCGGCCTGGATCTTCGCCCACAATCAGTTCGGCGATGTCTTGCACCGCGCCCACGACAGCGCGGGTGTGCCATTCCAGTGTCGCTTCGCCCCAACCGAATAGTCCTGGCTGGTCGGTCAATACCTTCACAAACACCCAGTTTCATCCGGGCGTGGCAGACCAGGGTTTCGATAATACCAGTGATTTTCATGGTTAGTTGTTGATGGCTAAGGCGACCGGTAGGTGAGAGTTACTCCAATTACGAGCACGATGTGCGAGCGAGTGAGTGAGTGAGTGAGTCGGTAAATTCACTTGCGCTGCGTGCTGGTATCCGCTCGCACAAAAAGAAAGCGGGGATAAATCCCCGCACTCCAAAGTCAATCCCCGCACTCCAAAAGTTGATCCCCGCCGTGTAAGACGGGGTGGCGACAGTGTGAGCTTAGCGAATCGTGCCGCCGGCTCGGCTGCCGAATTGTGGCACGTCGAGCTTGTAATACCGAGTCGAGTCCTCGGCGGCCAAACGCGTCTCGGGTTGATCGCAGGTCACTTCGGCGCGGAAGCGATGATTGCCTTCCGTGCTGGCTTTGGCCGTGACCTTCAGCGTCAGCTTCTGGCCCGGCTCCAAGCGACCGATCGGATGGAACAGCACTTGGCCCGGCACCAACTCCGCTTGGCTCCCTTCCGCCCGCACCGGTTCGATGCCTTCGGAGAACTGAGCCACCACGTTGATCTGCTCGGCCGCCTTCGTGCCGCGGTTGGTCACTTCGATCTCATAAACCACCTCTTCGCCCACTGGCTTCGGACCCTTCGGATCGTTCACAACCAGCTTCAGATCGGCGATCGCTTCGACTCGCGTGGCGACGATCCGATCGGCGGCGATGTCGGCCGCGCCGCGAACCTGCACTTCCAGACGATTCTCGCCCGGCGAGAGCAGTTGAGCCCCGATGTTGAACACCGCGTCCGCTCCGGGACGAAGCACACCCAGATTCCAAGTCAGCTCGGCGCTCGGCTGCGGGCCGTCGTTGATCGGCACGTGCTTCGAGCCGCTCGGCAACTTCACCGCCGCGACGATCCGATCGGCCGGAGCGTCGCCGATGTTGCTCACGCGAACCTGATACGTAGCCACCGTGCCGGCGAACTTAAGCGGCGGGCCGGCGACTTCGATCTCCAGGCGAGCTTGCCGCACTTGCACCGTGCGATTTGCCGAAGTCTCTAAACCGCCTTCGGCCGCGGCCAGTGCCGTCAGCTCCAACTGGCCGGCTTGCTGGGCGGTCAATTCCACTTGAATCTGCCGTTGTTGCCCGGCCCCGATCACGCCCAACGCGTGGCTCTTGCCAGCCGATTTTCCAGCCGCCAATTGCACCGACACGTTCTCAGCGTCGCCCGTGCCGGGGTTCGTGACCGTGATCGTATAAGTCTCCGTTTGGCCGAACAGCAAGTCCTTCGGACCGCTCAACGCGATCTCCAGTTCCGGCTTTTGCACCTGAATCTGAGCTTGCATGCTGACCGGCATCAGAGCCCAGTCCACGGCCAACTCGAACGGCCGGTTCTCGATCGGCATCAATTTCAGCGTGAGTTGCTGCCGACCGCGAGCCTCCAGGTTGTCGATCGTCCATACCAGTTGATCAATGCCGCTGGCGTCGGCTTGTTTGCGAGTCGAGCCGGTCGACGGCTCCGCGCCGCTCAACTGAACCCACGACGGCAGCCCGATTCGCACGTTCAGATCGCGAGCCGGCAGGTCGCTTTGATTCAAAGCCGTGATGGTGAACTGAGCCGCCTTGCCGAGCACGATCGCCCGCGGGCCGACGCTCTCGACGCGAATCAACGCGCCTTGGCTGGCCGACAACATGCCGATGCCTCCGGCCGGAGCGGTGAAGGCTGGAGTAGCCGGCGGCGCGACGGGCGAGACCGCCATGCGTTGCGTTCGTCGCGACGAGGCCGCCTGCTCTTCCGCGTCGTTCGTGGGCGGAGCGGCAATGGGTTTCGGCGCCGGCGCCAGTTCGGCGGGCGACGGACCGCCGTAAGTGCGGCGCGAGCTGGTTGTCGAGCTAAGTCCGCCGCCGATCGGCGCGTCGGATTCGTCAGCGATTTGTGGTTCCGCGGCCGGAGTCGGCTCGACCGGCTTGATCGGCTCGCCAACCATTTCGTCGGGATCACGCAGCGGCGCGGGAGCCGGCGGCAACGCCGCGACTCGGGGCCGAATCAACGAGTTCGACTGAGCCGACGGTCGTCGTTTGAGCACGGATTGCAGACCGCCGGACGCGGCCGAATCGTCTTGCGAAGCAGCTTCCGAAACGGCCGGAGTCGGCTCGTTCGCATCCCCGGTCAGCCGGAACGACGAGACCGGAGCGGCCGGACGAGGTCGCGACGTGCCTTGCGTGAGCAAGATGCCGCTGCCGGCGGGCGGCGTGGCAGCCGCGTCGCTTTCCAAACCCGGCCCGGCGTTGGCCGCCGCATCGGCGTATTCGTCGGCGATCGACGAGTTGACGCCTCGCAGAGCGCCGGCCAGATTGGGCGCCGAGGGCGGAATCGCATCGGCGTCCTGATAGCGGCTGGGCGAATCGGCGGAGCGAAACAGCGAGCGTCCCGTGTCTTGGGCTCGCACGATGGCAACCGCACAGATGCCGACGGCGAACAGAGAGGCAAAGAGCGAGTGCTTTCCGGGGCATAGGTCCGTCCCTCTAGCAATGAATGTAAAGTCTTCTCGGTTGTCGCCAATGTATCGGTCGCAGCGGATGTGCGGGTTTAGGAAACTTTTCCGCAAAAGTTGACCTGGCGACTTGGGGCGTTTGCGTCGACCCGGACCATGTTCGGCGAGACCGTTGTGGGGCTCTGCGGAGGCCCCGTGCGGCTGGAACCGTCGCTGAACGCGTCACGATAACGGCCTTGGGCTGCTCGCGGATCGCTTCGGTACGCGGGTCGGTCGCCCAGGCCTCTGAACCGAACGCTTGAAGCCGAGGATTTAGCGTCTGAGTAGGCGGATTTACCGCTTGGGTACGCAGATTTATTGCGTGTGGGTGCAAGTTTACCGCGTGAGAGTGCTCGTCTATCGCGTGAGAGTGCTCGTCTATCGCGTGGAGTCTCGTCTATCGCGTGAGGTGCTCGTCTATCGCGTGAGGGTGCTCGTTTATCGCGTGGGAGTGCTCGTCTATCGCGTGAGGGTGCTCGTCTATCGCGTGAGAGTGCTCGTCTATCGCGTGAGGGTGCTCGTCTATCGCGTGAGGGTGCTCGTCTATCGCGTGAGGGTGCTCGTCTATCGGTTGAGGGCCCAGGTTTATCTCAAAATGAGACACCTGAAGGCCTAAACCATGACATTCAGTCGCTAGTCGGCCGCGTACCCGTGATCGAGCAGCCGTCTCACGCGATCAACTTGGCAAGCGAACCGATCCATCGGCCGAACGGCTCAGGGCGCGGCGGGGGCGGGCGAGTCCGTTTGCACGGCGAGTGCACGCCGCAGATTCTCGCGGTACTCGTTCGAGGCCGGCACGCCATCGACGGCGGCGCGGAAATGCTCGACGGCCTCATCCACCGGGTCGCCGACCAGCATCAACAGGACGCCCAGGTTGTTATGGGCTTGCGGATAGCCGGGCGCGAGCTGGAGGGCGGTTTCGAGCTCGCGCCGCGCCGCGGAGAACTCGCCCAGACGAATCAGCGACTCGCCCAAATTGTTGTGGCAGTCGGGCATGCCCGGTTGCAGGCGAGCGGCCCGGGCGTACAGCGGCGCGGCCTCGTCGTGGCGATCCGCCTCTTGCAGCCGATGAGCCAGATTGAAGAACGCTCGCGAATTGTGCGGAGCTTTCACGACCGTGTCAGCCCACAGGGAAATTTCCGACACGTAGACCGTGTTGCGTCCGATCGTGGCCGTGCCCAGCAAGATGGCCGCCAACGCCAAGGCGACTCGCCCGCCAAAGCGAACTTGGCCGCGGCTCCACCCGAATCGCGAGACGCCGGCTCGGCCCAAACTCGACGCGACCAACACCGTCGCTACCACAACGGCGATCAGCGGCAGATACATACGGTGCTCGAAATACAGATCCGGCAACGGCACGAACGACGACGCGGGCGAGATGGTGATGAAGAACCATCCAGACAGGAACGCCCAACGTCTACCACGACTCGCGCCGTATGTGGTGGCCATGAGAATCGCCAGCACCACGAGTCCCGGCATCGCGGCTTCGCGCCAATTGCTTACCGGCGGCCAAGCTTGGTCAAAACATTGTCCGGTGGGAAGGAACGCCAGCCGCACATATCGCAAGAGAACCGCGGGTTGTGAGATTAGATAGTCCCACCGACTCGGCGTCTCACCGACACGAAAGTGGCTTCCGGCGGAAATATCAACTACATGCTTATCGGCGTCGTCATCCGACGCGTGAACTACGGCTGTTAAAGCCGCGTCGCTTTTCGCCGCCACAAAGCCTTCGCTAACAGACTTCTGCCCCAAGACTCCATAGTACCAAGCGGGCATCAGCCAAACCGTGGCGAGCAACAAATAGTATCCCCAACGGCGACGGCGAATCTCACCCCAATTTTCGGCCAGGAACGCTCGATCGAACCAGAGCAGCATCACCGGCGCGGTGGCCCCGATCTCTTTCGTGGCCATACTGAGAAAGCAAGCCGCCCACGATGCCACATACCAACGTTTGGGTTTCGTGGACGACTGCGTTTGTAGGAGTGCCCAAAAGGCTAACAAATAGAACAGTGACGCCAACGACTCGAATCGTTGCACTAAATACGTGACGGCCTGTGTATGCAGCGGATGGACGCTCCATAACAGAGCCACCGCAAATGCCAGCCACGCGGCCTGATCGCGAAACGCGGCGCACGAGGGGGACGTGCGTAGGGTCCAATCCACAATGGCATACAATGTGACAGCAGCCAGCATGTGAATCGCCACATTCACCAAGTGGTAGCCGACCACCGAGTCGCCGTGAATCGCATAGTTCACCGCGAATGTGAGGCTGCCGAACCATCGCGAGCCGAGATTCCACACTTGGCCGTCCGTCAGCTTCCTAAGATTCGCGCCGTCGGTGAGATGCCCCCAATCGTCGAACACGAACGGCGTATCGAGAAACCCACCGTAGATCGCTCCGATGGCGATCAACAACAACGCCACATGCCACTGCCAAGCCTTCGATCGGTGAGGTTTCGCTGACCCCACGACCTCGACCGGATCGGGCGACGCTTGGCGATGGCCAGGGCGTTGGCGTTCGACTTTTCGTGACTTAACAACCACGGGCTTGATATTGGTGCGGTATGCGGAGCGAGGTGAACGGAATCTCCAAGGCGGTTCCACCTGAGCAGCCTCTGGCGAATCTTTAGCCAAGGAATTGCGTAGGTTCCGTGAAGACAACGCGCCGCTTGCCAGTGTCGCGGATGCGCATGAGGTTCGTTCGCGCAATCTTCATCTGGGGAAAACCAAATGTTCGCGCGACCTCGGCTACATTACACGTCCCTCCCTCATTCCATTCCTGCCAGCTTGGGTAACGATGGCCCGCGACGATGGTTCAAGCGTCTGCCGACGAATTTCTGAACGCGATCGAGCAGAACGGCTTGGTGGAACCCGAGGCGTTGCAGTCGATCATGCGCATCGACCCGGATCACCCGCCGGAAACGTCGGCTGAGGTGATCGCCAAGTTGTTGGTGCAGCGCGAGCTGTTGACCGATTGGCAATGCCGACAAGTGCAAGCCGGGCGGGCCAGTGCTTTGCGGCTCGGAAAATATGTCTTGCTGAAAGAATTAGGTCGCGGTGGCATGGGCGTGGTCTTCTTGGCTCGACATAGCACACTCGGCAACCGCGTCGCGATCAAAGCTTTGCCCAGCCGCCAGATCGGACGCGGCAATGCGCTGAAGCGATTCTTGCGCGAAGCACGGGTGGCCGCCCAGCTTAATCATCCTAACATCACGCGTACCTATGACGTGGACCGCGAAGGCAACACCCATTATTTAGTGATGGAGCTGATCGACGGTAAGAGCCTGGAGCAGATGGTCCGCGAGCGTGGGCCACTGCCGGTACGCGAAGCGGTGGAGATGATTCGCCAAGCGACTGAAGGTCTCACACATGCGCACGCCGCCAACTTGGTGCATCGCGATATCAAACCTTCCAATCTAATGCTTGATTCCCATAAGGTTGTGAAGATTCTCGACTTTGGATTGGCTCGGATCGAAGACGACGAAGACGGTTCACTGACGGCCGACATGGGTTCGCGAGCGTTGGGTACGGCGGACTTCCTGGCTCCCGAACAGGCTTTGGATAGCCACCATGTGGACGGCCGGGCCGACATATATAGCCTGGGATACACCTTATATTTTCTGCTGGTTGGCAAGCTACCATTTCCCGGCGGCAATCGTATCGAAAAGATTTTAAGACATTGCCAATCGAAGCCGCGCGACATCCGCGAATTTCGGCAAGACGTGCCCGTCGAGTTGCTGGCGATCTTTCGCAAGATGACTCGCCGAGTGCGAGACAAGCGGTACGCCACCGTCGAACAAGTGCGTGATGATTTGACCGATTGGCTGGCGGGGCGATTGAATTCGGTCGCTCCCATCGCCGTCGATCCGATGACGAGTTCTGGATTGACCGAATCGGTCGGCTCCAACTCGGGTTCCGGCGAGATGGCTGGATTCGATGCCGATATGTTGTCGCCTGCTACCAGCGACGATGAGGGCTACCATCCCACAGCCAGCGGCAAGAGCTCGGAGCTCAGCGACCCGTTGTGGGAGGCGGTTCTTGCCAGCGAGACATCCGCCGCGGGAATCGGAGCAACGCCCGCCGCGCGAAGCCACGGCCTGCCCGAGTCGCCCTCGTCTCGCAGCCAAGCCAAGTCGCCACTGGCAAATGCTTCGCCCGTCTCGCCCTCGATGTCGCCAGTTCGCAGTCCGCTTAGCCAGCCGCCGCGTGCTGCCGCCGCGCCCGCGAAAGCAGTCGAACCCGCGCGAAAGGGTTTAAGGAGATACTTGCCGAACTACCGGTTAGGCGAGTATCCATTGTGGCTGTGTATCACGGCCGGCGTAATCATGAGCTTCACGGCCATAGCTGTGGGCGTCTCATGGTATCGACACGTCATGCGTTCTCCCATGGAATTTCGGCAAAGCGAATACGGCGACGGCGTCCAAATGCGAACGCGCGACGGTGTCCAGAATTACGCGGGGCGTCGCGAAGCGGATGAGTAGGCCGGATGAACCAGGTAGGTCGCCAAAGTGATTGCAAGCCGCCGCAAAAACTTTCCTTCTGGCGGGAAACCGGTTACAAATAGAACCAGCGTGGTGATGGTTGGTTGCCACGTTCCCACCTGCCTTTGTGGCTTTCCCGCCTACTGAATCCATCCGTTGCCGAGCGTGCTGCGGATCGGCCAAGGGGACTCGCCCATGCCGCGTTTCAATGCGTTGTTGTTTACCGTCGCGATTACGTCTCTGTCCAGTGGCTTCGTCGATAGTGGCCATTGGGCGAGAGCTGGCGAGGCGTTGACGTTCGAACGCGACGTGCGTCCGATTCTGAAGACGCATTGCTTTCATTGTCATGGCGAAGGCGATGAGCTGGCGGGCGGGTTGGATGTTCGTTTGCGGCGGTTGTTGGTGCAGGGCGGCGATTCCGGCGCGGCGTTGACGCCCGGCGACGTCGAGACCAGCGAGTTGATTCGGCGGATGCGAGACGGTGAGATGCCGCCCGAAGATGTGACGATTCGGCCCAAGAGCGACGAGGTCGAGCGGATCGCGGCTTGGGTCGCGGCGGGCGCTCCGACCGCTCGGCCCGAGCCAGAGCAGATCGACGGCGGATTGCTGATTACCGAAGAGGAGCGGCAATTCTGGTCGTTTCAGCCGATTCGAGACGTGGCGCCTCCGGCCGTCGAACATACGGATCGCTTGCAGACGCCGGTCGATGCGTTCTTGTTGGCTCGCTTGGAACAGGAATCGGCGGAGTTCGCGACCGCGGCCGAGCCAACGGTGTTGGCGCGGCGAGCTTATCTGGACTTGTTAGGTTTGCCGCCGTCGCCGGACGAGGTCGCCGAGTTTGTGGCGGACTGCGAACGCGACGATACGCCCCGCGCGTTCGCTCGGTTGGTCGATCGGCTGCTGGCTTCGCCGCGATATGGCGAACGTTGGGGACGGCATTGGCTGGATGTCGCGGGCTATGCGGACTCGGAGGGATACAACGACGCGGATGCCGAGCGGCCGGACGCTTACAAATATCGCGACTATGTGATCCGAGCGTTCAATGACGACAAGCCGTTCGACCAATTCATTCGCGAACAGTTGGCGGGCGATGAAATGGTGCGGCCGCCTTATGCGGAGCTGTCGCCGGAAGACATCGAGAAGCTGACCGCGACCGGTTTCTTGCGGATGGCGCCGGACGGAACCGCTTCGACGCCCGAACCCAACGTGGCTCGGAATCAAACGATCGCCGATACGATCCAGATTGTTAGCACGTCGCTGTTGGGCCTGACGGTCGGTTGTGCTCAGTGCCACCATCACCGCTACGATCCGATTCCGCAGGACGATTATTACCGGCTGCGAGCCGTGTTCGATCCGGCGCTGAATTGGCGAAGTTGGCTGGCGCCGAACGCCCGGCGCGTGTCGCTGTATCGCGAAGCGGATCGGAGCGGCGGCGGAAATCGAACAACAAGCCAAGGAAATTGAGCGCGGCGAACGGCCAAACAGACCGAGCACATCGACCGAGTCTTCGAGCAGGAGTTGGCGAAGTTGTCCGAGAGCGCGCGAGCCGATTCGCACGCGCGGCACGCCGGAAAAGGAACGCACGGCGGAGCAGACGAAGCTGCTGAAGGAACACCCGAGCGTGAATGTGTCGGCGGGGTCGTTGTATTTGTATGACAAGAAAGCGGCTGACGAATTGAAGGCGTTGGCGGACGAAGCGGCGAAGGTGCGAGCGACGAAGCCGAAGGAGTCGTTCATTCGGGCGCTGACCGAGCCGTTGGACAAGGCCCCTCCCGTTTCGCAGTTGTTCTACCGGGGCGATCACGAGCAGCCGAAACAGGAGGTGATGCCGGCGCTTACGGTGTTAGCGCCGATCATCAGCCGCCGGAGATTCCGACAGACGATCCCGAATTGCCGACGACCGGCCGGCGTTTGGCTTACGCGCGGTGGCTGACCAGCGGGCGGCATCCACTGGTGGCCCGCGTGATTGTGAATCGGATCTGGCTGCATCATTTCGGGCGTGGTTTGGTCGAGACGCCGGGCGATTTCGGTCGCTTGGGTGTGCCTCCGACGCATCCCGAACTGTTGGAGTGGCTGGCGAATCGTTTCGTGCAAGAGGGCTGGAGTGTGAAGCGGTTGCATCGCGTGATCTTGTTGTCGGCCGCTTATCAACAGTCGTCGACGGGCGATCCGAATTTGGCGGCGCGGGATCCCGATAATCGGTTGCTCGGCCGGCAGAACGTGCGTCGATTGGATGCCGAAGCGTTTCGCGATGCGGTGTTGAGCGTCAGCGGTCAATTGAATGCCGAGGCGTTTGGTCCGCCGGTGCCCGTGATGGCGGATCGCGTCGGCCAATTCGTGATCGGCATCGACAACTTGAATGCCGGCCGGCCCGGCGAGGTGTTGCCGATGCACGGCCAGGAGTTTCGCCGAAGTGTGTTCGTACAGGTGCGTCGCAGCCGACCGCTCAGCGTGCTCGACACGTTCGACGCGCCGCGGATGGATCCGAACTGCACGGCCCGCGCTTCGTCGACCGTGTCGCCTCAGTCACTGCTGCTGATGAACAGCGACTTTCTGTTGATGCACGCCAGTCGTTTGGCCGAGCGTGTGCAAAGCGAAGCGGGCGAGGAGTTGGCAGCGCGGATCGAACGAGCTTGGGTGTTGGTCTGCGGCCGGCGGCCAACGGCGGAAGAGGCGGAGGAGGCGCGGGCGTTCGTCGCGGAGCAAACGGCGCATTTCGAGGCCCATCCGGTAAAGGATCAGCAGCCGGGCCAATTGGCTCTGGCCAGTTTGTGTCACGCGCTGCTTAGCTCCAACGAATTCATGTACGTGGAATGACCAGCGGCTGCCTTTGTTCCGCATGATGATGTTCGCGGCGGAACGACCAGCGGTTGCCGATACTTGGAAAACGCGAGATTGCCTTATGAGCCAGCACATCGAGAACCGTCGCCAGTTTCTGACGTCGAACTTGACCGCCGTCGGGTCGTTGGCGCTAGCTTGGTTGCTCAAGCAAGACGGACTTCTGGCCGAACCAACGCGGCCCGAATTGGCGCCGCAACGATTCGACTTGTTGCCGAAGCCGACGCCGCAACCGCCTCGCGCAACGGCGATGATCTCGCTCTGGATGCAGGGCGGGCCCAGTCACTTGGATTTGTTCGACCCCAAGCCGGAATTGAACAAGCGGGACGGCGAGAAGTTTCCTGGCGAGATCAAATACGACAACGCCGCGCAGGCCAGTGCGAAGATGCTTGGCTCGCCCTGGAAATTCGCCAAGTACGGTCAGTGCGGCATGGATTTCTCGGAGCTGTTGCCGCACACGGCCAGCGTGGCCGACGAGCTGTGCTTGATTCGCTCGATGCGGACTGGCGTGAACAATCATGGCCAGTCGATTCGGGCGATGAACAACGGTCAGATTACCGAAGGCCAACCGTCGCTGGGCAGTTGGATGGTGTACGCTTTAGGCTCGGAAAGCCAGGATTTGCCGGCTTATCTGGCGTTGATCGATCCGGGCCAGTTGCCCGTGTTGGGTGTCGAAAATTGGGCGAACGGGTATTTGCCGTCGCTGTTTCAGGGAACGGTCGTGCGTCCGCAGGAGCCGCGGATTTTGAATCTCACACCGCCCGCTCATTTCGCCGGCGCGGCGCAGCAGCGGTACTTGAGTTTCCTGGAACGCTTGAACGAACGTCATCTGAAGCGTCATCCGGGCGAGCTGGATCTGGAGGCTCGCATTGCCAGCTACGAGCTGGCGGCTCGGATGCAAAGCGCCGCGACCGAAGCGCTCGACATCAGTCGCGAGACGGCGGCCACGCACAAGATGTACGGGTTGGATGAACCGGCGACGGCGGATTACGGCGCCCGTTGCTTGATCGCGCGGCGTTTGGTCGAGCGTGGTGTGCGGTTCGTGCAAGTCTTCACGGCGAATCAATTTTGGGACAACCACAACAACCTCCGCACCAGCTTGCCGCGCGCTTGCCAGAAGGTGGACAAGCCGGCGGCCGCCTTGGTGAAAGATTTGAAGCAGCGGGGGCTATTGGATACGACGCTGGTGCATTGGGGCGGCGAAATGGGACGTTTGCCCGTGATCCAAAACGACGCCGGACCCGAGAAGGTCGGCCGGGATCACAACACGCACGGCTTCAGCATGTGGCTGGCCGGCGGCGGCGTGAAGTCAGGCTATACGCACGGCTCGACGGACGACTTTGGTCATCAAGCGGTAACGGACATCGTGAATCACTACGACTACCACGCTACGTTGCTGCATTTGTTTGGCGTGACGCCGGACGAATTGAGCTACACGCAAGGTGTGCTGGAGCGACGTTTGTTGAACAACCCCGCCGCCGAATCGTGAGCGAATTGCTGGTGAGAGCAAAACATGTGGCAGTCGGGACGAAACTACCTGGTTAGCTCCACGCTGCAACAGCCAAAGTGGATGCGAGGGGAGGCAAGCAAGAACCTACACAACCCTACATCAGCAGCACTTTGGTAAACGTCGGTTGAGGCTGAGTCGCCGTGAATTTGTTCTGCGCGGAAACGGAGTTGCCGCGCATGTCTCGCAAGACTGGGAGTGCGAGTGGCGAATTGTGCGCGTATCTTGAGAGATGCGAGCTGCGCCGTGGCGTTCCTCGCGGCGTTACCCGAAATCTTGCAGCGAACATTCAGTGCCGCGGATAAGCCGGGCGTCGTTGCTGCCGCGACTTAGAGGAGCGAATCACGTCCGCATACTCGGTCCCATCGCCGCCCGCCGCGTTCCCCTCGTGCAGTTCGGTCGTGGTGTCGAACGTGATCGCGGTCAAAGACGCCACGCTGCGAGACGGTTGGAAGATGGGCTAGGGCGGCTCAGGACGACACAATGGCGTGACTCTGCCCGTTGATCGGCTGAGTCCGCTCGTCGATCGCTTGAGGGTGCGGATTGATCGCTTGGGACCGCACGTTTAGCCGTGAGCGTGCAGGTTTACGGTGTGAGCCCGCACATTTACGCCGTGGGTGCCCACATTTATCCCGTGAGGGTGCCCGTCTATCGCTTGGGAGTGCCCGTCTATCGCGTGAGGGTGCAGATTTATCGCGTGAGGGTGCTCGCTGTCTATCGGTTGGGACTGCAGATTTATCGCGTGAGGTGCTCGTTCATCGCTTGAGGGTGCACATTTATCGCTTGAGGCCGCACATTTGTCGAAAATCTTTGCCGCCCCAAACCGCCCAATTACCCACGACACCGCCAGGCCGTCGCACCCAACCGCCTCCGCCCCAATCCAGCCGCTAGCTGCTTATGCCGAGGATTTCAACATCCGGCAAACCCTGCTCCCTCCGCATCGACTGGAACTTGGCCACGGCCTCCGCCGCCACCGCCGAACCGGCGAGGCGAACAACCTTCAGCGATCCCAATCCCACGAGCGGCGTCAGGTCCGAAACCACCGTAGTCGGCGCCGCAGACCTCCAACGCCGGTCGGCTGGCATTGTTATAAATTAAGTATCGGTTGAGTTCGGTTGTGCCACTGGCATTTTGCCAGTGCTCTTCTGCCGGCACTTGTAGGTCCAATCACCTCAAAGGTTTCCGCGAGAGAAGTCGCTGCAAATACTGGGTTTGCTGGAGAAAACCGTGCAGACAGCCAGTCTATAACAGCAAACAAATGCCAACGGAAAGCGGGCGCCGTTTGAAGGCGAACGGCCGGATCGACGTTGCCGCGGTGAATCGCCAGCATTGCTTCGCGTGATACTCACGCCACAACACCCAACGAACGGCCTCCAAAAGCACTGGCGAAACGCCAGTGGCACGCCGAGTTTGTCTTCAATGCCCGACATCGTACCCGAAACGCCCCCTCGATTCACTCGCGATCCGTTAGCCGCCGCGTTGACCGAGGACCGGGTTGTCGCATCGGCAATCCGCGGCCCTGGTGGGGATGGCGGTGGTCGTCCAGCGGTCAGCGTGACGCCGCCGCCCGTGATTGGTCGCCGCGAATCGCTGATTGAAGATGACTGGCGGCGGAACGGGCTTTATCGTCGGCGATCGCGGGCTGTTGCTGAGGACGGCGGACCACGGGCTTAGCTGGCGGCCAAATCATGCTGCACATGCTGACTGGCGAACGTGAACTGCGCTCGTCGACGCTGCAGCTTCCCGGCCCGGCCGCTCCGATCAACTGCGTCCCGGATGTGAGCGAGTTAACACGGGAATTGGAAGCGGCGGGCTTCGATGGTCTGCGGTTCGAGCGTTTCGGAAACTCGCCCTGCTTCGTTCGCGATTGCGGCGTTTCGTAGTGGCCGGCGGGAATATCTTTCGCGAATAGCGAAATACTCTACGATGAACGGCAAAAGCTGGGGTGTTCCCCCTCGACCGGTGAGCCAGCGGAATGTTGGTGTGCGGACCGGATTGGGACGCCGGCGGCAATGCTCTCCTTTATTATTCTCGTGCGAATTACTCGCGGCATCCCGGCCGGCGGTCGGTTGACGGCGAGTTGCCATCCTCCGCTGGACGAATCCAACCGTGGAAAAGCGTTACGTTCTGTTTGTTTTGTTGTCGGCGGTCATCCTGTTTGGATACCTCAGCATCGCTTCGCTGTTCGCTCCGCCTCCAGAAGTCGAAGTTGCCGAGCAGCCGTTCGACGACCAATCGCCGCTCGACGTGCCCGCGGACGGCGGTGAGTCGTCGAAGTCGCGATCCGAGGCATCGGACGATTCCGATGCGACAACCGGCACGGACGACGCTTCGACCACAGCGGAAACCGCGCCGGAAGTGCGAGCCGACCGCGCCGAGTCAGAGCGATGGACGACGTTGGGAACTGGCGCCGGCGAGCCGATCCCGATGCTGGTGACGTTCACCAATCGAGGCGCGGCGGTCGAGCGGATCGAGCTGACGGCACGAGCACCCAACGGCAACTTGCGGTTTCGCGATGTGTTTGCCGAGGACGGATATTTGGGCCACTTGGCGCTTCGCGAGACGCAGCGCGGCGTGGAGATTGGCGTCGTTGGCGATGGGACACCGGCTGCTTTGGCGAAGGGTACGGATGACGCATCGCTGCGCGGGCTACAAGCTGGCGACGTGATTACGGATTTCAATGGCACGGCGGTGGATTCGAGCGTCGAGTTCAATCAACTGCTGCAACTGACCAAGCCGGGCGACGAAGTCACGATCACGGTCTCACGCCCTTCGGCCGCGGCAACGGAAAATGGCGCGGACAACGCCCCGGACAACAGCGCTGGCGAGGATGCGGACGAGCCGAGCGACACGCCGGAGGTTTCGCCGCGAATCTTGAAGTTCGCCGTTGTTTTGGGCGAACATCCGCTGGAGATTATCGCACCGGAAGTCGAATCGGATGCGACGCAACTGGTAACCGACCCCGCCTCGTTGATGATGACGATCGCCAAACTGGGCGAAGCTCAAGGCAAGCTGGTCAGCTTCGACGACGAGACACGCCGGCGCTGGAAGGCGTTGGACGAAGTGGTGTGGGAGATGCACCCGCTCGAAGCGCCGCTGATTGGCGTCGAGTTTCGTTACAGGCTGACATCTGATGACCTGAAGTCCGTCGGCCTGAGCGGCTCGTGGCAGATCGTCAAGCGGTACTCGCTGGCGACGATTCCTCAGCCCGAATCCGACGGTCAAGAGGAGATGCCATACCATCTGCAATTGGATATCGCCTTAAAAAACCTAGGCGAACAGCCGCAGCGGATCGCGTTTCGGTTGGCCGGTCCGAACGGTTTGCCGACGGAAGGCTGGTGGTATCAGAACAAGATCCATCCGCAAATGATGGCGTCCGCGGGAGCTCGCGACGTGATTTGGGAGTCGCTGGGCGAAGGCCACCGGCTGCTCGGCGGACCGAAGATTTACAGCAACGCGCGTGAGAATCAAGAAGACGATAAGCCGATCGTCACATCGATCGCTTCAACCACCGACCCCGAAGATCGGCGGACGATAAGCAACGTGGGCGTCGACACGCAGTACTTTGTCGTCTCGCTGATTCCGGCACGTTGGGCGACCGCCAACCGATGCTGGTCGATGAATTGGTGGCTTATCCGGTGGCCGGCGTGCTGGAGATACCGAAGGCCAAGATTCGCGCGACCAATGTTTCGTTCGCGATCGTCAGCCCCACAGTATACGGTCGCTCCGAACGAAGAGGTCAAGCAATCGTTCGTCGTGTTCGCCGGCCCAAAGGATCCCGATGTTCTGGCGGCTTACGATCTGTCGGAAAGCATCGAATACGGCTGGGGCATTTTCGAGCTGTTCGCTCGGCCGTTGATGGCCATCCTGCATATCTTTTATCGCATCACGCACAACTATGGCTTGGCGATCATCATGCTCACGGTGCTCGTGCGAGCGTGCATGACGCCGGTCAGCCGCAAGGCGGCGAAGAGTGCCGCCAAGATGCAGGAGCTGGCTCCCGAGCTGAAAAAGATCAGCGAGAAATACAAGGACGATCTGGTCAAGCAGCGACAGGCTCAGCAGGAGTTGTATCGCAAACACAACTTCAATCCGTTTGGTAGTTGCTTGCTGATGTTCTTCCAATTGCCGGTGTTCATCGGCCTGTATCGCTGCCTGTCGATCGACCTCGAGCTGCGGCAAGCGCCGTTGATTCCGGGCATTCGCTGGGCGTCGAATTTGGCCGCGCCCGACATGCTATTTCGCTGGGATACGTTCATGCCGGAATTCATCGCCGGCGAAGGCACGGGCTGGCTGGGGCCATATTTCAACATTCTGCCTGTTGTGACAATCTGCTTGTTCCTGGCTCAGCAGAAGATGTTCACGCCGCCGCCGACTGACGATCAACAGAAGGCTCAGCAGCAAATGATGACGTTCATGATGATCTTCATGGGCGTGCTGTTCTTCCGCGTGCCGAGCGGGTTGTGCGTCTACTTTATCGTGTCCAGTATTTGGGGCATCGCCGAGCGAAAGTTGTTGCCTAAACCCACGCCGGGCGGCCAAGCGGAGCCAGCGCCGGCCAAGAAAGGTTGGCTTGCCACGCTGCTGGATAAGGCCGCCGAAAACGGCAGCGCGTCGACTTCGACGGCCGAACAACGTAAGAAGCGCCAGCAGAAGCGGCGTTGATCGCGAGCCGCGTCATGCTTCACGTCGACGATACGATCGCCGCGATTGCGTCCGCGTCAGGCGGAGCGGTGCGGGGAATTCTGCGAGTCAGCGGCCCTGACGCGGTCGTCATCCTCGAACGTTGTTTCGCTCCGAACGAAACCGAACCGGCGGATTGGTCCCGCAATGCTCGGCCAACGGTCATCACGGGAACAATCGACGTTGCCGGTCCCTTGGGTGCGATCCCCGTCGATGCTTATGTCTGGCCGAACGCGCGGAGCTACACGCGTCAGCCGAGCATCGAGCTGCACACGATCGGCTCGGCTCCGATTTTGGACGCGTTGCTGCGAACGCTAATCGCCGCCGGTGCGCGGTTGGCTGAGCCCGGCGAGTTCACGTTGCGAGCCTTCCTAGCCGGGCGAATTGATCTGACGCAGGCCGAAGCCGTGTTGGGCGTGATCGATGCGCGAGATCGTGCCGAGTTGCAAACGGCGCTCGAACAGTTGGCCGGCGGTTTGGGCTCGCCGTTGCATCGACTGCGTGAGGACTTGCTGCAACTGCTCGCCCACTTGGAAGCCGGGCTCGATTTCGTAGAGGAAGACATCGAGTTCATTTCGCGCGAGCAACTGGACAGTGATCTGGGGAACGCTGCTCGTCAGATTGAAGAAATTGTCGAGCAAACCGGTTCGCGGAACCTCGCCGATTCCGCTTATCCGATCGTCTTGCGCGGTCTGCCGAACGTCGGCAAGAGCAGTTTGTTGAACGCGTTGTGCGGGACCGACGCCGCGATCGTTTCCGAACAAGCCGGGACGACGCGCGACTACGTGGCGGCGGAGGTCGACATCGGCGGACTGGCTTGTTTGCTGATCGATACGGCGGGCGTTGAACCGCCGACCGACGATGGCATTCAAGCGGCGGCCCAGCGCGCCGCGGTCCGGCAACATCTTCAATCGCGGATCGAGCTGCTGTGTATCGACGCCAGCCGGGATCTGGAAGTTTGGGAACGCGAGCAGCTCGCGCAGTCCAACGACACGCGGATCGTGGTCGCCACGAAAGCGGATCAGCCTCGCGAGGCGGAGATTCCGTCTTGCTGCGAAGTGATCGACATCAGCAGCCAGACCGGCTTTGGATTGGCCGACTTGCGCGTTGCGATCCGCGGGCGAATCGAGCGGCTGTATCATCGCGACAGTGCCATCGTGGGTGACACCGCGGTCCGTTGTCTGGACAGCTTGCAAGCGGCGGCGGAATCGCTGCAGCGGGCGCGCGAAGCCGCGTCGCTGGAATTGGGCGAAGAATTGGTAGCCGCCGAAATCCGTATTGCTCTCGATGAACTCGGTCGCGTCACCGGCGCCGTCCATACCGACGACGTGCTGGATCGCATCTTCAGCCGGTTCTGCATCGGCAAATAGATACTCGCTCTTGACCCGCCGTGGCAGACTTGATACTAACCACGCCCCGCGCAGAACCGAATCGGTTGTTATCGTCCACGGGACCGGCGAGGCTTGAGTGCAACGTGCGAAATTTGACTAAAAAATTGATCGTCGCGATTCTGTGCGTCGGTAGCTTGATGGTTGCCGAACTCACGTTCGCGCAGCGAGTTCGCTTGCCCAGCGTAACGGCCGGATACCAAGGGGACGTGACCACACAGCCCTATGTGCCGCCGACCGGGTCGACTTTGGCGCCGGTGCCGCAGCCAAACGCTGGCGTGATGGGCGGCGCCACCCTGCAAGCGCCGGGTTTCGATCCGTACGCATCGCAAAACGCGGCCGGCGTCGCGCCGTCCTTGTTGGGATCGCCACCTCAGCCCGGATATTACGGCGGCTCGGTTCCGGGCATGCCGCCAGCGCCCGGCTACGGAGCGGCTGGCACGTATCCGTATGGCGGCTATCCGACGACGCAGTTTCCGACCACGCCGCCCGCTTTGTTTCCGAATGGCACTTCGCTGTGGGGGCCGAACGCCGCCGGAAACGCGCCGCCTTGGGGGCCGCCGCTGCGTTTGTTTTACGGACCGCGGATTCGCCATACGTGGTTGCCTGACGGCGAGGGTTTGAACGATTTGGAATGGAACAAGTCCGATATCTCGTTCGCGATCGCCTTTCCGAACTTCCTGTATTCCAGCCAGCCGTTGTATGTGCTGCCGTCGTTCACACTGGATTTGTGGGAAGGCCCCCGTAATCCGGGCGCGCCGTTCGATCCGGGTCCGCCGGCGACTCCGGCCGTGCCGCCATCGGACTTGCCCGCGCGGGCTTACGAGGCGTTCGTCGACTTCGGTTGGCAATCGGATCCAAACCAGATTCTGGGCGTCGATCTCGGATTCCGCATTGGCGTATGGACTGACTTTGACACGTTGAACAACGACAGTCTTCGATTGTTGGGCAAAGGTCTGGTCAAGTACCACGTGACGCCCGCCGTGACTTTAAAAGCCGGCGTGCTATATGTGGATCGGTTGAAGGTGAAGCTGATTCCGGCTGGCGGTATTTTGTGGGAGCCGAATCCGCAGATGCGGTTCGACATCTACTTTCCCGAGCCGAAGATCAGCACCTATTTCACAACGCTGGGCAACTATGAGATCTGGACCTATCTGGCCGGCGAATATGGCGGCGGTTCGTGGACGATCGAACGCGTAAGCGGCATGTCGGATCAAATCGACATCAACGATATTCGCGTGATCGCCGGCATCGAGTGGGCTCGGCCCGACATGATTCGCCAAGGCCGCCGAATCGGCTTCATCGAGGCTGGCTACGTGTTCGAACGCGAATTGCTCTATCGCAATACGCCGGCGTCGAATTTGGATCTGGGCGAGACCTTGATGGTTCGGGCTGGTATCGGCTACTAATGGTGGCTGAATTGCCAGTTCGTCCGTTTGAGGAAAATCTCTCGCCATGAAAATCGGCATCGTTGGATATCAGGGCTCCGGCAAGAGCACGTTGTTCGAGTGGATTACGGGAACTCCGGCCGATCCGGCTCAGGCCCACACGGCTCAGATGGCGATGTGCCAAGTGCCCGATCCGCGCGTGGGCGAACTCTGCAAAATCTACAAGCCGAAGAAGATCACTCAGGCCGCGTTGGAAATCGTCGATACTCCGGGGCTGAGCCGTTCGCATGAAGGAAGCGCTCAGCGGTTGGCGATGATTCGCGAAGCCGGATGTCTGGTGGTCGTCGTGTCGGCTTGGGGCGGCAACAATGCTGCCGCGGACCTAAGCAACTTTGACGACGATCTGCTGATCGCCGACCTGGATATCATGGCTGGTCGAGTCGAGCGGCTAAAGGATCAAGTTCGTCGGCCGCGCCCGAATCGCGAAGAACTGGAGCAGGAACTGGCGGCGCTCGAACCGTTGCACGCGGCCTTGGAAGCGGGCCAACCGCTACGCGAAATTCAACTCACGCCGGAACAGAAAAAGGCGACGCGGTCGTTTCAACTATTCAGCGAGAAACCACGTTTGGTGGTCGTCAATGTGGCGGACGACGAGACCGATGTCGAGCAATACCAGAAGCTGGCTCCCGAGGGCTCGAAATTGGTCGCGGTCCCGTTGGGAATCCAGTTAGAACTGACCAAGATGGATGCGGAGGAGCGAGACGAGTTCTGCCGCGAAATGGGCATCGAGATGTTCGACCGCGACGGCTTGATACGCCAGATCATGGATTCGTCCAAGCAGATGCTGTTCTTCACGGCGGGCGAGAAAGAGGTGCGGACATGGATGATTCCGCAGCAGTGCCCAGCGGTCGAAGCGGCCGGTTCGATTCACACCGACTTGGCGCGCGGCTTCATTCGAGCGGAAGTCATCACGTGCGATGACATGATTCGTCTGGGCAGCGAACGCGAGGTGAAGGCACACAACCTGGCTCGACAAGAGCCGAAGGACTATATCATCAAGGACGGCGACATCCTTAACATCCGGCACAATTAGCGCGACTGCGATGGCAGCGACATTCAAGGGGAGCCGCGCATGCCGATCGGAATTCGCCCCATCAATGACTTTGCGTTCAAGAAGACCTTTGGTTCGCCGGAGAATAAGCCCGCGTTGATCAGTTTGTTGAATGCGATCCTGGCTCTACCGGTGAGCATCGCGGATGTAACCATCGAAAACCCGTTCAGCCTGCGGGACTTTGAAGAAGACAAACTCTCAATTCTGGACGTGAAAGCGGTCGATCAGGCTGGCTCGGTTTTCAACATCGAGATCCAGCGGTCCTTGTTTGACGGCCTTATCCAGCGAATCGTCTTCTACGGCTGCGAAATCTACGCGGATCAACTACGAGCTGGCGACGACTACTCCGAACTTCGGCCAGCGTTTTCAATTTGCTTAATGGACGGACGAATATGGCGAGACTCGCCGAAGGTTCACCACGTATTTCGGCTGACGGACTTCGAATCCGGTCGCACGCTAGAAGAGACGCTTGAGATTCATACGCTGGAACTCGGCAACTATAATCTCAAGGAGGCAGAATTGGCGGAGGCCAGCCTGCTAGAGTGCTGGCTGTTTTGGCTGTTGCATGCCCATGAATATGATGCGGATACCTTGTTGGCTTTATTCCCCTTTCCGCCGATTCAACTGGCCACCGAATGCATCAGCCGCATCGCCGCGATTACGAAGGACAAACAGATGTACGACGCCCGAGAAAAAGCGGCTCGCGACCGACAGTGGGAACTGAACTCCATGTTGAAACGCGGAATTCAGGAAGGACACACGCAAGGCCTCCTGGAAGGCAAGATTGAAGGCAAACTGGAAGGCAAACGGGAAGGCAAACTGGAAGGCAAACTAGAGACAATTCGATCGCTTCAGGAGATTTTGCAGATGCCGGTTGCGAGCGAGGCAGATCTTGGCGGAATGAGCCTGCCACAACTGGACGAACTGATCGCCGGTTTGCAGGAGCGAATTCGTAATCGGCTGGCGAACTAAAACGCTCGTGCCACCAAGTCGCCAGCCGTTTGTGTTTGGGCGGCGAAGCTGACTGGAGGCGAAGTTGCTGCTGGCAGCTTGACGTAGAACGCTGTTCCCTTGCCAACCGTGCTCTCCACGCGGATGCGACCGCGGTGGGCTTCGATGATGTCGCGGCAAGTCGCCAGTCCCAATCCGGTGCCGCCTTTGCCGCTGGCGTCTGGGCCATCCTTGGTGCTGAAAAATGGCTCAAAGATTCGCCGCAGTTTTTCCGGCGGGATTCCCGAGCCTGTGTCGCGAACGAGCATATCGACCGTGTTTGCCTCGGTGTCGTGGCTGATTCGCAACAGCACGCTGCCGCCGTTGGGCATCGCTTGTCGAGCATTGATCAGCAGATTCAGCAGCACTTGCTGGATTTGATTGCCGCAAGCCAAAGCCGGTGGACATTCCAGAAACTGCTTCTCGACCGACACGCGATACTTGCGCAGTTCGCGCTCCAACAAAACTAGCGTTTGCTCCACGATCGCTACTAGATCGGTCGGCTCGAACGACTGCGAGCGATTGCGAGCCATTCCCAAGACCGAGTTCGTAATGGTGGTCGCTCGCTGGCCTGCTTCTAATATCTTCTGCAACGCCTTATCCCGAGTCGCTTCGTCCTTGTGCCGCAGACCCAGCTTGGCGTAATTCAGAATCGTCATCAGCACATTATTGAATTCGTGAGTTGTGGTGCTGACTAATTCGCCCATCGCACTCATCCGTTGCGCGTGCGAAAGCTGCTGACGCAAGATCGCCAATTGCTCCTGCAAGTTCGGTTCGGCGCCAATCCCGTTGCTGCTCATGCTAGTCTGCCTCTCGGTGTAGAACGCGCGATCGTCAAAGCCAACCTTGTTTACAACAGCTTCACTGCCTTGCCCGCCCCCAGCGGATTTGCTCACTTGCCCGACACGAACGGCTTAACCTGTTGTTGAGTCAGCATTTACGCTTGAGTTGGTATCGTCGAATCGAACTGGGCAACTGAAGCGTAAGCCGTTACAATCGCCGCCCGCGAATTTTTCAACCCTTTGTCAGCTCGCAAGGAGGCGGCAATGCATACGGTCGACCTATTGGAAGAGTCGATTCGAGTGGCCCAGCGGCTGGGCTATCAGATTCGCCAGGAATGGTTGGGCGGCGCTGGGGGTGGAGCCTGTGAGTTTGGCGGACGGCGCTGGATTTTTGTCGACCTGGCCCTGAACGCCATCGAACAGCTCGAGCAAGTAACCGATGCGCTCCGCGACGACCCAGGGGTTCATTCGATCTCCGTCTCGCCCGCGATGAGCCGGCTATTGCACCGGCAGCGCGCGGCGTAAGCGGCCATCGCCATCACGGCTCGCGCATCGCGCGACGCACAATTTCGGCGTCGAAATAGTTAATCGACATGCCAGCGTCGACCACGATCGACTGGGCGTTGATGCCGCTGCTGCGCGGGCTCAGCAGAAACGCGGCGACGTTCGCCGCTTCTTGCGTTTGCACTGCTTGCTTTCTCGGAATCACTTGCTCGGCGTACAGATACGATTCCACGTAGCCGGGAATGCCAGCCGACGCGCTGGTCTTCAGCAATCCCGGAGCGACGGCATTAAAGCGAACCTGCGAAAACTGGCTGAATGACTTGGCCAGGAACGCCAGCGAGGAATCCAACGCGGCTTTGATCGGCGCCATGAAGCCATAATTCTCGCTGGCCATGCGCGTGGTGGAAATCGAAACCGCGACGACCGAAGCGTCCGGTTCCAGCAACTCCTTCAAGGCATTCGATAACGCAACCAGCGAAAAGCATGAAATGTCGACCGCTTGCAAGAATTGCCGTTTGCCGGTTTCGTGAAATGGCCGCATGCCGTCCTGGTAATCGGCGAAAGCGATCGAATGCACCAAGCCGTGAAACCGCCCGCCTCGCTGTGTGAGTTGCTCCCGCAGTCGCTCGATCTCATCTTCCCGCTCGACGTCGCAAACGAAAACATCGCGATCGGCCAGCAATTTCGCCAAGCTGTCTCGACGCGACTCGCTGCGCACGACATAAACGACCCGAGCCCCCGCGTCTTCGAGTGTCTTGGCAATATGCCAAGCCACGCTCTGCGGTTAGCCACGCCGAACACCAAAAACGAACGATCTTCGAGTTGCAGGAAGTCCAAATCAGATGCCATACGTCATCGGGAAACCTTCAAGTCTTGTATGCATTTCCGCCCCACATTGACAAATCGAGATTTGCGAACTTTTCCCGACCCAGTATGTATTCGGCCTGACCAATTTGACACCCTACAAGCTAATCGCCGTTTTCGCGTGTCCCCATGCGGACCAGACACCACGGTCGATGGTTTCGTGAAGATGGTTGCGACATGCCCATCAGCGAACACGACTTGACACGGCCCCAGGATGATAGCTGCTAAAACAGAGCTCACGATCGTCGGATGAATAGTGTTGGGTCGAAAACGGCATTGATCGCCACAGCCGTGGAACCGACGGCTTCGGATGCCTCCATGAAATGCGTGTTGTGTGAGCCAATGTACCAATGGTCCACTACATGAACGGTGCCGCCGTGATCGATGCCTTGGGATTCACGATGGGAATAAGCGCTCCACCGATGGCCATCGTGTTGGAAGTGCCATCAGGAATATCAGCAAAAGCGAGTTGCACTTCCGTTATACAGCACTCCATCGATCATCTGCGCGCCCGCACCGTAGGCCCCAATCGATGCCGGAGCCCGACTCGTGCCACGCAATGCCCGTCCTTTTCCCGAGATAATTGCTTGGCATCGGCTCATCGAGTCTTGAGCCGTCCAGATGGACATTGCGAAATATTTCAAGCCTTGTGGATTGGGCGGCAAGTTCTGGGTTCAAAGGACTCCCCAGGGGCAGAAACATCGATCGTATCGAGCAAGTTCTTCTGTTCGATTTGCGCTGCTTTGATAGCAACCGCTCCAGTGGATCGGAACCATAAGAAACCGCCTGGTTGCATGTTCATCCAAGGAAACCCGGCGGGAACTTTTTGAACGAGTCGTGATACAAATGCATTGCGAGTCCCATCTGCTTCAAATTATTCCACACTGCGACCGTCGCGCGGCCTCCCAAGCGGCGCCTGCACCGCCCCGGAAGAAGCAAGGCGATCCAGTACGCCAATAATGGCGATAACGACCAACAATTCGACAAAGTGAAGCCGGCGCGACATGGATAAGCTTTTCTGGACATGTCTTGTCCCGTTGGATTGAACTCGCGGGCCACTGATTTAGAGCCCGCAACCGAACGGTGATTCTAAACGGTAGGGTTTGAGCGACGCAAATGTTTTCCGATTCAACATATCGGCAAGTAGGAATTCTGCATTTACGAGGCGAAACCATTCATTTCGAGCCCCTGAAGACTCAGCGTTCTTAATCGAGGTTGTTCATGAACAACGAGCACGAACCCAAAATCATCATCGACGAAGACTGGAAATCACAGGCCCAGGCCGAAAAAGAGGCGGCGGAGCGGATGCGCGCGGGGGGCGATAAGCCAGATGATACCGCGTCGGCCAAGCCGGATGCCACGGCTGAGGCCGCCTCGCGAGATAAGGCAAGCGAGTCCAAGCCCGCGGCGGACGTCGACGATCCTCCGCTGCCTCCGGCTTCATTGCCGATGCTGGTCACCACGTTGGCTACGCAAGCCATGATCGCTTTGGGCATTGTTCCCGATCCAGCGGGAGACAAACCGGTCGCGCGGCTGAATCAAGCCAAGCACATGATCGATCTGTTGGCCATGCTGGAAGAAAAGACCAAAGGAAACTTGGCCAGCGACGAGGCCGAAATGCTGCAAGACGCTCTGCATCAATTGCGGATGGCTTACGTGGCCGTCAAGTCAGCGAACTCCAAGTAAACGCGTTGCCTCGGCACAAGCCGCGAGCTTCGCCTTGCCGCACGCAACTTTGCTTGCGAAGCGGGGTTGCATTTTATTACGCTGATAATGCGGTGACGCTCGCCGCGCGGGCCTTTTTTCACTCGTTTCCGGAGACACGCTCATGTCGAACCCACGTTCCTGCCCGGATTGCAATTCATCGCGATTTGAACTGGATCGCCGCCAGTTCGTGCGAGCCACCGCGGTTGGAGCCGTGGCGGCTTCGACCGGCATTTTTATCCGACCCATCTCAGCCGAAGAACCAGCCGCGAAGAAACCCGAGACGCTGGTCGCTCAGCTTTACAAGAGCTTGAACGAACAGCAGCGAGCGGCCGTCTGTTTTGGATTCGACCATCCGTTGCGGCAAGAGGTAGATAACAATTGGCACATTACGAAGACGCGCGTCGCGGACTTCACGGCCGATCAACAGGATTTGATTCGCGAGATTTTCAACGGCTTGCACGATCCCGAATATGCCCAGCAAGTCATGCAGCAAGTCGAACATGACAACGGCCGTCGCCCGGATGTGCCAAAGTCCGGCTTCGGCAGTTGCGCCATCGCGATGTTCGGCGAGCCGGGCACCGGCAAGTTCGAATTCGTGTTTACGGGCCGACATGTCACGCGGCGTTGCGACGGCGATTCAATTGAGGGCGCGGCCTTTGGTGGCCCGATCTTCTATGGACACGCCGCCAAGTCGTTCAACGAGCCGGCCGACCACGCCGGAAACATTTACTGGTATCAAGCCAAGCGGGCGAATGAGTTGTTCCAGGCTCTGGACGGCAAGCAACGCGATGTGGCGCTGCGAACCGACGCTCGTGACGAGGCCGGCACGAAGACCGTTAAGCTGAGCGGCAAGTCCAGCGCACTGGCCGGTCTGGCCGTCAGCGATATGACGGCCGATCAGCGCGAGTTGATGGAGAAGGTGATGCACGACGTGCTCGCGCCATTCCGATCCGGCGATCGCGACGAGAGCATGAAGCTAATCAAGGCCAACGGCTTTGAGAACTTGCATCTCTCGTTCTACAAGAACATGGATGTCGGCGACGACAAGGTCTGGGATGTGTGGCAAGTCGAAGGGCCGGCGATGGTTTGGTACTTCCGCGGCGATCCTCACGTTCACACGTGGGTGCATATCCGCGAAACGGCCTAAGCAAACCTGCGTCAGCTCAGTACCGTTGCACGACTATTCGTACTCAGTGCATCGGTACTCGTAGTCAGCAACGCGGTACTCGTACTCGCAAGCATCAAGACGCTCGCCTGGCTAAGCAAACTCGCCGTCGAGCGTTCCCCCGTCCATTCCGGCGGATGCGAGCCGTTAATCAGGGCGACAGCACCCTCACCTGTGCTTCGCCATTGCTGTCCAGCACTTTCAACGAGACGGCATCGCCGCGATCCGCCACCGCCTCGGCGAATTGCCGCGGCGTGGCGACCGCCGTTTTACCGACGTGCGTAATCAGCTCGCCGGGGCGAAATCCGGCTTTCCAGGCTGGCGAATCGCGGACCACATCCAACACGCCGACCGCGTCCGCACGGTTGATGATGGAAGCTTGCGGTTGAAAAAACTGGCCGGGAGGCAAGGCGGTGACATATTCAATCCGCAACCCTCTCCAAGGCGTTGGCTGTTGCCGAGCGAAACTGGGGCGAGCTGAATCGATGTGCTTTTTCGACAACGTTACGACGCGAAAAATCTCGCGGCCGCGTTGCGCGCCGAACGCGTCGCGCTGGATCGCCAACTCCGGCTCGGCGTCGGGCGGCAGCTTGCTCAATTCGCGAAACAAGTCGTCGCGCGTGTAAACCGGCTTGCCTTCGACGTGGGTGATCACATCCATCGGGCGGAGGCCACCGCGAGCAGCCGGGGTGTTCTCGACCACACGATCGACACGTGCGCCGAACTCGCCGCGACGCCGCTCGTTCGCATCCAGCTCCCTCGTCGAAACGCCCAAGAAACCAAAGGCCGGTGACCTCCCCTCCTTTAGCTCGCCCAATACACGGTGAAATAGATCGTCGACCGGAATCGCGAAGCCGCCCGCTGTCGGCTCCTCGGACCGAGGCGGCAACGAAGTAATCAGCCCGACCATCTCACCTTGCAGATTGATTAGCGCCCCGCCGCTCGATCCCGGCGGCAATTTTGCGTCCGTCTGAATCAGCGTCCCGAAATGATGCAGTGTCTCCTTGCCCTCGCTGGTTCGGAATTCGGGCGGTGACGTCGGAGCCTTGCGTTCCAAATTGGAAACAATTCCCCACGAGGCGCTTAACTTGCCATCGCGGGCGATACCGTGCGGATTGCCCAACGCCACGACGAAGGTTCCCTTTTTCAAAGCATCGGCGTCGCCAAACGAAATTGGCGTCAGGTTCGCGGCCTCGATCTTCAGAATCGCCAGATCGGTCCAAGGGTCGGCCGCGTTGACTTGCTGGACGGCGGCAATCCGCGTGACTTCATACGGAGCTCGATTGAGCCACACGATGTAGTCGAACTTCTCGGGATCACCCAGCAAGTGATAGGTCGTGAGGATCAATCCCTGAGGATCGACAACCACGCCCGCGCCGAAATGCTGCGGGATGAAATCGGTGCTGGAGGGATCGATCGAGACGCCAGTCGGATCGAACTTTTTCTCGCGCTTTCGCACGCGAGCAATTGCCACCACCGATGATTCCGCCTTGGCGATGGCGTCCGTTACTGCCTTCTGCACAACGGCGACTGGATCGTCGACAGGCGACTCTTGCGCGAAAGCTGTCGTCACGCCAATGGCCGATAGAGCCATTAAGACAAGAGTGACGCTAAGCGCCGGTTTTAAAATGGCGGCCCAAGCCGCTTCGGGTTGCCTTGCCCAAATCGCTTGCCTAGTCCCATTTGCTGCCGTATCACGCATGGATCGTTCGCCTGTTGATGAATTACGACAAGGCAAGGCGAACGAAGCAATCGCCGCGCCGCGACCATTCGGTTCGCGGCACGACCGGAAACTCAGACGTTGAGGACAGGCCGGCAATTCGCCGACCCGCCCCTTCCAGACGACTCGCCGGAGTCATCCACCGTTACGAGTCGACTTCCTCGCTGACCGGCGATTCCTCGCTGTCGACCGCCGCTAGTTCTTCGTTCGACATCATGACCTTGTTCTTGATCTCTTCCGTGAGTTCCGGATTGTCGATCAAGTTCTGTCGCGCCTTTTCCTTGCCCTGCCCCAAATACGTTTCACCGTACTTGAACCAAGAGCCGCTACGCGTCACGACCTTGGCCGCCACCGCCAAGTCTAGCACGTCGCCCTCGTAGCTGATGCCGTTGGAATGCATCATGTCAAACTCGGCCACCCGGAACGGCGGAGCGACCTTGTTCTTCACGACCTTCGTCCGCACGCGTTGACCGACGACATCCTCGCCATCCTTAATCTGACCGATCCGCCGCACATCAATTCGGCAAGACGAATAAAACTTCAACGCGCGGCCGCCGGGCGTCGTTTCCGGACTGCCAAACATCACGCCGATCTTCTCGCGAATTTGGTTGATGAAGATCACCGCCGTCTTGCTCTTGGCGATGGCTCCGGTCAGCTTTCGCATCGACTGGCTCATCAATCGAGCTTGAAGACCGACGTGCGAATCGCCAATCTCCCTCCAATTCCTGCTTCGGAACCAAAGCCGCCACCGAGTCAACGATTACCACGTCCACCGCGTTCGACTTGACCAGCATCCGGCGATCTGCATCAGTTCTTCGCCCGACCCCGGTTGGTTGACCAGCAGCGTGTCCAGCTTCACGCCCAGCTTCTTCGCCCACACCGGATCGAAAGCATGCTCGGCGTCGATAATCGCCGCGATGCCATCCTTCCGCTGAGCCTGTGCCGCGATGTGCAAAAGCCAGCGTCGTCTTGCCGTCCGATTCCGGCCCGAACACTTCGATGATGCGTCCGCGCGGGATGCCTTGGCCACCCAAGGCAATGTCCAGCGACAGGCTGCCCGTCGGAATTCCCGGCGATGCGACCACGCTGGTCCGCGCCGAGCGGCATAATCGAACCTTCGCCGAACTGCTTTTCGATCTGTTGCAGCGCGGTCTTCAGATTCGGATCGCGTTCCAACAAAGCGTTCATCGGACTGTCCGCCTTCGCCGAGCTCTTCTTGTCCTTTTTCGCCATCGTCTTACCAGCCTTTTCCGTCGCGACCATGAGTTGAACTCCTGTCATAAGAAAGGAAGCGATCGTTTGCAACTATATCCGGGCGTCGTGAACCGTTCGCTCAAACATGTGTTCAGTAGTGAACACGCGGATACTTTAGCGATTCCCGTCCCGCGTTTCAATGTCCACGTCCTATTTATCGCGAACGCGTGGACACGTTAGGTCACGGCCTGAGAAAAATCGGCCGAAGAGTATCTCGCCGACGAAATGCAGCGAGTATCGACACGGAAACACGACGCCTAAGCTGCTCTGTCGCCGTTCGGGATAAGCGAACCCCGTCGCGGCATCATTCCAACGCCGCAGCGCCACCGCCACCAAATGGCCGCCGAAAGCCACCGAGACCTTCAAGGCGTGCTGGAACTGATTCGCCTTTACTCACCAGCGGCACGCAATCGAACGGCATTCGGGATCAGGATCGGTCAGATTTATCGTGGCGCGCCACGCCGTCGGCATCGCCAACGCGGTTATCGCCAGCTTCCGACACAACCGGCCGCGTTGACCGTATGACCGAGCATCGACTTGGTCGAGTTGACACACACTTCATCGGCCGCTCGTCCCAGACCGCGTCGAATCCCGCATCTGACGCGATCGTTCTGTTCCGTCCCCGTGCCATGTGCGTTGATATAACCGACGTCACTGGGCGACAGATGCGATTTTCGCAACGTCTCTTGCACCAGATAGGCCAGCGCCTCGCTCTCTTGATGCAAGTCCGTCACGTGATGCGCTTCGGCCAACATCGTGCCGCCGAGTACCTCGCCGTAGATTCGGCAGTCGCGCTGGACCGCGTGGCTCAGTCGCTCGACGACCAACGCCGCTGCTCCCTCGCCCATCACGAATCCCGTGCGAGCCTTGTCGAACGGCCGACAAGCTTGACGCGGATCGTCGTGCGTCGCCAGCACTCGCATTCGTGAGAACCCGGCGGCGAACAACGGATCAATGGCGTCCGCGCCGGCGGCAATAGCGATGTCGCATTGCCCGTCGCGAATGGCTCGAACCGCCGTGAGGAAACTAATCAAACTGGTCGCGCAGGCGGTCGAGTGGCAGAACCGCGGTCCGCCCAGTTGATGCTTGGTCGCCACCTCCGCACAAGCCGTGTTCGGCAACCATTGGTCGAACCACGGCGTCCGGTCGGGCGATTCCTCGTGAGCCACGCCGGATTGCTGGAACAGCCAATGTGGATCGCCCATGTGACCGCTGATCGAACAGCCAAACCGCGTTCGATCGACCTGCGACCGGTCGATGCGCGCGTCGCACAAGGCTTCGTCCGTCGCTCGTTCGCACAAAGGAATCGACTTCAACCGTCCCGGCGGACGATCGATGTCGACCACCGCTCCAATCAGCGAGTCGTCGGGGATGCCGGGAATGCCCCGCAAGCGGCGCACTCGCGATTCGCCAGCCTGCACGCCCCGCCACGTGGTTTCGCGCGTGTCACCCAACGACGTAATCATGCCGATGCCGGTGATCACGATTGGCTCGTGTTCTCGATCTTCCGCTGAGAAAATTCGCAGCATGATGTTCGGACAACCATTCAAGTTTCCACGGACTGACGAGCGCAAGCCACATTGCCTCCGAGGCTGGCGCGGGCAGCGGATTGATACGCGAATTCGCGTCAGAAAGCCAGCCCGATTTGCTCGAAAAAAATCGACTCGATCTCAACCGGCACTTGCATCGCGCCGGCCCAGCCGGTACGCATAAAGCCGCGTGAACAACGGCACTTTCCATTGACCGAGGCGTCCTCCAATGACCGCATCCACTCCGCTCGCCCAGCGACTCCGCACGGTTCAGCTCGTCCCGATCACGGCCTTCGACTCGGCTGGCGATTTGGCGTTGGAGCCCATGCGTCGGCATTTTCGACGGCTGTTCGACGCAGGCATTCGCGTTTTCATCCCGTGCGCTGGGAGCGCCGAATTCAACAGCCTCTCGACCGACGAAATCGTGCAAGTGATTCGCATGACCCGCGAGGAATTGGGGCCGGAAGCCACGATTGTCGCTCCGATCGGCCAGCAGCTTCGCGGTGCGATTTCGCTGGGCCAGCGATCGTTTGAAGCCGGAGCGGACGCCGTGCTGGTCATGCCGCTCGAGTTTCCGTACTTGGCAAACGAAGGCGCCCGCGACTATCTGCAGGCGATTCTGGATTCGGTCGACGGCCCGACATTGGTCTATAAGAAAGGCCCGATTCCGTCGGACGATCTGCTGCTCAGCTTGGCCGAGCACCCGAACATGATCGGCGTCAAATACGCCGTGAATGATTTGGACGCGTTTCAAGCCGTGGTCACGCGCGACGCCGGACGGATCGATTGGTTTTGCGGCTCGGCCGAGCGTTTCGCCCCGTACTTCGCCTTGGCTGGCTCGCCTGGATACACCAGCGGCGCGGGAAACGTTTGTCCGCGAGTCACGCTGAAGATGCACGCGGCTTTGGCAGCCGGCGATTATGCCGAAGCTCTGCGTTGGCAGCGAATTTTGCTGCCGATCGAACACTTCCGAGCTCGAGCCGCCAACTCGTACAACATCACGTTCGTAAAGTACGCCGTCGGGCGCACCGGCTTGGACTTCGGCCAACCACGCCCGCCACAACGCCGGATGACCGACGCCGACATGCGCGAGGCGGATGAGATCCTCGCGCCGATCCTGGCGGCCGAACGCGACTTGGCCGAAGCTTCGTAAACGTAAGGTAGCGCGATGAGAGGCCGAGCGTTGGTTAGTGAACCGTCGCCATCTGCTCGGATCGCATCTTGTCCACGACGTGCCGACGAATCATTTGGATGCCGCGGCGCGGCTGCTCTTCGCGTTGGCTGTGCTTCTTCAGGGCCACGCCCCAATCGCTCAGCCGACGCAGCAGCCCGTTGTCCAGGGCTCCCGGAGTCGCCAATCGCGCGTCCAGACGTTTGTCTTCAAATCGCAGTTCCCACAGCCGACGCAATTCCATCGCGCTGAACGGAGTAAACTCGTCCTGCACGAATACGATTTCGCCGTTGGCCCGCCGCAATCCCGATTGAATGGCCGCCGACGCGCCGAAGCGACGCGGGTGCCGCACAATTTGAATCTGCGGAAACTGGTAGGCAAGTTCGTCGGCGATGTCGCTGGTCTGGTCGGTCGAGCCATCGTCGACCAGCACCAATTCGAATCGCGTTTCCAAATCCGACAACACATCGAGCAACTCGTGGACTTCCTTGGCCAAGCTGTTCTGAGCATTGAAGACGGGCACGATGACGCTGAGTGTTTCGTTCAACTCGGCACCCTTTCCACAGCAAGCGTGACGTTACGGGAGAGAAGACGCTTTAAGTCATCGGAACGCCACGCGAAGACTCTCGAAAACTTAAATCAAACAATGCGTTGCATCGGCGTTGCGACAAGCAACGGTCGTTCGACTTACTACGACACACCCGCCTGTGCCGAAGAAACCGGCCAGGCACAACGGCTTCAGCGTCGAGCCCCATCGACCAAACCGCGTGATGTCATCGCGATGCCAGCAGCAACGACGGGAGTAGAGCCACGCTGTCGCCCGCCTTCAATAGGAATTTTCCCCAACACAGCAAGTCAAACACCTGCGGCACGCACGCCGACCGAAAATTCCGCCCGCTTGGCCCCGAAGTTGTTCCAGTTATGAGCCTCGAAGCCCCGCGGCGCGCTATAACGAGAAGCACTATTTCAGCGGAGGAGCAAGAAATGCCGGATCAACCCCTGTCAGGCCAACGCCTGTTGATGTTCGTGGAACACATCTACGAAGATTTGGAACTCTGGTACCCCAAGTTGCGGTTGCGCGAAGCCGGCGCGGAAGTGATCGTGGCCGGCCCCGAAGCCGGCGCAACCTACAACGGCAAGCACACCTACCCCTGTGTGGCCGACGCCGCGATCGCCGACGTCCGCTCGGCCGATTTCCAAGGCGTCGTGATTCCGGGCGGCTTCATGCCCGACCGCCTGCGCCGCGACCCGCGCGTGCTACAGCTAGTCCAAGAGTTCGCATCCGCCGGCAAACTCGTGTCCGCGATTTGCCACGGCGGCTGGATCCCAATCTCCGCCGGAGTTTATCGGGACGTACAAGTCACCGGATCGCCCGGAATTAAGGACGATCTAATCAACGCCGGCGCTCACTGGCACGACGCCCCGGTCATCACCGATCGCCACTTTATCAGCAGCCGCAAACCCGACGACCTCCCCGACTTTTGCCGAGCGATTCTGGCATTCTTGACGATGGCCCGTTGACAAAACGGCCATTGGCAACAAAATCTAAACACTTGGCAACCGACGAGCCTGTCAAAGCTCGCTCAACCGCCCCCTTCGTCTAGTGGCCCAGGACGTCGGATTCTCAGTCCGAAAACAGGGGTTCGACTCCCCTAGGGGGTACTCTCAGCCGCTTCGTGCGGCTTTCTTTTTGCGCATGTTGCTGTTGTGCCTCGGAGTGCGGTTTTTCGTGTTTAGAGACGCGGATGGCGGCTGTTGATTTGGGGCGACGGTTGAGGGGGCCGGCCGCTGAATCACCGATTGCATTGGAATCGCGTTCCCGCAATCGGCCGCTGCACTCGCCACACGACGTTCAAGAATTTTGATCGCATCGCTTGACACAAACAGACTGGTCTGTATATTTCGGGCATGATGAAGACACGAAGCCAGAAGTCCGATGCTCGAAGAAGACTGATTGAAACCGCCGAACGGTTGTTTTACGCCGAAGGGATCCATTCGGTTGGAATCGACCGCATCATTGCCGAAGCGGGTGTCGCGAAGATGACGCTTTACAATCACTTTTCTTCCAAGGATGACCTCGTTGTAGCCGTGCTGCATTACAGGGAAGAGAAGTTCGACGCCCTCTTTCAAAAATGGATGAAGCAGAGTGTCGAAGCCGGGATGAGCCAACTAGAAGCCTTTTTCTCGGCCCTGAAGAAATGGTTTGAGTCTCCTGGCTTCCGCGGCTGCATGTTCATTAACGCGTGTGTGGAGTTGGCCGATGCTGACCATGAAGGCTCCAAATTCTCTAGCAGCCATAAGCGGCGTTTTCATGAACTGCTCAAGCAGATCATCACGCAAACCGCGGGAGTTAAGGCTGCGGATCAAATGACCCCAGCAATCGCCCTGCTTGTGGAAGGGGCAATTGTGACCGCCGTCATGCAACAATCCTCGAGATCAGCGGACGTGGCGCGGGACGCGACGTTGGCGCTCGTCTCAAAAAGCCCGAAGAATACAACGTAGGAAGTCCCTTTTTTTGCCCTTATGTGTACTGACCTGTCTGTCTTTTATGTGGGGTTCGAGCAAGGCGCGTGGTCTAGCTCATTGCCCCATGTCTCGATCGAAGTAAGGAGAAGAACGATGCAACGTCTCACATCCATCAACCCGCAGTTTGCCCAAGGCCGCACCAGGGAGCTGTTCGACACGGTCGAACGGGCGTTCGGCACCGTTCCGAACACGGTCAAAGTGATGGCGAACTCACCTGCAGTCCTGGACAGCTTCGTCGCGTTCGGCACGGCAATGGGTGGAGCCAAAATAGGTGAGAAGCTCCATAACCAAGTGAAGCTCACAACCAGCGAAGCCAACTCTTGCGACTATTGCACCTCGATTCTCTGTGCCATCGGTCCCAACGCAGGCCTGACCACCGAAGACATTTTGGTAGGTCGAACCGGAAGCTCGGCCGATCACCGCACGGAGGCAGCGCTCCAATTCGCTCAGGCCGTGTTGGACAATCGTGGCAAGGTTACTGACGCTCAGCTCGCCGCCGCACAAGCCGCCGGCTTCGATGATGGCGAGATTGTGGAGATCGTGGCCAGTGTCGTGCTGGGGTGCTTCACTAACTTCCTCAACAACGTAGCCGACACGGAGCTTGATATTCCTCGAGCGGAGCCGGTCCCCGCCCACGCATCGTGCAGCTCAGGGGCTTGCGCCGTTCATTGATGCGTCCGCCAATTTGCTGGGTGTTTGGTTTCGGCCAAGCACCCGGCATGTCGTCAATCCATCCTGCCATAGCGAGCCACTCATGTCCGCAATTCGACCGCCTTTCACGATCGAGTCCGCCACGGCTAAAGTGCGTGCCGCCGAAGACGCCTGGAATAGTCGCAATCCGTAGCGTGTCTCCTTCTTCTATTCCGAGGATTCGCATGATCATTCGCTACGCGCCGCAAAGCACCGAGGAGCAGCAAAATGCCCACATTTCCCAGCGACGTTGCCTTCACGCCGGTAGTGAAAGCGATCCAGACCGCGAAGGGGTCGCGAAGCTCGTACCATAAGATGGAGGAGCGAGGAGGTTGGAAGACGACGGTCACCGCCGAACTGAAATCGATCCTCGCTGATTTGGATATGTTTTATCTCGGCACCGCTAATTCCGAGCAACAGCCTTACATCCAGTATCGCGGCGGCGCGCCTGGCTTTCTCAAAACAATTGACGAGAAGACGTTGGGGTTTGCCGACTTCGGCGGTAACCGACAGTACGTCAGCTTAGGAAACCTTTCTGAAAACCCGAGGGCGTTTATCTTTTTGATGGACTACGTCCATAGTCGTCGCATCAAACTGTGGGGCAGGGCAAAGGTTGTGGAAGGAGATTCGGAGTTGGAAGCCAAGCTTGGCGATCCCGACTATCCTGGCAAGATCGAGCGAGTCATCCTCTTTGAGCTTTACGCTTGGGATATCAACTGCCCGCAGCATATCCACAAGCGATTTCCGCAGCGGGTGGTTGCACCCATAATCGAGCGGCTTCAAGATCGAGTGAAGGAGCTTGAAGCGGAATTGGCAGCCGTGAAGTCTTATGGCTGCTAGGCCGCCGTTATCTGCCCACGAAAGAACAGTTGCAAGCCGTACATTCGCATCGGAAGCGGGCGTTTATTGCCGGAACCACGGTTAGCGGATTCAAACCTGAGAATTGGCGTCAATCGGCCGATGCCGGGATCGACGGAATCCTTACTGACTATCCGCTTGAACTGAGAAAAGCTTTGTCGAGCCAGTAGCCTCGTGAGTCGACCGTTAGCGTCATTCCTAATGCCACGTTCGCACGGTTAACACTGCCGCTAGGTCGCTTTGATGGTCATGGCGCCTTCGGCGGCGGATATTTGGCGAGCGTCTCTTTGAGGTCCGCCACGATCTCGGGCTTTCTTTGAGCTAGATTCGCTGTCTCGAAGTGATCCTGATCGTAGTCATATAACTCGTAAACCGGTGTGTCACTCGGATCTTGCCATCGTCGCCATTCGACCAGACGGTAACGTTCGGTCCGAATTGCACGCCCCAATTTCTGTTTGGGATAGGCGTGAAAAGCGTGGTCGCGCAGGCGAATCATCGGATCCCCTAATGCCTGTGTCAGGTCAATGCCATCAATGGGCTGTGGTCCGGTTGGCGTGGGAAGACCGGCCAGGCTCGCCAGTGTGGGATACAAATCCACGCTTTCGGCAAGCTGGCGCGTTACGGCGCCATCGCGGGTGACTCCTGGCGCGATGATAAGCAGCGGGATGCGGTTGGCTTGTTCGTAGTTGGTGTGTTTCGTCCAGATACCAAGGTCGCCCAAATGGAAGCCATGGTCACCCCATAACACAATGATCGTCTCGTTTGCTAGACCCAATCGATCTAGTTCTCGGATCACTTTGCCGATCTGAGCGTCAACGAAGCTGACACTGGCATAATAACCATGAATCAGCTTCCGTTTGAGATCGGGATCAAAGGTCTCGGCACGCCCCTGAGGCACCGGTTTGTAGTTGCTGATTTCACCGCCTCGCTTGCCTGCCACGGCGGGCGCGTCGACTGGCAGGTCTTCGTATTTTGGCATCGGTAGAGTTTCGGGATCGTGCAAGTCCCAATACTTTTTAGGAGCACTGAAGGGAAGGTGCGGACGCGCAAAGCCGACCGCCATGAAAAAGGGAGTGCCACTTTCCTGTCGACGGCGTTTCGCCGCTTGCAGTCGCCGGACAGCTTCGGCGGCCACGCGCCCATCCGCGTATTGTTCATCGGCGACTAGTGGTGATTCGAACGCGGCGCCACGCGGCAGCGAGCCGATGCGACCGAGTTCTTGATTGGTGAAGTACGCTTCCTCGCGCGTGAGCTTACCACCATCCGTACTTGTCGGATCTAGATACTCAATCACCTTGTCGTGAAAATGAGGCATCGAAAATGATTGGGGGTCGCCATGATTGCCATGGCCAATGTGAAATACTTTGCCGAGCGATTCGGTGCTATAACCGTGTCGCGCGAAGTATTGGGGAAGCGTCACGGCATCGGGGACGATCTGCCGCAACTGGCTACCAAGTCCATAGAGTCCGGTCGATGTGGAATGCGAACCCAGCATCAGGGAGAACCGCGACGGCGCGCAGACGGCTTGGTTGCAGTATGCCAAGTCGAATCGCATTCCTCGTGCGGCGAGCGCGTCGATGTTGGGGGATTGTGCCGCCGAGTCGCCATAACACCCCAAGGCTGGCTTGAGGTCGTCCACGAGAATGAGCAGCACGTTCGGTTTCTTTTTCTTCTTTGCCGGCAACTTGGCGTTTCCGCTTGAGTTGGCATCGATGACGTGGGTGCGTTTGGCCCATTGTCGATATTGTGCTGACATCACGGCAACTCGACCGGGTTCGTCCGCCGCAAGATCATGCAGTTCGGTACGGTCGGATTCCAAGTCGTATAGTTCCCACGGCTTGTTCTTGAGTGCGACGAGTTTCCATTTTCCGTCGCGAACAGCCCGGTTGTCTTCGTGGTTGAAGAAGATCGGCTGGGGGCGTAGCAGCGGCTGATCCACGAAGGCGGGCGTGAGGGTGACCCCTTCCATCGGCTCGATCGCTGTGTCGTTGTACGTGGTTGGATACGAAGCTGCCGGAGAGTTCCACCAGGGTTGGCATAACGTCGATCACATGCGCGGGCGAATGGATCAGTCGACCGCGAGTTGACGTGATTGAGTCGTCTGGCTTCATTCCGGCTGGCCAGTGGGCGATTAACGGCGTAGCGCTGCCGCCTTCATGCACATAGTGTTTCCATTTCCGAAATGGCGTATTGTTCAGTGTGGCCCAGTTCTGTCCAAGAAATACGTTCGAGTTGGGGCCGCCGGGAACCTCGCCTTCATACTTTCCGTTGGGTCCCGATTCGGCATTGCCGCCGTTGTCGCTGAGAAACAATACCAGTGTATTGTCCAGCAATCCTCGTTCTCGCAGTCCGGCAACTACCTTGCCGACGCTGCGGTCCATGGCATGCACCATCGCGGCGTAGATGGCCATCATGTGGTCGAAACGATCTTGCTCGGATTCCGAAACCGTGTTCCATGCTGGCGAGTCAGGCTCGCGTGGGGAGAGCGACCAATTTTGATTGACTAATCCCATTTCAAGCTGTCGGCGAAGGCGATCTTGGCGAAGTTGGTCCCAGCCTTGTTTGTATTGACCACGAAACTTGGCAATGTCCGATTCGGGCGCCATCAAAGGAAAGTGAGGCGCGCAGTGGGCCAGATAGAGAAAGAACGGTTTTTCGTCCTGGCGCGCTTCGTCGATAAACTTCAGGCCCCAATCGGACCACAGGTCGGCGCCATACCATTCTCCGAACAATTCGTCATTGAGGGCCTTTTCTTCGCCGTTCAAGAACAGCTTGGCGTTTCCTTTGGGGCCACCCTGGTTGTAAAAATGAACTCCGCCGGCTTGGAGATTGAGGCTTCGCATAAATCCACGCTTCCACGGCGGCGTACCATGCTGTTGGCCTAGATGCCACTTACCAGTCATGGCAGTAAAGTAGCCAGCGTCCTTCAAGACTTCGGCGATAGTCACACTGGAGTCCGAGATCTTGCCCTGAAAGCCTTGATGGCCGGGAATGACGCGGTTGTCGAGGTGTCCCATGCCAGCTTGATGGGGATAGTGTCCGGTCAGTAAGGACGCTCGCGTCGGGGAACAGCGGCCCGTGTTGTAGAACTGGGTGAAACGCACGCCGCTGGCCGCCAGGGCGTCGAGGTTGGGCGTGGGGATTTCCGAGCCATAGCATCCAATATCCGACCACCCCATATCGTCGACCAATATGAGAACGATGTTGGGGCGAGGAGCGGATGGAGCGTCCGCGGCCATAAGAGAACTGGTGAGAATTGCGAAAACAGTGAGGAGGAGGAGGTGAACTCTCATTGGGTTGACCTTCGGGCGGAAGAGATGAGTGTTTGGATGAGCGGCGCGCGACGCTAGGGCTAGTCGGCGTTGTTGGATGTGGCGAACCGCTCCGATTGTAGTCGCAAACTCGGTCGAGTTCGCGATTCTCAAGTGGGAGCCAAATGAACGGCAGCGACGGTCGGATGCGTTGGTGCGGTGGTTGGTCGGGTTCACTTCGGACGCAGGTCGTTGGATCGGGATTGGCAAGCCGCCTGTATCGTGCGGGGCAGGCTGGTAAACTAGCGTCCGCGGCGTGGGAGGTTCGGGGCACGATCGAAGGTTTTGGGGGCGTCGGGACGCATGGCGACGACGGATTCGCGAGTGGCGGTGTATACGGGTTCGTTCGATCCGTTGACGCTGGGGCATTTGGACGTGATTCGGCGCGGCAGTCGGTTGGTCGATCGGCTGGTGGTCGGGATTGGTATTAACGTCGAGAAGGCGCCGATGTTTACGCCCGAGGAGCGGGTGAGTCTGGTTCGTGCGGCGACGGCCGAGTTTCCGAATGTCGAAGTGCACGCCTTTTCCGGCTTGGCGGTCGAATTCGTGCGGCAGTGCGGGGCAAAGGTGATGGTGCGCGGCATCCGGCCGCTGACCGATTTGGCGGGTGAATTCACGATGATGATGGCCAATCGGCAACTCGATCCAGGAATCGAAACGGTCTTTTTGATGGCCGACGAAACTTTGGGGCATGTGTCGAGTTCACTCATTAAGCAGATCGCGCCGTTGGCCGACGATGCGATGCTGGCCAAGTTCGTTCCGGCGGCGATCATTCCGGCTCTGCGCGGTAAATTCGCCGGGTCGAACGACACTTGACGCCAGCCTCGCGGGCTGCGGTTTGCGGTAGCTCGCCATTGAGTTGCGGGACGCGGTTGGCGTAAAATGGGTGTTCCCTCCGATGGAGACGAGCTCGTTGAAGGCCCCGAGGTTTCGCGAGCCGGTTCCAAATTCCCGCCAAGCAGATCCCGCCTGCCATGAAGTTCGATTCGCTGTTGTGTTTTCCGTCGTGCGCTGCCATGGTCCGTGTTCCGCGAGCCGTGGTGGTGCTTTTCGCGTTGCTGGTGTCGCTGGAACTTCGAGCCGCCGATGATGGGGTGTCGATTGACGACGCGCTGAAGGCCGGTGAGACGATTTATCGCCAGAAGTGTGCGATGTGCCATGGCGCCGAAGGCGAGGGCGTGGCGGAGCACTATGGCAAGCCGCTGGCTGGCGACCGGACGGTTAAGGATCTGGCTCAGGTAATCACCGATACGATGCCAGAGGAGGACCCTGACGCGTGCGTGGGTGAAGAGGCCGTCCAAGTCGCCGCTTATATTCACGAAGCGTTTTACTCCGAGGTCGCCCAAGCGCGGCGCACGAAAGCTCGGATCGAACTGTCTCGCTTGACGGTTCGCCAATACCAGAACTCCGTGATGGATTTGGTCGGCAGTTTCGGCGAACCGAGCCGCTGGGATGGCGAGCGAGGATTACGCGGCGAGTACTTCAAGTCGCGGAATTTTCGGGGCAGCGACCGGCGGATCGATCGACGCGATCCGATGGTTGACTTCGATTTTGGCGAAGCCAGCCCGGGCGAAGATATCGACGTGAACGAGTTCGCGATTCGTTGGGACGGCTCGGTATTCGCGCCCGACACGGGTGACTATGAATTCATCGTTCGCACGGAGAATGGTGTGCGGTTGTGGGTGAACGACACCGAGCGGCCGTTGATCGACGCCTGGGTGCGATCCGGCACGGACTTAGAGCACCGTGAGGCGATTCGGTTGCTAGGCGGGCGGGCTTATCGACTGCGGCTGGAGTTTTTCAAATCCGAGCGTGGCAAGGAGAAGGTGGCGGCCGTGTCGCTGTTGTGGAAGCGGCCGAATCATGTCGACGAGCTGATCGCCGAACGCTACTTGGCTCCGCATGCGGGCGGAACACAGTTTGTTGTGAACACGCCTTTTCCGCCAGACGATCGCAGTGTGGGATATGAACGCGGCACGTCGGTCTCGAAGCAGTGGGATCAAGCGGCGACTCACGCGGCGATCGAAACGGCCGGCTATGTGGCCGAGAACGTGAACCGCTTGGCCGGAACGCGAAGCAACGCCGCCGATTATGAGTCGCGCGTCAAGGAGTTCTGTTATCAGTTTGTCGAGCGCGCTTTTCGTCGGCCATTGAATGACGAGTTGCGACAGTTCTTTGTGGACCGGCAATTCGCGGCGGCAGAATCCGTCGACATCGCGGTGAAGCGAGTGGTGTTGTTGGCGCTGAAGTCGCCGCGGTTTTTGTATCGCGAAGTCGATTCGGCCCCAAGTGTCGGCGACGCTCAATCGGAATCGTCGACCGTGCATGATTACGACGTGGCGGCTCGATTGGCATTCGCTTTGTGGGATTCGCTCCCCGACCGCGAACTGTTGGACGCGGCCGCCAAAGGCCAGTTGCACACGGCCGAGCAAGTACGAGTTCAGGCCGAGCGGATGAGCCAAGATTTACGGGCCCGAGCCAAGCTGCACGAGTTTCTGCACACTTGGCTCCGCGTCGACCACATTCAGGATTTGTCAAAGAACGCCGAGAGCTTTCCAGAGTTCGACGAAGCGTTGGTTTCGGATCTGCGGACTTCGTTGGATTTGTTTTTGGACGAGGTGATCACAAGCTCGGAGGCCGATTTCCGACAGTTGCTGCAGAGCGAGCGATTGTTTGCGAACGGCCGTCTGGCGGCGTTCTACGGAATCGACTTGCCCGAGGACGCTCCGTTTCAGTCCGTGGCGTTGGATCCCCGGCAGCGGGCCGGCGTCGTCTCTCATCCGTTTCTGTTGTCCGGGTTCGCTTATTACGATACGAGTTCGCCCATTCATCGTGGCGTGTTTATCGCCCGGAGTTTGCTGGGGCGTTCCTTGCGCGTGCCGCCAGAAGCGGTCGCCCACTGAGCCCCGATTTGCACGCCGATCTGAACACGCGCGAGCGAGTGACTTTGCAGACCAGTCCGGCGGTCTGCCAATCGTGTCATTCGTTGATCAACCCGCTCGGCTTTTCGCTGGAACACTACGACGCGGCTGGCCGATATCGGATCGAAGAGAAAGGACGCCCCATCGACGCCACCGGCCACTATGATGCCTTGGACGGAACGTCGGTTGACTTTCGGGGCGTGCGTGAGTTGGCCGAGTACCTGGTGAACAGCCAGGAAACTCAGTCGGCGTTCGTGGAGCAATTGTTTCATCACGCGGTGAAGCAGCCGATCAACGCGTTTGGGCCGCGAGCAACCGACGAGCTGCGACAGTCGTTTTCCGAGCGGGACTTCAATATGCGAAAACTGCTGGTAGAGATCGCCACGCGAGCGGCAATGACCGCGCGATAGACTTGGCAGCCGACGCCCTCGACATAGATTTGCCTTCTGACTTTGAGAACTAGGGAGAACTCAACATGCTTCATCACGCCACGCGACGCGATTTTTTGCGGAATATCGGAGTGGGCGCCGCCACGCTGCCGTTTGTGTTGAACCTTCCCAGCTTGGGATGGGCGAACACGCAAACACGTAAGAAACGCATGGTTGTGATGTTCAGCCCCAATGGTGTTGTGCCGAGCCAGTTTTGGCCGGATGAGGATGGTGAATCATTTGCACTCAAGGAAAGTCTAAAGCCGCTGGAACCGTTCCGTGATCGCACGATGGTGCTGCACGGCGTGTGTGACAAGGTTCGCGGCGACGGCGACAATCACATGCGAGGTATGGGCTGTTTGTTGACCGGCGTCGAGCTGTTTCCGGGCAACATCCAAGGCGGTTCCCATACGCCAGCCGGTTGGGCCAGCGGGTTGTCGATCGACCAGGAGATCAAGAATTTCCTCCAAGCCGATCCGGCCACTCGCACACGGTTCGGCTCGCTGGAGTTTGGCGTGGTCGTGCCGGAACGAGCCGATACTTGGACGCGCATGGTGTATGCCGGCCCGAACAAACCAATCGCGCCGATCGACGATCCGTATCAGATGTTCGAGAAGCTATACGGTCGCATGAAGGACCAAGCCAGCTTGAAGAGCATTCTGGACGATGTGAGCGAGGATTTGGACCGCGTGGCTTCTCATGTGAGTATCGAGGATCGGCGTCTACTAGAAGAGCACGCCACGTTCGTGCGGCAGATGGAGCAGGAGCTGAAATCGGCCGACAACAGCCACTTGGCGCACGCCGTGCCGGAATTGGAACCGGATGTTAAGGACGAGAATGATAACATGCCACGCATCTGTAAGATGCAAATCGACTTGATGGTCAACAGCTTTGTCGCCGATTTTGCCCGCGTCGCCACGCTGCAATTAACCAATTCGGTTGGTCAGGCCAAAATGCGTTGGATTGGTGTGGAGGAAGGGCATCACGAGCTTTCCCACAAACCGGATAGCGACGAAGAGTCGCAAGATAAGCTCACGCGAATCAATCGCTGGTATTGCGAGCAGTTCGCTTATATGGCCAAGCGTTTGGCCGAGACGCCCGAACCGGGCGGCGGCGGCAGCTTGCTGGACAACACCTTATTGATTTGGACGAATGAATTAGGCAAAGGTAACTCACACACCTTGGATAACATCCCGTTCGTCTTAGTCGGCAATGGCCTGGATTTCCGCATGGGGCGCTCGCTGAAGTTGCCCAAGGCGCCTCACAACCGTCTGCTGATCTCATTGGCTCACGGTTTCGGCCATCACATCGATCGCTTCGGCAATCCCGATTTCTGCTCGGGCGGGCCGCTCAGTGAGTTGACATAACCCATGACTTGTCCGTTTCCCGGCATGGATCCGTTTATCGAAGGCCAGAAATGACGGAATTTCCATGCTCGCATGATTGTGGCGATCGGTGACGCATTGGTCGCCCAAGTCGCGCCACGTTACGACGTGGATGTGGAGGAGTCGGTATATCTGCAGGCCGATTCGCATGAAGTGCGTTACCCGGATGTGAGCATCTCTCGATCGTCGTCCAGTGAGGAAAGCCATTCGATTTCCACGACGATCGACCTGGGGGCGGTGGCGACCATTGAGCCTCGCCTTTATACGATTCCCGATCGGGAGACATTCAGCCAGCGATACTTGGAGATTCGCGACCGGGAAACCCGTCGGTTGGTAACGGCGATCGAAGTCTTGTCCCCCACGAGCAAGAACGATGGCTACTCGCAGTATCTACGAAAGCGCGGTGAGTTCTTCATTAGCGGCGTGAACGTCGTGGAGTTGGACCTGCTTCGCGGTGGACGTCGGCTTCCGACGACCGAGCCGCTGATGGCAGCCGACTACTTTGCGTTCGTGGCGTGCGCCGACGAACTGCCTCGAGTCAGCGTCTACGGCTGGTCGATGCGACAAACGTTGCCGACAATTCCGATTCCGCTCTCGCCAGGCGACCCCGCAGCACCGCTTGATCTGCAAGACTTAGTTCACGGTGTCTATGATCGAGCTGGTTTCGCGTACTCGTTGGACTATTCCAATTCGCCCCAGCCGCCGTTGGGCGAACCCGATTCCGCGTGGATTCGCGAGATACTCCGAAAGCTCCCGTCATAGCGAGCGTGCTATGTTTGGCGGCGAATGGGGCCGGCATCCTCGGCAATTTTCTATGGACTGTCGCCGAAGGAACGGCAATTGCAAAAATTGTCGCTCCGGAAGGGATTCCCTCACTTATCCTTGTAATGCGTAAGGCATTGCAAGTGAATTGTGGACGAATTCCGTGCGTGGCAGCGCACGATCTTGTTCCGGCTGCGCGGAATCGCACAATTACCCGATTGTGACGATTCTGCTCGCCACTGTTGACGTTCGATTTACTCCCTTCCAGTCGGCGGTCCCATGTCAACCGATTCAACTCCAAAGGCCAATCTCAATGGCAAGTCCGCTTCCAAACGTTCAAGCAGCAAGAAGGCAAAACGTGCCCGCAAAGCTGCGGAGGGCGACGTTTCTCCTTCGTTGAACGACAAGGATCTGGAGGCGTTCGAGGTGGACGAGGCGATCACGGCGGCTCAGGAATCCAAGATCGCCGCGGTTCGCGACATTGTGCAGCACACGCCACCGCATGACATTCACACGCTGGCGAAGACGCTGGAAGCCATCGTTGCGGGCGCGTCGCCCGAGGATGCCTCGATTCTGAAGAACGCGCTGCTCAGCAAGAGTGAACCGATGGGAACTCGTCGGCATCTGGGCCCGGACGAGCAGCTTTCCGACGACTGGCGCGATGGCGGTTATCCCTATCGCAATTTGATGTCACGGAAGAACTATGAGAAGCAAAAGTATCGTTTGCAAGTTGAGTTGTTGAAGCTGCAAGCGTGGATTAAGAAGTCACACGAGAAGCTGGTCATTCTGTTTGAAGGTCGCGACGCTGCCGGTAAGGGAGGCACGATCAAGCGTTTTATGGAGCACTTGAATCCTCGTGGCGCGAGGGTCGTGGCACTGGAGAAACCTTCCGAGCGAACGTGGACAATGGTATTTTCAGCGGTACGTTCAGCACTTGCCGACGGCCGGTGAGATCGTGATGTTCGATCGCTCGTGGTACAATCGAGCCGGCGTCGAACGTGTGATGGGGTTCTGCTCGCAAGATGAGTACACGGAGTTCATGCGGCAAGTTCCCGAATTTGAACGCAATCTGGTGCGTTCGGGAACGAAGCTGATCAAGTTCTGGTTCTCAGTCAGCCGCGAGGAGCAGTATCGGCGATTCAAAGAACGTAAGGCGCATCCGCTGAAGCAATGGAAGCTGTCACCGGTTGATATGGCGTCGCTCGACAAATGGGACGACTATACGCGAGCCAAGGAGGCGATGTTCTTTTATTCCGACACGTATGACGCGCCCTGGACCGTAGTCAAGTCGGACTGTAAGAAGCGGGCTCGGCTTAATGCCATGCGGTATGTGTTACACACGATCCCTTATGAGAACAAGGATCTTGAGCGAATCGGCCCAATTGATCCGTTGCTGGTGGGCCGCGCGAACATTGTGTACGAGCGAGGCGAACGAGCAGGGTGAGCACGACGACGCCATCGACAAGAAGTGACCGTGGTATGAGCGGCCGCGCTATCCAGCGCGGACCGTGTCGATAGGCAACGTGGCGGCGGCGTCTTCCACGGCGACGATCGAAATTCCATGCCGGTTCGCTAGACGGACCACTTCGGGTTCATCCAGAATGATGGTCTTATGAGCTTCGATCGCTAATACGCGGCCGCCAGCGGCGGCCAATTGTTCGATCGTCCCGCAGCCAATTGTGGGAACGTCGAAGCGCATGTCTTGTTGGGGCTTGGCGACTTTCACCATCGTGAAACCGCCCGCCGGACACAGTTCGCCCGTGCGTCGGATACACGCATCGGTCCCCTCCACGGCTTCCACGGCCAGCACGGCGCGGCCTTTGACCGTCACCGTTTGGCCCACGTCCAGCCGGCCCATTTCCTTGGCCAGTTGCCACCCGAACTCGACATCCTGATGCTGGGATTTGGTAAGCGGCGAACCGCTGAGCAAGCCGGCTTTCACAAGCAACTCCGGGGCAAAATCCGTGGCGGGCGCGAAACGAATGCCGCTGTGCGCGTAGGCGTCGACGACGGCCAGCAACATCGTATCGTCTTTGCGATCTTTGGTGCGTGTGATGAAATGGGGGTAAAAGGCCATCACACAACGCCAATCAGGAAAATGCTTCAACCAATAGAAGCGATGAAACAACAATGTCTTGTGAATTTTGCCAGCCATTGTCGCCAGACGAACGCCACGTCGACGGAAGTAGCGAATTTGGGCTCCTAGGCGAGCCACGCCGACCTCACAATAGTCGTCGCAAATATCGGCCAGCGCCGCGTCCGCATGATCCTTGATGCCCAAGCAAAAGACGCGATGGCCTTCGTGTTTCAATGTCCGAGCGACTTGAATCGGTAGCCGTCCCCAACCTGCCAACAAGCCGATCGGCTCGCCAGAATTCGCGACATCGTGGACATCTACCGAAGTCATCGGATTAGCAATCGTCGGTGTATAAGGAACAGGAGAGTCTTAGGCGGCGCCTTTTTGTTGCTCGTCCAGCGACTCGGTCAGCTTCCCGACTTGTCGCTCCAGTCGCTTCATATCCTTGCGCATTTCCGGCAATTTATTCAACACGACGATAGCCGCCATGGCTTCGCGATACGGACGGGCCGGGATTCCATAGTAAGCTTGGTTGCCAGACAGATCGTCCTTTACGCCCGCCTTGGCTGCCAACTGCACTTGGGAACCGATATTCACATGATCGGAGATACCAACTTGGCCGGCCATCACCACATAGTCACCCGTCGTGCAACTGCCGGCGATTCCGACTTGAGCACATAACACATTGTGGCGACCGAGTTGGCAGTTGTGGCCGATTTGAACTTGGTTGTCGATTTTCGTGCCGTCGCCAATCCGAGTCGCTCCGTAGGTGCCGCGGTCGATGGTGGTACCCGCGCCAATTTCGACATCCGCGCCGATCTCCACATATCCCAACTGAGCGCCGCGAACATGGCGGCCTTGTACGGTCTCATAGCCAAACCCGAAAGCGCCCAGAACCGCGCCGGCGTGGATCACGCTCCGATCACCGACCTTCGTGTTCTCATACAGCACGGCATTGGGAAAGATACTCACATCTTCGCCAATGGTTGAACCAGCCAGAACGTGGACGCCAGGATAAATAATTGTGCGAGCCCCAATGACGACGTCGTCGCCAATTGTGGCCATCGGATGAATGATAACATCGGGGCCCAATTTGGCCGAGGGACTGACCGAAGCCGCGGGGCTGACGCCGCATCCGCGCTGGTCGCGCACCGGTCGAAAATGAGCGACGATGGTCGAGAATGCCTGATGCACGTTTGGCACCACAATCGACGGCACCGCCGCACAAGCGATGCCTTCCGGGACAAGCACGGCCGAGACGCGTGCGGGATCCAACTCGCGAGCTAACCGTTCGTCGGCCGCCAGCGTTATCTCGCCCAATTGGCACTCGCGAAGCGTCGCCGCGCCGGAGATCGGAATTCCCGCATCGCCCCGCAATTCCCCACCGACCAAAGTGGCCAGTTCGCCCAATGTCACTGTCACCGTGGAATCCTTTCCAAATACAGCGGTCGATGCGGCCACCGGTCCCTCGGCAGCCAATAGCGGGGCGAATGGTAACCGACTTACGTTCCCGCTGACAAGTCCGATGTGAGTTCCTCGCCGCGGATCAGATCATCCAGCGTCTGCCGAGCTCGAATTCGCCGGGCCTGACCTTCACGAACGAGCACTTCAGCCGCCAACGGCTTGCTGTTGTAGTTCGATGCCATCACCGAACCATAGGCCCCGGCGCATTCCAGCACTAAGAAATCCCCGACCGAGGCGACCGGCAACGATCGCGAACAGACATAGCCACCTTCTTGCTGAGTAAAGATATCGCCCGATTCGCACAGCGGCCCGCCCACCACGACGTCGTGCATCGGCCGCTCGTCAGGTCCCGAGCGCGGAGCCAGCGAAATCGGATGGTACGAACCATAAAGAATCGGCCTCGCCAAATTGTTGAAGCCCGCGTCGAGCAAATAAAACGTGTTGGCGCCCATCTTCTTGATCGCGCGAATTTCGCTGACCAAGTAGCCGCTTTCCGCCACCAAATACCGGCCCGGCTCGATTTCCAACGACACGCGATGGCCGAACGCCTCCTCCAGTCGCTTACGTGCCGCGTCCCACAGGGCAAAGTATTGCTGGAGATCGACGTAGGCGTCCCCTTCCTTATAAATCGTGGGCAAGCCGCCGCCGGCGCTAATCGACGTGACGCTCCGGCCCACCTTCCGCGCGGCGGCTTCCATCGCCCCGCAAACCTGCGACAAATGCTCCAGATCGGTTCCCGACCCGATATGCATGTGGACACCGGTCACCGACAACCCGTGATGGTCGGCTCGTTGCAAACAATCGTCCAGTTGATCGTGCCAAATGCCGTGCTTCGACTGCTCGCCGCCCGTGTTCGTCTTTTGGCTGTGTCCGTGGCCAAAGCCGGGATTGATCCGCAGCGTGATCGCGTGTCCGGGCGAGCGCTGACCGAGTTGATCGATCATGTCGGGCGAACCGACGTTGGCGTGCAGCTTGTGCCGCACGACCATCTCCAGCGACTCGCGGTCGAAGATGTCCGCCGTGTAAACAATTGGAGGCGGATCGCCTTGCGGGGAAAAGCCGGCCTTCAACGCCCGATGGATTTCGCCGGCGCTCACGGCGTCGACCACCACGCCCATCCGCCGCACGAGGTCCAAGATCGACAGGTTCGAGCAAGCCTTTTGGGCATAGCGAATCACGTCAAAATCCCGCAGATCGCGAACCCGTTGTTCGATCTTGGCGGCATCGTAAACATAGGTCGGCGTGCCGAATTGCTCGGCGATTTCAACAACGGGCACTCCCGCGATGTCGCGGCGTAGCGGCGAGAACGTGGTGGCGGCGGACATGGCAATTCCTCAACTTGGTCGGCGGTCGGCTGTTGTGACGATGCACCTCGGACGTCGTGGGCCAGAATAATGTTCACCGCGTCGATTGGCGAGTCGGTCGTGGGCGGCCGCTTTCGCCGACTCCAACGACAAATCGCCCGCTAGGGACTACATCGCCGGGCACCAGTCTCGTAGGCTATAGCGGTTCGCCCGGCGCGTTCGATGTCGGGCGGCGATTGGCGATTCCGGCCGTTCACCCAGCAGGATGTGACAACTTTATGAAACTGCGTGTTGGCGTCGTCGGTTTGGGCGACGCGTGGAACAGCCGTCACCGTCCCGCCTTGCACGCGTTGAACGATCGGTACGAAGTGCGTGCCGTCTGCTCGGAAGTGTCGTTGCTGACCGAACAAGCCGCTCGCGAATTCAACGCCGCGCCGGTCGACGGCTTTCGCACGTTGATCGCCCGCGACGACATCGACGCCGTGCTAGTGTTGTCGTCCGAATGGTACGGCCCGCAACCGATTCTGGCCGCGTGCGATTACGGCAAAGCCGTCTATTGTGCCTCGCCGCTGGACATCGAACCCGACCGCGCGATCGAAGTTCGCGATCGGTTGGAGGAAGCCGGCATTGCGTTCATGGCCGAATTTCCCCGCCGGCTGTCGCCCGCCACGTTGCGGTTGAAGGAGCTGATCGCCACGCGTTTGGGTCGCCCTCGGCTGTTGTTTTGCCATACGCGAGCACTGGACAAGCCCGATCCGACACGCCGTCATCTGCGAGCGAAATGTCCCGAAACAATGCGCAGCTTGATGGAGTTGGTCGACTGGTGCTGCTACGTCGTCGACCGCGAACCCAGCAGCGTGTTTGGCGTGTTGCATCGCGAGACGCCGGACGGCTTTCATGTCGATTATCAGATGATGAGCCTCGATTTCTCGCCCCAGGGAAACTACGGCACCGACGCCTTGGCCCAGATTAGCTGCGGTCGCTACATGCCGGCCAATTGGCCCGAAGCGATCGCCTTTCGCCGCCCGTCCGAAATGCAAGTCCGCTGCGAGCGAGGCATCGCGTTCATCGACTTGCCCTCGACGCTCGTCTGGTTCGACGAAGCGGGCCGGCACATGGAGTCGCTGGAGAGCGATCGGCCGGTCGGCGAGCAACTGCTGACCCAATTCCATCGCGCGGTTACCAGCTTGGTGCGAAAGACCACGGACCTGGACGACGCCTACCGAGCCCTCAACATCGTCATGGCATCGACCACCAGTTGCACGATGGGCCGCCGCGAGCCACTAGATTTCCTCACCACCCCGCACGGTGAAAGTGAAGATTGAGCGGTGCAGGCTTCTGGGTCGCTGTGATGGGATGTTTGACACTCTCATATGTTCCTCACGCTTAGATTCCTCGGTGTCGATTTGTTCGCGCGGAACAAACCGCTCTTGAACCGTCACGGGTTTTTCCGGTATGACGCCGATTGGCGGGAGGATCGGTGCCGGAGAATGGTTGAGGTGCGCGAGATGAATGGCCGACGGAAATGGTTTGTCACGGTGGCAATGGGCTTGATGGCGATGGCAGCCGGCGATCGGCTGGTGGCCGCGAATCCGGCCGTGCCGTTGCGCGAACAACTGAAGAACGGATTGCGGGCGACTCGGCCCGAGGAGCTGCAATTTGTCGAGAAAACGGTGACATTCGTCGAAGCCGGGAAGCTCTCGATACGCACGGTGAATGCCGCGTTCGATTGGGCCCGTAAACGCCGGCCGGATTACCCGTTTCCTTATTTTGAACGCGCGCTGCGCGTCTTGGCCGCTCGCGAAGGCGTCAATTTGTAGTTGAACTCCGCCTCCCGCGTCCGCGCTGTTGCCATGCGCGGCGGCTCCAGGCACTATGGATCGCTCACACAGGCGAATTCATGGTCGGCAACAGGAGCAACGCGATGGGTGGCAAGTGGCGAACGGCGATAGGTGGATTTCGTGTGGCGATGGCCGTTGCGACGTGCTGGTCCGTCGCGATGTACTGCGCAGGAACGACACTCGCCGCCGAGCCGCGTGCGGACCGATGCGTGATTCTGATCAGCGTCGACGGCTTGGCAAACTTCTATCTGGACGACCCGCAAGCCGATATGCCGACGCTGCGGCGGCTGATCCGCGAAGGCGCGCGGGCCGAAGGCATCGTCTGTTCGTTCCCCACGGTAACTTGGCCCAACCACACGACGCTGGTCACTGGCGTGCCGCCAGCCAAACACGGCGTGCTCGGCAACAACTACTTCGACCGCGAAACCAAGAAACCGGTCCCGTTGATCCCCGACCCTTTGTTCGACAAAGAACAGATCGTCAAGTCGCCGACGGTGTACGACGTGGCTCATCAAGCTGGCTTGAAGACGGCCGGCGTGATCTGGCCCGCCACACGCAACGCCCCAACTTTGGATTGGACTGTCCCCGATATGGGAGGTGACGAAGCTTGGCCCACGCACGGCACGCGGTCGTGGCTGGCCGAGATGCGTGAAGCTGGATTGCCGGTCGACAAGCACGGCACCTGGGTACGCGAAACCAGCGGCGGCGTGCAGCGCGATTGGCTTTATACGCGGATGTCGCGCCACGTGCTGGAACACCACAAGCCGAATCTGTTGCTGCTGCACCTGGTCGAGGTGGACCACGTCGAACATCGCTATGGCCCGCGCAGCCCCGAAGCATACTGGGCCGTGAGCTACGCGGATGATCGCTTGCGAGACATCGTGGATGCCGTCGAGAGCTCGCCGCGCAAGGACCAAACCACGATCATCGTCGCCAGCGACCACGGCTTCTTTCCAATCGAACGAGACATCTGCCCCAACGTGTTGCTGCGTCAAGCCGGCATCAACACGGCGGATAATCGCCGCGTGGCCTGCGTCGCGCAAGGCGGTTCGTGCATGGTTTACATCTTGGACGAGACGCAGCGCGAGGCTCTGACGGACGACCTGACAAAACGGTTTGCGGTGGTCGAAGGGATGCAAGCCGTAATCCCGGCCTCGCAGGCTCACATGATCGGCCAAGCCACGCCCGCTGCGGACAGTCGCGCCCCGGATCTATGGCTGGCCGCCAAGTCCGGTTATAGCTTTTCGGGAACCGAGAACGGCGAAAACATCATCGTCCCGCGCGATAGCCGCGGAGGCACGCACGGCTATTTGCCCGATCAACCAGACATGTTGGGCTCGTTGGTGATGTGGGGCGCGGGCGTAAAACAAGGCGTCACACTGAAGAAGGCAAGCAACATGGATGTTGCCCCGACGATGGCCAAACTGCTGGGAGTCGAGATGCCCTCGGCCGATGGCAAGGTGTTGACCGAGGCGTTGAGCCACGAGTAGCTCGGCCCTCGAAAGTTTCCGCCGCAACGGAAGCCAGCTCTTCGGCCGGCAAGGACGCCGCCGAGTGTTCGGATAATGCCGGCTAGATCAGCCGAGTTGAAGCCGCGCGTACCGCTGCGCCGATCCCAGGAAGCGGGCCGTTGTCGGTTATTACAACGCTGTTCTGGGAGGCGCGCGGGTGCGTGGCGTACTGAAAATTGTGTTGGTTGCCGCCGCGATCGGAGGTGGATGGTGGTTTCTTCAGCAGTATGAGATTCAAGGGCTTAAGAATCTGCGGCTGACCAAGCGCGACGGTTCGACGTCCAACTTTCCTTGGCAAGCTCCCAACGCCGTTTGGACCGCCGAAACCGACGTGCCGGTGGAACGTGCCAGCGACACGATCCGCATCGCCACCTTCAATCTGCAAGTGTACGGACGCACGAAGGCCGATAAGCCGCACGTAGTCGACCTGTTGTCGCGGGTGATGCGCCAGTTCGATGTGATCGCCGTGCAGGAGATTCGTGCGCTCGATCAAGATGTGTTGCCGCGATTGGTCGACCAGATCAACGCCGCGGGCCGCCAGTACGACTATGTGATCGGCCCGCGATTGGGGCGCACTGACAACAAAGAGCAGTATGCCTTCATCTTTGATCGAGCCAGTGTCGAGATCGATCGGTTTCAACTTTACACGGTCGACGACCCGGACGATTTACTGCATCGAGAGCCGCTGGTCGGTTGGTTTCGTGTCCGAGGTCCCGCCGCGCAAGAGGCATTCACGTTCACCCTGGTTAACATCCACACCGATCCCGACGAAGTCCGGCAAGAGCTAGATGTATTAGACGACGTGTTTCGTTTCGTGTTGGGAGACGGTCGGCAGGAAGACGACCTAATTATGTTGGGCGACTTCAATGCCGACGATCGTCACTTGGGCCAACTTGGTCTGGTCTCGGAATTGATGCCGGCGATCCGAGCTCTGCCCACGACGACGCGCGGTACAGAGCAGTACGACAACATTCTGTTTTCAGGTTTGGCCACGACCGAGTTTACCGGCCGGGCAGGCGTGTTGGATTTCCTGCGCGAATACAACCTGACAATGGAACAGGCTCTCGAAATATCGGATCACCTTCCGGTCTGGGCCGAGTTCACCGTGTACGAAGGCGGTCAACCCGGCCGTGTCGCCGCACAACCGCTTGTTTCCGGCAGTCGTTGAGCGGATTCCGCATTCGCACGCGGATCGCATATGGATCACATATTGATCTCATAACCCTTGCGGTTTTCGCGGGTCAAGAACGAATTGGCCTGGTCGTCGCCAACGATCTCGCGTTTGTCGGCATCCCAATTCAGTTCGCGTCCCAACCGCATGGCGATATTGGAAAGATGACAGATTTCCAACATTCGATTGTGTGACCAAACATCGGAAATCGGTTGCTTGCGCGATTTCATGGCGTCGATAAAGTTCTCGGTGTGATTCGTCCGCAACGGACCGCCGTAAACTTCTTCCAACGCGCCATCGGGCAAGGGATCGCTGGCCAAATCCTCGACGGGCTTGCCGGTGATCTTGCCACGGTTGACAAAGAATCGGCCCTTGGTTCCCTCGAACAGGATGCCATTATCTCCTTCGCTGGTAATAGTCATCTCAATATCGTTCGGCATGGCGACTTGTATTTTGAATTTCGTCGCGGCGTTGTAACGGTCGGCGACCGTGGGCCAACCATCTTTATATTCCACCGGCAAGTTATACTCGACTGGCGTTATTTTACTGGGGCCCGTGTCGCTGGCGCCGATGGCCCAACACGCGATGTCCACATGATGGGCGCCCCAGTCGGTTAGCTTGCCGCCCGAGTATTCATGCCAATTACGGAACGAATAGTGACAGTTGCTATAGAGCGGCACACCTCCGCCGTAACCTTGTCGCAACTCGGGCAACGCACGATAAGGCACCTTCGGGGCTGGGCCGAGCCACGTCTCCCAATCAAGTCCTTCGGGAACCGACGCGACGGGAATCTCCGGTGACGCCTCCATGCCGTTGATTCCACATGTCACCTTCTTGACCGTCCCGATGCGGCCGTGGCGAACCAGCGCGATGGCTTGCAGAAAGCGATGGCCGGACTCGGTTCGCTGCATCGTGCCGACTTGGAATACGCGGCCTGTTTTCTTGACCATCTGCTCGATGAGCTTGCCTTCGGCGATTGTCAGCGTCAATGGCTTTTCGCAATACACGTCCTTGCCGGCCAACATCGCTTCGATGGCGATCTTCGTGTGCCAGTGGTCCGGCGTGGCGATCATTACCGCGTCGATGTCTTGGCGATCCAAAATCTTTCGGTAATCGCTGTAGGCGTCTGGCTTCTTGCCTTGCTGCTTTTCCGTCTTGGCCACGTTCTCGGCTAAGACGTTCGCATCCACGTCGGCCAGGGCCGCGAAATCGGCGAACTTCGTCGACTTGGACGTGATGGCCCAGCCTTGATTGCGCAGGCCGATTGTGGCAAAAACCGGACGGTCGTTAGCCGATTGATAGCCGTGGGCTCGGTTAGTGGCGGGCAGAATAATGGTGGCCGCGCCGGCAGCGGCGACGCCTTGCAGCATTCGGCGACGAGTAATTTGGCGAGAATTCGACATGGCGAAATATCCTTCGGGAGTGAGTTAAGCGGTTGCGATCGACGAGGGTGCCGCAGGATAACATCTTGCGGGAATCGTCCGACCGATTTCCATCCGGAACGCGCCCGGCGACGATTTCCTCGGCGTGGCCTCGGGCGGTTCAAGCCAGTCATTATCGCCTGCCCCAGGGCTGGCGATCAAGCGTTCGCGAGAATTCGCCGAGTTAACGCTGGCTCCAAATCGATTCACTTCGCTCCGTCTCAGTGGCAGCGGAACATGGGGCTTGTCGCCCGCCAACAATGTCGTGCGCCTTTACTCCCGAATCCAAGCCGCACAGAGAACGCTCGCCGCGGAAGCCGCGGGCCAAAGGACATATCGAATGAGTCAAGTCCCCGAAATCCGCGTCCGGTCCATTGGCGATCGGCCGATTAACGCCGAGGGCGACTTCGTCCTGTATTGGATGATCGCCAATCGCCGAATCGACTGGAATTTCAGTATGCAGCGGGCAGTCGAATGGGCGCGGCAACTGAACCGGCCTTTGGTCGTATTCGAAGCCTTGCGGTGCGATTATCGATGGGCCAGCGACCGCCTACATCACTTCATCATCCAAGGAATGGCGGATAATTCCCGGCGCCTGGCCGAGAATCGCGTCCTGTATTTTCCGTATTTGGAACCGGAACGCGGGGCCGGGCGGGGACTTCTAGCCGAGTTGTCTCGGCGAGCGTGTGTCGTGGTCAGTGACGACTTTCCCTGTTTCTTTCTGCCGAGGATGGTCGACGCGGCCGCGAAACAGATCCCGGTTCGATTCGAGCTGGTGGATTCCAATGGTTTGCTGCCGATGCGAGCGGCGAACAAAGTGTTCGCGCGAGCCTACGACTTTCGTCGATTTCTTCAGCAGAAGCTGCGGCCAAATTTGGAGCAGATGCCGGCTGAACATCCGTTGCGAGGCGCGCCGCTGGCGACACTCGACCATTTGCCAACCACGATCACGCGTCGCTGGAGGCCGGCCCATGTCGAGCGGCTGGCGAACGACCCGTCGCGGCTGGTTGATTTTCCCATCGATCACCGCGTAAGCGTCGTTCCGAATAGCGCTGGCGGGTCCGTCGCGGCCAGTAAAATGTTGCAGCACTTTCTCAAAGCCCGCCTCGGCCGCTATGAAGAACGGAACGATCCGGCGGCTGATTCCGCAAGTGGTTTGTCTCCCTACCTCCACTTCGGACATATCTCATCTCATCAAATATTCGCCGCGGTCACGTCTCACGATAACTGGTCGCCGGAAAAGATATCGGACAAAGCCACTGGCAGTTCGGAGGGTTGGTGGGGCGCGAGTCCGGCCGTGGAATCGTTTCTCGACGAGCTAATTACGTGGCGCGAGGTCGGATATAACTTTTGTTCGCAGCGTGACGATTATGACCAGTATGATTCGCTGCCAGATTGGGCGTTGGAGACACTCGACCAACACCGCGGCGACCGGCGACAATTTACATACTCATTAGACGAGTTCGCTCAGTCCGCCACGCATGACGAACTGTGGAATGCGGCCCAACGTCAGCTCGTACAAGACGGTCGCATTCACAACTATTTGCGAATGTTATGGGGAAAGAAGGTCTTGGAGTGGACGGCGCATCCCCGCGATGCGTTGGAGATTCTCATCGAGCTAAATAACAGATACGCCCTGGATGGTCGCAATCCGAATAGCTACAGCGGCATCTTCTGGTGCTTCGGCCGCTACGACCGGGCTTGGGGGCCCGAGCGGCCCATCTTTGGTAAAGTCCGATATATGAGCAGCGAAAACACTTGGCGAAAGATCAACGTTAAAGATTACGTCAGGCGCTACGGCGACCAAGAAAACCGGGAACGTCGGCTGTTCGACTGAGGAAGTCGCTGGAGACGCGGTTTTCCGTCAGCATGGTTTGCAATGACCCGTTGCCGAAGACCGAATCGCTCAGTTGTTAGCTCGACGCTGATCCGCGGCATCATATTACGCATTCTTGTTCGTCTTTGGAGCGGTCTTGCTTCGCAAGTTTGCCCAAAAACCGGCGAGCGTGAACCTCTCTAATCATCAAAGACGCCATAACCGGCACTCCTTTTAGTCCCGTTGTAGGAGGACAGGGCCAGGGCGCGGCACGGTGCTCCGCTATAACCCGTCCAAATGACACGAGCGGTCGGTGTGTCCCTGCCTTGTGGGGCAAAGACCAGAACATGCTCAACGTCGCAACCTATAGTTTTCATGTGGCACCGGTTTGCCGCACACTGGGTATTGGTCCCGCCAAGCGGGCGAGAGGCTGTCATGTCGGATGATCGTCGAACTTCATTCCGTTGTCCGGTAGGCGACGAGTTCGCTCAAGCCGTTCTTTGTTACGGTTCCAGCAAGCTACCCGTGCATCTGCTGGAGCAGTCGGCGGGCGGCTTCGGAGTACAAGCGTCACGTCCCCTGCCGCTGCGCGAGAATCAACGTGTGTTGTTGAAAACGTCACAGGGCGTTTTCGAGACCTTTGTGGTGCACAACACCAGCACGGAATCGGGCAGCCGCATCGGATTGCGTCGCGTCTCGGAGTTGTCGGGCAAATCGGCCACGAGCGGGAAAGTGGAGGCCAAACCCACTTCGCGATTTCCCGTCGGCGTCTTGGCGCTGTGCGGCGCGTTCTTTATTAGCGGCATCGCGGTTCCCATGTTGATGGATCCCACGGAAGGCTTGGGCTTCAGCAAGCCGAAACAGCAGACGCCCAAGGCCGTCAAGCTAACAAAGAGTGTGATGTTGCTTCACGATCTTAAGTCGAGTCGATTTATGAAAGACTTGAAACTTGAGCCGGAACAGCAAACCCGAATTCACGGAGTCGTGGATGACGCCGTGTTCAATCTCACAGCAGTGTTTCAAAATCGGGAAAAGATGACGGAAGAGGAACGCGCCGAAGTGGGATTTCAACTTATCAGCACGGCATGGCGCGAGATTCAAACCACGCTGACCGACGAGCAGCGAGCGCGTTGGTCAGACATGGTTACCCAGCCAAGTCCGACCGCGAAGTAACGTCGCGTTCGAGTTCGTGAATCGTGCGGCTTGCCACGGCATCCGCCGCGTGGATGTTCAGCGGCTACTCAGTTCATGCACCGCGTCGACCAACGCGATAGCATTATCAACAGGCGTATGTTGATTGATGCCATGTCCCAAATTGAATATGTGACCGGGACGTCCGCCCGCCTGGCGCAGGGTCTCCGCCACTCGTTCGCGAATCGTATCTCGATCGGCCATTAATACCAACGGATCCATGTTGCCTTGGACGGCGCGATCGTGGCCAATCGTCCGCCAAGCTTCGTCCAAGCGAATACGCCAATCCACGCCCACCACCGCGCTGCCAGCGGCTGACAACAGGGGCAGCAGAGCGGGGTTGCCGGTCGCGAAATTTATCACCGGCACACCCGGCTTGATGCCAGCTACAATGGCCGCCACATGTGGCAACACATAGCGGCGATAATCATCGGGCCCCAAACACCCGGCCCACGAATCAAAGAGTTGGACACATTGCGCGCCTGCCTCGATCTGAGCATTCAGGTATAAGACGACGGCCCGGCTTAAACGCTGCATCAATGCGGTCCAAGCTCCTTCGTCGCGATACATGAGCGATTTGGTATTCAAATAGTCGCGACTGGAGCCGCCTTCGATAGCATAGCTGGCCAAGGTGAACGGAGCGCCGGCGAAACCGATCACCGGCAAATGAGCCGGCAAGTCGGCTCGTGTCCGTCGCACGGTTTCCACGACGAAGTCCAAACCGTTCATGTCCTCCAGTTCGCGCGTCCGATCGATATCGGCCGTCTCACGAATGGGATTATGAATGACGGGACCTTCGCCTTTCGCAAACTCCAAGTCAAATCCCAAAGGTTCCAAGATAGGCAGTAGATCGGAAAAGATGATGGCCGCGTCCACGCCCAAACGATTCACGGCGGTACACATCACTTCGCTACACAGCCCCGGATTCTTACATAGTTCTAAGAACGTGGTCTTAGCGCGGACTTCACGATATTCTTGCATGTAACGGCCCGCTTGGCGCATCAGCCATACGGGCGTCACATCCGTCGGCTCGCGACGGCAGGCTTTCATGAAGGGGCTGTTATACCAAGGCGCGGTTGCGTCGAGTGCGGCGGTGACAGAGAAATCGGGTTGAGCCATGATGGTTGGTGAGGCAGTGGTGATGGTCGCCGTTGACTTCGTTTGGCTACGTTTTTTCGCTAACAAATCCCGCGCCTGTTCAGCCGCCGCGGAGACTAAATGCCCCATCTTCGAGTGCTCCGGTTCCAAGTCGACAGGCAATTCGTTGTCGCGCAGCATCTCGCTAGTGGTCGGGCCAATCGAGGCGACTACGGTATGAGTTTGCATCATCGAGCGGACTTGTCCGTCGAGTCCCAGCTCGTCGGCGACGCGCAACAGATTGGCAACTTGATGGGCCGAAGTGAACATCACTACGTCCAGCTCGCCAGCCGCCAAGGCCCGCACATTGGCCCGTAGCGGCTCGACATCTTCCGGCAGATCGTATTGATAGACCCGGACACTCAGCACACGACCGCCTCGCGCCTCCAAGCCAGCATGCAAACTGGCGTTCGCCTTGCCATATTCCTGGACGGCGACCGTTTGATTATCGAGCGACACGAATTGATCGAGTGTCGTCAGGACTTCGCGCCATGTGTTGGGCTCGGGCACGCGATGCGTTGGCTGCATGCCGACCTCGCGCATCGCCGCCAACACCTTCGGACCGCGTCCGACAGTGGTCACATCGGCCAGCGTATCCAGAAAGCGTTGCCGGTCCACATGCCGCTCGACCGCCGCTAACGTTTGGCGAAACCCGATGCCCGTCATGAAAATCACCGTGCTGACTTCGCCGGTAATCAGTCGATGAGCAAAATCGACGGCCGAGGGCGAACGTTCGAGTTTCACTTCGCGCATCGACGGACTGACGCGCGCCACGCCGCCGTGACGTTCGATCAAGCGGGCCATCTCGCTGGCTCGGCGGCTTTCTAGCGCCGCCACGATTAAACCGTTGAAGTTGGCTGGTGAACTCATCGCTAACCCTCGCAAGCTGCTGTCGACGACCTTTGCAAATCCGATGGCCGATTCTAGCCGAGCCCGTCGCATCCTCGCAGGGTAGCCAGAATTGCCTCGCACGCCGCGAATCACGCTCGCCTCGTGAGTCTCGCTCGCCTCGTGAATCGCCGCCAAGCCCGTCCACGGCGTTTCTGTTTAGAATGAGCCAGTCCGTTTCCTCGCACACAAATTGGGAGGCCACCCATGAAAATCGCTCCGCACGGCGTCACGAAGTCAATCGCCGCTCTCACGCTCGGCATCGTTCTTGCGAGCGTCGGTTCGCTGGTCGCCGGAGAGTTCAATCCGGACATCAACATCGGCGATCCGGCTCCTGTTTACCGGGAGTTGCCGGGAACCGATGGCAAGCAACATTCGTTGTCCGATTTGAAAGACAAGCGAGTCGTCGTCGTGGCCTTCACGTGCAACAGTTGCCCCTACGCTGTCGATTACGAAGACCGCTTAAACCAGCTTGCCCAGAAATATGCAGCGGCCGATAGTGCCGTGGCGGTCGTGGCGATCAACGTGAATAAGGCCGAAAAGGACGCACTGCCGGCCATGATCGAGCGGGCCCACGAGAAGAAGTTCACGTTTCCCTATCTGTACGACGAATCGCAGCAGATCGCCCGCGACTTCGGAGCGTCGCGCACGCCCGAGTTCTTCGTGCTCAACGCGGATCGCAAGATCGTCTACATGGGAGCGATGGACGACGACGCCACCGGTAAGGACATCAAGCAGCATTTCGTTGCCGAAGCGATCGCCGCGGCGTTAGCTGGCAAGCTGCCGGAAACGAAGGAAACCGTGCCGATCGGCTGCAATGTCCGTTACGAACGCACGCGGCGGACGAAGCGATAAGCAACCTGCGATTGGTTGCGTCGTGGATCGCCCCGCGTCGCAACTCGCGGCAACTTACAACTTCTCAATCCGTATCAGCCGGTCGGTTCCGCTACGCAATCGCTTGGCTCACGCGGCGCGTGATTTCTTCGTACAGCGACGCTGGCAATGGCCCGCGCTCGGCCGCGGACAAGTTCTCGGCCAAGTGCCGCGGGTTGCAGGTGCCAACGATCGTGGTGTGGCAATCGGGATGACTCAAGGTGTAGCGCAGCACCAGTTCGGCTCGCTGCATCCCTTCCGTCAGCAACTCGTCCAAATTGGCTCGCTGCCATACGTCATTCAGCGCCGGACGTTGGATTTCGGCGTCCGGGCCACCGTGGGCGATCCCGCCGCGAATAATGATGCCGGCTCCCGTCGCCGCGGCTCGCGAGATCCAATCGTGATGCTGCGGCGCCAAGCACGAATACGGAATCTGAAACGTGTCGAACACGCCCAACGCAATCAGATCGGGCAGATTTGGCAGCGAGCTGGACGTGCCGATGAACCGCACCAATCCCTGGCGGCGAAAATCTTCCAGCAGATCGATCAGTCCCTCGCGCTCCAGTGTCTTGGCATCTCCGCCGTGGAATTGCAGCACGTCGACATGATCGGTCCGCAATCGCTGAAGACTGGTTTCCAAATTCCGCCGCACCACATCGGGCTTGTAGTCGTGCTCGATGTGAATGTGGTCGTCGTGCTGGACGTAGGCGCATCCGCACTTCGTCGCCAGAAAAAACTCGCCGCGTCGCGAGCCAATATATCGGCCTATCCGCTCTTCGCTGATGCCATAATCCGGCGCGGTATCGATGAAGTTGATCCCGGCGTCCAGCGTCTGGTTGAGGATCGCTTCGGCCGCCTCGTCACTGGCGACTCGCACGCCCCACGTATTCGGCCCCCGAATGCCCATGCTGCCATAGCCAAGCTGCGAAACCTCTAATCCGGTGCGGCCCAAAGTTCGTCGAATCACAAGCAGCTCCTTTCCGAGAATCCCGTGCGTGACAGCCCCGCGTCGCCGAACGCCAGCGTACCAGAAGAGTTCGGCCGATCGAGTTGCGGCTTGCTTTTGCTTGCATACACCGCCGCGAAAACTTTTTCGCATCGGTAACAACGGCCGCGGATCGTCGCTTGGTTGGTTAGTGACAAATCAGGAAAGACGCGACACACGGCAGACTCGCGGCTTTCCAAGAACCAACCAAGCTGCCGATTCGAGGAGTTTTGCGATGTTGAAGAAATTGGTGCTCGCCGTTGTTCCGATGTTGTTGATTGCCACCAGCGTGATGGCCGAAGACGATCTGTTCGGCCAAGTGGCCAAGTTGGATGCCAGCTCGATTCAAGACGCCCAGATCGCGATCGAAGACGCCAGCCTGGACGGCCTGGATGTCGACGCTCTGGCTTCCAATGCCGGCGAGAATTCGGACCAAGCGATCGAAGCCTGCTTCCGCCGGTTCGGCTATCGGCACTGTGGTTGGGGTTACAACTACGGCTACAGCTACAACTGCTACTCGCCGTGCTACACCTACTACCAACCGCTGTACTGCTATCGCCCGGTGACCTACGTGCAAACGTACTCGCCGTGCTACGTGTCGTACTGGGGCTGCTACTAGTGGTTCGCGACCACGGAGCTTTCGGGTGGCAAAGCCCGACCAACAAGAGCCTCCAGACGTAAGTCTGGGGGCTTCGCTTCGCTCCGACCCCAGGCACAGCCGTTCTCTCCTGGGCACAAACATACTCACGGCCAGCCCGGCGTTGCCAACGACGCCGGGTTGCGTCGTTTCTTGATCGGTTGGCGTCGCTGTCGGTGCGGACGAGCGAACTTGGTGGCTTATAATGCCGACATGAAAGAGCGCCGACGATCATCCCGCCGAGAGTTTCTTCAAGGTCAATCCGCATTGGACGCGGTCGAAGCCTTGTTGCCGGATCACGATTCGCCGCCCGGCGAACGCTCGGCAACACGGCCCGCCGCAGCGGATTCTTTCAGCCCCGCCCATGCGGAACAGTTTCTGATCGAAGTTTCTCGGCGGGCGATGGCCTGTGATTTTCAAGTGCTGATGAACGCACGCCAACATCAGCGAGCCACCGAGGCGGCGATGCGAGCCCTGGATGTGGTCGAGACGCTGGAAGATCAGATGACCGTCTACCGCTCGCACAGCGAAGTGAGCCGGATCAATCAGACGGCGTCGGCCGGGCCGGTGACAGTCGAGCACCGGTTGTTTGCTTTGCTCCGGCGAGCCCGTGCGTTGAGCGAGGCGACGGGCGGCGCGTTCGACATCACCGCCGGGCCGTTGATTCGAGCTTGGGGATTCTATCGCCGCGAAGGCCGCTTTCCCGAAGCCAGCGAGGTGAACGAGGCATTGGCTTCGGTCGGTTATCGCCATCTGGAGTTAGACGAATCGCAACGCACGATTCGTTTCCTGCGTGCCGGGATGGAAATCAATCTGGGCGCGATTGGCAAGGGCTACGCGTTGGATCAATGTGCCTCGCGTCTCGAAGACGAAGGTGTAGAAAACTTCATCCTGCACGGCGGAAAGAGCAGCATTTTGGCTCGTGGCGAGCGAGCGAGCGAGGCGTCGCGCGGCCGCGGCTGGTCAATTGCGCTGCGCGATCCGTTGAAGCCGGAGAAACAGTTGGCGCTGCTCTGGCTACGAGATCGAGCCGTGGGCACTTCGGGCGACGCGAATCAGTTTTTCTACCATCAAGGCCGGCGATACGGCCATGTTATTGATCCGCGGACGGGCTTTCCCTCGCAGGGAGTTCTTTCGGCCACGGTGATCACGTCGAACGCCGCCGAAGCCGATGCGCTGGCGACAGCCATGTTTGTTTTGGCTCCAGACGACGCCATCGCGTTTTGTCGAACTCGGCCGGACACGAGCCTATTGCTACTAACTCCCGGCAACCGCCACGGCGAAACCGAGTTGGCTGTTGTCAACCTCGCGCCAGAATCGGTCGAGGTAACTCAGCCGCACATTCGCGTTAGGTGGCATTAGTCCATCGGTTGCGTGAAACGCGTGGCGGTTCTGGTTACGATGATTCCGTCTATCACAGTGATAGTGCCTGTGGCAGGTTTCCACGCTGCTTATTGAAGTTATCGATGGCCAGCGCGGTGGCGATCTCTGCGATCGCGTCAATCGCAACCACCCGATTGTGACCTATCCTTTTTTCGAGTCTTGGGGCATTCAGCGAGAGAACGGCTATGGCTAAAGAACGCCCCGAGCAAGAAGCCCCATCGGAAGCAACGCAGCCAGACGTTCCGAAAAAGTGGCTGTTCTTGTTCTACCTGTGTGGCGACAACGATCTGGCGAGCTACATCGAAGCCGACTTTCGTGAGATCTGTTCGGTCGGCAGCACCGACAACATCCAGGTGCTTGTGCAGATCGATCGACCGGATGGCGCCAAACGTTATGTTCTGGCGGACGGCGGCGCCGCGACGGAACAACTGGTGGCCGATCCGAGCCTCAACAAGGCCCGCGTCAACACGGGCGACCCCAAGGAAGCGATCGAGTTCTTCCGTTGGGGAATGACCCAGTTTCCGACCGAGCGAGTGGCCATCATTTTCTCGGGATTGGGGATCGATCCGAAATATGTCGAACAACGAGTCTTGCGCCAGCGACCGCAACTGAAACAGCGAATCGAGAATGACAAAGACGCCAACGATCAGCAGGCCGCTCATCGGGAACTTGAAACACTCGTCAATTCACAACTCTTCTCGTTGTGCCATGACTTTACGAGCAACGATGCGCTGGAGCCGCACGAACTGCGTGAGATTCTGGAGACGCTGCAACGCGACGGATTGCGGGTTGACCTATTCGGATTAGACGTGGGCGGCGCGGCGTTTATCGAATTCGCCTATGAATTAGAAGACCTTGCCGACGCATTGGTAGCAGCGCCCGCGGTGATGCCAGACGATGGTTGGCCTTATGACAGAATCATCAAATTGTGGGATGATAAGTTGCGGACCCCCGAGTCGGCCGATCCACTCGACGGACGCCAACTCGCCAGCAAGGTGGTCGACACCGTGGCGAAAGCTTATCCCGAGCTGCAATCCCCGATCGTGGCGGTCAACTTATCGAATTACGTCCTTAGCCGCGCGGCTCGCGTGTTGGACACTCTAGCCCTCGCACTGTTATACAACCTGGGTGATTGGCACATTCTGGAGTCACTCAACCAGACGAATAAGAGTTGCGTTCGCCTGCAAAAACGCAGCGCGAAAGACGCCGCCGAGCTATGTAATGCGACGCAATGTGATCTTCACAGGGTGTATCGAGAAACGGCTGACGAGTCGGATGACTCAACCGAACCTGCCTCGGAGAACATCGAACCGTCCGGCCTGTTGCCGGCGGTTGATCTTCTGCAACTTCTCGGCCAACTACGGAAGTCGCTAGAAAAGCAGGAAAAGTTAGCGCCGGAAGCCTTTGGTCAGAAAGAACGCCTTCAGCGGTTGCTCAAATTGACGATGAACGCGCTGAACGAATTGGATCCTGCGTTGACCGATGCGGAAATAGCTGCCGCTCCCAAGGATTCCGATACAAGCGCTTATCAAGCGAGTTGGTTGGCTTCGAATCGTCTGTACTATATTCACAACCAAGGTGCGGATCGCAAGCTCTCGATTCTATTGCCTGGGGTTGGGGGAAATCTACAGAAAAGTCAGACGCGGCCTTCCGACTATAACTATTTCAATTTGCGGTTTTCGAGCCGAGTGCATTGGGCGTCGCTTTTAGGCGTCTTTCAAATGATCTTGGAAAAGCCGCATGTGTTATGGCGGCTTATTGGATCCATGCTGGCGACCGAGAGTGGCGGAACCCGAGACGCGGTATTGGGTCGGTTGATTGGGCCACGGTCCGTAATGAGCGGACTCAAACAGGAGATGCAGGTCTTTCAAGAGGATGGAAGCTTGACCTTGTCATTGGAGAATGAGCCAAATGAAACATGCTCGTGCGACGATTATCGACTGCGATTGGAATCGTCGATCAAACAAGCGACGTTAGCGGAACATGTGACGAAAGTGTTTCCCCGCACGTTCGAGACGGCCGTGCGCGGTCTGGAAGCGTTTTTTATTGGCGAGCAGATTTTGTGGGACAGCGGACCCCTGGAAACGCTTGGCCGCACGCTTGGCGAAGATGTGATTCAAAGGTTTGGGGATCGGTTGCGCGAGGAACGCCGCGCGATGATGACGCCGGCCGGCCGGCCGCCCCATTTGCGATTGCGAATCCCGCGGGAATTGATGCGATATCCTTGGGAATTGATGTACGATCGCGATGGTATGTTATGTGAGCAATATGCCGTCGGCCGACAAGTCTTTATGGAGTTGGCCGTCACGCGCCCGCCGGTCCAGCGCCAGCCGGGTGTGATTCGGGCGTTGGTGATCGGCGATCCCGTGTTCTCCGATTCCTTTGAGGACCATCCCGAACAATTACCGGGCGCTCGGACCGAAGCGGCTACGGTTGTCGAAACGCTGCGGCAGTTGGACGAGCAGTTGGCCCAGGTGCCGTCGATTCAGGTGACCCATTATATCGGTGTACGATTAACAGTATTAGAGATGCGTGAACTGCTGCGCAGCGGTCACTTTGATATTGTGCATTTCGCCGGACATGCCAAGTATGTGGAAGGTTGTCCCGAAGCCAGCGCGTGGGCGTTGAGCGACGGTTTGTTGACCGCGCGCGAGATCGCGAACACTTTGGCTTGGACCGATTCGCCACCGTGGATGGTGTACGCGAGCGCCTGTGAAGCGGCTATGGACGGCCGGGAGGCGAGTTCATCCGAGGAAGACGCGGTGCAAACGCAGCGAACGACGAAGCGTTACTACGGCGATGTCTACGGCCTGGCGACGGCTTTTATTAACGAAGGCGTGGCGGCTTATATTGGTCCGCTTTGGCCGGTCGTGGATCACGTGGCTGCGGGTTTGGCCCGAGCTTTCTATCGCGAGTTGCTGCTGGAACAAGCCAGTTTGGGCGAATCGCTATGGAAAGCCAAACATGAGATGAAGCAATTCTTGTTGCCCGAGGACGAGATCGCGAGAGCTTGGGCCTTTCCGGCTCGCGAGGCACTCAGTTGGGCCAGCTTTGTCTTATACGGGGATCCCACGCCACGTTTGCTTGAATCGCTATGGGCGCCTCGCGGCGCGGAAACGCCGGAGGGTGAGGAACCGTCCGCGGTGGGTGTTTCACCGAGACCCAAGCCATCGGTTCCACCAGCCGAACCAGAACCGCCCGCCGTGGGCGTCGACCGACGAATCGTCTCCGGCATGGCGACTCGCGGCCTGTCTCCCAAGAAGTCCGCCGCCCATGTTTATCGAGTGTGGTACGGCACCAATCGCAAGCCTGTCAATCCTCGCAACATCGGGAAAGGGTTTGGGGCGGAATCGGACGAGCGGATTCACTACGGCGCGTGCCAAGTGACGATTCCGAAGTCACACCGTTTCGGAGAATTGGGATCGCCGTGGTGGGAACGCTGGTTCTTTATGTTCGACGACCGGCTGAAGTTGCAGGACACGCATGCATTGTCGCGCGAGATGTATTGGGCGTCGATGCACGCCGCGCTGGCCCAAGCTTTGGCCAAGCCGGCGGGCAAGGAGCTTCGCAACGAGCGTGACATTCTGGTCTATCTGCATGGCTTCAACGTGTCGTTCAAGGAGGCCGCGTTGCGAGCGGCTCAGATTGGCTTTGATTTGAATTTCCCCGGCGTCACGGCGTTCTACAGTTGGCCGTCGCGAGGCGATCTGATGGGCTATGACGAAGATGGCGAGATGGTTCAAGCCAGTGAAGCGTTCATCTGTCAATACTTCGACGAGTTGCTAGAACACAGCGGCGCGGAACGGATCCACGTGCTTGTACACAGCATGGGAAATCGCGGGATGCTGCGCGTTTTGAATCACATCGTCGAGAGGCAAGCGGATTCGGAAGCCAGCGGTGCGTCAAAGGCTGGGCTAAGTAAGTTCGGTCAGATTATCTTGGCGGCCCCGGACGTGGAAAGCGAGTCGTTCATTGAGAATGCATTGGCCTATCCCCAAATCAGCGACCGGACCACGATGTATGTCTCGGCGACGGACTTGGCGCTGGCCTCGTCGATGATCGTAAACCGCACGAACCGAGCCGGGTTCACTCCGCCGATCACCGTGGTGAAAGGGATCGACACGATTGAAGTGTCGAACATCGACGTATCGCTGCTGGGACACAGCTACTTTGCCGAGGCGGAACCGGTGTTGTACGACATTCGCGAGTTGATCCTCACGCACGGCGCAACGATTCCCAGATCGCGTATGGAGCAGGTGTTGGCGGAGAACGCCAAAGAGATTTACTGGCGAATTCGCAAGTAGCTTGAGGTTCGCTCGGTCGCGGCGGCCGCGAACGGCAAGGCGCCTCGCACCGCGTTGACCGTTTTGCCAGGCGGCTACTAGACTAGGCGGCTTTCCGGGCCGGGGATGGGACGGCCCGGAGGCGGTTGACGGCCGCCCGGTGTTCCCTCTTTGCTTCGTAGTCCAGCGGCCCGCTGCCGTTGATATTCACTCCGAGATTCTCATGTCGACAGCGACCTCCAGCATCGAACAACTGGCCATCAACACCATTCGCACCTTGTCGATGGACGGCGTGCAGGCCGCGAACAGCGGGCATCCCGGCACTCCGATGGCCTTGGCGCCGGTCACCTACGCGTTGTGGCAAAAACATCTGCGGTACGACCCGGCTTGTCCGAACTGGCCTAATCGCGATCGTTTCATCTTGTCGTGCGGCCATGCGTCGATGCTGCTTTATTCCATCTTGCATTTGGCTGGCGTTAAGGCCACCGACGAACAGGGCCAGCCGCTAGATCGACCTTCGTTATCGCTGGACGATTTGAAGAACTTTCGACAAATGAATAGCCCATGTGCTGGGCACCCCGAATATGGATTCGCCGCGGGGATTGAAACCACGACCGGGCCGCTGGGCCAGGGCATCGGCAACAGCGTCGGCATGGCGATGGCTTCGCGATGGATGGGCGCGACGTACAATCGACCCGGCTTCGAGCTGTTCGACTACAACGTGTTCGCATTGTGCAGCGATGGCGACATCATGGAAGGCGTCGGCTGCGAAGCCGCTTCGATCGCTGGACATTTGAAGCTATCGAATTTGTGTTGGATCTACGACGACAACAAGATCACGATCGAAGGCGAAACGGACTTGGCCTTTAGCGAAGATGTGGCTCGGCGATTCGAAGGGCTGGGCTGGCATGCGATCCGAGTGGACGACGCGAATGATCTGGACGCGATCCAAGGCGCGCTGGCTGAATTCGAATCCGTCACGGATCGGCCGACCATTATCGTGTTGCGCAGCATCATCGGTTGGGGTTCGCCCAACAAAGCCAATACGCACGGCGCCCACGGCGCGCCGCTGGGCGAAGACGAAGTTCGCTTGACGAAGCAGGCGTATGGCTGGCCGGCAGACGAAAAGTTTCTCGTCCCCGATGAAGTGCGATCGCATTTCGCCAGCGGCATCGGCTCACGAGGCAGCGAATTGCGGTCGGATTGGGAAGCGGCGTTCGATCGATATGGCAAGGAATTCCCGTCCGAAGCGGCGCAGTTGAAGGCGGTTTTCGCGGGCGAGTTGCCTGAAGGTTGGGACAAGGACATCCCGGTCTTCGCGGCGGACGCGAAGGGTTTGGCGACGCGAGTTACGTCGGGCAAAGTGCTGAACGGACTGGCAAAGAATCTGCCGTGGCTGATTGGCGGTTCGGCCGACTTGGCTCCGTCGACCATGACGCTGCTCGACGGCGAAGCGGACTTTAGCGCGGAGCACTACGCGGGTCGCAATCTGCATTTCGGAATTCGCGAGCACGGAATGGCGGCGGCTTGCAATGGCATGGCGCTGTGCGGTTTGCGGCCGTATGGCGCAACTTTCTTCGTGTTCACCGATTACTGCCGGCCATCGATGCGGTTGAGCAGCCTGATGCATCAGCCGGTGATTTACGTGATGACGCACGACTCCATCGGTTTGGGCGAGGACGGCCCGACGCATCAACCGATCGAACACTTGGCCGCTTGTCGAGCGATTCCGGGCATGTTGGTGATGCGGCCCGGCGACGCGAATGAAGTCTCTGAGTGCTATCGAACCGTACTGCAATTGGGCAACCGTCCGGCCACGATGGTGTTGACTCGCCAGAACATCCCGACGTTGGATCGCGAAAAGTACGCGCCGGTCGCAGGAGTGGCTCGCGGAGCTTACGTGCTGGCGGATGCCGCGGACGGAAAGCCCGAGGTGATCTTGATCGGTACCGGCAGCGAGCTGTCGTTGTGCGTCGAGGCTTACGAACAGTTGACTGCCGAAGGCGTGAAAGCTCGCGTTGTCAGCATGCCGTGCATGGACCTGTTCGAGGAGCAGGATGTCGAGTATCGACGCAGCGTGTTGCCGCCCAGCGTGACGGCTCGCGTGGCGGTCGAAGCGGGCGTGCGTCAATGCTGGGATCGCTATCTCGGTTGCGACGGCGAGTTTGTCGGCATGAGCAGCTTCGGGGCCTCGGCTCCGTTCAAGCAGCTTTATGAACGGTTCGGCATCACGACGTCGGGCGTGATCGCGGCGGCCAAGCGGACGCTGGGCAAGTAGCCGCTGCCTGCGGGCGTTGTCGCCGCCGACTTATTGCCGCCGATTCGTCGCAGCACCGTTAAAACCGGCATAATCGGAACCGAGCGGCAGTCCCCCATCGGAACCGCCGATAAATTGTTTCGGCCGAGGCGAGGCACTGCTGCTTCGTCTCGAACCCAACATTCAGTTTGCCGCAGGCCTTTCCAAGGATGGGGAGTCTCTCGATGCATCTCGCGCGTCGTTCGTTAGCGCATATCTTGTTCGGCTTGGTTGCCGCGCTGGGCGTCCATTCCCAACCGGCGTTCGCCAACGAACCGACCGCGGCTCGGATCGATTGGCAATCGGACGTGGAACAGGCCTGGGCGAATTCCCAGACGCAGAAGCAGCCATTGCTGTTGTTCGTCAAAACGGACGGATGCGTCTTTTGCACCAAGATGGAACGGGAAACCTACTCGAACGAATCGGTCGCTCGGCAAGTGATGGGTACGTTCGTGGCATCGTCGGTCAATGGCCGATCGATCCCAGAATTGGTGCGAAAGCTGAACATTCGCATCTATCCCACCACGGTCATTATCGGCCCCGACGCCCAAGTCCTCGACTCGATCCCCGGCTACGTCCCAGCCGCCACGCTGCAATCTCGCCTGGAAATCGCAGCTCAGAAATCAAGTACGGTTAGTCGTTAGCTAGGCAACTGCCTCAACCGTGTCGCTCCGTTTGCTGGTCATGGACACCGGCTTCTTAAGCCCAGTCACGCTCCGCCTCTGGGTGCCGAGACTTTCGAAGGGCAAAAACGAATTAGATTTCCAGAGAATTTAAGGCTTTCTATCTGACGCACGCACTCGTCCGTGACCAGCCCATTGGTTCACGCAGCAACTCTTCGGCTACATCGGCCGCGAACAAAACACGAACAGGCGTTTGTGTTTCTTCTTTCCGAAGACTTTTTTTAGTTGCATTCTCGACAAAACCTGCTCTAATTGCGTGCATCTGATCCGAGAGATTCTCTCTCGCGTGACGGTTTCTCCCAATACATCCGCGTATTGCCTGGCTCAAGCCAGTCGATGTGATTGTACTCGTCATAGTTTGGTATTGGAGACTTTGCGATGAAACGAACGATTGATGTTCGTGGTTTCACGCTCGTGGAACTGCTTGTTGTGATTGCGATCATCGGCGTCTTGGTGGCAATGCTGCTACCTGCAGTGCAAGCTGCTCGTGAAGCCGCAAGGAGGTCGAGCTGTGCCAACAATCTAAAACAGATGGGGTTGGCAATTCACAACTACCACGACACCTACAAGACATTTCCGCCAGCCCTCATGGCATCCGGGCGATACAATAGCGCTTCCTACCATGCTGCTCACGGAGGCGTAAAGAACACTACCGGCTGGATCTTAATGGCCCCTTTCTACGAGCAGCAAAACCTCAACGACAAGTACAATTTCGGAGCGCCATCCTCAACCTCCAGCCCCTACGGTCATGCAATTGCGAATGGCTCGAATGATTCAGCTAATGACGGCATATACAACGTCGACCTAGAGATGCTGAAATGTCCATCGCATCCTCAAGCTGGTGAAGTTTCCAACTACGACCCTGGAACAAATTCGTTCTATTCAAGACGCAATGCCATACGAACAAGTTACTTATTCTCCACAGGCGTGTTTACCGATTACGATTCGCCCTGGTTGACAAAGAGCGGTGACATCCGGCAGGGAGCGTTCGGAAACGATGGCGCTGCCAACTTTGCGGCCATCACGGATGGCACGGCAAATACACTCGCGGTTGGCGAAGCCATTGGAGGGCGATTCAAGACGTCGACACACTATGGGCCGTGGGGCATGACAGGCACGCACACTTGTTGCCACGGTCGCGTTGTATCTAGTTCGACCACAGTACTTACCGCGAATGAGGTTGCCGCCTATAAGAACGACTGGAATGTCAATGGACCATACCAGAATAATGCGTTGGGACGAACATATGCTTGGCAATTTCACAGTTTGCATCCCGGTGGCGCACAATTCGTCTACTGCGATGGTTCGACGCATTTCATCCCTGAAACAGTCGATTACTTGACGCTCGTGCGTCTAGCTTATATCCACGACGGCGCAGCGGTTCAACTGCCCTAGATGTTAAACCTAAATGACAGCAAGGTCGTCTCGCTCGTCATGACAGGCTTATTCATTCGGTATGTGCAACGATTGGCTATCTTCGTCCCATCGTTGCCTGATTTTTGTGTTGCGATATTTTTCGGATTCTCAGTCATGGCTCTCAAATATTATGTTGTCATCTGCTTGGTCACTCTGATGGTATTGGGTTGCGGTGGAGGACGAAAGCGTCCGAAAACCGCCAGGGTGGCAGGTACCGTCTACCTAGACGGAAAACCGCTCGAGGGGGTCGAAGTAAGCTTCCTAAGCGACGAGTTTAAAGGGTACGGAAAGACGGATTCGTCGGGGCGATACGAACTTGTTCAAGGCGCGGTACCCGGCGTCAATAAGGTCTACTTCAGCAAAATCAAACCGGGTGCTATTGAGCTAGACCCCGAAGCTGGAATCGACGAAGAACAGCTAAGAGCGATGTCGATGGCCGAAGACGGCGGCGGAGGCCCTGCGGATATCGGAGGGGAGATAATACCCGATCATTACAGCGATCCGGAACAGAGCAAGCTAACTTACGACGTCTCGGAGGGTGGTGACGAAGCTGCTGACTTCCGTTTGACATCGAATTAGCCAACCGGCAGTACAATCCGCTGCTAGGCGATCACGGATGAGGCCGTTAGAAGATGTTGACATCTCAGCGGCCTTTGCGCTATTTGGAACTCGCTCACAAGCCGCAAATAGGACAAGCGATTTCTGACCTAGCGCCTCCCTAGTTCAAAATACCTCGCTTATGAAGCAACTCTACTAGCTGATTCACGCATTCATCGACGGAACATTTGTCGGTAGCAATAATGAGTTCAGGAGAAGCCGGCTCTTCATACGCGGCAGTCACTCCGGGGAACAGGGCGATCTCGCCAGAGTCGGCCATCTTATAGTGCCCGTCGGTGTCACGTTCCCGGCACACTTCGACGGGGGCCGAGAGATGCACGACGAGGAACCGCTCGCGTCCCACGACATCCGCCGCCTTCTGCCGCACTTCCTCGCTGGGGGCGACGAACGCCGCGATGCAAAGTAAGCCAGCTTCGTTCATCAGCTTGGCGACTTCGGCTCCGCGGCGCAAATTCTCGCTGCGCTCATCGGACGTGAATCCGAGATCGCGGCTGATGCCCCGACGCAGATTCTGGCCGTCCAAGACCGCAACGGCTCGGCCTTCGTTGAACAGTCGTCGTTCTAGGGCATAAGCGATCGTCGTCTTGCCCGCGCCCGTGAGGCCGGTCAGCAGCAACGTGGCGGGTTGTTGTCCAAACCGAGCTTGACGTTCTTCCGCCGAGACTGCGCTGGTCTCGACGCTCAAAGTCTGAGCATGCGGCGCCTCGTCCCAGTGATCGTGGCGATCGGCGTCTGTTCCGCGATCCAGAATCATTCCCGCGCCGACGGTCGCGTTTGTAATACGGTCGATGATGATAAAAGCGCCGGTGGCACGGTTTCGCTTGTAGCCATCGAACGCCACCGGGGCGCTTAGCGAGACGGCACAGCGACCAATCTCATTCAACTTCAACGTCGGCGCTTCGCGCCGATGCAGCGTGTTCACATCGACTTGGTAGCGAAGGGTTGTAATGGTTCCCGGAACATTCTTAGCGGTATGCTTGATAACATATTGTTTGCCGGGAACCATCGGTTCTTCCGACATCCACACAATCATCGCGTCGAAGCGATCCGCCACGCGCGGCACATTGCCCGGCCGCACGATCATATCACCACGACTCACATCGATTTCATCTTCCAGCGTGAGAGTGACCGATAGCGGCGCGAAAGCTTCCTCCAATTCGCCGTCGAATGTCACAATCGACTTGACGCGGCTTGTCTTGCGCGATGGCAGCGACATTATTTCCTCGCCGCGGCGAATGATGCCCGATGCGATCGTGCCGCAGAACCCGCGGAAATCCAAGTGCGGCCGGTTCACAAATTGAACCGGGAAGCGGAAATCCTCGAAGTTGCGATCGGAACCGATATAGACGTTTTCCAGGAAGGCCATCAGCGTTGGGCCGTCATACCATGACATGGCCGCGCTGCGATCGACAACGTTATCACCATTTAACGCCGATATGGGGATGAAGTGTAGATCGGGGATGTCCAGGCGAGTGGCGAAGTCTTTGTATTCGGCGCGAATTCGGTCGTATACTTCTTGGCTGTGATCGACCAAATCCATTTTGTTGATGGCCACCAAGACGTGCTTAATTCCCAATAGCGAGACGATGAAGCTATGACGGCGCGTTTGCGTCATCACCCCATGGCGGGCATCGATCAGAATGATGGCCAAGTCGGCCGTGGAAGCCCCAGTCGCCATGTTGCGAGTGTATTGCTCGTGGCCCGGCGTATCCGCGATGATGAACTTACGTTTCGCCGTGGAAAAATAGCGATAGGCCACGTCGATGGTGATGCCTTGTTCGCGTTCGGCTCGCAATCCATCCGTTAGCAACGCCGGGTCGAACCGTCCGCCCGTCGTGCCGTGGATTTTCGAATCCTTTTCAATCGCGGCCAACTGATCTTCATAGATCATTTTTGAGTCGTACAGCAAACGGCCAATCAGCGTGCTCTTGCCGTCGTCGACGCTGCCACAAGTTATGAACCGCATCAGCTCTTTGCGCTCGTGCTGAGCCAAGTAGGCGTCGATATCGGTGGCGATTAGTTCGGACTGATGAGACATGGATATTTGATTTCAGAATGGGAAGCTTGTGATCTCACAGTGACGCGAATCTCGCAGCGGCATTAGAAATAGCCACGTTTCTTTTTCTCTTCCATGCCGGCGCCACCTTCGTCTTGGTCAATGACTCGGCCTTGCCGCTCGGATGTTTTGGTGAGCAACATCTCTTGGATGATTTCGGGCAGCGTGGTCGCATTCGACTCGACGGCCCCCGTCAGCGGATAACAGCCGAGCGTGCGAAAACGGACGCGCCGCATGACCGGTTGCTCGCCCGGTTTCAGTTTCACGCGGTCGTCGTCCAGCATTAGCATCA